>CANFKC010000004.1 GCA_947447265.1 Chitinophagaceae bacterium
AACCCAAGACCTGAATGGGCGCAATTCAATAGCGATGGGTGTTAGCCCATCGATAACGAAAAACGAACCAAAGCCCTGAAAGGGCGCAATTCAATAGCGATGGGTGTTAGCCCATCGATAGCGAAAAACAAACCAAAGCCCTGAATGGGCGCAATTCAATAGCGATGGGTGTTAGCCCATGGATAACGAAAAATGAACCCAAGACCTGAGAGGGCGCAATTCAATAGCGATAGGTGTTAGCCCATCGACTTTAGCGATACAACCCAACAACAAAAAGCCACGCACCAAAGGTGCGTGGACCAATAACATCCTGTTCACTGTATTTCACTCTCCCTTTTGTGGTGTCAACCTCAATTCCCTAAGGTCGAAGCCTTTGCCTTTGAGGCGCAGCAAAATTTTATCGTATACTGCACCATCCATTTTCGGGGTGCGGGAAAGTATCCACAAATAACGTTTGTTAGGGTTGCTTACAACCGCATAGCTATAATCATCCGCAAGGTCTATAATCCAGTACTTCCCTTTGAAGGGCCAGAAGAACTGCACCTTCAGCTTTGCATTGCCTGATTCCGGCACCACGAAAGCCTTACCTTTTATGTATGCCTCTTTACCATCTACACTCCCCTTATTGCACCTGTTTTCAACTGTCACATAGTCGCCTGTTAAGGTATATGTGGCTGTAGTGCAATGGCATTCCTTTTCAAAACCTCTGGGGAAGGTGGCGATCTCATACCATTTACCGGAATATTTCTCAAGGTCAACATGGGGAACTGTTTGCAATTCCGATGGTGTGGCTGCTGTTACCATAAAATAAATTTTTAAAATTATTGACCAACCCGCTGTCATAAAGCTCTGAGTTTTGGTGAATTATTCCTGCGTTTCGTCAAGGTTATTATGTTCATCTCCGCCAAGGCTATAGCTATTATTTTCTTCATCTTCTTCGCCCACTAATTCATCTTCATCATCTAATTCTGCACCCGGAATGTCAAGATCATCCGTCATTTTACCGTTCGCAAAATTCAGCTCTTTCAGGCTGTCATCATCTTCAAGCACTAGTGGTGTTTTACTGTTTTTTACATCTTCCGGATCTATTTCCGGGTCAACCTGCCCATTATTGTAAATATCTTCTGATGGCGGGTGCACAGGATAGCCCTCGAAATCATGCTCTTTACCGGTATACTTATCTGGTTTGCTCTGGCTCATGGTGTGTAGTATTAAGTATTACAAAGTTTGCAAAACAGCGGCGTTAAACCATTACATAATAAGCACCGGGTGTTACATCATTTACAGGTTGCAACCTGCATTTATACCAGATCCGTCGTTTACGCAACCTCCAAGTTTGATCGTAAATTAATAATAAATAAAAATATATTAAAATTAATCTCCCATTCACTAAACTAATTGGCAATTACAATATAATTTACACAAAATTATACAGCAAATTTTTACTGTATACCTAAACACTAAAAAAAATATGGCTATTAGAATTTATCCTTCCGTCGGGGTATCCCGGCTTGGAAACAGTACCGGGCAGTTTTGCTTGTCGCCAGATGCAATTGGCGGCCTGCCTTTTGAGGCCGATTCGAATGGCAATAAGCTTGGCCATATCGTGAACTTTAAAGATGTACATGGTGCCATAAGGCGCCAGGGGCAGCCATTTAAGGTATATGATAGTAACAACCAGGAAATAACCATTAATACGGCCAACGTCGCGTCTATTGAATGGACGGTGCACCTTGCTAACAAAAAAGCAGCCTGGTATGACTATAGCGAACTGAATGGCAACCTGCTATTCGGTGAGGAAAATAGTTATGCGAACAAGAATACGCCGTTGCGCAACCCGGATAAAACAACCTACCAGGACAGGCAGACGCTTATTGTTGACCCGGGATGGCGCACTATTTCCGGGGCAAACCAATCTATAGCTTTTGATGCTAACAATGTGCCTGACGGATATCCGGCTCAATTCCCGCCTGCTAAAGTTAAATATGGCCTGGCGGTAACAACTCTGGGAGACCTGTTAACCGATAGTGACGGAAGATTGATTGTTTTAGGTGGCTTCGGTAATGCCGGTGGCGATATGCCGCTGGAAGGCTATGGCGGGGCAAGCACATGGCATGATGACATTTCCGACGGGCCGGTATATTGCAAAATTACGTACAATGACGGGAGCGTAGACAATGCACAGGCATGGGTGGTTGTAGGTTCGCCTGATTTTGCACCCGAAATTGTAAACATATCGGCACTAAGCGATACCATGTTTGATGTTGGTGTAAGGTGTTTCAACCTGGTTCCGGATATGTATAAAAACGGTGCGTACGACCCATCATTCGTAGCCAATTATCAACGCGATATTTTCCCTATTATCAAAAGAATGTCGCAATATCAATGGGTTGCTAATGTGCAGCCTATGATGGCCATGACAGCCGCCTTCTTTGATTTTACTGATGCCTCAGAAGAGAACAGGGCAAACAGGGAAGCCTATTTCGCCTGCTTCAGGAAACCTAATGGCATACATGACAGTTCATCTGACCAACCTTCACAAGACCTTTTCCAGAACCCATACCAACTCAATTTCCCTTTGATGCCGCTTAACTCCGGCAGCAATTCGGTGAGTAACGATGACATCGTGAAGTTCCTTGCGCTGAACACCACTCAGTACTTCCTTCTGAGCCAATGGGCAGATGGAAAGTTTGAGCATAAGCCAGATTCAAATCCATACCCGGTTAGCCCAATGGACACTGCGAGCATAGGCAATTGCGTTGGTCTGCCTATGTGCCCCGGCATTGAAGTAACCTGGAATTTGCAGAACCAGGCAATTTATGCTGCACCATTTGTTATTGCAGATGAAAAAGGAGCCAACGGGTATAATGCTACCGGCCTGGACCCAAACAGGGATGAATGTGAAGGCGGAGGCTGCCAGCCAGGCGACCTTACCAAGCGCATGGCTTGCCCTTGGCAGGCTGACTTCTTCCAGTGTACCATACAATACATCAACTTTACCGACCCTACGGTAAACAAAGAAGACGGCCAGCCATTACTGCCAAACTATTATGCATATTGGTGGCCTCCACAAGCACCTTGGGATGTACTTACAGGTGAGTTTACTGCCGATGGGCAAATAGCTTCAGGAACAGGAACCGCAGCTGGCGCTATACCCGCTGGCCAGTCGCTGAACTATGCGCGCGGCATCAACCAATTCGCTCAAATGGTAGAGCATTGGTATGCACTTGCATTCATTCGTAACAGGAACCACAATAGGCCGTCAATGCCTTTCTTTACCGAAACAGAAAGGAATAACCAGCTATTTACCTGCGACGAAATACCGATGAGTACATTTAGCGGTAATGTGAACGATAATGAAACTACCCTTCCCGTATGGTACATACCTCAGGATAATCCCGGCGGCGCTCCGGCAGCCTTGCAGGCAATGGCAACAAACAGTGAAAGCGCAAGCAAAATGGTAGCGTTTTTAGAAGAGAGAGCATTTAAACCAATAAAAGTTGTAGCAAACAGCTTACCTAAACCCCGTTCTGGCACGAGATCAAGAAGATAAGCACCATACCAATGAGCATAATAAAAACTGATGTACTTATAGCAGGTGGCGGCCCGGCTGGGGCTGCCGCCGCTATAAGTCTTTTAAATAATGGCTCCGTTGATGTTACTATAATTGAGCAATCTGCACTCGATAATAACCGTGTTGGCGAACATGTTTCGGCTGCCATCTTTGACCTTTTAAAGTATTTAAAAATTGAGACAGATGCATTCGGCGAGGATTGCTTCCTGCCCAATTATGGCAATACTTCTTATTGGGGAATTGACCAGCCTATGCTGCGCGATTCTATACTCACCACAGAACGATCGAGCCACCAACTAGACCGCGAAAATTTTGACCTGACGTTATTAAAACGCGTCAGTGACCTGGGTGGCCGCGTAATTCCGAGAACGAAGTGTGTTGCCTGCAATCAGCTTGACGATGGTTCATGGGAAATAAACGCACGGCATTTAACAAACGACGACTTTACCATACATGCCCGTTACCTTGTAGATGCAACAGGCAGGCAAGCCAGTATTTGCCGGCAGTTGGCTATCCCATCAACAAAACAAGATCAATTGGTTGCGGTGGGCACTTACCTTCATTTTAATGGCCAGACAATGCCCCAGGAAGTGACCATTGAAACAACAGAACTGGGCTGGTGGTATTGCGCCAGGCTGAAAGACAACAGAATTTCCACCATGTTCTTCTCTGATGCTGATATCGTTTCAAAACACGAAATCAACAAAAGCGAAAAATGGGCGCAGTTACTGGCCAGCACGCGGCATATAAAGGAAAAAATACGCGGAGGACAATCCGTGGATACGAGCCCGTGGGTAAGAAACGCCTATTCTCAAATCACCGATAATTCAAAAAGCAAGAATTTCATTGCAATCGGCGATGCCGCTGCGGCATTCGACCCCGTCTCATCAATGGGCATCGGATTTGCTATTACATCGGCATGTACTGGAGCAGCAATTATTTTGGCAGAATTAACGCAACATGAACCAAGCCGAATAGCAACCTACCAGTCCGACCTTGAAAGGAACTTTGGCAACTATCTTGTGATGAGGAAGAACATTTACCAACAGGAAAAAAGATGGCCACAATCTGAATTCTGGGCAAGGCGGCAATAATAAAGATGCATTCTTTTACCGTGCTTCTATGCTGCAATTAAAAACAACTATTCACAATAAAAGCAAAAACCACGCACCAAATGATGCGTGGTTTTTCGTTAGTTAAAGCTAAACAGACTGCACTATTCCTTGTTCATCCTTACAATTTTCGGGTGCAAAATACCCTCTACTTTTACAAGTTCAGTTTGTGCAGCCATTACCTGCTCAATGTTTTTGTAGGCGTATGGGTTTTCTTCCACACTTCCACCAATTAACTGAACTCCGGCGCCACTCAGCATCTGTTTAAGCCCGGATACTGTCATATTGTCTTTGGCTTTCTGGCGGCTCATAGCCCTGCCTGCACCATGTGCCGCTGAGTTAAGCGCCTGGCTGTTGCCCGTACCCGAAACCAGGTACGCAGCGTCAATCATATTACCGGGTATTATGCCCGGCTCACCTTTATGCGCGGGAGTTGCGCCTTTGCGGTGCACAATAGCTTCCGTGCCATCGGCCATTGTTTCCGCCCATGCAAAATTGTGGTGGTTTTCTACAACCGCCAGTGCGGTAAGCGCAAGGCTATCAAGAAGCGCTTCATGAATAGTTTCATGGCAAGCTTTGGCATACCTGCCCGCAAGGTTCATGCTGAGCCAGTACTCCTGCCCGGCTTCGGTATTCATGTCAAGCCATGCGAGTTGCTGTGCTTCGCGCGGCAACTTGCAGGTATCCATCGCAATTTTCGTGTAGTGCTGCGCTATGTTGGCACCCAATCCCCGGCTACCTGAATGCGACAACAAAGCCACATACTTTTTAGCGGGCAAACCGAGGTAATTGTCCTCGAATAACTCCAGGCTGCAAAACTCCACAATGTGGTTACCACTGCCCGATGAACCCAGTTGTTTCGCGGCTTTCCCTTGCAATCGCTTCAGCAGTTCCGTACTTTTAAAATCGCTGCTGTCCATCACTTCATGCTCACGCCTGAAATCAGGATTGCTTTCCATCCCGAAGTGCGTATGCTCGCGCAATGCCAGCTTCATCTGGTGGCCGTTGCTCCTGAAAAAGCTATCGCTTTCATCACTAATAGAGAGTGCCATCCTGCATCCAATGTCAACGCCCACAGCAAAGGGTATAACCGCATTTCGAGTGGCAAGCACGCCACCCACGGGCAACCCATAACCCATGTGCGCATCTGGCATTAGCGCGCCCTGTAACGTAACTGGCAGACTCATAGCCAACTCCATTTGCTTTTTGGCTGAGCCTTCTATTTCCTTGCCACCATAAATTTTCAATGCACCTGTTTCCTCCAGTAGAGAGAAGGTCTGAAAGTTACATTCCACTTCCGTATCCATAAACGTAGCGGCAATTTTACCCGTAACAGGGTCATGAACATAATCTTCCGGTTTATCCCGAATGTTCTTCAGCAATTGCAATACTTCCTCACGCGTTTGGTGCTTGTAATGTTTGCCGGTAATGTTAAGTGCCAGGCTCCTTGCCTGGTCGTTGGTATAGCCTAGTTTACTAAGCTCTTTTAATTTTATTGTGCTCATTTGGTTTGTTTTGGTTATTCATTTTTTACTTCGTCCAGCATCGCTGTGAACGGCTTGTTTTTGAAGGGGTTTCTATATTTGGCTTTTTCGGGCATTTCCCTCTTCCAATTATAAACAGAGCCATCCCTAACTTTGTATATGGCATTCCAGAGATTGGCCCTTCTGAGATAGTTGTCCAGCTCGCTTTCCATTTGCTTAAGGATGCCGTCTTCTTCTCTCACTTCGTAAATAATATTGGCCGTTACAATTAGCTTATACCGCCATGGCTCTGTAAATACATACTTTACCCGCTGCTGCCTAAATATGGTATGCCAGTACTCGACACGCTGAAAGAGCTCGCGTTCTTTATCCGTAAACAACAGTTTAGGATCGTTCCATTCATACGCCTCAAATTCCTTTATAGACTGATCGTGTATGCGATAAAGTTTTTGCCCATTCTTCTTACGGTGAAGTGGATCCCGGAATTGCTTATCCCTGCTATATTGTGCTGTATTTATTTTGTCGAGTAAACATTGATAGAAGTCCACTTTATCTCCATATAAATCACTTTTATGCATTGCAAATGTTCGCTTCCAGTCTTTCTGAAAAGGCTCGTTTAGCGGTACCATTGGCAGGTTACGTTGTGCTTCATATAGCTCTTTAGATTGTTCGTATAGCCTCAGCAATTGTTTTTCTCTATCTTCTTTGAGAGCCCGCCTTTTTTGTCTTTTAGTTTTAAGGTTATATAAGGCAATAAGCTCCCTATCGGCATTGATAGCCATAAAATAAGGGTATTAATATACCAAACAGACATCTTCACTATTGCGCCTCTTACACCTTGAGTACTATGCTAAATAATACTTGCGGCTTGGCGCCTTTGCGTGCAACATTGTTACAATTGTAAAAGTCTGACTGGCATTAAATCATTCTGAATATTGTTGACATCATGATTCATCCTTACCATAAGGATATACCCGTGGCTGAGCCTGAGTGGCGTGGCAGATAGTATTTACAGGACATAGGTATGACCTACGTTCATTTCACCAACAAAAAAAGATAAGTAAAAAGAAATACTCCTGCCAGATCAGGCAATGAGCGCAAGGGGCGATATGTAGAAACAGTGTAGCATAAAAAAGTGCATTTAGAGGGTGCACAATAATTCTATCGCTGCAAAGGTAGGAAAAAGTTTGATGAAATATAAAAAAATGTGCGCAATGAAATTTACAAGCAGGTGTCCCACACCTCAAAGGTGTGGGAAACCTATACGCAGAAAAAAGCTGCCGACTGCGCTCTGAATCTGATTTGAAAAAATTTCATACCTCCGCACAAAAGCCCTGAAAGGGCGCTAATATAATAGCGATGGGTGATACCCCATCGACAAATAACAATCCACCAGAAAGCCCTGAAAGGGCGATAATATAACAGCGATGGGTGATAGCCCATCGACAAATAATATTCCGCACAAAAGCCCTGAAAGGGCGCTAACATAACAGCAATGGGTGATAGCCCATCGACAAATAATATTCCGCTCAAAAGCCCTGAAAGGGCGCTAATATAACAGCGATGGGTGATAGCCCATCGACAAATAACAATCCACCGGAGAGCCCTGAAAGGGCGCTAACACAATAGCGATGGGTGATAACCCATCGACAAATAATATTCCGCTCAAAAGCCCGGAAAGGGCGCTAACACAATAGCGATGGGTGATAACCCATCGACAAATAATATTCCGCACAAAAGCCCTGAAAGGGCATTAACATAATAGCGATGGGTGATAACCCATCGACAAATAATATTCCGCACAAAAGCCCTGAAAGGGCAAAATACTTGACGAGCAGGTGTCCCACACCTCAAAGGTGTGGGACACCTATATACGCACAAAAAAAAGCCTCGTATCAACGATACGAGGCTCAGCAATATTTCCATCAAACACTAGCTTGCAGCAACCTGTTGCTCGCCCTGTGGCTTGAAATTTTCTTTAAATAAATTGGTAAGGTTTGAACTTATCAGCTTTTCAGCGACGAAGATCATGTTCTTAAAGGCTTCTGCGTGAGAAATACCATGGCCTATAATAACAGGGCTGTTAATACCCAATATTGGTGTGCCACCGTAAGTTTCAAAGTTGAACCCTTCCAGGAACGGATCGTTAAACCCTTTCTGCACTTTAAAAATATCGTAGAACGACTCTGCAAGCTTTAAGGCTACATTTCCAACAAAACCTTCGCAAACAATTACTTCGGCTTTGTCCATAAACATATCTCTACCTTCTACATTACCGATAAAATTAATTCCCGGTAACTCTTTCAGCAGCGGATAAGTTGCCTGTGCCAATAAATTGCCTTTGCCTTCTTCTTCACCAATGTTAAGGAGGCCCACCCTTGGGTTTTCATGACCAAGAACATGCTTGGCATATAAAGAACCTAATTGGGCGAACTGTACCAGGTGTTCCGGTTTGCAATCGGCATTTATCCCAACATCAAGCAGCATATTATACTTGCCATCCTGGCGAGGAATAGGTGAAGCGATAGTTGGCCTTAATATGCCGTCTATTGCCTTTACCGAATACATAGAACCTACAAGCATGGCACCGGTATTACCGGCACTCATAAATGCATCAACCTTGCCCTTAAGCAACAGCCCGAAACCCATAGCGATGCTGGAGTTTGGTTTTTCTTTAAGCGCCTTTGTAGGGTGCTCATGCATACCAATAACTTCAGGTGCATCAACTAAGGTATAGCGGTGCTTGTAAGGCTCCAAAACATGCATAAACGGAGCTACCATTTCGGTATTTCCAGTAAGCATAAGGTGCACATCAGCATTGTGCGACTGTTCAAAAAACAGTTGCACACCCTTAATAGCTTCAGCCGGGGCGTAATCCCCGCCCATTATATCCAGGCCTATTTTCATCCAGCGAAAATAATAAGTTTATTAGTTATCTTCTCCTTCTGCACTAGCAGCAGCCGCAGGTGTTGCAGGCGAGTTGTCTATTACAAGTTTGCCTTTGTAGAAAAGTTTTCCTTCTACCCAGTGCGCACGGTGACGCAGATGGCTTTCGCCTGTTGTTGCGTCAATGCTCCATGTTTCTGCTGTAGCCTTGTAATGGGTTCTGCGTTTCCTACCCCTTTGTTGCGAATGTCTTCTTTTAGGATTTGGCATTGTTACTCTATTTTATTGTTGTATTATAATATTTTTATCAATCAGCCGGTTAACCGGTTTTTACTTCTTAGTCTTTTAGCTTATCCAACCCTTTCCAAAGTGGGTTCTTAGCTATGTTGGTTTGCTCTGACAGTTTATCCAGCAAGTCCAGGGCAATTTGGTTACAACCAGGTTTCCCGTCGGCATTGTCCGGATGAATATGTTGCAAAGGTATACTCAGTACTACAAATTCGTATATCCAGTCACTAATATCTATCACCGTCTCACTTCTCGGTATAAAAATGACGTCATCTTCATCCTCTATATCCTCTGTCTCTTCGTTCGTCAGCTTTATCACCAGATTGAACTCATCCCAAAGGGTTAGTTCAAAATCGTCCCCACACCTGTCGCATGGCACCGTAATCCTGCCGTCTACATCGAAACGCAACATGAAAAAATTTTCATGTTTATCGAAAACCAACGTCACCTTTGCCTTCCAATTTGAAAAAGACTCGTCAACGTGCCTTTCCTGCATAAAACGATCATCAAGATCGTAAGTGTAGGTATGGACGCCGGGTTTTAATCCCTGCCAGGCTATTTCAAATTCCCTATTGTGTTTCATACCTCTTAATAGTTGGTTTCCTAATATCAACCATACCACAGTTGGCAGTTTACAGTCCGCGGATCAAGTGTTACCTTTTCAATAATTTTCAAACTACGAAGATTATCTAATCCGTTTTAGCCTGGTAATGTGTGGTTATTTACACGAAAAGCTGCGCCAGTCGCACATCACCCAATACCCAACTCCAAAAGGAGCGCAAAGGTATACAAAAAATCGGAAATTACATCAATTTATTTCTCTTCATTAAAAATGAATGCAATACCTGGTCCACTGGCTTGCTCAAATCAACGGCTACACGGTCTACCTGGTACTGGTGGCACCGGTTTTCAACCATCTGCTGAAAATCCTTCATCCTGCTTATATACTGGTCTTTTATCTGGTGGGGCTGTAACTTTACCCTGTCCCCTGTTTCCATATCCACAAACTCATAAGGCCGGTTCTCAAACTCAAACTCCACTTCCTGCGCGCCATCCATTACATGAAATAAAATAACTTCATGCTTATTATAACGCAGATGTTGCAATGCAGAAAATAGATCTTCCACATGATCTGTATCGTCCATCATATCGCTAAAAATAACTACAAGTGAACGTTTGTGCATCTGCTCCGCAATAAGGTGCAAAGCAGCCGCGGTATTGGTCTGTTTGTTTTCTGAAGTATAATTTAAAACCTTTTGCAACTCATTGGTGAGTAATCTATAATGGCTATTGGCAGACCGGCATTGCGAAAAGTAACTCACCTTATCATCAAATAAGGCCAATGCAGCCGCATCCAGCTGACGTTTCAGCAACTGTAGCAGGCTAGCCGCGGCAACACAAGAAAATTGCAACTTGCTCATTTTCTTATCATCCTGCGGAAACTGCATAGAACTAGATGTATCTACCACCAGACAGCAGCGAAGATTGGTTTCTTCTTCAAACCTTTTAACGAAAAGTTTATCGGTTCGCCCATATACACGCCAGTCAATATGACGAAGCGGATCTCCGGGATTATACAACCGGTGCTCTGCAAACTCCACAGAAAAACCATGGAACGGGCTTTTATGCAACCCAATAATAAACCCTTCTACCACCTGGCGGGCAAGTAACTCCAGGTTTTCATTAAGTGGCTTCTGTAATATCATTGCTCGGGGTCTAAAAGCCAAATATAGTCATTTTGATAAGGTAGCCCAAAAAGGGTTTGGGATGGAGACCTATATAGTAAAGCAATGATTTTCCGCCGTATAGCACCAAACAACCCGCATTTCAATGTATTCGCCAAAGATATTTTAATAGTCTTACCTAAAACCAAAACAATATTTTGTACGTTAATACACCATACTAATAGAAAAATTATTCAAAAATGAGAAAATAAGCGTTTATAAGTTAAGCATAGTAAAGTAATTACAACAACAAATTAATTCAATAAAAAACACAGAACATAGCAATGATTTCGGTATATTATATATCTTTAGAGCCATCGACTATTTATAACACACTTTTTTAACCAAAATGCTAAACCTATGAGTAAAAAATTACTCCTTTTTATCATGCTACTTTCGGGCTTGTATCTGACGCTATCGAGCTACAGCGGAGGCCCGGGCGGTGCAATCAGTTACGATGGCACTGGTGCCCGTGGCGGCACACCGGGCTGTAATTGCCATGGCTCTAGTGCTACTTCCACTACCTCAATTACTTTGGAACTCGACTCAGCCGGCACACCTGTAACCCATTATGTTGCAGGCCAAACCTATAATATTAAACTTACCGGAACCCAAACCTCCTCCAGCCTCACGCTGCCAAAATTTGCTTTTCAGCTAACTGCGGTAAGCGCGGCAACAGCCGGCACAGCATCTGCAACTAATGCGGGTACACTGGCTACCTCAGGGCTTCCGTCGGGTTGTGCCAACAGGGCCATTGGTTCGTTCAGATTTGTAGAACACACTGGCAGGCTTAGCCCGGTATCCGGCACTGGCGGCGCAGGTACCGTCTACGCTGTAGCTATCGGCTGGACTGCACCAGCAACGGGCAGCGGTGGCGTAAAATTATATGCTGTGCTGAACGCAGTAAATTCAAATTTCTCAGCTGACGGCGGAGACAAATGGAATGTAACCAACAGCACCCTTACAGAAGAAAATGCGCCAATTACAGGGCCTAGAACGCTCTGCTCGGGGAATACCATAACACTCAGCTGTGCTACAACCGGCGGCACATGGAGCAGCAGCGACACAACAGTTGCAACAGTATCTGCCACAGGCGATGTAACAGGTATCGGTGCAGGCTCCGCAAGCATTTCGTATACTACTTCGCTGGGCACCAGCATTGCGAATATCGGCGTTACGGCTACGCCAACCGGCGGCACTATAACCGGACCATCCACCATGTGTGTCGGCACTACCGTTACCCTGACAGACGCTACCGCAACAGCAGGTGGAGGATGGACATCGGGTACTACAGGTATTGCGACAGTAAGCGCTGGTACTGGTTTTGTGCGGGCATTAGCTGCAGGTACGGCCCACATTACCTACAGCATTACCAACAGCTGTGGCACCGCCAGTGCAACTACTGACATTACTGTTTTACCACTGCCCACGGTTGCCGCAATTGCAGGTTCTGCATCCGTTTGTGCAGGGGCAACAACTACCCTTACCAATACTACTTCCGGCGGCACATGGGCAACGGGCACTTCGGCCGTTGCATCAGTTGATGCCGGCACGGGTACCGTATACGGACTAACTGGTGGCACCGCAACAATTTCATACACTGTTTCTAATACCTGCGGCAGCACCATAGTTACCCGGTCGGTTACTGTGAATCCCGGACCTACAGCCGGCTCCATTTCCGGAGCATCTGTATCTTGCCTCGGTGCAGGCACAACGGCTTATACCGTTGGTGGCACTTCGGGCACCGGCACATGGTTAAGCAGCAATACTTCTGTAGCTACCATAAATAGTTCGGGGATTGCCACCAGTGTTGCACTCGGCACCGCAACCATATCTTACGTAGTGAGCAATAGTTGCGGCACGAGCGTAGCCACGCACCCGCTTACGGTAAGCCCTACTGCCTATGCAGGCACTATTATTGCAGGAACAACAAATCTCTGTGTCGGCTCTAGCATCACGCTGGTCGACTCAACTCCCGGCGGCACATGGAGTTCATCTGCCAGTGGCATTGCAACAGTTTCGGGTGGTATTGTTAGCGGCACAACAACCGGCACTGCTACCATTAGCTATACGGTAACGAACTCCTGCGGAACCGCAGTAGCAACCCAAGCGGTTACGGTTAACGCGCTACCAAATGCAGGAACCATTACCATACCAGCCCAATTATGTGTGGCTACCAGCCTTCCCCTAACTGTAACGGGAACTGGCGGCGCGCTGAGCCTTACTAATGGTCATGCTACGCTATCTGGCTACACAATTATCGGTGTTTCTCCTGGCATCGACACTGCTATTTACACTACAACCAACAGTTGCGGCACAGCAACGGCCCGCCGTATAATTCCGGTAAACCCAATGCCTGATGCGGGCACCATTACCGGCACCAACCATGCATGCCCGGGCATTACCGTAACACTTGCCAATTCAGTATCGGGCGGTAGCTGGAGTAACAGCAGCCCGACTATCTGCTCCGTTTCGCCAACTGGCACAGTTAAAGCCCTGGCGCCTGGCTTTGCCAGCATCAGCTATTCAAAATCCAACAGCTGCGGAACCGCGATGTCTTCATTTGCTTTTACCGTTCCTGATTGCTTTGCAGCCGTTGACGATATTGCTGCAACACCTGGCAGCCTGCTGATAACACCTAACCCAAGTAGCGGCGCCTTTACCCTATCGCTCAACGCTACCGATAACGAATCAGCCGTTATTGTTATTACCAATGTACTTGGTGCGAAAGTGAGCGAATGCACCGTCAACACCAATAAACAATATGAACAGAACCTGGCTTTAGCCAAAGGCATATACTTCGTTTCTGCCACAACTGCGAAGGAGCGTTTTACCGGCAAGCTGATCATAAAATAAACATAACCAACAGTATCTCCTGAAATGCCGCCCGTCAAAAAGGCGGCATTTTTGTGCCATATAATTACCGTTCACAAACAAAAACGACCGTTCGTGAAGTTTTTCACAGATCAGACAATTTGTTTTTTTATCTTTTGAATCAATTGCATACCATTAAAAAATACTTTATGAAAAAGACCGCTTTTCGCTTCGTAAAATTCTTACCTGTTATTCTGTGCATTGGGTTTAGTGCGAAAGCACAGATTATTACAACTTTCGCCGGTACGGGAGCAGGATATGGTGGTGATGGTGGAGCGGCAACCTCAGCGGCACTACAATCACCCAAAGCTACTATTTTTGACAATGCGCATAACTTGTATATAGCTGACGCTGCTAATAATCGCATCAGGAAAATAAATACCTCGGGCGTAATCACAACCGTTGCGGGCACCGGAACTGGCAGCTATGGAGGTGATGGGGGATCAGCAACAGCAGCGCAATTAAATTCACCTACCAGCATTGCATTTGATAGCAGCGGGATCATGTTTATCGCAGATTTCCAGAATAACCGCATACGCAAAGTGAGCACGTCAGGCAGCATCACCACCGTTGCGGGTACAGGTTCAGCAAGTTATGGCGGGGATGGAGGTCCCGCAAGTGCGGCTCAACTTAATGGACCCCATGGAGTTGCCGTTGACAATAGCGGGAATATATATATTGCCGAGTTGTATGGGCATAGAATAAGGAAAATCAATTCCTCTGGCATCATTTCTACGATTGCCGGAACCGGTTATCCTGGCTACACTGGCGATGCAGGGACAGCAACCGCAGCTCAATTGTACAGCCCATGGTCGGTAATGGTGCGGACAGGCGTAGTATATATTGGGGACAGGGATAATAATCGCATCAGGGTAATAAATTCTTCAGGTATCATTTCAACTATTGCAGGGACGGGGGCTACAGGTTATAGTGGAGATGGAGGTGCCGCAAGTGCAGCAAGCATTTACACACCCTGCGGTATTACCAGTGATGTCTATGGGAACATTTTTATTGCAGATGTGAATAACAATCGTATCCGGAAAATAAACACTTCCGGAATAATATCCACTGTAGCAGGCATTGGTACCGCGGGTCTTGCTGGTGACGGCGGCGCCGCAACGGCCGCGCGCATTAATCAGCCTTACGGCGTTGCAGTTGACCTATCGGGCAACATATACATTGCGGATTTGAGCAATAACCGGATACGGAAAGTTACTTCCTGCTACCCATCTGTAACAGGTATTTCCGGTCTAGATTCAATATGCAATGGTTTAACAACTATTCTAAGTGACACAACCGCGGGTGGCACATGGAGCAGCAGCAATGCTGCAATTGCTTCAATAAACACATCAACCGGCATGGTTACCGGCATGGGCGGGGGAACCTCAACTATTACTTACTCCGTAACTAACGCCTGCGGCACAGCCAGCGAATTCCATACCATTACTGTTAACGACCTTCCGCATTTAACCAGCCCGGTCGCATTGAGCGTCTGCGACAGCATGCTGCTCACATACACCCCAACAAGCGATTCTGCGGGTGCTGCTTTTGCCTGGAGCCGCTCTTTAGCTACCGGCATCAGCAATGCGGCTGCAACTGGGACCGGCAGTGTTTATGAATACCTGGATAACACAACGGCTGCCCCGGTGAATGCTATTTATAACTATGCTACCAGCCTGCATGGGTGTGTAACTAACCAGGCTGTAGTGGTTACCGTTAACCCAACACCGTACGGTGTCACCACCGGCCTGGATACGATTTGTATTGGTATGACAGCAACCTTATACAACTCATTCACAGGCGGAACAGGCACATGGAGCAGCAGTAATGTAGCCATAGCAACAGTATCGGGTACCGGCATCTATTTTGGTGTGAGCGCAGGTAACTGCAACATCCTCTACAATATGATTTTAAATGGGTGCATCGGCACAACTACCTATCCCGTTACCATATTGCCTGCAGGCAAATGCCCTGATGCCGTGGCTATGTTACCTGGCACAATCAGCACTAGCCTTGCGCTCTCGCCCAATCCTTGTAATGGTTCATTTACTGTGACGCTGAGCTGCCCGCTAAACGAAGAAGGAACAGTAATCATCACCAATCTTCTCGGCCAAAAAGTGCAGGAATTCCAGATGCATACTAACCAGCCCCAGGAAAAACAAACACGACTATTGCCGGGTATTTATATGCTTACAGCAACAACGAAACACGACCGTTTTGCGACGAAACTGGTTGTGGATTATTGACTTTAATATCGATTACACAATAACGTATGAGTAATATCGGCTCCGACAGTTTCTTTTAACTAAGCAACCACTTTTTTGGTTGAGAGTAATTATTTGCATATATTGCATGTAACTATTTTAGCACCACACTCCTTATGAATGCTACTGCCCGAAAAATATTAATTCATACGCTCTTGTTAACGCTTCTGGCGTCAACGGGGTATGTTGCGCATGCGCAAACAATACTCCGCGTTGCGGGCAACACATCTGCCGGGTTTAGCGGCGATGGAGGCACTGCTACAACTGCTCAGCTCAATGCACCGGTAAGCGTTGCCGCCGACAAATTCGGCAACAAATACATCTCTGACAAATCAAACAACCGGATCAGGAAAGTAGATTCTTCTGGGATAATTACCACTTTTGCAGGCACAGGCACGGCCGGCTACCTTGGCGATGGCGGACCCGCAAGTTCAGCGCAACTCAACACTCCGGCGGGCATTGCTACCGATACTTTCGGAAACGTATACCTTGCCGACCAGTATAACCACTGCATCCGTAAAATAAACCTATCGGGTGTTATTACAACCTGTGCAGGCCGTGGCTCCGCTGGCTTCAGCGGTGATGGCGGGGCGGCAACTGCAGCCCAGCTTCAGCAACCCGAAGATGTAACTACAGACGCAGCCGGCAACCTCTTTATTGCCGACTATGGCAATTCCCGGGTACGGAAAGTGAGTGTTTCCGGCATCATTACTACAATTGCAGGCATCTCATCAATGGGTTCAAGCGGAGATGGCGGACCTGCAACAGCGGCCATGCTGGTTCCTTACCGCGTAGCAGTTGATGGCATAGGCAATGTATATGCCGCCGAATTCTGGTCACATAGAATCAGGCAGATCAACACAGCAGGCATTATTAATACGGTAGTAGGCAACGGCAGCGCCGGCTTTGCAGGTGACGGTGGCCCGGCCACCGCAGCAGTTATCAACTGTCCTTATGGTATTGCAGCAGACAGATATGGCGCACTATTCATTAACGACCAGGGTAACCGCCGCATAAGAAAAGTAGACATCTGGGGTAACATCAATACTTACGGGGGTTCCGGCACTTTTGGCTGCGGCGGCGATAACGGGCGGGCACTCAGTGCTGGCCTTAAAGATGTCCGAAATGTGGCGGTAAATGATTCCGGCGACGTTTTCATTGCCGATATTACCTGCCAGACGGTAAGGGTAATAAAAAATTATAACCGCCCACCTTCTTTTACCGGCGGCGCCTCCCAAATACTTGATGTTTGCCAGAACAGCAGCCCCAATGCGTTATGGGGCGTACTCTCTATTACTGATGCCGACACCGGCCAGGTAGTTTGCTGGAGTGTATTGGCATCGCCACTGCATGGCACATTAACCGGGTTTAACTATTTTGGAACAACAGCCGGCAGCGTTGTGGCGCCATGGCCGCTGATGTACCAGCCCACCACCGGCTATTCCGGGAACGACAGTTTCAAGGTACAGATAAGCGATGGACAGAAGGCAGATACTATAGTTATTTATGTACATGTAAATACACATCCGTCGGCAGGTGTCATCTCCGGCCCAACGGGGGTATGCCTGATGCACACCATGACGCTTACAGAAACCGTCACCGGCGGCACCTGGAGTGTAACCAATGGTTGTGCTACAATTTCATCAACAGGACTGGTAACAGGTGTACTCCCTGGCCTGGACACCGTTTGGTATAAAGTCAACACCAGTTGCGGCCGTGATTCGGTTTCCTATGTAATCAGTGTTGATCCGAGCGTAGATCTTTCCGGCATTACTGGTATGGACAGTATTTGCCCCGGCGACACCATTACGCTTACTGACATTACACCTGGCGGCCATTGGGCTAGCGCCGACAGCACTATTGTCCGCTCACTTGGCGGAGGTGTTTACGTTGGGGTTAATGGTGGCATTACTACAGTTATGTATATACTCAGTAACGCCTGCGGAACCGATACCGCATTTGGGTATAATTTTTATGTTTTTACTGCAGCCAAATGTGCGGCAGGAGTTGCTCCAATGGCCCGGGTCCATTCCAGCTTTAATGTGATCCCTAATCCTAATACAGGTTCCTTCGGCATTCAGTTTTCATCGCCAATTAACGAACCCGCTGAAGTGACGATCACCGACATATTAGGCAGGCGAATAACTACCTTCTCTATGCAGGCGAATACTGAAAAATTACTGAACCTTGATATCCCAGCAGGCCACTACTTTATTTCAGGCATGACGGGCAAGGAATATGTTACCGGAAAACTCATCGTGAATAAATAGCGTCAATTGCAGTTAAGCTGGTCTGATAATATCGCAATGGGTTCGGCAACATAATCGCTAAGCCTGTATAGCCTCCACATTTTCATGCATATAACAAACGAACTTCTTTGTTGAGACGGTATCGCAATTGTATTGATTAGAAGATGATCTCCGGATATCTGCACATCGGTGACGGATGCCCAACGTAATTTCTCAGTGCCCATCTTAAAAATGGCACTTTCATTGATAAATACCCACGCCCGTTTACCTGCCGTTTCAAGCAATACCCCATGCTTCGTCACCAACACATTGAAACCTGGTGTGGCAATTGTTTTCACAATTCCCTGGTGGTTATTAGCCATGTATACCACAAGACTATTTGCGGTTTTACTACCTGTTGCCGAATCTTCGTCCGGTAGCAAACATGCTATTGCAGCTCGTTGCATAATGGCATATGACGGCTGGAATGCCTTTGGCTTACCCCATTTGATGGAAAAATGACTTTTGTAATCGAAATATCCATCGCGAAGAAAATTGCCATTGGCACATACTTCATCCATCCAGCGCATGGCATTGCTATCTGTATTTGCTACAGCAGTGGGTACAAGTTCATGTGCAAGCTGCGCTACAAATTTGCTTCGATGAGCAACCACATCTGGTATCGGGCAGAAAAATAGCAGTTCTGAAAAATTGTAAGTGCAGGCAGTAACTATTGGTCGCGAAAGTGTTGAAAACACATACGTTATATCAAAAAAAGTAGCTGATGAACCTTCAGATACCGTTACAAAAACGCTATCCATTTTATTATCGTTATCAAAATACCCACAAAAAGCAGCCTTGCTTGTTGCATGCACAATAGTGCCCACCAGCAACATAACAGACAATAAAAATAGCCTCAGCGTATTATTCATTTTTTGCTAGTCAGCTTCAATTGATAAAAGTACTTCTTTAAAGAAGTATCCGTGCCTGCACAATAACGAATAGGTTCTTTCTGCCCCGTGATAAATAAAAAGAAATATCCCCCGGCATTCATTTCATACTTGCAGACTTTGCCAGAGACCCTGATTTCCCCTTCAATATTGCAGGAATAATCGGCATGGCGCTCGTAATCATAAGCTATTGTCGTTCTCTTCATGCGGCCCATCACATTCACGATTTGTTGTTTCGTGGGAGGTTCCCAGTAGACACATTCTGCTGAATCTCGGTTGCCCCACTCGTTCACAAGGTGATAGGAAAGCACCTTCGCATTGGTAAAATCAAACCCCTCATTTTTCTTCTGAGAAAAAGCGCTGCTCGAAACAAACGGAAAGAGAGCAATACAAAAGCATGCGTATTTATGCATAAATGGGAATCAAAGCGTACTGTTACAAGTAAATCACCTTTCAAATATACGTGATACATAGCTAGTATCCAGTCCAGATAAAATTGTCAGTTGAATGCTTACGCTTCACACTTTGGGGTTTTGATTTTTTCCTTTTGACTTGGCGTCCCACCCCATTTTGTAACCAACAATTACAAAACTCAAAAAAATAGTTAAACCTCCCTTGCATATTTTACTTTTCTTCAACCCTGCTGTCTAAATTTGTAGTTATGAGATTTTCCAGGCTGTTCCCGATGACGTTGCTGTTGTTGCTGCTGGCTTTCGCCGGCACTGCGCAGGAGGTCGTCTATTCACCATACGACAAATTTGATTTCAGGACCGACGATTATGAAGTAGTGGGCATGACCGGGGACTACAACTACACCTACCGCAGCAGTGGAGAAAACCATATGCTCGATGCGTTTGACGACTCCATGAATAAGGTCGCCACCATCATTCTCGATTTTTTCCCGGCAAAAATTTACAAAACACAGTTTATCTCCTATCCCGATAAAATAATAGTGCTTTACCAGGCGCTCGAACGCAATACGGTAATACAATATGCTGCATTCCTCGACCAGAAAGGCCGCCTGCGCGGTAAGCCCCTGGAATTGGGCAGTGTCAAGACTGGCATTTTCGGAGCAATGAAAAATTACTTTTTCACCGAGATATCGGAAGACAAAAAAAACATACTGGTATACACGTTTAACGACAAGGCCAGCGGCATCGATTTTGACTGCAAATGGCTGGACGATAGCCTGAAACTCGTAAAACGCAGCCGAGTTAACTTCAGATCCGACAAACAAACCTCCAGTGCCAGGGTAGCTATAAGTAATTCGGGTACTGTTTACGTTTGCGCATACACCACAACCGGCGCTCAAAATAATGCCGATAATTTCTGGATACTGACGCTTAAACAGGGTGATACAAAATTCACGGCTCACCCACTGCAGCTCGAAGGGCGCTTCGCAGCCAACGGATTTTCCAGGGTCGATAACGTAAATAATAAAATATATTTCGGCGGCTTTTATACTGATCGTAAGAATGGCAGCTACGAAGGCATAATTTATGCTGCCTTCAACACCCTGAAAGATGAGTATGAAGTGCAGAAATACATTCCGTTTGATGCACAACTGCGTGCCAGCGGCGGCCTTAACGACCGCAATAATGCATTTGATAACTACATGGTAAAGCAGCTGATAGTAAAAAATGACGGAGGTTTCGTCATGGTGTCAGAAATGACCTATGTTACATCGCGCAGTAGTTATGCGCCCGGCATAGGCTATTACTCTAATTTTTACAGCCCATATAATACAACCACCGTGCGCGAATATCATTATAACGATATCATGTCTATCTCATACGATAAAAACGGCACCCGCGAATGGACATCAGTTATACCAAAAGAGCAGTATTCGCAGGAAGACGGCGGTATTTTCTCTTCCTATCTGCTGCTGAATACCGGTGGCTCGATCGGTTTTTTATATAACGATTTTAACTCAAGAAGGTCACGTATTCAATTTTCTATAGTTGATGAGGCCGGGCAAACACGCACAAATTCATTTGCCATGGAAGGAAAAGACGCTCCCGATTGGCTGCCAAAGAAGGGTAAACAAGTGGGTGGCAGAACTTTAATTATACCCTGCCTGCACAAAAGGCAAATATGCTTTGCCAAAGTTGTATTTTAGCGCAAATTTTCCAGGTGCTTCGTTTATTTAAAAACAATACCCCTTTTACGGTCATCTTTCTTTTCATTTTTACCCTGGTGGTGAAGATGAAGGTATTGCTGCACCCTGTTGCACCTTTAGCTGAACCTCGACACTTTCTATATAACTATATACTACGCGGCCTGCATGTAGTATTTAAAGAAAATGCATTTGCCTACAGCCTGTTGGGTATACTTATTTTATTTATCCAAGCAGTATATCTCAATAGTATTACGGCAAGGCACAAGTTGTTTCCGCGTAATACGTATATACCGGCATTTGTTTACCTGGCGCTTACTTCTATCTATCCTCGTTTCAGCCTGTTTAATGAAACCCTGCTTATCAACTGGTTGTTGCTAGGCGCGATGGATATTATGTTCGGTTTTTCAAAAACCACGCAACCCAGCAAACTCATTTACAATGCAGCATTGCTGTTTTGCATGGCCTCCCTGTTCCAGTTTACCATGCTGGCCTGGTTTTTGTTATTAATAGTTGGCATGGTCATGTTCCGGCCCTTTAACCTTGGGGAGTGGGCGGTAGCCTTATTGGGCTATATAACACCTATTTATTTCATCATCTGTATACTATTTCTAACAGATAAGCTATATTTGTTTACCCACTGGCCACATATCGGCTTTTCTATCTCCCCCATCAAATCGCTATCTGCTTTTTCTGTTATAACACTCGGCTCCGTCGGCTTACTTTTGGGCAGTGGGCTATACGCTATGCAGAAGAACGTACCCATGAGCAATATTTATATAAGGCGGGACTGGATAGCCATTTCATTCTACCTTATTATATCATTTATGGTTGCCTTTTTGACCGAAGGTTATGTGAAAAGTGCCTGGCTGATAACGCTGCCGGCATTGAGTATTATAGTGAGCCATGCGCTGGCGCTTGAAAAAAACAAACGGTTTAGTAACTTTATCTTTTATTTTTCTATTGTATTTCTTGTTTTTTGCCTTTGGGCAAACAAATAACTTTTAATGAAATTTGGAATTATAGTATTTCCCGGCTCAAATTGCGACAGGGATATGATGCACGCACTACGTGACGATCTTAAACAGGAAGTAGTTATGCTTTGGCATAAAGACCGCGACCTGAGTATGTTTACCACCGACGATTGCATCGTGCTTCCCGGCGGCTTTTCTTACGGCGACTACCTACGTTGCGGCGCACTGGCGCGCTTCAGCCCCATGATGGAGCAGGTGATTGAATTTGCCAACAAAGGCGGAAAAGTGCTGGGCGTTTGTAACGGCTTCCAGATACTTTGCGAGGCTGGTTTATTGCCGGGCGTTTTGTTGCAGAACGATCATCAGAAGTTCGCCTGTAAAAATGTTTACATTAAAAGTGACAATAACCAGAACCTGATTGGCGGTAATATCGGCACCAAGGCGCTGAAAATACCGGTAGCACATGGCGAAGGCCGCTACCATGCTGATGCAGCTACCCTGAAACAACTACACGAAAACCACCAGGTGGTTTTCCGCTATTGCGATGAACATGGCGAAGTGCATATCAATTCAAACCCCAACGGCGCAATTAATAATATTGCCGGCATTTGTAACGAAGGCCGCAACGTTTATGGTATGATGCCGCATCCGGAAAGGGCTACATCGGCCACCCTTGGCAATATTGACGGCAAAGCCATTTTACACGCCTTAACCCTAATGAACTAAGTAAAAAAACACGTCAGATAAGTATGACCTTTACTAAAAACCTCTTTTTGCTTTCCTTGTTTGCGCTGGGTATCAGCCCGGTTTACGCAAAACACACCAAAGCAAAAAATGCGGCCAAGCTTGTTTGCGACTATAAAAAAGCTGGCAATGAGAATGAGTACGAACTGGTATTTCACATGACCCTTGAAAAAGGCTGGTTTGTGAAAGCCGACAATGACTACGATTCAGTCAGAATGAAGCTGCCAAAATTCACCTATGAAAAAAGTGACAAATACAGCACCATAGGCGAAACCGTCTCAAAAGGATTGATAGAACCGAAGAAGCTGAGGCGTGTGGGTATTGTAAATATGTATAGCTATACCGTGCTCTATTCACAAAGGGTTACAGCACAACCCGGCGCGGTTATTAAAGGCGCATATACCTACCAGGTTTGTAACGACAAAGCCGCTAAACGCACCAGGACCGAAAATTTTAGCATTAAAATAAAAGAAACTCCAACTGCCCCGGCTGATACGCAATAATTTAAAAAGTTAAAAAACACGCATACATTTCAGCCTTTTACGGCAAAAAGTTATTATTGTATATCTTTTACTGACGACCTGCCATAACTACCTCGCATGAAAAACATTTTTGTAAGCACGCTCCTTATTTTACTTAGCATATTACTGCCAACTGGCAGCCGGGCACAAATGATAAGTGATCCTACCAGTTGGACGTTTGAAGCAAAAAAGAAAAGCGGCACTACCTACCAGCTTATATTTCACCTGAACCTCAAAACAGCGGGCTGGCATATATGGTCACTGCAACCGGGCGGCGATGGCACCATGATTGCGCCATCATTCACGTTTGCAAATAACACCCGCTTAAAATTAAAAGGTACTGTGACCGAAAAAGGAAAGAAGATCACAACCACAATGGAAGGCATAGAAGGCAAACTATCTTACCTTACAGGCAAGGTCGACTACATTCAGGAAGCCACCATTGCAGGTAAGGGCAAAATATTCGGCTCATTAAGCTACCAGGTATGTAATGACAAAATGTGCCTGCCACCCAAGGATAAGAATTTTGTTTTCGATATAAAGTAGAAGCGGGCGCTGTGAGCTGGGGTACATTGTAAATATCAGCAATAACTGTTCAATATGATAAAGGCACACAGAATACTCTTTTTACTGTTCTTTTGTTTTATGGCATCGGGCGACTTACTGGCCCAGGCAGCAAAGGAACCCACGCTCATGACCTTTGAAGCAAAGAAAAAAAGTGGTGATGATTATGAGTTGATCATCCATTGCCGCATTGCCAGAGGCTGGCATATTTTTGCTTCAAAACCCGGTGGCGATGGCTCCCTCACACCCGCCTCAATAACCTTCAGCAAAAGTATTATTGCTACCTACAACGGTCCGGTAAAGGAAAAAGGAAAACTGATCTCTGAAAATGTTGAGGAGGTAAAGGCGAAGGTCAATACCTACGAAAACCAGGTTGACTTTATACAAGCCGCGACCATACACGGCAAAGGCAAAATTTTCGCAACGTTCTCCTATCAAACCTGTAACGATAAAAAATGCTTTCCACCAATGAAAAAAGACATTGTTTTTGAAATACAGTAAATGAATCCTGAAACTTAATTCACTCGTTTAAATGAGAATTTTAAGCAAAGCAATAAGAATTATTCTGGTCTTTCTATTTGGGGTCTTTATGGAAGACACCGGTGGGTCTGGTACAGCAGAATCAATAACGGATATATACAATGAAAAACCTGATGGCCGTTACAAATAAACATCGACCATCACAATATTGAAAACTACTTCTAATACATTTTATATGGTTAAGGCGCTAAAGGTCGCACTGGTAATGTTATTCGGTTTGTTTGTTGCAAACGCATCGTTTGCACAAATCATCAAAAATCCTACCCATTGGTCGTTTGAAGCAAAGAAAATATCTGGTAGTAAGTACGAGTTGATTATACATTGCAAGATTGATGACAATGCGATAAAGCAAAAGAAATTTCACATCTTCTCGCAAAATCCTGGTGGTGATGGCACCTCTAAACCAACAGAAATTAAATTCGCAAAGAATGACAAAGTAAAGTATGAAGGAAAAGTAACCGAAAAAGGGAAGCTTATTAACTATGATACTGAAGTATCTGGCATCATCAATATTTATGAAGATAAAGTTGACTTTACCCAGAAAGCGATCATAACAGGTAATACCAAAATAACCGGCACCTATTTTTACCAGACCTGCAATGAAGGCATGTGCCTGCCTGACCCAAGAAGGCCTGTCGCATTCTCTATTGACATAACAGACGCAGGCGGCACTGGTGACGCAATTGACACCAAAGCAGATACTAATAAAACAGCCGCCGCAACCAGCCCCGATACTAACAAAAACACAACTGCTTTAGCCGCAGCCGCTCCGGACGCTCCAGCTAAAAATGCAGCCCTCGCAGGCACAGCCGGAAATGTAGAAAAAACAGGTGGTGCAGTAGAACAAAAGAAGACCTTACTTACTTTATTTATCCTCGCATTTTTAGGCGGCCTTGCAGCAGTGCTAACACCTTGCGTATACTCTATGATACCTATCACGGTAAGCTTCTTTACCAAGCGCAGCAAAACCCGTAAAGAGGGCATCCGCAATGCACTATATTATGCACTTTCTATCATTATCATCTTTACGGTATTAGGTGTCGCTATATCCCTCATATTCGGTGCCACGGCTTTAAATTCACTCTCCACGAACTGGATAGCTAACCTCATTTTCTTCTTTGTATTTGTCATCTTCGGTATCTCATTCCTTGGGGCATTCGAAATTGCGTTGCCTTCTTCATGGACCAACGCAACGGATTCGAGGGCGGGAGTAGGTAGCTTCAGCGGCATTTTCTTTATGGCATTGACGCTGGCCATTGTTTCGTTTTCCTGCACCGGCCCTATTATAGGCCCACTATTGGTGGAAGCCGGCAAGGGTGGTATTGCAGGCCCTGCATTGGGCATGTTTGGCTTCTCACTCGGCTTGTCGCTTCCTTTCGCCTTGTTTGCTGTATTCCCTGGCATGCTGAACAAAATCGCTTCTTCAGGTGGATGGCTCAACCAGGTAAAAGTGGTGCTGGGTTTTGTAGAGCTCATGTTTGCATTGAAATTCCTGTCGAATGCTGATCTGGCCAAAGGCTGGAGGTTGTTGGACCGCGAAATTTTCATTGCGTTTTGGGTAGTGCTTTCTATTTTAATCGGCATCTATCTATTGGGTAAACTGAAACTCTCGCATGACGATGAAACACCTAAAAATATTTACGGTCAGGAATACGTTTCTATCTTCAAACTGTTCCTTGCAATAGGCTTCTTTACATTTGCAGTATACCTGATACCAGGCATGTGGGGTGCTCCACTAAACGGTGTCAGCGCATTTGTACCACCAATGGGTACGTTCGAACCTTTTGGAGGAGGAGCAAGTGTAGGCGGCGGAACTATAAATGCTGCACCCGAAGCAAAAACCGATGTGAGCCCCGTAAAATATGTTGCCGATATGAAGATATACGAACCTCAGGTGGTGCGTAGTTTAGGCTTGGTAACTTACTTTGATTATGATGAAGCTGTGGCCGCATCAAAAAAACTGAAAAAGCCAATCATGCTCGATTTTACCGGCATCAACTGTGTTAATTGCAGGAAGATGGAATCGCAGGTATGGTCAAGGCCGGAAGTGGCCAGGCGCCTGAAAGAAAACTTCGTAGTTGCATCGTTGTATTGCGATATGAATAAAATAGTGTTGCCTAAAGAACAACAGTATTTTTCTAAAGACCTCAATGCACAGGTAGAAACACTGGGTGATAAGAACGCAGATCTGCAGGCTGCAAAGTTTGGTTCTAACTCACAGCCATTCTATTTCTATGTTGACGAAAATGGCACCAAACTCGCAGATAACGGCTATTCATACGACCCTGACGAAGCCAAATTCATAAAGCATCTCGATGATGTGGTAGCAAAGTACAAAGCTTCGCATCCGTAGTAGTGTAGCGAATTGTTCAAAAAAACAGGGTCATTGCGAGCGAAGCGAAGCAATCTCACAAGTTGCGCGTGCCAGGTTTCTGAGTAGCTGTCGGTTGTTGACATTGTTGTTGGGACAATACAAATTAACCGTGCCTCTTAAATCTTGAATAAAATGTAATTCGCGGCTTTGCGCCTTTGCGTGAAACCTCCATCAAACCGCTTTTAGGATAAAAACCTGACGCTTATGAACAAACAAATTTCCATTGCCCTGCTGCCATCAGATGCAGCAGACGAGACCAGCTTAAAACGTGCTATTGCCGCAGAATGTGGTGTAGCACCCCAAAAAATAACCGGGTATACCGTCATCAAAAAATCGATAGATGCCCGCTCGCGGCAACCCAAGGTATTATTTACTCTTACTGCATTTATTGATGAACAGGTAGCTACTCCCCTGCCCTTTGACCCTGAGTTGCAGAACGTAAGTAATGCACCACATGTCGTTATAATTGGTGCCGGCCCAGCGGGTATATTTGCTGCGCTCAAACTAATTACCCTCGGCATAAAACCCATCATCATAGAACGGGGAAAGGACGTGCGCAGCCGCCGCCGCGACCTTGCCGCAATGAATAAGGAAGGTATTGTAAACCCTGAATCAAACTATTGTTTTGGCGAAGGCGGAGCAGGCACCTAT
Organism: Chitinophagaceae bacterium; assembly: GCA_947447265.1. Lineage (GTDB taxonomy): Bacteria > Bacteroidota > Bacteroidia > Chitinophagales > Chitinophagaceae > Flavipsychrobacter. The sequence goes on from CANFKC010000004.1 coordinate 27,869, forward strand.
AGCGATGGCAAACTTTACACCCGCAGCACCAAGCGTGGCGACGTAGGCCGCATACTGCAGCTGTTTAAATATTTCGGCGCGGAAGAAAACGTAATATACGAAGCGCACCCACACATAGGTACCAACAAACTGCCGCAGATAATAACCGCTATGCGCGAGCAAATTATAGCCTGTGGCGGCGAAGTGCATTTCGAAAAAAAACTTACGGATATTTTGCTGGATGGCGATGCAGTAAAGGGCATCAAAACCGCTGATGGTACTACTATACTTACCCGGTCGGTTATACTGGCAACAGGGCATTCAGCCCGCGATATTTTCACACTGCTGCACAACAAAGGTATTACTGTAGAATGTAAACCTTTCGCAATAGGTGTGCGCATAGAACATCCACAGGTGCTCATTGACCAGGCCCAATACCATTGCAATGTACGGGACCCATATCTGCCACCTGCAAGTTATTCGGTGGTGGCGCAAGAAGATGGCAAAGGTGTTTTTTCATTCTGTATGTGTCCCGGTGGCATTATAGCCCCGGCAGCAACAGCACCCGGCGAAATAGTAGTCAACGGCTGGTCGCCCTCCAAACGCAATAACCCCTACGCCAATTCCGGCACAGTAGTAGCTGTTGATGAAAAAGACTTTGCCGCATACAAATTCACCGGCCCGCTTGCAGCCATGCAATACCAGCAAATGGTAGAACAAAAGGCATTCGCAGCAGGTGGAGGCAAACTGGTTGCACCGGCGCAGCGCATGGTCGACTTTGTGCACGGTACACCTTCATCCTCCCTGCCCGATTGTTCTTACTTACCCGGTATAACCAGCGTTGCAATTAAAGAGGTACTACCCCATGCCGTAAATGCCGCCCTCAAAAAAGCCATGGTCGACTTCGGCAAAAAAATGAAAGGCTACTATACCAACGATGCTGTACTCGTCGCCACAGAATCGCGTACCAGCTCACCCGTACGCATCCCCCGCGACAAAGAAACCCTGCAACACACCCAAATAAAGGGCCTCTACCCGTGCGCCGAAGGTGCAGGCTATGCAGGCGGTATCGTATCAGCGGCGATAGATGGAGAAAGGTGCGCAGAAATGGCAGTTAATTTTAGATAAACGAAAATATTTTTAGAAAATCTAAATTTTTCATAACTTTAAAATGAGCATCTCTTATGGTTGTTTTTATAGGGTAAACCTAATGAGGGAAGGGGATAAAAAAAAGACGCGACCAAAGTTTAACCTTGAGAACAAGACAAAATATGAGCCAGGGGAAGAAATTATTAAAAAATGAAGTTAGCGAAATTAAGACCCAGCAGGATTATGAAAGTGTAATGTCGCAGATTGAACGTTTGATAACGAAAGGGAATGGAAGCATCAATAGCGATGATTTAGCCCTATACAGCAATCTGGCGAAATCGGCACAGAAATACGAAAATGCTGTTTATTCAATTGATGAACCCCAGACCCTGGAAGGCCTATTGGAGTGGAAAATGTTTGAACTTAAGATCAAACAAAAAGAGCTTGCGAAGCGTATACATGTCAGCGACGCTAAACTTTCCCTTGTTCTTAGTGGCAAGCAAAAACCAGATGCACTGATGCTAAAGTCCATACACCAGGAATTAAAAATTGATGGCAATGTGTTGCTGAGTGTCTTGTAACAACAACAGAATAGCGTCGTTATCCTACAACACGCTTTAAAAAAAAGTGGCCCGGGATCCTTTTCCGGGCCACTTGAAAATACCTACCGCACCAGCCTTTTATCAGGCCTGTTCGGGATACACGAAACCTGGTAGTCGTCTTCGTAAACAACCAATCCTGGGTTTCTTCTTCTTATTTTCTTTACGGGCATACCATATTGCTCTAGTATACCTACCATTTCATACATCCTCGCAATATGCTTTGTCGATGTATCCTTAAACCATGATAACGAGATATACGGGGCATTTCTGTTCTTCGAGTGATTGAATCTATCCGGAGCATCCAGATAATCATTAAACCAAACCCACACCCTATCCAGGCGTTGCCTGTCATAGTCGTCAATAAACTCACTTTTCCTCAGGTAGTTTGCCGCCCGGAAAACGCCGGTCCGCATCTCTTCGTAATCATTTTCGTACTGTGTAATGAACCTTATGTACATAACGCTTTACGCCACTTTTAATGGAATTAAAAAAATCATTAAAATCAGGTAACCCCGCGATGCGATGCAGCAGAAAAACAAAAATTGTCTTAGAAAAACAGGCAAAAATATACCGGTAGCCCTGCGGGAGCAGCAGCTACAAAAGTATTACCAGCATGGCAGCGGGGAAAAAACTAGGAGATCGGAGTAAGCAGGAAAAAACGCATTTCAAATAAGTATTAAAGGGTTATACATTTCGTTTAACGAACGCAAAAGTATACAAAAAATATTATCTGGAAAAATTCTCGTCGCTACAAAATTGAATCAGGAGGTTGCTATCTTCATCCCATTCATGCAGCCTTTATAGGCACCGGGCGTTATGCCTTCTATTTTCTTAAACAGCCTTATGAAATAATTGGCATCGCTAAAGCCGCAATGGGCGCTTATCTGCGATACGTTGTACTTATTTTCAGCAATGAGTTGCTTAGCCAGTTTTATACGCTCGTTATTAATGTAGTCGATCGGTGTAATGCCCAGTTGTTCTTTAAACCACGCAAAGAAAGCATTCCTATTGAGGTAGGCCTTCCTGCAAATCTCGTTCACCAATATTTTATCAGTAAGATGCTCATGTATATAATGAAGCACAAACGGCAGCCGGCCTTTGTTATTATCAGTAACCGAATCTACCTGTATTTGCTGCAGGTGCTGGCTTTGCACCAGTCTTATCAATAACTCTTTCAGGTTCAGGTCCGCAAAAATATTCTTCGCAACATCAGTACTTCGGCACACTCGCATCAGCTTATTAATGAGCCCTGTAACCTCTTCGTCATTATCGAAGTGATACTTATTAAATTGCAGTTTCCAGTTGTGCTGTTCTTCTTTGTTGGTGTTGTAATATTCGTTAAGGTAGTTGAGTGTATTGTCTATGTATGGCGCATCTACGGCCAATGCTATGCACTGCGTCGGGGTGCCTGCACTTGCTTCTGGGAAATCGATCACCATGGTTTCATTGGCGGGTAATATTACGGTTTCACCAGGCAGATAATCAAAAGCCGGTTCATTGAAAATATGCATCACCTTTTTACCACGCACCATACTGGTTATTACCATATCGCTGAAGGTTAGCGGCACCCTGTAGGTTTGCTCATACGATTCAAACACATTCAGCTCGCAGTTCTGCAAATTGAAGATGCGCCGGTTCTCTACAAGCGTTTGCAGGTACCGGGGATGCGTGAGGTCAATTTTATGTAAATGGTTTTTAGCAGCCATAACCAATTATAATACAAACTACAAGTTAAGGGCTACAGTTATACCAATCAAACAAAAGGTACAATTGTGCTATTCTTTGTGATGATACTCCTAACCTTATAGTGGCATTGTGCACCACCTTTAGGTATCAATTCACTAAAAAAATGTTTTTATATGAGTAATGCAACAGGCACTGCGCCAAAGAGCACGGTCGTTTCAAGACCCGAATTTAAAGAACGTTACGACCATTATATTAACGGACAATGGGTAAAACCATCAAGCGGGGAATATTTCGATAACCCCTCGCCGATTGATGGCAAAACCTTTACTCAGGCAGCACGCGGCAACGCACAAGACATTGAAGCAGCCGTTGATGCAGCATGGCAGGCTTTCCCGACCTGGAGCAAAACTTCAGTAGCCAGCCGCAGCAATATTCTCTTAAAAATAGCACAGGTTATAGAAGACAACCTGGAATACTTAGCCATAGTAGAAACAGTTGACAACGGTAAAGCAATACGCGAAACCCGCGCCGCTGACTTACCACTGGTAGTAGACCATTTCCGTTACTACGCCGGTGTAATAAGGGCCGAAGAAGGCAGCATCAGCGAGCATGACGAAACTACGGTTAGCATACAGATTCATGAGCCTATCGGTGCAGTGGGCCAGATCATTCCATGGAACTTCCCACTGCTTATGGCTGCCTGGAAAATAGCTCCGGCACTGGCCGCAGGCTGCTGCGTAGTTGTAAAACCGGCAGAACAAACTCCTACCAGCATTATGGTGCTCATGGAGTTAATTGGCCACCTGTTACCAGCTGGAGTATTGAACATTGTTACTGGCTTTGGTATAGAAGCAGGCAAGCCACTGGCTACGTCACCACGCATCAGCAAAGTAGCCTTCACCGGCGAAACAACAACTGGTCGACTCATCATGCAATATGCATCTGAAAACCTTATTCCTGTTACCATGGAATTAGGCGGCAAGAGCCCTAACATCTTCTTCCCATCGGTTGCAGATGCTGACGATGACTTCTTTGATAAAGCTATAGAAGGTGCGGTAATGTTTGCCCTGAACCAGGGTGAAGTTTGCACCAGCCCAAGCCGCATATTAGTGCATGAAAGCATCTATGAAAAATTCATGGACCGCGTAGTGCGCAGGGCTATGGCTATAAAAATGGGTAACCCATTAGACAGCGAAACAATGATGGGTGCACAAGCCAGCGAAGACCAATATAGAAAGATACTCAGCTACATAGATATTGGCAAGCAAGAAGGCGCTGAAGTGCTTTGCGGCGGTGAGGCTTACAGCCAGAACAGCGGCCTGGAAAACGGCTACTACATTAAGCCGACCATCTTCAAGGGCAACAACAAAATGCGCATCTTCCAGGAAGAAATATTCGGACCAGTTGTCGCAGTAACAACCTTCAAAACAACCGAAGAAGCAATAGCTATTGCCAACGATACGTTATATGGCCTTGGCGCCGGCGTATGGACCCGTGACGCACATGAACTGTATCAGGTGCCACGTGCTATACAGGCTGGACGTGTGTGGGTGAACTGCTACCACGCCTACCCTGCACATGCACCATTCGGCGGTTACAAAAAATCAGGCTTCGGAAGGGAAACGCATAAAATGATGCTTACGCATTACAGGCAAACAAAAAATATGCTCATCTCTTACAGCAAATCAAAACTCGGTTTCTTTTAATGGATAATTTGTAGTGTAGTGTAAGTGAATAGCGGCAGTAAATCCTTTGCTGCCGCTTCTTTTTATATTTGTATCGCATTAGAAACCGCTTCAAAAAAGGGTGTCAGTCATGTCACCCGCGCTGCCGCCCCGGCGCGGACAAATAGAGTTAAAAGCTTCAACAGCCCACGCCGGGGGGCTTCTTTTTCGCGCGGAGCGATACGAAAAAGTGCCGCTTTCTTTTGTTACTTTTCTTTGCGGCAGCACAAAGAAAAGTAATGTAGACGCTGGACAGAAGCGGGGCTTTAGAGTTTCGGTGTGCCATTACCAGCAAAACATCAGCAGAACAACGTTACCGTAGCAATCTCATTTTTCATCACTTAACTAATTTCCCTTGTCAATACAAAAAGTCACCGCCACCGAAGCCACATTGGCACTCATACAACAACTGGCTGCAGCCCACGGTCCACTCATGTTTCACCAGAGCGGCGGTTGCTGCGACGGCTCCCAACCCATGTGCTTTGTAGAAGGCGAATTTAAGATCGGCTCCTCCGATGTGCTCCTCGGAGATATTGGCGGCTACAACTTTTACATAGCTGCCGACCAATACGAATACTGGAAACACACCCAGATAATAGTAGACGTAACCAAGGGCCGCGGCAGCAGTTTCAGCCTCGAAATACCACTCGGCTTGCGGTTCTTCGTACAATCAAGAATGTTCACAGAAGCTGAACTGACAGAGCTGGGATTACTGGCGGATTGACATTACCATCTCCCTGTTATAACCTGCCTAGTCCGAAGGACTTATGCTGGTTAGACGTAAAAAACAACCCTATATTGAAACGGTGGTTTCTATCCTACCCGCGCTGCCGCCCCGGCGCGGACATTAGAGTGCCAAGCTTCAACAGCCCACGCAGGGAGGCTTCTTTTGGCCGCGGAGCGATAGCCAAAAGTGCCGTTTTCTTTTGTTACTTTTCTTTGCGGCAGCACAAAGAACGGCGTAGCCCTCATTGAGGCCAATGAAAAGACAAACGATTTCGAAATAAAAGTAAAGAAGCGGGGATGAAAGAAACCCGTCCAGAGCACTCTTGAAAGTCGTTACTATTTACCAATATAGGTGCGTGCGAAAGATAGCAGTTAGGAGAAGGGCCGGGGGATGAGGTCGCCCCACTTTACTCAAAAGTCCCAGCAGGGTACTCAATATTTTCCAGGTAAAGGCCATGACCCGGCACATCAAAGAATGCTTTAGTGCAATCTTGTGCGGCTATTATGGCCCTGAAATCATCGGTGGTTATCTTGCCCCGGGCCACCTGCAATTGCGTGCCGACAAGCCCCCTTACCATACCGCGCAAAAAACGGTTCCCTTCCACAATAAATTGCAACTCCTCACCATTCCTTTCCCAGTACGATTGCATTATCGTGCAGTTATAGGTTTTCGACTGGCTACGGCGTTTGCAAAACGATTGAAACTGCGTATACTCCTTAATTATTGCAGCGGTTTCATGCAGTGCAGGCTCGTTTAAAGAGAAAGGATAAAAGAAAGCACGGTCCTGCAGAAAAGGGTTTCTGCGGGCATAGATGCGGTACCGGTACCTGCGGGCTATCGCATCGAACCGGGCATTAAAGGTATCAGCAACTATGCTCACCTTTTTAACAGCCAGCCCAAAAGGCAGCATGGCGTTCACCCGGTAAACCAGGTCGAACGTAAACGTATCTTCAATATCAATGTGGTAATAGTTACAGAGGGCGTGTACACCCTCATCAGTGCGACTGGCACCATAGGTGCCCATAGGCTTCCTGAAAATGGTGCTCAGCGTACTATTCAGGGCAAGCTGCACAGTTGGGGTTTCGCCCTGTAATTGCGACCCATGAAACTGTGTACCATCATACATTACCTCAAATAAATAACGCGCCATTTTTTAATAGTTAATCGTAAACCCTGAATGGAGAATGATAAATTGTGAATGGTGAAGGATAAATGGTGAGTCGCGAATGGTGAATGGTAAATGGTGAATGATAAATGGCAAATCGTGAATCGGCCTACTAGCAAGTAGTTAATACTTCGCCGCTCTCTTTCGCCGCTCTATCGCTCTCCGTCCTCCGCTCTCACTTTCTCGCTCTATCGCTCTCTTTCTCCGCTCTCACGAAGCTCTACCGCTCAACATTCTCTTATAAAATTTCGGTGTCAAAAAAATGAGCATAGTCCGAAGGACTTAAACATGAATAGCCGTGGGTGAAACCCACGGTAAACGTACATTACAACACCAACCCTGAAAGGGTTGAACGCCCTAAACTTGCCGCATTCAAAGTTCCATCGCTCTTTCACCTGCCGTAGCGCTAGCGTAGGCAGGCACTTTAACTTCGCCGCTCTATCGCTCTCCGTCCTCCGCTCTCTCTTTCTCGCTCTCCATCCTCCGCTCTCGCGTAGCCCTATCTGCCTTAAAACAAATAATCCCGCCACTGGGCGGGACTATTCATAAGTTATATCTTAAAAATTATGCCAAAGCATTAATTCTCTTAACGATACCTGATTTAAGGTTACCAGCCTTATTCTTGTGTATTACATTACGCTTAGCCAACTTGTCAATCATAGAAACAACTTTACCTAAGCTCTGTTGAGCAGCTGCTTTATCAGTGGTAGCTAATAATGTACGGATTGCATTACGGGTAGTTTTACCGTAATAACGGTTACGGTCGCGGCGTTTTTCACTCTGGCGGACGTCTTTTCTGGTAGCTTTATGATTTGCCATTAATCTTTTGTTTTTAAAAGGACTGCAAATGTAGGGTAAAAAATTAAAAATAAAAAATAAAAAATAAAAATCTCCGGCATCTTAGTTACCTGCCGGTTGCCGACAAGCCTTTCTGCCTTATTTTTACATTAACCGCCCAAATAACACGAACTCGTTAACTTTTTCGCTTATTCTTAAAACCCCACACGGGCATTTTAATTTTTTACTTTTAAGTTTTTATTTTAATGAATGTACCCCATGTGTGCAAAACGCTCACTTACAACCAATTCTTTGCTGCCTGGAGTGTATTTATAGAAACCTTCGCCTGATTTTACACCAAGGTAACCTGCCTGAACCATGTTAGCCAACAGTGTTGCCGGAGCATACTTTTGGTTACCAAAGCCCATGTGCAATACATGCATAATAGAATAGCAGGTATCAAGGCCAATAAAGTCAGCAAGCTGCAATGGGCCCATTGGGTGGCTCATACCCAGCTTCATGATAGTATCGATAGACTGAACGCCCGCAACACCTTCCTGCAACGCAAGCACCGCTTCGTTGATCAATGGCATCAAGATACGGTTAGAGATAAAGCCAGGGTAATCGTTAACCACGCAAGGAACCTTACCTATTTTTTCAGACAGGTTGTAGATAGTGCTGGTAACATCTTTATCAGTACCATAACCATTAATAATTTCAACTAATTTCATAACAGGAACCGGGTTCATGAAGTGCATACCAATAACCTTGCCCGGACGCTTGGTTACCGACGCTATACGCGTAAGAGAGATAGAAGATGTGTTAGAAGACAAAATGCAGTTTTCAGGAGCCAGTTCATCCAGCTGCTTGAAAATGTTCAGTTTCAGGTCAATGTTTTCAGTTGCCGCTTCAACAATAAGGTCAGCATCCTTAACCGCTGCAGCCATATCAGTATAAGTGGTGATAAGGTCAAGCGCAGCCTGTTTAGCCTCTTCAGTTAACGAACCTTTGGCAACCTGGCGATCCATGTTCTTAGAGATGGTAGCCTTAGCCTTGTCCAGTGCACCCTGGTTAATATCCATCATATGCACATTGTATCCGTTTTGGGCAAAAACATGGCAAATACCATTACCCATTGTACCGGAACCTACTACTGTTATTGTTTTTATATTGTATGACATGGGCGCAAAAGTAAAGTGAAAAATGAAAAAAACAAGATTACTTTTTACACGCCGGGGTAAATGGGATTATTGTGGGGATTTATGGCGTGCCCCTGCTCATTCGCGCCCTTCGCTCGACGCTCTCCGCACTCGCTCACCCGCAGGGTCGTGCTATCCGCTGCTACTCCGCGCCCTCGTCGCCTCGGGCTTGCGGGGTATCCGCTACTATCCCTCACGCAGGCCGGATTATACCAGTAAGCTGGTCGAACCTTGCTGCCACAAGTGTTCGAAACCCATCCTTGTAGTTGAAAATGTCCCGTTAGGGACTACCGCTCTGTAGCAAAATCTAACAATAATGGGCTCATGTCCCATAGGGACTACCCAACTTCTGGCAGGAAAATGTTCAGGAAACAGTGCTTTGAACACTTGTGGCTTGCAGCTTCCACGCTGTGTTCAAAAAGCATTTGCTTCCGAAAACACAGTACCAACAACAACCTAAACATGCTTTATCCTTCTTGACTCATGTTCATGTACATCCTGAATAAAAACTTCGTTTTCGCTGACCATTTTTTCAAAAATTCGTCTATCAATCAATTTTACCTGATTAGCATTTGCTAAAATTATCGCTGCCGATGTAAAATCATTGTTTGAAAACAAAATTAAATCGAAGTCATTACCAAACTGTGTTTCATAATATTTTTTTGCAGCACTAATTTCCTGGACACCACTATTGCCAATGACAGATTTACTTTGCTTCGCCTGAATAATATAATTCCCATCGTCTCTAAAGGCTATAACGTCCACTCCTTTGTCATTTGAATTAGGCGTTAAATGTATCGTAAAACCCATTTTTGAATAGAGTGCAGCCACATAAGCTTCAAATAGAGATGGGTGTAAGCTATCAATTTCACCTAATTCTAATGGGATTTTTCTTGCTGTCGCATCGAAGTAAAAAACACTATTAAACATATCATCTCGTTTTACCTCTGCTCTATCTGAAGGGAATAATACGCTCTCAGCCAATGAGATTTTCCTGCTAAGCAATTTATCCAATATCAAATCAAAAGAGACAAATTCATTAGAAACTGCCATTGGATAATAAACATGTACATCCTTTGTTTGCCCAATCCTATATGCCCTATCGGTTGCTTGTTGTTCTTTAGCTGGATTCCAATGTCTTGAATAATGAATAACATGGTTTGCGCCGGTCACATTTAGACCCACGCCAGCAGCTAGTGGCGACATAACTATTACATTGAAGCCGGGTACACTTTGATAACGATCAATGGTTTGTTGTCTGCTTAATTTCGCCTTTCCTTCCATTTTTTTTGTAGCGGGTGTATCTCCATTGATGATACTCGGAAAAACGGCAAAGTAATCGTGTATCACTTGCTGCAACATCTTTTGCGTTTCCCTCCTGTCTGCAAATACAATTACCTTATCTGCTTTCGCCCTTACTTCTTCCAAAAGCTCGATCAAAATTTGCAGTTTTGCAGAAGTCTCAACCAACTCTTTAGAAGTATATTTAAGGATTTGGCTATCAACTAAAAAAGGATGGTCTGATATATCCCTTATTGCGTGTAGTGATTTTAAGATTTGTATGCTACGGTCAATCCCGGATAGATCAGAGTTTTTAGCATTTGCTATTTCTACAATAGCTATCTTTTTTGCCACTCATTTATCACTCGGATTATTATTCTCTTTAATAAAAGTTTGAATATAATATTTTATTTGATTGGCTACCAAGGAAATATCAGCCTGACAAAAAAAATATAGCCGTGATTGCCATCCCCCACATCCATCATCAATCGTTGCACACCCAATGCCAAGTGCATACACGTGATTTAATCGTCCCCGGTCTCGTAAAGGCCTCTGCGATAAATCGCAGACATCGTACACCCCTCAATAATACGTACCTGCACATCCAACAATATCAACCACCGATACATAAACCAAATAACACACGTGAAAACCGTGGGTATAACGGTTTGCCACATCAATAAAACCCGGCAACTTTGTACCAAAGGGGCTTTGTCATGTTGAAGAAAGAAATAGCTAAACACAAGCGGGATATGGTTATTACCCGCCAAAGAGCAAGAACTACATACAAGGTCCTTCCTTACGTGCCAATGACAATTGCAAAAACTGGTCTTTGCGATCCCGCATTTTCTGTGGGAGAAGCAATCTCACGAGTGCTGGATGGTGTAAGAAGTTCCCCCGCTATTTTGAGATTGCTTCGGAGAAGGGCCTCGCAACTACCGTTTATGGAGAGCCAATGGAGCCATGTAAATGCAGCATGTTATTGCAGGTTGATTGCAGCGCGCGATATAGAGCCTCAGAACAACAAAGCCCGGTATTTTCCATTTTTCAGGCACCACTTAACAACCCGCTAACAAACAAACCCGAAAAACATTTTTGAATTTTGCAGGCACCACTTAACAACCCACTAACAACAACCACTTACCACCACAACCAACACCTTATGACTAGCCGGTTACGCTCCCATCCAATCAAAATAAACGCTTTCGACTCTCAACTTATAACTAATCTCTAACGACTATCCCGAAGCAACCGCTTACGACTTACGACTTATGACTTACGACTAATACTAACCACTTACGACTTATGACTTACGACTAATACTAACCGCTTACGACTTATGACTTATGACTTACGACTATTACGAACCGCTTACGACTCTCGACTTACGACTTACGACTATTACGACTATTACGAAACACAATTTACCATTAACTTCGCGCCATGGCTAAATTTTTTCTGAGAAAAAAGATTGGTGACCGTATCATGAACGGGCATCCGTGGATATTTGCAAATGAACTGGGCGATAGCGAGGGTGATTTTGAACCCGGAGATATTGTAGAGGTATATTCCTATAATGGTTCATTCGTTGGCAAGGGCTATGTAAACCCTGCCTCGCAGATACGTATACGCCTGCTTACCCGCCATAAAAACGAAAAAGTGGACGAAGGCTTTTTCTACAATCGCATTAAAGAAGCCTGGGATTACCGCCAGAGCATTGGCTATGTAGAAAACTGCCGCCTCATATTCGGCGAGGCCGACGGCCTTTCTGCACTTATTATTGATAAATTCAACGATTACTTTGTTATACAAACCCTCGCCCTGGGCATGGAGCGCTTTAAAGGTGCTATTGTAGAGGCGCTGGAGCGCATTTTTAAACCAAAGGGCATATATGAGCGCAATGATGTACCCGTCCGCGAACTGGAAGGGATGGAACAGCAAAAGGGGTTCCTTTCTGCACCCTTCGATACAAATATTATTATTAATGAAAACGGCCTGAAATTCCATGTAGATATTGAAAATGGCCAGAAGACAGGTTACTTCCTAGATCAGCAGAACAACCGCCGTGAAATAGAGCATATTGTAAAGGGTGCCGACGTATTGGAAGCCTTTTGCTATACGGGTACTTTTTCGCTTCATGCCGCGCATTATGGCGCTAAGAGCGTTTTGGGGTTGGATATTTCGGAAAATGCAGTAGCCACAGCCCGCCGCAATGCCACCCTTAATGGCTTTGACGAGGTTTGCAAATTCGAGGCAGTAAACGCATTCGACAAGCTTAAGCTATGGGCCAAGGAAGGCAAAAAATATGATGTGGTTATGCTGGACCCACCGGCCTTTACCAAAAGCCGCGAAAACATTGAAAAGGCAGTAACAGGCTATAAAGAAATTAACCTCCGTGGCATGAAGCTTACCAAGCCGGGCGGCTTCCTGGTAACAGCATCGTGCACCAACCTGGTACCACCCGAAATGTTCCTGAAAACGATTGCTATGGCGGCAAAAGATGCGCACCGCACCCTGCGCCAGGTAAGCTGGCAAACACAGGCATCTGACCACCCTATCCTCTGGAACATCCCGACCACGCAGTACCTGAAATTTTTAATTGTGCAGGTACTATAATTAATGGCTCAATGCCTCCCGAAAAAGCAGTTATAAGCCTCTGCCCTAGTTTCGCGGAAAGGTGCTATGGCACAAGACCATTGGTGGTGCAAGGCGGCAAAGGCACAATCAAAAAAAACGGCCCCAACAAGTTGGGGCCGCAATATTAAAAATAAATTAAAAACGACTATTTCAGTACAACTTTACTAGTAAATACCTGCACTCCGTTGTTAACCGTGATCTGGTAGATGCCGGGAGAAAGCCTGCTTAAGTCAAGGTCTGACTTATTGGTAGTGGCGCTCTGCATCACGACAACCTTTCCGCTCATGTCAGTTACGTTGATGTCGCTGGAACCTGTACCCGGAATTTGAACAGTAACAATACCTGATGTAGGGTTAGGGAAAACGGCAATATCATTGCCTTCAGTACCCTCAGCAACTACGCTGCCATTTTCAGAACGACCGGCAGTTACACTCAAAGCATAGCTGGAAGTAGCAGTTCCGCAAGTGTTCGAAGCTGTATAATATACGTTTGCAGTGCCTGGAGCAACACCATATACCCTGCCCGTGGTGCCACTACCTGAAACCAGCAAAACAGATGAACTTGATGTTGACCTGTACCAGGTACCAGAAGTTATACCGGAAGTAGTAAGACTTAAAACGGCACCCCTGGTTACTGTTGACGGACCTGTAACAGTACCAGTGTTCGGTAGGTCATAAACAGTTATAGCTTTCGAGGCTGTGCGGGTAATACCACAGCCATTTGTATAAGAATAAATAATTGTTGCAGTACCAACAGCAACCGGACTAACAACACCTGAACCAGATACGTTTGCAACGCTTGTATTAGTGCTGCTCCATGAACCACCTGAAAGCGCATTAGAATAGGTTATTGTGCTGCCGATACAAACGTAAGTACCACCCGCAATAACAGAAGGATTGGTTGCACCGCCAACAGTCATTGGGGTTGTTGCCATTGCGCTGAAACAAGAATTACTTACCGTATAGCTGATTGTTAATGCGCCACTACTCACACCAGTAACAGCTCCCGAAGCGGATATTGTGGCGAGTGCAGTGTTAGAACTTGTCCAGGTACCGCCAGTTACACTCTCGCTCAGTGAAGTTGTTGAACCAGGGCAAACTATTGAAGACCCAGTAATAGTGCCTGCTGCAGGATAAGATAGAATAGGAATTGTTGTTCTCACCTGACTTCTGCAGCCATAAGCATTGTATGGACTCAGGTAGCTAATAACACCTACCGGGCCACCCACACCTGTAATAATACCTGTAGAAGCACCTACTGTTGCATTACCATCCATTGATGACCAAACGCCGCCTGAAGGTGAGGCTATAAGCGTCGCTGTGCCGCCGTGGCAAACTGCAGTCGCGCCAGAAATAACCGGAACTGCTGGTAGTGCATTGACATTAAGGTAGAAGGTAGCAGTCGTAGCTACTATGCCATCACTCACCCTCAACACCATGGTATCAACGCCTGAATAACCTGCATTCGGAGTGTAGCTTGTTCCAACTGGCCTTACTATAAAGCCGTTTGATGGCCTTGTTCCAGCAATCACAGCAGTACCATGGGCAGGAGCTGTTACGACACTCCAGGTAATAGTTTGCGCTGCATCCAGATCCTTAACTGCAAGCAATTCGGTAAGCGGATAACCTGCTGCATTCTGGCATACAGATGCAGTACCGCCTGCGTTTCTGTACACAGGTGCACGGTTAGCAGTAACCTTACGAATACGGTTATTACTTTCATCGGCAATATATAAATTGCCCGAAGCATCAACAGCAACACAAGCAACACCTGTAAATGTTGCACCAGTTGCATTTCCACCATCGCCTGAAAAGCCTGAGCTGCCACTACCCGCGACAGTAGATATTACACCCGATGGACTTACCTTCCGAACTACATAATTAAGATAATCGGCAATAAATAGATTTCCCGAATTGTCAGCAGCAACATATAACGGATTCCGCAAGGCCGCGCTTGTAGCCGCAGCCCCATCGCCACTGTATCCGGCAGTGCCAATCCCTGCTACCCTTGTGATAACCCCGGATGGAGACACCTTCCTAACGACTGCATAAAAATAATCAACTATATAAATATTGCCTGATGCATCCAGAGAAACACCGTAGGGGGTAGCAATCTGAGCATTTGTGGCCTGTCCCCCATCACCTGAGTTACCGAATGTACCGACGCCGGCAACTGTTGTTATTACCCCCGAAGTGCTCACTTTACGAATACGACCATTATTAATATCTGCTATATATACATTACCCGCTGCATCAACAGCAACACCACAAGGGCCGTTCAACTTAGCACCTGTTGCTGCGCTTCCGTCACCGGAATAGCCCGCTGTCCCTGTTCCGGCAATGGTTCTGATGACGCCTGAAGTGTTTACTTTACGAATTCTGTTATTATAGTAATCTGCAATGAAAACATTTCCAGTAGCATCTACCGCTAATCCATAAGGCCCGTTTAGTCTTGCATTCGTCGCCGCACTGCCATCACCACTGAATCCTGCAGAATCAGCACCCGCAACTGTGGTTATAGTGCCTGAAGTGCTCACTTTTCGGATACGATGGTTTTCAGCGTCCGCAATAAAAATATTTCCCGATGCATCGAGCACCACTTGAGCTGGTGCAGCGAGCTTGGCACTGGTTGCCACACCGCCATCACCACTAAGGCCATAGGTACCATTTCCGGCTATCGTGGTAACAATTTGCCCGGTAACCGATCCGGAAAAAACTACCGAAAAAACACAGATGGCCAACTTCATCCCTTTAGAAATGCTTTCTGTAATCATTTTGCGTCGTAAATCCATCATTGAGGTTGATTTAATTGCCCCTAAATTAACAAACGATACAACATAAACAAAGGAAACAAGAAAAATGATAAAAAAATATAAATATATCTAACATTGCAGCATGCCTCAAATTCCGATAAAACAAAAATGCAAGCACATTGCTGTACCTGCATTTAATTTTCTTTGCTATAATATGCTTCCCTACTTGTTCTCCACATCATCTTTGTAAGCGCGGATGCCCCGGAAGATGGCTAATGCTACTTCGCGCTGGCCTTTACCAAGAGCCGCGAAAACATTGAAAAAGCCGTAACAGGTTATAAAGAAATTAACCTCCGTGGCATGAAGCTTACCAAGCCGGGCGGCTTTTTGGTAACAGCATCGTGCACCAACCTGGTACCACCCGAAATGTTC
The DNA here is from genome assembly GCA_947447265.1 of Chitinophagaceae bacterium. Lineage (GTDB taxonomy): Bacteria > Bacteroidota > Bacteroidia > Chitinophagales > Chitinophagaceae > Flavipsychrobacter. The sequence continues at coordinate 43,919 of CANFKC010000004.1, forward strand.
CTGAAAACGATTGCTATGGCTGCAAAAGATGCGCACCGCACCCTGCGCCAGGTTAGCTGGCAAACACAGGCATCTGACCACCTTATCCTCTGGAACATACCGACCACGCAGTACCTGAAATTTTTGATAGTGCAGGTGCTATAAATAATGGCTCAATGCCTCCCGAAAAAGCAGTTTTATAAGCCTCTGCCCTGGTTTGGCTGAATTTTTCACCATCTACTATCCCTGTAATGGATGGTGAAAAATTCACTTTAGTATATCTTATTTTTATATTTATATTTACATGAGACTTACTCCTTCACCACCTTCTCCACTTTCACCATTTGCCCATCTTTATCAAACAACATGAGCATATACATGCCGTTGGCAAGTGTGCTGATGTTGATGGTTTGGGCATTGGTTTCGTCAATCAGCTTCCTGCCGTCTACCGTGGCAATAACTGCGCGCAGTGGCACGTTTGCAACAATATGAATGCTGGTTTGCGCCGGGTTAGGGAATACCTGAATGTCATTTTTATCCAATGTTTTCACACCTGTAGAACCACCGCCACCACTATGATGGGATGTATCGCCACCGCCAGTAGTATCTAGTACCAAAGATTTTAGCGGATATAACGGACTCATAGACTGGCAACCATTTACATCGGTTACCTGCACCGCATAATCGCCGGTTGCAGCAGGTGTAACTGACGGACTGGTAGCACCTGCAATAAGCGTATAGTTAAAATACCACTGGTAAGTAACGAATGTAGTACCTGTGTTCAGGTGCACACCATCGTAGGTGATAATTGGGTTAGGTGAAGGGAATTCTGTTACCGCTAACCATGGCGAACCTGCAGAGCAAGAACCTGATGTAGAGGAAATGACGCAAGAATAATATGCAGTTGGCCCTGCATTGTAGCTCGCATTTGTTGCGCCTGCAATATCAATGCCGTTCATCTGCCATTGGTAGCTTATGCCCGCTGTTGTGCTGGTATGCGCAACAAGTAAGGTAGTGCCACCCCAGCAGTGATTAACCGAAGAAACAGGCACAAGATAAGGCGTAGTCATTTCAGTAAGTACCTGCGGCGGTGTTGTTGTATTTACACAACCAGCAGGAGAAGTAACGCGCACCTGATAACTGCCACCTGTAGAAGCGGTATAGTTTGCGGTTGTTGCACCGGTAATTGGTGTTCCGTTCAGTATCCACTGATAAGTGTTGCCGGCAGCTGTTACTGCACTTAATGGCACTGTAGCACCTCCACAGAAGGTAGGCGAACCTGTTACCGTTATATTGGCTGAAGGCAGCGCAATTGGTGTCACATTAATAGGCGCCGATGTGCTTGTGCACGGATAACTGTTGGTAATAACAACCTGGTAAGAGCCAGTAGTTGTTGCTGTATAGCTGCTGTTGGTAGCGCCTGCAATATCAACTCCGCCTGACTGCCACTGGTAGGTAGGCGATGTTGCAGTATCAGCAGATAGTACTACGCTGCCACCTGCACAAAAACTCAACGTGCCACTTACAGAGATTGCAACCGAAGGGGCAGGTAAAACTGTTACCGCGATTGGTGCCGATGTGCCGATACAACCCGCCGCATTGCGGATGTAAACACTATAGTTGCCGCTGACCGTAGCCGGGTAGCTCGAATTGGTAGCCCCAGTAATTGCTGTGGTGCCATTAGCCCATTGATAAGAAAGACCCGCACCGGTAGTCGCACTAAGGCTGACACTACTACCACCGCACAGTGTTGTTGCACCAGCCGCCGTAATTGCCGCCGTTACCGGGTTTACAGTAACCGCCATCGGAATTGATGACGAAAGGCAACTGTAAGCATTAATGATCGCCAGGCTATAATTGCCTGCAGTAGTTGCCACATAGTAGCTGCTGGTTGCGCCGCTTATCGGGCTGCCGCCATTATACCATTGGTAGGCATATGTTGAAAAAGTAGGTCCGGTAAGTATTACGAAATCGCCAGGGCACATTGTAGTATCGCCAACCGGAGTAATTACGGACGCCGCCTGCGGATTAACGGTAATAGATGTTGTTGTATAGCAACCAAAACGGGTATAAGATATTGTTGCAGTACCTGCTGTAACACCGGTAATAACACCAGTTGCCGTTGAGGCAGATGCAATAGCAGCGCTGGATGTTGTCCAGCTACCACCGCTGGTCGCGTCGGTAAGCGTAATGGTACTGCCACCTTCGCAAACCACACCAGGACCAGCAATTGCTGCCGGAATAGGATTGACAGTTAGTATTGCTGTAGACAGGCAACCTGAACCTAGCGAATAAGAAATAGTAACAGAACCACTTGAAATGCCGGTAGCATTGCCCGTGGTATTTATAGAGGCTACTCCTGTATTACTGCTGCTCCATGTACCACCTGTTGATGCATTGCTCAATGTTACTGTTGCACCCACGCAAACTGCTGTAGGGCCGGTTATAGGGCCGGGAGAGCTGCCGACGTTAACCGCAAGGGTAGCATAGCAACCGCCATTAGTATACGTAATAGTTGCAGTGCCCACACTAACACCAGTCAGGTTGCCCGAACCGTCAATAGAAGCAACACCCGCATTGCTGGTGCTCCAGGTACCGCCGGCAGCAGAATTGGTCATAACATTGGTTGTCCCCACGCACACAAATGTAGAGCCGCCAATAGCCGGAGGCACGGCAGTTACAGTAACCGCATGTGTTACGTAGCAGCCAGTTGTTGGGTTAGTATAACTTATGGTTGCACTACCAATAGCCACGCCTGTAACGCTGCCTGTTGAGCTTACTGACGCTGTTGATGCGCTGCTCGAAGACCAGTTACCGCCAGTAGTAGCATCAGTTAGCGTTATAGCAGAGCCAAGGCAAATATTATTACCACCTACAATTGGAGCAGGTAAAGCATTAACGGTAACAGGAACCGAAACATAGCAGCCTGTAGCCGTAATGGTATAAGAAATATTAGCAGTACCCGCTCCCGTGCTGGTTACCGTACCTGTGCTGTTAACGGTTGCTATACCTGTATTACTGCTGCTCCAGGTGCCACCAGTTGTAGTTTCGCCCAAAACGATAGTATTACCGCCGTCGCACACTGATGTTGTGCCTGTAATTGCTGCGGGTAACGGATTAACGGTGACAATATAGGTTGCAGTCGCAGTTCCGCACGAATTGGTGACGCTGTACCGGATAGTATCAGTACCTGCTATTGCGCCGGTAACAATTCCTGAAGCAGTAACAGTAGCATTACTGTTAGAAGCACTCCACGAACCTCCCGTTCCGGAAGTTGATAATGTTATTGATTGACCCACGCAAACAGCCGTTGGGCCGCTTATAGCACCCGAAACAGGTTGCGGCAATACCGTAATTGGGAACGTAGCATAAGCTGTGCCACAACCATTGGTAACCGAATAAGAAATGATAGGCGTTCCGGCAGCTACACCACCAACAACACCCGTAGTTGAACCTACTGTTGCCTGCGAAGTATTGCTGCTTGTCCAGGTACCACCGGCAGTGCCGCTGGTGCTTAATGTAGTGGTAACACCAACGCAAACTGTAGAAGAACCGGTAATAGTGCCTGCATTAGGCGCCGGGCTTATAGTCACATTTACAGTAATGGTATCGTATGCAACACCGTCAAAAACCATAATCTGGAAAGCGTCAGTTCCCGAATAACCCGCAGTTGGTGTATAGGTCATTCCGTTTGGCGTAATTACTGCGCCGTTAGACAACATAGTAAATGGAAAGCCAGCCAAAGAACCGTGACTTGGCGAAGCATAAACGGTATAGGTTTCGGGTTGGTATTCATCCGAATCTAAAATAGCTAATTGCGTGTTGATTGCTGTAGCCGAAGCATTTTCACAAACGGCGAGCGTTGCAGTTGCTCCAGCTGTAAAGCTTGGTGGAGTTAGGTTTGTAAAGCCTATTCTGCGGATTCTATTGTTATACTGGTCAGCAACGTACATTGCATTACGACGAACAAATATTCCACCTGGCAAATTAAAACTTGCCGCGGTAGCAGGGCCGCCATCTCCGCTAAAACCTGCGGAACCAGTTCCTGCGAACGTATTAATAGTACCTGATGTGTTAATTACCCTGATTCTGTTGTCACTGTAACAACCGATATAAAAGTTGCCCGCTGCATCAAAATCCAGACCTTCCGGACCAGCAATTCCCGCTGAAGATGCAGCACCACCATCCCCACTGAAAGTTGCGCTACCGGTACCATACGGAGAGGTAACTACGCCTGAGGAATTTACTTTTCTAACACGGTAATTATAAAGATCGGCAAGATAAAAATCACCAGACGCATCAGTGGTAAGACAATAAGGGATGTTTATCTGGGCAGATGTTGCAGCTCCCCCATCTCCACTAAACCCAGCGGATCCGCGGCCCAGCAACGTAGTGATTACACCTGAAGTGTTTACTTTTCGCACGCAATAATTACCTCGGTCGGAAATATACATATTGCCTGAAGGATCGAAATATACCCTACCCGGAGAATTTAGTGTTGCCGCGGTAGCCGGTCCACCATCGCCGGTATAACCCGGACTACCTGTACCAACTACGGTTGTGATAGTGCCAGAAGTATTAATCATTCTGATTCGATGATTATCCCTGTCAGACAAATAAATATTGCCCGATGGGCCTTCCCAAACACCAGATGCGAAATTTACCTGGGCTGCTGTTGCAGGACCGCCATCTCCACTAAACCCACCGGAACCGACACCCGCTAAAGTACTGATAACGCCCGTAGCCAATGTAATTTTACGAATGCGGTAATTAGAACAATCAGTAATCAGTAAATTGCCAGCGGCGTCGGAGACTACCGTAACCGGAGCGTTCATTGTTGCCGTGAGACATGGCGAGCCATCTCCACTGAAACTGGCAGAACCAGTTCCCGAAACTGTTGTAACTATTTGGCCAGAAGCATTGTTAACTGACCACAACGATAGGAAAACCAGCGCGGTAATAGCAGATAGCGGATTTTGTAGAAACTTTATTTTCATGCGACAGCATTTTTATATAAATAAACAGACATGTTTAAAAGCAAAAGATGTTGTAATCTATTGATAATTTTTGATACTTCCAAACAGAAAAATTGTTTTGATAGTAACAAATTGAAATTACGTAAAGAATAACTGCTTTTCGATAAATGCAAACAAGCACAGAGTTTGCGCTTACCTACTGGCTTACGGAGACATTGCCCTAAAGCTAAATTTGGGAAACGCCTTTAAATGTTCAAACCAAAGTCGGTAGAAGATTGGCATTATACCCGACCTTCTCCCTCAGGGAAACGAAGTTTATGTTTGCATCGTGCCGACTATATTATGACAACAATCCGTTGGCTAAATGCAATCAAATCTCATTCTCATTCGGGCAATCTAAATGACGTAATATTATTCCTACGGTTTGTGTTTGCGCCTCTTAAATCTTGGATGATAACTGAATTGCGGCTTTGCGCCTTCGAGTGCCCCTCCTCCTTAATTTAATGATACGTAATCGCCAACCCCCTAAATAAAAAACGACAAAATAGTAATCGCAGCGAATACAACGCTGGCTATGCCGTTGGTGTTAGCGAATGCGATGCCAACTTTGCTGAGATCGTTAGGCTTAACCAGCAGGTGCTGGTAGGTAAGCATGGCTATGTAAAATGCGGCTCCTAGCCAGTAAAGCCAGCCCATGTGGCCGATATAACCGGTTGCAAGAACCAATGTACCAGAAATAATATGGAGCAACGTTGAAACCAACAATGCATTGCGCGCACCCAGTGCAGCAGGTATGGAATGTAGCTTTTGGCTGCTATCAAAATCTTCATCTTGCAGCGCATAAATAATATCAAACCCGGCAACCCACGTAAGCACGATGAAAGAAAAAAGAACCGGTATAATATTAAAATGGCCTGTTACCGAAAGGTATGCACCTATTGGTGACAGCGACAGGCCTACCCCTAAAACAACATGGCATAGCGCGGTAAAACGTTTGGTATAACTGTAAAACAGCACCACGAACAATGCAACAAATGATAAGTAAAAACAGGCAGGATTAATGAACCAGGTAGTAGCAATAAACAGTACGCAATTGGCAATGGTAAAGGCCAGTGCATGGCCGGGCTTAATAATGCCGGCAGGTATTTCGCGCTGCGCTGTGCGTGGATTGAGTGCATCAAAACGACGGTCGAGATAACGGTTGAATGCCATAGCGGCACTGCGGGCAAAGATCATGCACAACAACATTTTGCCGAACGCAAGCAGCCAATAAGTAGGTGTGGTATCCGGCAATGCGCCGGTCCCTTTAACCTGCAGCACGCCCAATATGAACCCGATAAGCGCAAAGGGAAGCGCAAATACAGTATGGCTGAATTTTATGAGCGAAAGGTATTGCTTTATCTTACCGAGTGGCGAACTTGTTACCGTAGTCATATTAATGTACCTCAGCCTGTATGCCAATGGAAACGGCCTCAGGCATTGCATTAGAATGTATAATTATATTTTTTTGTTGCAAGCCGGAATGGCCCGCGCTGTTGTAAACTATGGTCACTTCTCCTTCCTGGCCCGACGGAATCGTTTCCAGCGGGAAATTAGGCACTGTGCAGCCGCAGGTTACGTCGGTTTTTGCAATCATCAGGGGGTGTTCGCCGGTATTCTTAAAGCGGAATACATGGGTCATTACCTTACCTTCCGGCACATTACCGAAATTATGCTTGGTTTCGTAAAACTGCATCGTTGTTTTAGGCATTTCTGCAACAAGTTCGGAGCGGGTCCTGGTTTGTTCCGGATAGATTTCGCCACGGTATGTTTCCCCGTTCTTTGAATAAAAAGTACCCGGCCCTTCTCCATTATTGTAACGCCTGCCAGAAAGAGAATTCTTACTAATTCCAGTCAACTCAACTATTGCAAGTGTAAAAACAGAAAGCGTCAATACTGTTAAGAGAACCGCCCGATAACCATTAGTCATAATACAGAAAGCATTTAAAGCAAAGATAATTAAAAATTTATACGCACTGGGGTACGTTTGCCTCCCGAATTATAAATAAACGACAAAACGATAACTATCCACAATATACGTGCTTAGCTCTCCTTCTTCGTCAGCGAGCAATCAATAGGCGCTTCAATTTTATGTAAATCTTTATCTAACGGAGCCAGGGAACCATCTTTCCGGTATAAAAAGTACGACGTTTTGTCGGCCACATCTGCATCTAATACTATCAGCATCCCCACCTTTGCATCATACATCCTCACCCATTCCCCCTTCACCAACGATTTCATATCCATGCCCTGACGGCCTATATACTTATCCCGAAGCGCATATTCGCCAGATGTATCAGTGCCATATATCAATTCCAATTCCGTCTCAATTAGCTTGCAATCGGCACAAGGCGCTTTACCAACATAGGTGCCACTAAACAGTGGTTGCGGCGTCGCATCCTGGGCATTTGCAGCAAAAGAAATGAAGTGGCACGCGAGCAATACAAATAATTTCCTCATGTAAAAAAGGTTAGACCAAACCAAAAGAAATAAAAGCGAGAGGAATTGCGTTACAAATATCGGGTAGAAAAAGCATTATACCATACTCCGCCACATTAAAAATATGCAGGACTAATACCGTGGGGCATCATGACCAAAATCATAATCCCCAAACCCTCAAAACCCTTAAATTTGCGTTTTTCTCACTTAAAAATAAGGAAGGTACACAATGCCAGTGCTACACAACCGCATCAATAATGAGGAACTGAAGCAATTGATGCTTGCCGAGACAGAACCTCGCACTACAGTTTCTTTTTACAAATACTTCAATATTGCCGACCCGGCAACTTTCCGGAACGACCTGTACCTCAAATTCTTCGACCTGAAGGTATTTGGCCGTATATACGTGGCCAATGAAGGTATTAACGGCCAGGTAAGCGTGCCTGCCAGCAACTATGAGGCCTTCAGAGATACTTTGTATCAATCCGCTCCGGAGCTTAACGGCATCAGAATGAATATTGCGGTAGATGATGATGGTAAATCGTTTTGGGCATTGCGTTTTAAAGTCCGCAACAAAATAGTTGCTGATGGCATTGACGACCCTGATTTTAACCCGGCCAAAACCGGCAAGTACCTCAAGGCAAAAGAATATAACGAGCTGTCAGAGCAACCGGATACGATTATAGTAGATATGCGCAACCACTACGAATATGAAGTGGGCCATTTCAAAAATGCTATAGAAATACCATCTGATACCTTCCGCGACCAGCTGCCTATGGCTGCCGATATGCTGAAGGATAAAAAGGATAAGAATATAATTATGTACTGCACCGGTGGCATACGCTGCGAAAAGGCCAGTGCATACATGCTGCACAACGGCTTCAAGAACGTTTTTCACGTTGAAGGCGGTATTATAGAATATGCCCGCAAAGCCAAAGAAGAAAACCTCCCTCTAAAGTTTATCGGTAAGAATTTCGTGTTCGACGAACGTCTTGGTGAGCGTATTACGGAAGATGTAATTGCCGAATGCCACATCTGCGGTAAACCCTGCGACACCCACACCAATTGCAAGAATGATGGCTGCCACCTGCTTTTCATACAGTGCGATGCATGTGCCGCGCAATATGAAGGCTGCTGCAGTACCGCCTGCATGGAAGAGAAGAACATGTCGCCTGAAGAGCAGAAAGCGCTCCGTGCCGGCCGTGAAAACGGAATGATGATCTTCAACAAATCAAAGCAGCATCCGTTGCGTAAGCACCGGGACGAATGGAAAAAGCAACAAGAAGGAAAGGCTTAAAGCGACCTGCTTAATTCAAGCAATTTTGCTATTGCCTCGGGGCGCGGGCTCAACAGATCCTGCGCCGCCTGGCGGAGCATTTTATTTTCCTGACGGAAAGGGTTAACCACACCATCAACATAGGCTAACTGAGCCTCGGCCGCATGTGTGTAAGAGTATTTGTTGGTAAGTTTTTGATGTACAGTTTTATTCATTTATGTGAGTTTGAAATAAAAACGACAAAGCCGCCTTTTTATTGTTTCCAAATCAAAAATTTTAGTTAAAGCCACTAAGTGACGCCAATTTTGCGTAACATTTGCTCATAATATTAATAACATGAGCACAATTGGCATAATTGGCGGAACTGGTTTTGTTGGCAAGCACCTTTCACAATTACTTGTAACTGAAGGACATAATGTTACGGTTTTTAGCCGAAACCCTAAAGCGGGCGGCGGTAAAGGCATAACCAATGCGCAATTTGACTACTCGCGGAAACTGTGCGATATTGATGCCCTCAAAAAGCTGGATAGCGTGGTATGCCTTGCCGGCGCAGGCGTAGCAGATAAAAGATGGAGCCAAAAGCGAAAAGAAGAAATTATAAGCAGCCGGGTAGATAATACCAATTACCTGCTGGAACAATTACAAGCGCACGCCCCCAATTGCAAAACATTTGTAGCTGCATCTGCCACCGGCATATACGGACCTGACAAGGCCGAAAATGAACCCTTTCACGAAGACGCACCACCATTTAACGACTTCCTGGGGGAAACCTGCAAACAATGGGAAGCCGCTTCTTTAGCCGGCACTTCGTTTATGCGAACCACTGTATTAAGATTTGGAATAGTGCTGGGCAAGGAAAGTGGGGCGTTTCCTGAATTCACGCGGCCCATGAAGTTTGGCGTTATGCCCATCTTGGGTGGTGGTCAGCAAAAGGTAAGCTGGATAGAAGTAGATGACCTTGCGCGCATGATATCGTTCGCTCTGGCGACGCCAACTATTACCGGTGTTTATAACGCAGTAGCGCCTGAGCCTGTAACACACAAAAAACTGATGCAAGCTATAGCCGGGGCTATGGGTGGCATAAAAATACCGGTACCAGTGCCCTCTTTTGCGCTAAAAATAATGTTGGGCGAACTAAGTATTGAAATACTGAAAAGTTGCAATGTCAGCAGCCAGAAAATAATCAGCAGCGGCTTTACTTTTAAGTATCCGGGTATCTCTGCGGCGGCAAAAGCAATTTTAGGCAAATAACAAAAAAAGAATAAAAATATACTACTAACGCCAGCGCTATTGTAGATACAAAAAGGCTAAAATTCGGGTCCATCCTATACCCTAATAATAATTAATTGCTTATGTTTACCACATTGATTAGGGCATAAAAAGTATTCTCACCCGCTAAAAATAGGTGGTTGAAAATATTTTTGTATTATTATACTGGTAAATGGAGACAATCGGCATTATAGGTGGTACTGGCTTTATAGGTTCAAACCTTACGGGCCTCTTAATAGACCAGGGCTATGATGTTGTTATTTTCACCAGAACCGAGAATAAGGTAAATACAAACAAAAGGATAACCTACGCTTACTACAATGCCGAAAAAGGCATTTGCGACGTAAACGCAATGCGAAGAATAGACGCAGCGGTGATGCTGGCCGGGGAAGGTATTTCAGATAAAAAATGGACCCAGCAACGCAAAAAAGAAATCATCAATAGCCGTATCAAGGGTACTGATTTTATTATAAAACAACTTCGCGCTTACGGCAAATTCTGCAAGTCGTTCATTTCGGCATCGTCCATCTCTTATTATGGACCGGATATGCCTGACACCCCGCCTTTTAATGAAGACTGCGCACCGTCAGCCGACTTTCTGGGGGAAATGTGTCAGAGCTGGGAAGACCAATCGTTCAAGGGCATAAGTTTTATGCGCACCACAATTTTAAGGATAGGTATTGTATTGGGTAAAAATGGAGGTGTATTGCCACAGTACAGCCAGCACATGGACTTCGGCATAATGCCCGTGCTCGGCTTTGGCAACCAGGTTATCAGTTGGATCGAAGTTACCGACCTGTGCAGGATGATCATATTCACGATGAAAAATGAGTCGGTAGCCGGCATTTACAATGCTGTTGCACCAACGCCTGTTACCCATAAACACCTCATGAAAATAATTGCCAGCGCTAAAGGCGGCGTAAAAACGCCCTCGCCTGCTCCCGCATTCCTGCTTAAAATACTACTCGGGGAATTGAGTGCGGAAGTATTAAAGAGCTGCACAGTAAGTGCCCAAAAAATTATAGATGATGGCTTCCAGTTCCAACAACCGGACGTGGAACAAGCTGTTCGCCTGAACATTGCGTAAGCCGGCAAAACGCCTTATCTCCAGCGGCCACCGCCACCACGCCTTTGTTCCCGGCGTTCTTCCATTCGCTTCATTAATATCTGCTTAAATTCACGTTCCGCCTTATTGAGTTCAGCAACCTGTTGAGCAGAAATAACTTTTAAAAACAGGTCATTATATTTCCGCTTTATTTGTATGGCTTTTTGCTGGTAGTCCAGGTTATCATCAATATACTGCATTGAAGTGGCGTCGTCAGCGCTTTCAATATCCATCCCCTTATATTTTTGCAGGAAGAGTTTCCTGCTGGATTTCATTTCGCCTTCATAATCACGGTATACAGGTATGAAGCCCGAAGACTGTTCTGCAGTAAGGTTCAGGCGGTCGGTTATATAAGCCATTTTGGCCGCATGAATCCTTTCCATCGCTTCCCGGCGTGGTGAACCCTGGCGCTGACTCTGGCGTTGTGCATAGCCAGGCATGGCAACAGTAAAGCTTAATAGTAAAAACAACAATACTCTTTTCATAAACTAAAATTTCAAACAATTACTTTTCTATCCTAATCCCACCCTGTTTCATTCAGATAGGCTTCAATATCTTTACTATCAACATTTAAGTTACTAATATGCGTACTATTCAAAACCGTTACGGCATCAAACCCATAACTGCCCTGTATATAGGCATTGATCTCGTTTTTCGGTACTGCTGAAAGCAGAGAATCCGGAGCTTTTTGATGAGGATTCATAAACACCATCACACTTCCCACACCAATTACAATGGCAAGTACTGCCGCGGCCACCCACTTAAAACGTGGCACAAAGGCAATTGTTCTATGCGTTTCTTTACTACACTGCCCTGCTATTTTTGCCCTTTCTAAAACCGCACCCGGCAACTCATCAAAATAACCAGATGGAACGCTAAATGGCATCTGCTTCCCGAAATCCGGAACGGAATCCTCATTCATTTTCGCGACGTTAACCATTTCAGCAGGCAATCTCTCAAAATAACCTTCAGGCACAGCATAAGGCATACCCCCCGGCAATCCGGCCAATGGGCTACCCATGCTATCAAGTTCCTGTTGTATGTTATTTCGCTCGTTCATTGCTATTTTAAGACGTTCGTTTTTATTTAAGGTTTAATGACTCCGTAAAGATGTCTCTACTTTTTTTACTGCGTGATGATAACTGGCTTTTAGCGCTCCGGCGCTTGTATCAAGCATTTTCGCCATCTCGTCATAAGGCATCTCGTCGTAGTACCGAAGGTTGAACACCAGCCTTTGCCGCTCGGGCAAGGTAAGTATAGCCTGCTGCAACTTCCATTCTATTTTATTCGGATCGTAATCTTTTTGGGCTGTTAATTTTTGTGCAAATATATTTTCATCTCCCGAAAGTGATACCGAGGCATGTCGCTTTTTTTGTTCTATCCAGGTAAGGGTCTCATTGGTAGCGATGCGGTATAGCCAGGTGTACAAATTCGATTCTTCCCGAAAATCAGCAAGGTTGCGCCATACTTTTATAAACACATTCTGCAAAATATCATTACTGTCTTCATGTTCTACCACCATGCGGCGAATGTGCCAATACAACCGCTCCTGGTACTTTCGCACCAGTTGAGTATAAGCTGCATCCTTTAATTTTTCATTTTTGAAGGAGGCAATCAAATTAGCGTCATTCACCAACTCAGCAACATCGGACATCAGGTTAATTGCAATTTGTATTTTGACTTATGAAGATGGGCATAGTTTAAAGATAAGCTTATTTAATTTTATGCTAAATAGGGCTGTCGTGCATTTGCTCTTAATACTAACTTATTTTTAGTTAACTATCTTTGCGGGCATGTTACACAAAACCAAAATAATAGCCACCGTAGGCCCCGCATCCAATACGTATGAAAAACTATTGGCACTGGTGCATGCTGGCGTAAACGTTTTCAGGCTCAATTTCTCTCATGGCACACATGACGAGCATCTTGCCGTAATAAAGAACATTGAAAGAATAAACGAAAGCTTTCCCTTTAATATCGCTATACTGGCTGACCTACAAGGGCCTAAATTACGCGTAGGTGAAATAGAAAATAACGCACTTGACCTTAAGCAAGGCGATACTTTTTACTTTACTAATGAAAAATGCATAGGCACCGCAGAACAGGTTTATATATCGTACCCTAACTTTTATAATGACGTAAAGGTTGGCGAAAAAATAATGATAGACGATGGTAAAATAGAGGTTATTGTAAAAGAGATTTTACCCGATCACCGTGTAAAAGTAGAAGTTGCCACACCCGGTATTCTGTCTTCTAAGAAAGGTATTAACCTGCCCGACACTAAAATCTCACTTACCTCACTTTCTGAAAAAGACCTGAGGGATATCGACTTTATAGTAGGCCAGGCCATCGACTGGGTTGCGCTTTCGTTTGTGCGCCACCAGGGCGATATCATTACCCTGAAAACTATTCTTAACAGCAAGGGCAGCACGGCTAAGATCATTGCGAAAATTGAAAAACCTGAAGCAATTGAAAATCTCCGGGAGATTATCCTGGCATCAGATGCTGTAATGGTAGCCCGTGGCGACCTTGGTGTAGAGTTGCCGCTGGAGCTGATACCTATGATACAGAAGAACATTGTGCGCAAGTGCATACACAGGGCAAAACCTGTTATTATAGCCACGCAAATGATGGAGAGCATGATAGACCGCACCCGCCCTAACAGAAGCGAAATTACTGACGTTGCCAATGCCGTAATGGAAGGTGCCGATGCCGTAATGCTCAGCGGCGAAACTGCGATGGGCCAATATCCGGAACTGGTAATAAAGACCATGGTAAACATTATACGCGAAGTGGAAAAAGAAGAGGAAGTTTACAACCGCAACCTTGTGCCGCAACCGCACTCTCCATCTTTCTTAAGCGATGCGCTTTGTTACAATGCCTGCGAAATAGCGAAAGATGTTAAGGCAAATGCGTTAATAGGCATGACACAGTCTGGCTACACAGGCTTTATGCTGAGCAGTTACCGCCCAAGGGCACCACTATATGTGTTTACAAAAACACAATCTCTGGTGAACCAACTTAGCCTCAGCTGGGGCGTAACTGCTTTCTACTATGATAAAGAAGAAAGCATGGACGGCATTATAAATGACCAGATAGCATTGCTTAAGGAAAAGGGCTTACTAAAAACAGACGATGTGGTTATTAATACCGGCAGCACTCCTGTTTCTGAACACCTGCCAACCAACATGCTTAAAATTACAGTGGTTCAGTAGTCCGCAGCACCTTGTTAATATAATTCTACCGCAGGCAATTTGCCTGCGGTATTTTTTTGTGCATGCTGCAATCCGGCTACCAGTTCATCCCAGGCAAAATCCCAACACAAATGAGCGCTAAAAACCGATTACATTTTCCTATCCGCAAATTCAGCTAGCTTTGCTTCTCTAATTCCGAGCATTTGAAACACGTAATTATAACCTTTCTGCTGTTAGTTTGTGCGGGCACCTATGGCGTTCAGGCGCAAGAGCTGCATTTTGGCGATACTATTAAAGCCTATAACAGGGCACGCATTATTACCAACATCCACGGCATGCAGTTCCTCGGGGCATTCGGCGCTGCTAATGCAGCGGCAGGCGGCATCGGCTATTTTACCGCGAAACAAGATGAATGGAAATATTTTCATGAAATGAATGCCGCCTGGGGCATTGTAAATACAGGTATTGCAATATATGGGCTGAGCCGTGCCAGTATGCAGGCAAAAGAAAAACTCAACTATAAAACAGCTTACAATAATTACAAACGGGACAAACGCATCTTTCTTATCAATATCGGGCTCGACGCGGCTTATGTAGCGGCGGGCGCAGGCCTGGTGCAATATGCAAATACAGACAAAAGTAATCCTGCCCGGTTCAGGGGTTTCGGAAAATCAATAGTAATGCAAGGCGTAAGCTTGCTGATATTTGACAATATTATGTACCGGGCTCACCTTAAATACAATAGCCGGTGGGCACAAATACTTGACGAAATGAGCTTCACCGGCAATGGCATTGGCTTTAACTATACTATTCAACCACGAAAGCTTACCCGGCCGACGGAGTTAGATTTTCAGGGACGTTAACGTTGGCAAGTTGGCCACAGGCCGCATCAATATCTTTACCACGGCTGCGACGCAGATGCACATTCACCCTTTTTGACTGCAGGTACTTCATGAATGAAGCTGTTTTATCTTCATCAGGCTTCTCGAAATCTGCGGCTTCAATAGGGTTGTATTCAATAATATTTACCAGGTCTGCGGGAACCTGCCTGTATATTTTTACCAGTTCCTCTGCATCCTTCAAAGAATCATTAAAATCGCGGAACAAAATGTACTCGAAAGTTATTTCGTTACCCGTTTCCTTATAAAAATGATTCAGCGCCTCAATAAGTGTTTTAAGATTATTGGTCTCGTTAATAGGCATTATCTCGTTGCGCTTAATGTCGTTGCCGGCATGCAATGATAGCGCCAATTTGAACCTTACCTTATCATCGCCAAGCTGGCGAATCATTTTGGCAACACCAGCAGTAGAAACGGTAATACGCCTCGGGCTCATACCCAAACCATCGGGCGCTGTAATGCGCTCAATTGCCTTAAGTACATTCTTATAATTCAGCAGGGGTTCGCCCATGCCCATAAAGACAATATTTGAAAGCGGTTTGCCATGGTGCTTTACTGCCTGCTCATTCAGTAATGTAACCTCATCAACTATTTCATCAAAATCAAGATTACGTTTACGCTCCATGTAACCGGTTGCGCAAAATTTGCAAGAAAGGGAACAACCTACCTGTGAAGAAACGCAGGCGGTAAGGCGCTTATCTCCAGGTATAAGCACACTTTCTACAAAATGCTTATCATGCAGCTGCAGCCTGTTTTTAATAGTCCCATCACTACTGTACTGGCTATGATGGGTCTTAACCTTGGGTATGTTATATGCAGCAGCAAGCTTATCCCGCAAACCTTTGGGGATGTTGCTCATATCGTTGATATCAGCCGCGTACTTCTGCCATATCCATTCGTAAATTTGTTTTGCACGATATTTAGGCTCTCCCAGCCCTACCACAACTTCTTCAAGCTGGGGCAACGTACACTCCCTCAAATTCTTCATGGTGCAAAGATACATAATGTAACCGCTGAAAAGCCTCGGCTCAGGGGGTGTTAAGCTATCTTTGTGAATAATGTGTAACCGTATAGCAAAACTGCAATAAGCGCGGGGAGCAATACCAACATATAATTGGTGTTTTTCTGCAGATTTTTACTCGCAACTTTGGATGCCGGATACATGACGTACAGCAGCAAAAACATCCCAACCTCTGTAGCTAAAGAATAAGGAAAAGTAAATGCGATACCAATCTGTTTTACCGGCATCATTTCGCGGGTTAAGAGTAAAATGCCGGAAAGTGACAACACACAGAGTGTAGCAACAATGAAAATGGCAATTCGGTGAGCGGCTGTTCGCCCACCGGTAATTCCAAAAATTATTGCATAATAGCTCTTAATAATCTCTTTCATACTCTCTTATAATTGGCGAAATTCAAAATAAATAATAAAATAAAGAGGATATTAAGGTGTTGCAAAAATAATAAAAAGCCCGTGTTTATTGCATCCGGCATGAAAATACTTCAATAACCTCCAGCAGATATACCCGTTTACTTTCGTGGTTTTACATTATTTTTACACCCATGGCTGATTCCATTACAGATATTTATGTGCTGCAGAAGCGACTGGAAATCTTGAAAACTGTGATTGCTCTGCAGGACATGGAGGATATTGCCATACAAACCAAAAAATTTGAGGAAGTTACCGCCGAACTGGAAAACCTTGAATTGGTAATGGAAACCGCCTGGATAATAGACCTGCTGAATAAAGCAGCATACGGCGATGCCATGCAGCAGATACAACAACTGCTCACGCGTTTTAAAGGTCTGGCTGCTGAAACAGCACCAGAAATTGAAGGACTGAGAACGGAGGTAGCAGCCTTGACCAGCCAGATTAGCGACGTTGAGACCGAACTAAACTCCGTGGAACAAACGATTTGCCAGTTTGAGATACAGCAAACCCGCGAAATAGGTGAAATAGCGCTTAAAGTGCTCACTTTTAAACGCAGGAAGGCAACCACGAAGGCAGAACAACTAAGTGGGGATAAAGATGCACAACGAGAGATGGAGGATGCAGAAAGAGAAGAAACATCCTACAGAGGTGCTTACGAACAAAAACTCGCCCGACTGATGCACCCGCTTACTGACGAAGAACTAAAGGACCTGAACACCATGTTCAAAAAGATAGCCAAACTCACCCATCCCGACCTTATTGACAAACGATACGAAATTGAGGCAGTCGCACTATTCCGTCAGGCCAAAGAAGCTAAGGACAGCAATGACATTGCCAAAATGAAGGAGATATACGAATACCTCACCAGCGGAACTGCATTTGTACACGAACACAAAACGGTATCGGAGATTGACGGACTCAGAAATGAGGTTAAAGCCCTGAGGCGGATATTGGAGGTAAATGCTCAAAAACTTTCTACGCTTAAACTCAGCGACAACTACCAGAATATTCAAAGCATTGATAACTGGCAGGCCTATTTTGATGGGGTTAAAGAAAAGATGATGGCCGACCTTCACCAATTGTAAACAGCGTAATGCGCTCATTGCAACAAACCTTTACAAAATTGGTAATCGTAACACAGGTATTTGATTGGCCATCGCCGGAACAAAAAATTGCGACACTGAAATTCCCCCCAGGGACTATTCCGCGCATTGGAATGCAGTTAAAAACAAGCCACCATAAAATTATCACCATTTCCGGAATTGTATTCGACGTAGTTCGTGGCGATAATGCATGGGATTGCATGGTGGATGTCGGTAATGATATTTTATTGCCCGGAACAGTTTTTTCGATTGCCTAATATAAACTGCGACTGTTTGTAATTTACTGTACTAACCCCGGAGGAGAATGTCGCTCACTATTGATCCTTCGCTTCGCTCGGAATGAGCGGGTAGCGCATATAGCTGGAATATGACTCTAACTTAACTCAATAACAGTTTACACAAACTACCTTTGCGAACTCTTTGCGAACTCTGCGTGAAACCCTTTTATTTATCAAGCAATTCTCTTATCGCCTCATAAACCTTTTCCAATTCTTCCTCCGTAATACAATATGGGGGCAGCACGTATAACACATTACCAAGGGGACGCAGAATAATATTCCGTTTAATAAAAAACTGCGCCAATGGCTCCGCGGAACTATTCAGATAACCTGTACTTTCATCGGTCTTAATATCGAAAGCAAGAACAGTACCGGTATGCCTTACATGCTCAATGGAGCTGTATTGTTTCAACTCTTTTGCAAACTCTATGTGGCTACTACAAATGCGATCGATCTGCGCTTTTGTTGTTTCACTTTCTGTAAGATCGAGGCTCGCAAGGGCGGCAGCGCATGTAACAGGATTCCCGGTATAGGAATGTCCGTGAAAAAAGGTCTTCATTTTATCATTGCTGATAAACGCATCGAAAATAAACTGCTTGCAGGCGGTAGCGCCCAACGGGAAGAACCCGCCGGTTATCCCTTTCGACATGCATATGATATCAGGCGTTCGTTCAAGGTAATCGATGGCAAAGAATTTGCCTGTCCTTCCAAATCCCGTCATTACTTCATCTGCTATGGTAATGCAATGATATCGTTTACACAGGTCGATCAACTGCTGCAAATGACCGGCACTGTACATTAACATTCCTCCGGCACCCAATACTAATGGCTCAAAAATAAAGCTGGCTACATCTTCATTTTTCAAAACGCCTTCCAAATGCGATAATACCTGCTCTATATTCTCTGCAGTCGGAAGATCAATAGCAATAACATCGAATAATAACGGGCAGAACGGCGCGTTAAATGCGTTGCGTGCAGCTACAGACATACCACCAAACGTATCGCCGTGATAGGCATCTTTAAAGGCGATAACTTTTGTTTTCGGCGTACCCTGGTTGTGCCAGTATTGGAAGGATATTTTAAGCGCCACTTCTACTGCTGTAGAACCATTATCAGAAAAAAAGACCTTAGCAAATTGTGGTAAATGCCCAAGCAAACGAGCCGCCAACGCAATACCCGGTTTATGGGTAAAGCCCGCAAAAATGGAATGTTCCAGCTGCTGTAATTGCCGGGTTACCGCTGCAGCTATATACGGGTTACAATGCCCGTGCAGGTTCACCCACCATGATGCGATGCCATCAATGTACCGGTTACCATCGGCATCAATAAAACATGCACCTTCACCACTTTCTATAATTATGTTTTCGGGCGCATAGCTTACCTGCGTAAAAGGGTGCCAAACGTGCGCTTTGTCCTGTTGCTGCCAGTCGGCGGCATCCCAGTTATTTATCATTTAAGGTGTTTGAAAATTGTGCTGCATAACGCAGAATAGTCGTCTTATCAAAGGTAGTTTCTTCATTTACCCGGCCTAATAATTTATAGCCGGTTCGCTCCAGTATTATTGATTCTGTCCCTTCTCGTGTGGCACCGTTAAAAATAATCCCTTTTACTTTTATGCCATATTGCTTCAATGCAAGCGACGATAAAAGTGTATGGTTTATACTACCCAGGTAATTGCGGCTCACCAACACAACTTCCACACCAAGGTTTTTAATCATATCAATGATCAGGAAGTCGTTATTCACAGGCACTAACAAGCCGCCAGAACCTTCAATGATAAGATGGTTTTGAGTAGCCGGAATTTTAATTGAGTTTACATCAATTGCTATGCCTTCTTTTTCAGCCGCAATGTGTGGAGATGCGGCAATGGCAAGCCTGTATGCTTCCGGGTGCAATACCGTTTGCTCATTACTGATAAGGGATGCCACTTTCAGCGTATCAGAATTATCAAGGTCGCCTGCCTGTATAGGTTTCCAGTAGTCGGCTTTCAGCGCCTCAACAAGTATTGCAGAAACAATGGTCTTGCCTGCATTAGTATCAATTCCGGCTACAAATAGTTGTTGCATATTTTCAATTGAAAAACCCGGGGTATTTACCTGGAAGGTTGATTAAATAAAATGGTGCCAACCCGGCTATTCTTTTATTCCGTATTCCTTTATTTTTCTGTAGAGGGTACGCTCAGAAATACCGAGTTCCGTAGCCGCATCCCTGCGCCTGCTTTTGTGCTTTTTCAGAGCCTTGGTAATGAACTCTTTTTCACGGTCAGCCAGAGAAAGCGTTTCTTCTACATCTTCGTGCGGCGCGTTATTTTCTAGCAGTATCGGAGTGTTGCTGTAAGCTCCGTTTGTAATCGGTTCCGGCTCGGAATAAACCTGAACAATACCCTTGTTCGTGGTTGTCGTGGGGTCAACCGGGGTATAGCCCTGTTGATTAGCCACGTCAAATATCATCTGCTTCAGGTCGTTCATGTCCTTCTTCATATCAAAGAACAACTTGTATAAAATATCGCGCTCTGAATTAAAGTCGCCACCACCGCCTGACATACCTGAACCACTATGCCCACCAGGTATTATTGCGAGGCTTCTGCCATAATCGCGCTGCGGCAAAAACTTCTGCAATACTTCAGCCGTAATAAATTTATCAGTTGAAAGTACAGATATCTGTTCCGCTGCGTTTTTCAGTTCGCGCACATTTCCTCTCCATGCATAGTTAACCAGTAATTGCAGGGCAACCGGGTCAAGATGTATAGAAGTCGTCTTATAGCGCTCAGAAAAATCAGCTGCAAATTTCCTGAAAAGTAAAGGGATATCTTCCTTCCTGTCGCGGAGCGATGGCACCCTTATAGGTACTGTACTTAAACGATAGTAAAGATCTTCTCTAAACCTGTTCTGCGTGGTCGATTCCAGCAGGTCCCTGTTTGTGGCTGCAATTACTCTTACGTCGGTCTTCTGTACTTTTGACGAACCTACCCTGATGAACTCACCTGTTTCCAGCACGCGCAGCAGCCTTGCCTGTGTGCCCAACGGCATTTCACCTATTTCATCCAGGAAAATAGTTCCGCCGTTAACGGTTTCGAAATAACCTTTGCGGCTATCTACCGCACCCGTAAACGAGCCCTTTTCATGGCCAAACAGTTCACTATCAATAGTACCTTCAGGTATAGCGCCACAGTTAACCGCAATAAACGGGTTATGCTTGCGGGGCGAAAGTGAATGTATAATGTTAGAAAATACTTCTTTACCAACTCCACTCTCCCCTGAAATAAGTACAGAAAGGTCAGTATTGGCCACCTGAACTGCAGTATTCAGCGCATAATTGAGCGCGGGGGAGTTACCTATTATTCCAAACCTGTTTTTTATACTTTGAATATCCATGGGTGAACTGGTTATAACAGCAGCAAACGCAAAAGTGCCCATAAAAAGCACCTCAACAAGTTTCTCAACTGTTAAAGGTCAAAAAGTCATTAATAAGTGACAAAATTACGGCTTTATCGCCTTGCAACAAGAGCTGAGGGCTAAAAAGGAATTGAAATTAACAATCGGACTATTAGAAATGAACAGCCTCCACTAATCTTTAGAAAGCAGCAACGAAAGGTTGTTACTGGTAAGCGGTTTATTCAGGAATTGCCTGATGGACCGGTAATTATGAACCCGGTTAAGGTCGTCATCGTTTATTGAGGAAGAAATGATAAATACACTATAATTATCAGTAATGTTTTCGGGCAATTTTTCGAAGGCTTCCACAAACTGGAAACCGTTCATCACCGGCATCTGTATGTCAACCAGTATTATAGTGGGGTTAGCCGAAGGGGTCGCCTGGGTGCGGATATATTCAAGGGCATTTTCAGCCATTTGAAACGATGTGACCGACTCGCATTTACCCGTGTTTTTAATAATTTTTTCCGCGATAAAACAATCGAGTTTGCTATCGTCAATTACAATAAAGTGCTGCTTCTTATTTTGTACCATGTGCCCTGCCTGGAATAGTGACCTTAAATGTTGTTCCTTCTTTAAAAACCGATTGTACTTCAATCGTGCCATTCAGTTTATTCAATGCATCCTTCACGTTGTATAGTCCAAACCCGGACCCAATGTCTTGCGAAGTAGCCCTGAAAAACATCGTAAATATGTTATCAATGTGCTCAGCCTGTATCCCTATTCCATTATCCTTTACAAAAATAACAGCATTCGTATTATCTGCATCAATTTTTACGTCAACAAATTTATCGTTTGCCTCCTTACGCTGGTATTTAAACGCGTTCGAAAGCAGATTGTTTAGAATAATCTTCAACGAAACCTCATCAGAAGAAAACGTTCCGGTCTGATTGATGGTAACATTGAATTTTATCTGCTCCATGCTGCCTGCAATTTTAAAGAGCCCGGCAACATCGTTCACTATGTTTTCAAAATTAATATCCTCATAAACAAGTTTACCGCGCTTCAGGCTGTAATACTCATGCAGGCTGGTAATATAGTCATCAAGCTTATTCAGCGCCACACCCATCATGCCCAGTATCTCTCTTATCTCTTTAGGGTCTTCCTCGCTTTCAGCTATCTGCAAGGCACCCAGCACACTAAGCAATGGCCCTCTCAGGTCGTGCGTAACACTGTAGGCGAATTTACCCAACTCATCGTAAGCCGATTGCAATTCGCTGTTCTTAACCTTCAGCATAGAATTGGTAAGGAAAAACTTATTCCCTTCCTCAATGGCAGATTTGATATCGGTATCGGTCCATGGCTTTTTTATATACCTGAAAATATGCCCCCTGTTAATGCCCTCAATTACAGACTCAATATCCGTATAACCGGTTATCAGCATCCTTATAGGATCGGGATACTGATTGCGTATCTCTTCAAAAAACTGCACCCCCGTTTTATCAGGCATGCGCTGATCGCAAAGTATTATTCTTACATCGTTATTATCTTCCAGGTAACGGAATGCCTGTTCGGTAGTAGCTGCAATAAGTACGGAATAATCGAACCTGAACGTAGCTTTAAAGCTATTCAGATTATTCTGCTCATCATCAATATATAGAATCTTGATTTTTTCCATACCCTAAAAATCTATTACTGCTGTTGCAACGGCAGTTTAATTATAAATTCAGTACCCTTCCCTAATTCCGACTCGATCTGTATCTGGCCGTTGTGCTTATTAATTGTGTTATAGGCAATTGACAAGCCAAGTCCGGTGCCTTCGCCCACATCTTTTGTTGTAAAAAACGGCTCAAACAAACGCTTTTTGGTCTGCTCATCCATACCTGTGCCATTGTCTGCAATCTTTATATACAAATGCTTATCGTCGTGATAAGTGGTTATTACCAGTATACCGCCATCCTGATCGCCAAAACGCTTCTGTATTGCATAAATACCGTTGGAAATAATATTCAGGAAAACCTGGTTTAGCTTACCAGGATAACATTCTATCAGTGGCAGGTTAGCATAGTTTTTCTGCACTTTAATATGGTTGTTGAGCATATTATTGGTAATGATCAACGTAGAATCCATACCCTCATTAATGTCGGCCTTTTTAAGATCGTCTTCATCGAGGCGAGAAAATATGCGTAGCCCTTTTACTATTTCCGCAGTGCGGGAAGCGCCATCGCTTATGCCACTCAGTAACTGGTCTATTTCCACTTTAAGGTAGTCATAGTCTATCTCTTCCTTGTAACGCTTTGCCTCTTTATGCTGGCCCGGCGCATAGTCGAGAATCATCTTTTCCATTGCATCCACCGTTTCTAGCAAAATGCGCACGTCCCTGTTCAGCGGCTTTACGTTGGATGTAACAAAATTGATAGGATTGTTTATTTCATGGGCAATACCTGCGGTAAGCTGACCGAGGGATGCCATCTTCTCCGATTCCACCAATTGCGATTCCGCTTCCTTTAACTCCTTCATTGCCTTATGCACCTCACTATTCGCTACTTGTAATTCCTGTGTGCGCTCATTTACCTTCCTTTCGAGCATAACGTTCTGCTCTATTACTATACGCTCATTTTCCTGCAGTGCCAGTAAAGCCTGGGCCTGGCTTTCTTCCTTTTCTTTACGGAAGAGGTTTATTTTATCAGCAAGTGCTATGGACAGTAATACTACTTCAAGCACCGACCCAATTGGCATTGCGTAATAGGTAAACGTATTATAAGGCAATACATTTACGTTCCTTAACACAAACACGAATACCCCCGCAATAAAAATGGAGAAGGCTATCAGGAAAAACTTTGCCGGCCTGTAGCCCATGCGCGATATTTTAACAGCTACCGTGTAGCCGACAATAGCCAGTATCATTACCAACAACTGCATTATTGCCGTGCACAAACGGTAATTACCAGTAAAACTCAATGCTATTATACCGCAGTATACCAGCAAAATGCCAAACAGAACCTTATAAAGGGTGGGTGTATAATGTTTGATATTCATGAAGTCCCAGATGAAAAGGACTGAAAAAACACCTGACAATGCGGGCACCCAAACCATCATTGCATTAGTTAAGAAGTAGGAATCAGGATATAGGAAACGGGGGGCATAACCTTGCAGACAAGCCTGCGACATACCCACGAATAAAATGTAAAGTACATAGTAGAGGTAGGAACGGTCTCGCACTGTAAAATAGAGAAACAGGTTATACAACATCATTACGAGGATGATGCCGGCATACAATCCAAATATCAGGTCCCTGTCAAAAATGCTCTCTTCAATACGCCTTGCAGTACTTACCGTTAATGGTAGTGACACTTGCTCAGAAGCCTTGGTGCGTATATAGTACGTTCCCAATTCCCCTGGCTTCAGGTCCAGGTCGAAAATATAGTTCTGGTGCCGGTAGTTCCTTTTGCTAATCGGGATATATTCCCCTGTTAGTTGGGCCAACTTATGCCCTTGTCCATCAACTGAAATGAATTCAACACTATCAACGGTAGGATACTCGAGCTCCACTACCAGGTTATTATCACCGGTGCGATTAGCAACAACAAATTTCACCCAATATGCAGAACTACTAACAGGATAATTTTGAACGTCTTGCCCGGCCGCCTTAAATTGCTTTGAGTTAATAACTTCGTCCGCTTTTAACACTCCGCTCTCGTCAACGAAATAAGCGCTTTTAATGCCTATTGACAGGCGCTCGCCAGGGGTTGCATAGCTAATTGAATCCTGCCCATAACTGCGTCCCAAAAAAGAAAACAGAACAAGAATAAGAAAGGCGCGCAACTTTAACTGCATTTATTTTTGTTTTGGTGTTGAAAGATAGCTAAAAATTCTTGTAACAAGATACCATATTGTTGTAAAACAACATAATGCCGCCCTCAATTCACCCGCTGCAGTTAGCCCCACTAAACTACACCTGGTTGGCCGCACTGCGCAAAAAACCAAAGCATCAATTTCCTGAGGGCGGGCAGGTCAGAGGTGAGAATACTGCCCTTCAATAACCAGGTTGTAATCTATTTCCAGTTTTTTGCCTCTCGGGCTCAGGTCTGGCTTATCCTGTATAGGATTTTTCCAAAGATCAAATATGCGTTCGCGTTCATTTTCGTCAGCCTTTGAAAGTTCCTGAACGTCGTGTAACGTAACCGCCGTTGCAACCAGGCCCTCCTTCGGATAGAAGAATCCGCCGCTGTCGCCCAACCTGTCTTCAATTGAAAAACCGACCCGCATACAATTCTTAACGGTAGCCGGCGCGCACAACGCAAACAGCGTACTCAGGTTGAGCCGTTTGGCCACAGCCACCCCTACCCTGCCTAAATAAATGCTGCCAATGCCCAAACCCGCAACTTCGCGGGAATTCCACAAGCCACATAGCTCGCCCGTACCTGCCGGAATGTTCTCCTGCACAAGAGTTAATACGGACGGGTCGAATTTTTTAATGGCATTTTCAATCGGCAATTCATAATTACCCTTGGCTACCTGCACACGCGCACCGCCATATATTTTGTCGCGATTATGCGATTCCACAAGTATAACGTAAGTATCAGGATCGTTAAACCACTCTATTTTGGCAGAAGTGATCATAGTAATGCCATATATGGCCAGCACCCGTACGTGGCCATCGACATATTTCTGACATAACTCGTGGTCGTCAATAGCCCTAAAAACAGTAATTTTCAGTTTCGGGTTATCCATGATCTAATGCGCTAAAACAGGCTGGTTATTTTTACTTTTCAAAAAAACAGTTATTCCGATTCCGTAAACTTTCACTTGTATTGGTTCCCGGATGCTAAAGCCAAATAAGACCCGCAATTCCACTCATCTTGCCCGCCAATGAAGATTTAAGCAATAATTTTACCGTGGCAGGTAGCGCACCATCTAAAAAAAAGCGCTAACCGGCAAAGGGGTCTACTCTTCAGTAACTTGAAATATTATTTTCACCAAAAGTATTCTAATTTTTGAAATAATGTTAATCAAGATTAACAAAGAAAAAGATAATCATTAACATATTATTGCAAAAAATGAAATAAATCTAACTATTTTTGAGCCGATCTGTAGTGTAAATATATTAAACGACAGTTAAAATGCAGTGTAACGGAGTGCTTATTTACAAAAAATATCATAATACCCCATGCATAGCAGCGATTAACAAATAATATAAAAATAAATTTAAAAAATCACTTCGGAGTCTATATCGCTTAGGTGTTAAAGTGCATCGATATTGTTCTATCAGAACACCAACTTCGGGAAACTCGCCTTGATTTCCAGGTTAAACTCTATCTCAAAAGGACTTTTTCTGCTTTCTATTACTCTTGTTTGTATCGGATTAGCCCTTAAAGATGATACTATTTCCAGTTCAGGTGCAGCGGCAGAGAGCATAGTTTCGCAGTCAGCCAAAACCATACCAATGGCAGTCAGGTCTTTTTTAGGATAAAAGAATGTCCCATTGTTGCCTAAAAAATATGTGATCCGAAACCCGAACTTTGTGTAATGCTCTACGGTAGAGGGAGAGCATAACGCAAACATCGTTCTAAGGTTTATTTGCGGTGCAATGGCCAGAGCTGCCAGTGTTAAATAATAATTACCAATTCCTAAACCGTTTATTTCACGGGCATTCCACTGCCCATAAAGTTCTCCGGTTGTGTCTATGCCATAATCCCGAATGGCTTCGTGTACCCTTTCGTCAATTTCTTTTATGGCATGCTCAATAGGAAGCGGACGCCGCCCACCACCCAGCTGCAACTGTGCGCCAGCCAGCATTTTTCCGGTCTGGGTCGATTCTGCGGTGATCACATACGAGAGCGGATCTTTTATCCATTCCAGGTTCATTGGGCTGATCTTTTGAATATCGAACTCCTGCAGCACCTGTAAATGGCCTTCAGCAAACTTCATGCAAGCATCAGTATCGGATATCGCTTTAAAAGCCCGAATGAGAATCATAATCTGTTGTTAGGTAAAAAAAGAACTTTTTCCAATTGCTTCCTGAACGTGCGCATTCCTGGCATAGCAGAAGTTGACATCCTGAATAAAAACACCGGCACATCTTTATTTATCTCAGTGAAAACCTGCCTGAACCTTTCATTCAACAAGGCTATCTCATCGCGCAAATATGGGGGTATATCTTTTACATTACCCGCAGCGAGGTTCGAAAATTGAGAGAGTGCTGCCTGCATCGGGTGTATGCCTATTTCATGTTTGGTAGCTGTAAGCCACATTTTTTGAATAGCCCTACCAGCCGCAACATAACTAGCCGGCGATGAATCGGGCATTGTAATTAGCCCTATTGCTGATGATGTCGCTACGTTTTTCCTTGCGGTATATTCCAGAGCCTGCCCTCCTTCCCATTCTGCCAGCAAGCGAATCACCTCTGGCTTCTTTATCATCCGCATTGCAATAACTTCAGGCATAGAAAGGCCAAGCGCATCAATATGGACGCCATTGCCGGTGCGCATACATTCATCATTACTCCAGCGAAGCTGGTTAAAAAACTCGAAATGCGCTGATGGGCTTAAAAATTTTATCCTGTCGGCAGCGCCAATAATTCCGCCAAGTTCCTTCATTTCTTCACTACTGCCCTTTATATAGAGGTTTACACCAGCCACGCCGGCCATTGCAGCAACCAGGTTTTCATTTAGTTCGGTTGGCAGGGGTTTTGCGTCTCCTGCATTCCGGTTGGTAAGCCTGTAGTCAATGTATTTTACCAATTCATCAGTAGCAGTAGCCACACCAGGCGCCTTTGTAAACTGAATTACAGCGACCAGTACTTTATTCTTTGCCAGGGGAAAAGAGGTTATTTTAGTACCAATACCCATGCTGCGGGCCATTAACTGCAGATTCTCCAGCGCCGAGCCATTAGCTATATAGGTTGCATTTTTATTATTATCGCCGTGCGGCAAATGTTCTTCGTTTTCAGCGAATAAGAAGAGATAGCCCTTCATATAATACCACTTCCAGGGCTGGCTGTTAAGATAAGAAGGCGCTTTAATTGCAGCCTGTACCAGTTGGTTTACATCGCTGATCTCCGCCTCAAAATTGGTCGGTTTTATTTTATCCATGGCCATGAATGCCATGTTTTTCATTTCCTGTATGTCCAGTAAGTTGTTTTCTTCGGGTGCAGTGTACTCTTTTCTCGGCCTTATATCCCGAACCAGATTTTCCATATCAATGAAATATCTGCCAGAATCGGTAAACTGATCAAGGAAAATACGGCGCGCAGTATCGGCTGTAATTGCGCCCCCCAGGGTTACTGCTGTAGCCAGTTGAGGCCAGGTAGTGATAGATGTCTGCAACTCTATCACAGATGCCCGCATGCGTGAAGAAAGTGTTTCCAGGCCTGCAATAGGCAACATATAGGCTAGCTTTTCCTGCGGGCCCTTCAGGTTTTTCAAGGTCTGGAAATCGATGGGCATATTCTTCAGCCAGCCATGTATAATGGGTCTTTTCGGGTCCAGATCGAAACGCTCAATGTCCAGCGTGCCCCTGTCACTTGCTTCCATCAACACCGGAATCTGCAAATCTTTTGCCTTTATGCGGCACATTATCTTCACATCAACACTGTCACACTCGTCAATTACCAGGTCGAGTTTACCATCTTTTGTAAAAAAATCATCTATCGTTTCATCAGTAACGCCCTTGGTGTAACAAACCACTTTAAAGAAGGGGTCGAGTTCAGCTATTTCCCGGGCAACAGAATAGGCTTTAAGAAGCCCCAGGTTGTGCAAGCCAGTCCTTATCCTGTTCAGATTATTTAATTCGAGTGTATCAAAATCCGCAAGCCTTAATTCGCCACACCCACGTTCCATCGCCAGCGTCATAGAAACCGACTGGCCGACAGAGAGACCTATCACACCTATTTTTTTAGTAGCAAGCAGATCTCTTTCAGCCGTGGTTATTTTTTGCCTGTTCGCGGAAGTACGAAGGTCAATAAATTCTTCGCGGTCAAGTAGGTGCACCATCTTGGCTGACCATGGGTAGTATACCCAAACACCATATTCTTCTGCGGGCTTATTATTTAATTTATCATCAATTATCCTTTCATAATCAGCATCGTTAAGCGGTTTCCCGGGGTTCTGGCTCTTAATAAGTTCCTTTAGCTGACTTTTGATCTGGTCGTAAACACTAACTTCAGTCCGGGAAATAATTTGCTCAAAATTTTTTTTATCTTCGTTATCTGAAAGCCGATAAAAAGTAGGTTGATAAAGCGAATTAAGGTTAGAAGTTTCAAGTATTTTTTTATCCAGATTTGTCATATTACCTAGTAATTAATATTTAATTGTTATTTATTTGATAGGTATATTTATGGGTAAATATACAACTTGGCGGTCAAAATTCATTATAATTGCCTACCTTGCAATTAATTATTTTTAATGTTATATTTATAAAATCGAGACAATGAAACCAGATAGCATTAACATACTCTATGTTGACGACGAGATGAACAATCTGATCTCTTTTAAGGCAGTCTTCAGAATTAAATATAATGTTTATACGGCCATAAGCGGAGAGGAAGCAATTAAAGTGCTTCGGGAAACTCCGATAGCTGTAATAATTACCGACCAGCGCATGCCGCAAATGACAGGCGTTGAGTTTTTAGAAACCATTCTGGGCGAATTCCCTGACCCGGTGAGAATATTGCTGACTGGCTATGCCGATATGAATGCCGTGGTAGATGCCGTAAACAAGGGCAAGATATTCCACTACCTTACCAAACCATGGAACGAAGAAGAGCTGGACATGACCATAACCAAGGCCTACGAACTCTTTAAACGCAACGTGGACGAGAAAAAGCTAAAGGACGACCTCAGTATATCTAACGAACAGCTTGAATTTTTGCTGAGGCAAAAACTGCTATCGTAAAATAACAGCAAAATGCAGGCGTTATTTACGCCAGTCCTTCTTTGGTAAAAACATCTTTTATAGCCTGGTAGGTATTACCGAGATATGGAGCAAGATCTTTGGGAGCTACCCAATGCACTTCCAATATGTCTTCAATTGCCTGTGGGATGAGCGTTTTCTTATCGGTCGAGGTCATTTTGAACCAGGTTGTGCATTTCAGTACTGTTTTGCCTTTTAGGTTGTAAATGTGCCAGGTTTCGGTAATCTTATTCACGATGGTAAGCATTTCAATACCGGTTTCTTCCTCCAGCTCCCTTACTGCACACTGTTCAATGGTTTCTCCCGGGTCAAGTTTACCCTTCGGAAGGTCCCATTTGCCCCTGCGGAAAATCATCAGCACGCAGCCTTCGTCGTTATAAACGAGGCCGCCACCAGCATGAATAATATCAAACTTGTCTGCCACCTTTGTTTGTATAGCATCTTCCGCTGCTTCCTCTATCAGCGCACCGGGAGTAATGGTGTTATTGAGCGTATCGATGGCTGCAATAAGATTTGTGCTGTTTAAACCGCTATATACTTTATACTCACCTGCGCCTGCGTGGGCTGATGTATAGGCAGATACGTTGTTGGTTATTACAATTTCCTTAGCTCCGTTGTATACAATTTGCGTAAAATTCATAGGTAGTTTTTTGCAGGTTTCCATTAATAGCGTAGGTTTGGGCATTATGAGCACATCGAAACACTTCGCTGAGAAACTGATGCAAATTAAGGCTTTACAAATTAACCCGCAAAATCCATACACATGGGCTTCGGGCTGGAAATCGCCCGTATATTGCGATAACCGTAAAGTATTATCCTTTCCCTACGTTCGGGATTTTGTAAAAAGTGAACTGGCGAATATGGTTCTGGAACACTTTCCTGACGCTGAAGTAATAGCTGGCGTAGCTACCGCTGGTATTGCTATAGGTGTTATGGCTGCCGACCTGCTGAAACTGCCCTTTATTTATGTACGCTCCAAACCAAAAGAACACGGTATGGGAAACCAGATTGAAGGTGTATTGGAACCAGGCCAGAAGGTAGTGGTGATTGAAGACCTCATCTCGACCGGGAAAAGCAGCCTGCAGGTGGTTGATGTGTTGCGTGCAAATGGCGCTGAAGTTATGGGCATGTGTGGCCTGTTCACCTACGGCTTTACTGCAGCTGATGAAGCTTTCGCAAAAGCAGGCGTGCCGCTGCATACCATAAGTAACTATAAAGCCCTTATGGAAGTTGCAGAAGAGAAGAAACTTATTATGCCGGAGCAAATGGCTACCCTGGAACAGTGGAGGTTAAACCCTGCAGAATGGAAAGGATAATCGTCCGAGAATAACAGTTTGGCGCAGATGGTGGTTTTACGCAAGGTGCACTTTTTGGGAGAGAAGTTTCACGCAAAGGCGCCAAGATGCAGTTTCCATGATATTCAAGATATCAAAGGCGCACTTGTTTGAAGAAGTTTCACGCAAAGGCGCAGTTTCCATGATACCTAAGATTTCAAAGGCACACTTGTATGTATAGAGGGATTACGCAAAACTGCAATTATTCTGTTTGAGCATGAGATTCTGGATAGCGAAGACATACTCCGTTATCGCGAAGATGCGCAATAAGTAGCGGGAAAACTCTTAACCGAATGGAGTAAATAACCCTAACATGGACTGGCTCAGATTAATACGCTGGAAGAACCTGTTAATTGTGTTTTTTACACAATTACTCGTTTGGTATTGCCTTATTGACTATCCCGGTGATCTGCTCGTGGGTGTTACGCTATTTGATTTTCTCCCAGTCGGAGCCTCAACTGTGCTGATTGCGGCTGCAGGATATATTATTAACGACTACTTTGATATAAAGATTGATATTATTAACCGCCCTGAGAAGGTAGTTATAGCGAAACTGATTCCACTCAGAGCTGCCATCATTGCACATGTGCTGCTCAACCTATTGGCCCTGGCGCTTGTCTACCCGTTAGCAACAAGGCACGGCCACCCTGAATGGATGTTGGTTCAGGCGGTATGTATCGTATTGCTTTGGTTCTATTCCACCCATTTTAAAAGGCAGCTGCTGACCGGCAATATTGTGGTTTCCATTCTTGCTGCGCTAACTGTGCTGGTATTACAGGTTTATAAACCCGAGTTACAGGGGGTAACCAAAGTGCCCGTGCTACGCCAGGCAATACCCGCAGAATGGATACTATTTGGCTATGCTTTTTTTGCTTTTATGCTCACCTGGATGCGCGAAACAGTAAAAGACATGGAAGATGTAAAAGGCGATGCCGACCAGGGCTGTAAAACACTACCCATAACTATGGGCCTTGAATTCACCGCCCAGTTTGTCCGGGTGCTTGGCGCATTTACCTTACTTATACTGGGCATAGCCAGCATTTTTGTGTTTAAGCGAGGTTATGTTTACCTCGGGTTCTACACCACGCTGGGTGTAATATTGCCATTGCTTTGGCTTACTTTTACTCTGGGCAAAGTTAATACCACAGCATATTTCGCCATTGCAAGCCGTTGGCTGAAGATCATTATGATAGCTGGCATTTGCTCACTTATTGTTTATCACTTTTCAAACAACTATACACTTGAAACGAATAGTACTGGCTTCCCAGTCGCCCCGCAGAAAGCAGCTCATGGAAATGGCTGAATTACAGTTTGACATTATTATTGCTGATGTTGATGAAACCAATCCGCCAGGTATGCCCGGCGAACAGGTCCCTGAGTTTTTAGCCAAGAAGAAGGCTGCCGCCATTTCGCACTTAGCAGAAGGAGCTATTGTAATTGCCGCTGATACCGTTGTGTTGCTCGACCTCGAAATATTGGGCAAACCAACTGATGCCGCCAACGCCATAGATACCCTGCAAAAACTATCCGGCAGGGTGCACAAAGTAGTAACCGGAGTTTCCATTAATGATGGAACAAAGGACATAAGCTTTTCTGTAACTACAGAAGTCTACTTCCGCAAACTATCTGCTGCACAGATAACACATTACGTAACCCACTACAAACCCTTTGACAAGGCCGGCGCTTACGCCATACAGGAATGGATTGGCGTAACCGGCATTGAAAAAATAAACGGGGATTACTACAATGTTATGGGCCTGCCGATTGGTGATGTGATTGAGGTATTGGGAAGGGAGTTTTAGGAGAGAGCATATGTGCATCCACATTGGCCCTATTGGCGCAAGTCTTTTCGACTTGTGTCCATTTCTTCGCAAGTCTTTTCGACTTGCGATGCAAACTATTATGCTCTACGTTGTATTGGCGTTAGCGACCATTAACCGTAAATGCGTTCTCTATTGATTGCAAACAATAAATTTCGCAAGTCGAAAGGACTTGCAGATTAACGACACAAGTGAAAAACACTTGCGCCAATTTTGATTCGTGTTTTTATTTGTGCGCAAGCGGGGCACTTGGACTAGAGGAGCAGAATCGTTAACCGCAGTTTAAGCAACCTAGACAAATTATGGAGTGAAATCTACAGCCCCAAAATGCAAATGTTGCAGCAAACAATAAAAACAAAATAAAACTATAGTAGTCACTCTTTCGAATCAAAGCATTGCATCCAAGTGCAAATAATAGCGCAGAGACTAAATAGAATATCGTTCCTAAAAAAGGTCCGTTATTCATATGGCCATTTGCTGTCTCCTGTGCATAAGGTAATAACAAAAGCCAGGTCAAGATGTTAGCAACAATTAGCCCCGTCAATATGTAAATGTGTGTTCTCTTCACTATAATGTATCGCTCCCAATTTTCACCTACCAATCATCACACACTTCGACAAAAATATCCCTTCTTTAGCAGAGCTGATATGAACCAGATACAGTCCACTCGGGTAGTTTGTAATATCGATAGTGGAAGACGTTTGGTTTCCTGTTGCAGTTGTGAGAATCTTCCTTCCTGTTGCATCGTAAATATCGATATTGGCGTTGGATGGACAGTTTGAAATGGTCAAAACACCATTGCTGGGGTTCGGCAAAATAGTTACAGATTTTGAATCTTTGCCGTTAACTACAGCGACTTCATTATAGGCAATGCACCTTTCAAAAGTAATATCATCAAGCCCATAGTCAAAACCATTCCAGTTCGATGTAACATCTTTGATAGTAATATTCGCCGTTGTGCTTGCGCCGGAATACCAAACACCTTGCAATTGAGTCCATACACCAGTAGTAGTTGGTATTGTGGTAGTGCCAATTGCGGTTCCATTAACCAATAACCTAACCGTGGCTGCACCGGCAGACGGCAAAGTGTCCATAGCGCTTATCCACAATGACAACACATACTTACTTCCCGGCAAAACGGCAACCGTTTCACCCCATGCCAGCCTTGAGCTATCCTGACCGTTGATGATCATAAAATTACCTGCTCCAGTGGTGTGATCCGTTCCAACAAAAATATGGTGAAAGTAAGGCGCGCTAGTACCTACCGAATACGCATCATCCGTAAACGGAAACAGGCAATCGTAAGTATTGCAATAGTTGTAGGTGGTAGAAAACCCGGTATTCCCAGAGGTAAAATCGCCATTGATAACAATACTTGTGTCAAGGCTACCACCATTATCACAAAAGGTTTCCTGAACTATTTGTGCAACAGCGAACCTGGAAGAGAGGACAAATACAAGCACGGGTATAAATTTCAATATTGGCTTCATTGGGGTATGTTTTACATCAAATTTAATAAATCCATCACAATAAAAAAAATATAGCAACCAAAACACAAATCCGAAAATACCTACCCTTTTCCTATCTTTCTTCAGCAGCTGCACACCTGGTTTGCTGATAATAGTCACTCCTATACCTAACAAACGAAAATATCCGAACACATCCCACGAGCTAATTAATAATTTCACCTTGATTCTTAGCCAATCTCTCCCGCCATTTTTGCAAATCTTCTGGTGATTGTCTCACCCAATCTGTTACCTCACCTGTAATCTTTAAAGGTTCCTGTGTCCGATAGGAACGTGTTGGATTACCGGGAAATTTCTTGTTAGTGACATTCGGATCATTTTCAAAACTCCCGGTTGGCTCTACTATATAGACGCGTTCCCGCCCATCTCCTTTAGCCAATGCGGCAGCAAGTCCAGCCCCATTGGCCATGGCAGTGAAGTAAATATGATTCATCTGGATTTCTGGCTGGTAATTAGAATCGCGGCCTGCGGTAAGTAAATCGCCAACCTGCAAATCAGCTCTTGTGCCGTGATAAAATGGCTCCTGATCAGTCGGCTGCTCGTCAGTGAAAGAAAGCGCTAATTCATAATTTGCTTTTGCCTTCTCAATGTCGCCCAAACCTTCGTAGCATTTTGCAATATTTGAATAGAGACCAGCGAAGGCGTGCTTAACGGCATCATTATTTACTATTCGCGCAAACTGCAAAGCTGTTTCGTACCAATTTAATTTGTCGGCAACATCTTTTTTAGTCCGGGCAACATACTGTGCAGCAGTGAATTTTTCAAAGTCATCAGTCGCTTCATTCCACGCCTGAAGAAATACCTTACCCGCTTCTTCAGGCATACCCTTTTCCTCCAGTTCAATACCCTGTAGACAAAGTTTAATAACGATATTGGTTGGACTAAATTCCATTTTCAAAAAATCATTTTTCTGTTTACAATCAAATATACTGGCACCGCAAGGATAAGGATATTCTATAGTGTTTACTATTCCTACCTTTCCTTGACCATATTCCCCAACTGCGCCGCTACTTCGCTACCGATAGCCACGCCCATGCCGCCCATGCGGAAGGCACCAAAAACTTTATCAGAAAAGGCTTTTACGATGGGTTGCTTTGTTGCGCCGAATGCCATAATACCCGTCCAGCGATTAGCTATTTCGAAGTTGATGTTCGGAATAATGATATCTGAAAGCTTTTGCTCGAGAGAGATCTGAATCATGGTATTGAGCTCAAAATCAGTTGTGCGCTCGGTGTCAAAATCGAGGTTTCTTCCGCCACCAATGAGTATACGCCCGTCTATCTCCCGGAAGTAGTAATAACCCTTATCGAAGTGGTAAATACCTTTGAATTTCAGCCCTTTTATTGGGTGTGTAATCAATACCTGGCCGCGTCCAGGAACTACATCAACATCGGGTAATAGTTGTTTGGTAAAGGCGTTAGTACAAATGCTCACGGTATCGCATTTCAACAGCATGGTTTCATTGCGAAAGGGGTCAGTAACAAACACATCCACATTTCGCCCACCCTCTTCAAAACGATCTACCACGGCTCCTGTTTTTATTTCAATACCCTTGCTGATTGCCAAATCAGTGAGGGAGCGTATCATTTCACCGGTATGTAATTCCCCTTCAAAATTGTTCCGGATCAATGCCCGGGTGTACTTAGGCGCAAAACCAAATTCAGCAACCTTCTCACTAGCCAGGCTGAATGCAGGCTTGCCGGTATGTGGCAATAACAGTGCGTTGAGGTAATCTATTTTGCTAAGCGCATCGGTTTCTTTTTCGCTGATGAGTTCGTAGCTGCCATTTTCAGCATACCGGATATTTTTATCTCCCAACCTGGAGCGCAACCGGGCAAGGCCGTTCCTGCGAAGCAGGAAAAGGTCGACCACTTCTGCTTCGCCGCTGTGCTCCAGGTCATCGAGCAGTTCCGTAACACTTCCCATGCAGGCGAAGCCCGCATTGCGGGTGCTGGCACCTGTGGGTAGCAAGCCACGCTCCAGCACCAAAACCCTATCGTATGGAAAACGCTCTTTCAGTTCTATGGCTGCGCTAAGGCCTACTATGCCTGCACCAATTACAATATGCTGATAGTGCGTAAAACTTTCTTGCTCCCAATAACTAAACATACATTTCGACAATTTGACAATTCGGTAATTCGACAATTCCCTAAGGTAAGAATTCTACGATTAAGTAACCGAGCGATTGGCAAATTGCCGAATCGCCGAATCTGTATTTCGACAACTCCCTGTACCAGGGTAATGATTTTACAATTAAGTACACTAGCCATTGGCAAATTGTAGAATCGCCGAATTGCCAAATTAAATTACCGCAGCACCAGCATCCATCGCACTCAATAACTTCACTAAAAATAAATTATTTCAAAAAGCGCTGTTTCAGTAAATTCGCTTTAGATGCCCGGTTAAATGCCGGCACAGTAAACACCTTATTAAGCATGCCCAACCTAACTACAAAAGTCCAGTATAAAGGTTTTCTTCCCGGCCAATTCGTTGAGGAAGCGAAACGTTCTTTTGATGAAACAATTCGTTTAATTGAGGAATTTCCGTGGGTACGAGAGTGGGAGAAAATTGGGATTGAGCTCACCAACCCCTCGGTTACCATGGAAAATAAAAATGGTGAATTTCTAAAGTTAGCACCCTATTTCAATAACAAGTTTGTACTCCATTTTCTAAACAGGGAACAAAAGTTATATGCTAAGAGTTTTGTAAAACTTGAGGATACTTACCCCTACTTACAATTGTACTTTAATGATACCGAATTTAAACCAGATGGTTTTGAAAAAGACAAAACATGGGAAAGCAATACTGCGGAGCATTTCATTAGCCGCGAATACCAATACATTGTAACACCTAAAAAAGCATGGCGATATTTCCTTAAGAACGCCGCATGGGGTTTGGCTGTGGCTTTAGCTCTAGTTTGCGTAGCAGTTTTCGATAGGTCAGTAACGGGGTTCAAAGCCTTTTCAATGATTTTGCCCGTTTTCATGTGCCTGATACCACTTTTGTTTTTCCTGAACTACTATAAATATGCAAAAGGGAAAATACTGATTATGCCCTTCAATAGTACAGCATTCTATTTTGGGAACATTGACAACCCTACCTTATATAGACATGAAGATATAGCATCGGTAACGCTCTTGGGCTTGCAAAGTAGTTATAACCGTTGTTACAAAAACGAAAAACCGCACTTATATAATAAACCGTACTTTACCTTAATGCCTGAGTCTGATATGATGAATTACAATGGACCTTTCTGCGGATTCAGGATAATAAAAATTGAATTCAGGGACGGTACAACAATTTCGATTCCGAATAATTTCGGGGTAAAATACTTCCACCTTGGCGATCGGACATACCAACGTAGAAACACCATGGCAATGTGCTAAGAAGCATTCAAATAGAAACAGCCCGATTGAGCCTCGAAGTAAATCAAACTCTTACCGCCCCCGCATACATCTGTTCGATGATCTTTACCACTTCGCGGCCTTCTTCGGCGGTGGTCATTATGGTTTGTGAGTGATTGAGCACATCTACCACATTCTGTATCATCTTATCGTGATTGCTCATAGAGCCCTGGTAAAGGCCGTAGTCGTTTGATTTGGCGCTGATATTGATCTCGGGTAATGATTCGCCCTCCAGTTGCTGGTATTCTATCGTATTGAGGTATTGTCCGCCGATTTTTACTGTACCTTTTTCTGCAAATATTGTTATGGAGCCTTCCATATTTTTCTGGTAGGCACAGGTGGTAAAGTTGAAATTGATAATAGCATCATTGGCTGCTTTCAACGTAAAACTGCCGGTATCTTCCAACTCCGTATTATGCAGGTGAGCATAGTTGTGTATCCAGCCCTGGGCATTGGTTACAGGGCCATTGAGGTAGTACAAAATATCTACGAAGTGACTGAACTGGGTAAATAAACAACCACCGTCTTTTAAGCGCTTACCTCTCCATTCGCTCTCAGAATAGTAGGCATCACCACGGTTCCAGAAACAATTTACCTGTATCATGTAAATCTTGCCGAGCCCGTTGGCCGCCATCAATTTCTTTACTTCTTGTACAGGTGGGTTGTAGCGGTTCTGCTTTACCGCGAAAATAGTTTTACCCGTTTCGTTTGCAGTGGCAATCATGCGGTCGCATTCCGCCTGGCTTAAAGCCATTGGTTTTTCAACAACGGTATGCATACCCGCTTTGAGGCCTGCAATGGTATGTTGTTCGTGCAAATAATTCGGCGTGCAAACGCACAGCACATCAGCTTCTACATTTTGCAGCATACCATCGATGCTGTCAAAAAAGGCAACACCTTCGGGTAGCTTTGCGGCAATGGCGGTATGGGTATCACAAACTGCAACCAAGGTAGTATTGGGGTTATGCAAAATATGCTCGGCATGGCGCCTGCCTATATTCCCGAAACCAACAATTGCAAAGCGGATGGTGTTATTCAAAATAATGTAGTAGTTGTATTAGAAACCAAAAAGGGAGTGTTTTATTGCCCGAGACCAAGATTTGTCAACTTTTAAAAAGTTGACAAATCGACTTATGGAACTACCAGTCGTCTGTTTTTCTTTTGCTCATTCCTTCTTCTATTTCCTTTACACAAAATGCATCAAAATCGGGCTGGTTAAAAGTAACCGGATGCACATTCCACTGGAATAGACGATTATCTGCACAATCAATAGAAAGCGTGCCGAACTTTACAATTACGTCATTCACTTCTACCCATTCCAGGAATCTCTTGCGGGAATCGACCGGCAACCTGATTCCCTCCTCGCTAACATAAATAAATTGCTTCCCATCAGATGACCGTTCCCAGAACATAGCAAACGCAATACCGGCAGCAAGCACACCAAAAATACCTATAGGCAGGTTCCAGTGCTGCATAGCCGAATAGCCACATAGCGCCAATGAAAGTATTAACTCCGCTATCCTGAAGACGAGGTTCGATGCTGGAGCAGTTACCCATTTGTTCTTAACTATGGTAACACCAAGCAGCGCGAGGCCGGCAAATAATATTGCGAGTCCCCATGGTTTTATCTGAAAATTGTAAACGTAAATGATAGCCCCGGCACCAATAAATGCCAATGCACTGGTTAGGTGTAAGGCTGTTACCTGGTGGCGTTTTACTTTTTCATCTATGAGTTGTAAGGTGTACTCCATTATAATACTTTTCGTTATTGCTTAGAGATCATTCTCACGCAAAGACGCAAAGGCGCAATTGCTCATTTTATCTTTTTAACAAGATATAAGAGGCGCAAAAATCCATGAGAATCTGCGCCTCTTATTTCTTCAATATCTCACCACAAAAACTTAGCGGCTCTGCGCCTTTGCTTGAGCTTCCATACAAGCGCGCCTTTGCGGGAGACAATAAACTTACCTGCTGTAATTTGGTGCTTCTTTGGTTATTACCACGTCGTGCGGATGGCTTTCTGCCATGCTGGCCGGGGTAATGCGCACAAACTGTGCTTCGTTCTGCAATGTCACAACATCCTTCGCACCGCAATAGCCCATGCCTGCGCGTAAGCCGCCAACAAACTGTTGCACTACTTCGCTTAAGTATCCTTTGTAAGGTACGCGGCCCACAATGCCTTCCGGAACCAGTTTTTTAATATCGGCTTCCATATCCTGGAAGTAACGGTCTTTTGAACCTTCCTGCATAGCCTCTACTGAGCCCATGCCACGGTATGATTTGAATTTACGGCCTTCGTAGATGATAGTTTCACCCGGGCTTTCTTCAGTACCTGCGAAAATAGAACCAGCCATAATGCAAGATGCACCTGCAGCAATAGCCTTAACCATATCACCCGTATAACGGATACCACCATCTGCAATTACAGGGATACCGGTTTTCTTTAAAGCCTGTGCAGCTTCAACAATGGCAGTAAGCTGCGGAGCACCGGCACCTGTTACCACACGCGTCGTACAGATAGAACCCGGACCAACGCCCACCTTAACGCCATCAGCACCAGCAGCTGCCAAAGCCTTGGCACCAGCAGCGGTTGCTACATTTCCAGCTATCAGCTGTATTGTTTTAAACTCCTTTTTTACTTTCTTAACGGCATCAATTACGCCTTTAGAATGACCGTGTGCACTATCCAGGGTAATTACATCAACACCAGCATGGCGAAGGGCTTCTACCCTTTCCAGAATGTCTTCAGTAATACCAATTGCAGCACCTGCCAATAGCCTGCCCATATTGTCTTTAGCTGCATTAGGGTGGCTTTTCAGCTGTAAGGTATCACGGAAGGTAATTAAACCTATCAGCTTGCCTTTTTTATCTACTATCGGGAGTTTTTCAATTTTATATTGTTCCAGTATGCCCTCTGCCTTGTGCATGTCCGTACCAGCTGGAGCGGTAACCAGGCGATCTTTGGTCATCACTTCTTTCACCTTGCGTTTTGGGTTCTTTTCGAAACGCAAATCGCGGTTAGTTAGCATACCCACAAGCAGATTATTGGCGTCCACTATCGGGATACCGCCAATCTTATTGTCCTTCATTATTTTAAGGGCGTCACCAACTGTTGCTTCCGGGGTAAGGGTTATAGGGTCTAGTATCAACCCATTCTCTGAGCGCTTTACCTTTTTAACCTGGTCAGCCTGGCGCTCGATACTCATATTTTTATGCAGGATACCTAAGCCACCTTCGCGGGCAAGGGCAATAGCCAACGGAGATTCTGTAACGGTGTCCATTGCCGCCGATACCATTGGTATGTTAATGCGTACGTCTCTGGTAAGATTGGTGCTGATGCTTACTTCTCGGGGAAGAACTTCTGAGTAAGCCGGCATGAGGAGTACATCATCGAATGTGAGTCCTTCGCCATAAAACTTAGATTTTATTGCCATGTGCAAAGGTAAAATAAAAATTAAAAGTAAAAAATAGAAAAAATGAACTCGCATTATAAAACACAAAAAGCGGCTGCAATTGCAGCCGCTTTTAATAATTTTTTAACGCATTACCCCTGCGAATGCATGGCAACAGCGTTACCCTCACTATCAACGAAAAACGCCATATAGCCTATATCGTCGCCTATTTTTGTTTTAGGCATCATTATTTTACCACCGGCTGCTTCTACCCTGGCCAGTGCAACGCCCAGATCTGGGTTACCGTTGAAATATATCTTGGCGCCATCAGCACTTGGTTTGTGCATAGGGCCCTGAACCAATGCGCCAGATACTTTGCCGTTGCCGTTTTCTGAAGGAAACATAGTCATGGTCATACCCATCATGTCCGAACTTTCCATTGTAATGTCGAACACGGTTTCATAGAATTTCTTTGCCCTGGCTGTGTCACTTACTGATATTTCAAACCAGTTCAGCGTGTTTACGTTTGCGTTCATTTTTAATTGGTTTTATGAGTGAATAAATAATGTTGCAGGGTATTGACGATTGAAATTATCGAATTTGGACAAACGCTATATTATTTATCTGTAAATCACCCTTTCACTCCGCTACTGAAGCTCAACAACATTATCTACCAGACCATTCACTGGTCAAACTCATCAAATTTTACTATTTTAACAATTATCCGGTACTTTGTGGCACACAATTCGCTTCTTCAAGTTTATGTTTATGAAAAAAGTAGCCGTCCTCTTCATTTTCGCAATGTTGCCATGTCTCCCAATAACCAGCTATGCACAGAAAACATCGCATAAGAAGGAGCAACCAAGCGCCCCTGTTACA
Source organism: Chitinophagaceae bacterium (assembly GCA_947447265.1). Classification (GTDB taxonomy): domain Bacteria; phylum Bacteroidota; class Bacteroidia; order Chitinophagales; family Chitinophagaceae; genus Flavipsychrobacter. The sequence goes on from CANFKC010000004.1 coordinate 86,549, forward strand.
GAACAAATATTCCAACTCGTAAATAAACACCGCCAAAAAGCAGGGCTTAAGCCGCTGCAGCAAAACGACATTTTAGCTAAAGTTGCTGAAGGTCATAGCCGCAATATGGCGAGCGGCAGCGTGCCCTTCAGTCATGATGGTTTTGAGGAACGGGTTGCCAAAATAGGTAAGCAGATAAAAAACACAACCAACTCTGCAGAAAATGTGGCATACAGCAGTGGTGATGCCGCTTCAGTAGTTGAGATGTGGCTGAAAAGTAAGGGGCACCGTAAAAACATTGAAGGCAATTATACCATAAGTGGCATAGGGACAGCAAAGGCTGCTGACGGCACCATGTACTATACCCAGATATTTATTAAAAGCAAGTAAGCATACCATTAACAACTTTGGATAGAGCTGTACCTTATCTTTGCAATCAGTTAATTTTATAAGTGCGACAAAAAACATGAGGAAAGTACTGGTTTGTTTAAGTATCTATTTGTTAATCGCATTTTCGTTCAAGGCTGTATCTGCTGATGAACTAAGACCAACGATTGACGAACATAAAATAGAGGTATTTATCAGCAATGAATATTCGCATATCGACTTTAGCGGCAACGACCGGTTATCGTATTATGTGTTTAATAAGGCATATAGGGGATATCTTAACCTGCTGAATGCAGGCAAAGTAAATCCTGACAAGAAAATTATTTCCATTTGCGACTTTAACCTTCCATCTACCGAAAACAGGTTATGGATTATTGACCTTGCGACCGGCAAAGTGTTATTTAATACTTATGTAGCCCACGGACAAGGCTCCGGCGAAGAATGCGCACAAACATTTTCTAATAAGTCCGACTCCCACCAAAGCAGCCTCGGTTTTTATGTTACCTCTGAAACTTATAATGGCGAACACGGCATATCGTTAAAACTAAATGGTATGGACCATGGCTTTAATGATGCTGCTTTCGATAGAGGTATCGTAGTACACGGCGCAAACTATGTAAGCCAGGAGTTCATAAATGGCAATGAGCGACTTGGACGCAGCTGGGGCTGCCCGGCGGTGGCTGATGAGTTGAAAATGCCGATTATTAACGCTATTAAAGATGGCACCTGCATGTTTATTTATTCGCCTGACAGCAAGTATGAAAAGAACGCTTATTGGCTGAACAAAAGGATAGAAAGGCTGCCGGAACCTGATATGTATCTCGCATTGGCTATGCCTACAGCTAAACCAAAATGTACAAAAGTGGTTTATCAGTATGAACACAACGGTAAGGTGGACAGTTCCAGAACGGTTCCTGTAGCCCAGTAACAAGGTATTGCAGCTTCTTCGTAAGGCCGAAAATTATTTCTTAGTCTTTTTCTTTGATTTTGATGCTTTTGCACGGCTGTTAAAGTCCAATGCAAGCCCAATCCAGTATTCCAGGTCTTTATTCGATCTCATGCCGGTCTCATCTATAAGCAGATAACCACTCATTGGGCGGGTTACAAAATCAAGGGTACGGCAACCGCGCTGTTCCACGCAGTCGTCATGCAAAGCCGGGTCTATCCTGCACATAAGCTCGTCCTTCATTACGCCTACGCACATTTTATCGTTATACATAAACACAAGGCCCCCCATCATCCTCTTTTCCTCTACATTATCCAGCATTTCGAAACGCTCTCTGATGCGGTCTGCAAGTTGCTCGCTATATGCCATGTTGCAATTTCAATAATTTATCCGCAATATTTCATAACCTCGCTTCCGGCGCGTTTCCAATAAAAAACCGCTTCCTACCGAAGTGGGAAGCGGCATAAAAATATATCTACTTAACTATTGCTTAGCTACGCTAACCGTTTTAGTACCACTATTTGTTTTTACAACAACCTGGTAAATGCCGGCAGCCCAGACAGCAGCGTTTACACTTAATTTACCTGAAACATTAGTTTCGATGGCCATTAGTTTGCCGCTGAGGTCATAAACAGCCACTTCGCTTTCTTCAGTACCTAATTCAATATTAAGGTTAGTGCTAACCGGGTTAGGGTATACGCTAACTGCAGCAGCTACTGCTTCGTTAACACCTGTTGTAGTTGGTAACTCAGCAAATGTTCCTGAACCTGTGTTCCAATGATCGCTTGAACCATCGTTTCCATCTCCATTAACTGCATTTAGAGCAGCACGCACAGTAACTGTACCCGAACCTGCAGCAGGAGCAGTCCAAGGCACCGAAACTGTATAAGTTGTTCCGCTAGCACCAGTTCCTGATGCAGGCGATATTGGCATATTATGACCCAGAACTGTCAGGCTACCTGATGAATGCTGGCTTGTACCTGAAGGTAAGGTACCAAAAGTTCCAGCCTGAGTAGAACCCGAACCCATTACCGCAACCATATGATAACCAAAGAAAGATAAATTAGAAGACGTAGAGTTGGTTCCTGTCATTTTAAGTGTATAAACCTTTCCAGCCTTATACTTTGTTACAGTGGTTCCTGCTGAATCTAAACTGAACGAAACAGTAATCCCTGTTGTGGCACTATTACCATGGCATGAACCGCAACCTGAAGTTGTAAGGTTACCACTTCTTCCGCCTGAGCTGCTAGTTAACGTTAGGTAAGCAAATATGCCTACGATAGGAAGGAGTAAAGCTGTTTTTCTCATCTAAAATAATGTTGTTTAAAAAGTTACGCGGCAAATGTACATACATTCAATCTGCCCGACAAAATCATGACAAAAAAAACAACCAAAACATAATTGCCTTTTGCCACATATTGAATGTAGATAGATAGTTCTTACTTTTGCGGGCTACTATGGGTCACAAGAAATTAATAAAATTCGCGGCAATAGATACCTACCAAAATGTATTGCAGTATCCGGAGAACATTAAAGGTAACTGGAAGGAACATTTTAAAAATGATAACCCTATTACATTGGAACTGGCCTGCGGCAAGGGGGAATATAGCGTGAACCTCGGCCGGGAAAATAAAGACAAAAACTATATCGGGGTCGATATAAAAGGCAACCGCATTTATAATGGCGCCAAAACAGCACTGAAAGAAGGGTTGGATAATGTTGCATTCCTGCGAATACACATAGGGCAGATAACTAACTTTTTTGCGGCGAACGAAGTAGAGGATATATGGATTGTTTTTGCCGACCCCTTCTTGAAAAAAGGCAAAGAAAAAAACAGGCTAACCCACTCCCGCTTCCTGAATGCATACCAACAGATCATGAAGCCGGGTGGCATCATTAACCTGAAAACGGATTCAAAGGTATTGTATGATTTCACTTTGGAGACTATTGCTGAACAGGGCTGTACCATACACGAAAACATTGCCGACATATATGGTAAGGGCATGGCTACGGGTAAGCTGGCCATTCAAACCTATTATGAAAAGCAACATCTTGCGGATGGAAGAACTATTTATTATGTTTCCTTTTCGTTGCCGGATGGCCCTATTACTATGCCGGAGCGCTTCCAGGATAAAGATATTGTAAGTGAAAGAGGGTAAGGATTATTATATTTTACCCGACGGCAGGTTGGTATTTACTGCAGCTTACCTCAGCGAAAGAGGCTATTGCTGCGGCAACGGCTGCCTCAATTGCCCATTCGATTTTATGAATGTACCCGAACCGAAACGCACCTCGCTGTTAAAAAACCGAAATACCCATGAAGGTAGTAAAGACAGATAAAGAAAGTATTTACGACGCTATATACGCGGTTGTTCGCGAAATACCGAAAGGAAGGGTAAGCAGCTATGGAGCGGTGGCGGCGGCTATAGGCGCAAAATCGGGCGCGAGGGTTGTCGGCTACGCCATGAACCTTTGCCACGGGGTAAAACCAAAAGTGCCAGCGCACCGGGTCGTCAACAGTAAGGGATTACTCACAGGAAAATTTCATTTTTCGCCACCGGAAAAAATGCAGGAACTGCTGGAAAAGGAAGGGGTAACGGTCGTCGACGATAAAGTGCAGGACTTTGCCAACCGTTTTTGGGACCCCATGAAAGAATTTTAAATTTTATTTGGCATCTTAAACCGGTCATTTACGTATAGTAATACTGATTACAACAGTAAAGCGCAAACAACAACGTTTTTTTGGAACACTTTTTGCTCTGATATTTATAAAAACAACAAACGGGTACTACCCGTACACTATGCACCACTCACACTTTTCGCGAAAAAAATATCTTTCACTTTTCCTTTTATTTATTGCTGTAAGTCTTACTTTTTCGTGCAAACGAAACAGGAAACACAAAGAGCCGGTGCACACCGATTTTTCTTATGACGATTTTGCCGAGCAATTGAAAACACGCATAGTGCCGCTGGATTCGCTTGACAAAACCAATTACCGTTCTATACAGCATAATGTACGTTTTGCGTATGAGCATAATGACCACGACCCGATATGGCTTTCACACGGTTACAAGGCTGACGATGCTGCCATAAAAATTCTTCAGGAACTGGAAGATATTAAGTGGGACGGACTGAACCCGGAAAACTACCATATTTCAGAACTGAGAAAACTCCAGGGTAAGCTCGGCAAAAAGGAAACGACTCTTGCTGAAGCAATGGCATTTGACACCGCACTTACCAATAGCTATTTGCAGGCTGCCAGCGACCTGATGTTTGGCCGGATAGCGCCTAAAAAAGCAGACTCGCTTTGGTTTCATGCCAATGACTCATCATGGAACGCAGCAGGAGTGCTACCTAATATGCAGACAAAATTTGCGTCGCTCAGCACATTTCGCAGCAAGGTGCCCACCTACAACCTGCTTTGTAATGAATACAAACATTATTCTACACTGAGTACAGATGCAACTTTGATAAGCGCCATCACCGCTTTACGGGATTCTGAATTGACGGTTGACGCTAAAACAGAGTGCATTACTACCATTATTAATAAAGAAGCACCATGGATAACCACCGCACTGAATGATAGTGTGAGCGAATGGACGCAACTGATTACCACTTATCAGAATTATACCGGCATAAAGCCAACCGGCAAATTAGACAGCACTACAATAGCTAGCCTTACTACCCTGCCAGATTCCGTCCTACCTAAAATTGGCGCTAACCTGGAGCGTGTGCGCTGGATGCAGCATGACTTCGGTAACCTGTATGTGTTGGTAGATATTCCGCTGATGCAGTTATTTCTTCGGGAAAACGGGAAAAACAGCATGCACATGCGTGTTGTGGTTGGCAAAATGGAAAGGCAGACACCATCATTATATGCCCGCATGGCTAACGTGGTAATTAACCCACCATGGGGAGTACCGCCAACCATTCTTAAAAAAGAAGTATTACCGGGCATACAGAAAAGCGGTGGGGCCTACCTCGCTAAAAAGGGTTTAAAGATCTACGATAACAAGGGCAAGCCAATTAATGTGGCTACCATAACGGCTAAAAACTATAAACGCTACAATTACAAGCAGGCACCGGGCGATGACAATGCCTTGGGCTATGTTAAGTTTAACCTGCCTAATCCATGGGATATTTACCTGCATGATACACCGCACCGTGGTGATTTTGTAAAGCGTTACCGCGCATTAAGTTCGGGCTGCATCAGGTTAGAGTTTCCGCAGGAAATGGCGCTATACATTTTAGGCCAGTTGGAGAAAAAGAAAATAGACCAGGATAAACTGGATTCCATAATTGAGACGCACAAAACGCAGTGGAATGTACTAAGCAACAAAATACCTGTGCACATCACCTACCTCACGGCATTTGAAGATACCACCGGCCAGCACATCAACTTCATAAACGATGTGTACCACAGGGACAATAAGTTGATTGCCTTAATGGGGAAGTAATTCTCTAAACAATGTTTCGGCGGTTTCGCGCAAAGACGCTAAAGCGCAGTGGTCGTTCGCTAAACTAAGGTAGCAAAGGCGCGCGCGCTCACAATAAACATTTAATGCAATGTTACAATACAATTATACCTCATCAAAGAGGCTGGGTGTTTGTTCTGCGCCGTAAGCACTATCTTTTTGTAGTAAAATGCCCAAGAGAGACAATGCCCGGTACGGGCATTGTCATCGACTTAAAAATTTCTCATAACATCTGCGCCACGGCGCAGACATAAATCTCTCTTCTCTATGGGAGAAGGGATGGGGATGAGGCCTCAGTCAATGACATTGCCGCCTGGATTGTTGCGGCATATGATACAGTTCATGCGTTTGCACCAAATCCCAACCCTCTACTTTGAAATTTGCGGTACTTTTGTATCAAAGCCATCTTATGCCCAGGTATCTCATCATATTGCTCCTCCTTGTTGTGCCTTCCTTGAACGCGCTACCCTATAAATACCTCGTAATGAAGGGAGGTGGCATTCGCGGCATAGCGTATACCGGCGCACTCCGGGTTTTGGAAGAAAAGCATATTACGCCAGGCATTGAAAAAGTAGCAGGCACCTCGGTTGGCGCTATAGTTGGCGTAATGTTCGCTTTAGGCTATTCAGCGGGAGAGATTGAAACAATCATGTATCAAATCGACATTAAAACATTTAACGATGGAGCCTGGTTCTTTATTGGTGGCCAGAAAAGGATGCGCAAAAAGTATGGATGGTATAAAGGGAATAGGCTGGAAAGTTGGCTGGGTAATTTAATACAGGCCAGAACTGGCAATGAAAATCTTACCTTTCTGCAACTGCATCAACTGAGCCTCAAAGACAAAAAATATAAGGACTTATATGTAACAGCGACTAATTTATCAAAACAGCGGCTTGAGATTTTCAGTTGGGAAACTTACCCAAACCTGCCTATAAAAACTGCAGTAAGGGCCAGCGCATCGGTGCCGCTGTATTACGGAGCTGTTTTTATTGATAGCGCAGGTAATGTTGCCAACCAACCAGATGCTACTGAAAGGTACAATGTGTTTGCTGATGGCGGCCTTGTCGCCAACTACCCTATCACGATTTTTAATGAAAGCGGCGATAGCGGCATCAACCAATATACCCTTGGCTTAAAACTCGACAGACCAGAACAAATACGTTACTACCCCAACCATACCGGGCTTGCGCCATATCGCATCGGCTCTTTTAAGAATTACCTTGGTGCGTTATACAATGTAACCATAGAGCAAATAACCCGATCGCTACCCTACGACGTGGAAAAGAAAAACACCATCTATATTAGCAATGGCAATCTCAGCCCTAAAGTGCGGCGTATAACAATAGCACAAAAGAAGGCGTTGTATGAGAATGGGAAGTTGGGGGCGGAGAAGTTTTTTAGGTGAGGAACGGATGTGGCAAAAGTTTCACACAAAGCCGCTAAGACGCGGTCCAGTGTCGCCGAATTAAGATAACAAAGGCGCAGTTCACATAACGAAGATTTCACGCCAAAACGCTGGGCTATGGGTAAAATACTTACCTCGTTAATTCAGAGATAATACCGGCATGTTGAGGATATTGGGCTATTAGAGCACCCCTATCTGCTAATTCAAAATCTTGAAAATCGAAGCCCGGAGCAACGCTGCATCCGCATAAAGTAAACCCGCCGCCTTCCTTTACCCTGCTCCCAAACCAACTGCCGGCCGAGATAATTACTACCGGGCTTTGTCCTTTGTCGAGATCTTTACCCAAAAGATGTTCCGTCAAAACTCCAGTCGGTTCAATCTCGAATATTGAAAGCGGCGCGCCATCGTAGAAATGCCACACTTCATCAGAAGCAATTCTATGCAATGCAGAAAAATCGCCCTGTTGCAGTAAGTAATAAATACTGGTCATAGCATTCCTGTCAGCCTTATGGGCTTCAGCTAGGGCGGTTTGCGGCAACATTAACGCAGCGCGATATATTTCACGAAAGGCGCCTCCTTCCAGGTGATTGGCCAGCTTTAGTTTTTCGATCCAATATTGTGCCGTAAACATGTTTAAAAAGTAAAATTTTAGCCCTTAGGCGTGGCTCGGAATTTATAATATTTTGATGCTATAACTTAACCACCTTATTTATGGTAGCCCAGTTACGCGTAGTAGCTGTAAGTCCAAGCTTCTTTTCCACGAAAGTGTTGGATAGTTTTGAATTGCCATAGCTATGGGTGATCATATACAATTCGGTGCCGATGATATGCATTTCTTCATCTTCCACTAAAACGGCAGATAGTAATGGTTCTTTAGCCTTATCAGCCTCGCCCGCCAGCATAGTAACATGCAATTTACGCGTATCACCAACCGCTACTGCCGGAAAAGGATTCTGATTGATTATTATCTCCAGTTCGACTATGCTCCTTACAATTGTAGACACTTCATAGCCCAGTTCCGCCAGCAAATGCTTTTCTATCATGTTGCGCAGTTTGGCCGTGTCCTTTTCTTTAGAATCGAATATTACATTACCACTTTGGATGTAGGTCACTACACTTTCAAATCCCAACGCACTGAACATTGCCTTTAAGGCATCCATCTTTATGAGCTTCTGCCCGCTAACATTTATACCTCTAAGAAAAGCTACGTATCGTTTCATGTGTTTATTATTTCGCGCTATGGCGGCAGGAGCAACATCGCGACTACCTGACGTATTGCACCGAACTTAAGTAATCAGGCGCCATTGAGTAATTGAGCCATTAACCCACTATTTCACCAATCAATGTTGCGGAAGTTGCGCTACTGATCTTTACCTGAACGTAATCACCTTTTTTAAGCGGCTGATCTGTTTTTGGGAATACTACTACTTTGTTCTGTGTGCTGCGGCCGCTCCAGTCATTTTCACTTCGTTTGCTCTCTCCTTCAATCATCACTTCAAATGTTTTGCCAAGGTCGGCCTGGTAACTAACGCGCTGGTGACTGTGTTGCAACTCAATTATTTCCGTCAGCCTTCTTTTCTTTACGTCTTCTGCTACATCATCTTCATAACGCTTTGCAGCAAGGGTTCCGGGGCGCTCGCTGTAAGAATACATATAAGCCATATCGAACCTGCACAGGTCCATAAGGGAAAGTGTATCCTGGTGTTCTTCCTCCGTTTCTGAACAAAAGCCCGTTATAATATCCGTACTGATACCGCAATCCGGCATAATTGCCCTGATTCTCTTTACTTTATGCAGATACCACTCGCGGGTGTAAGTGCGATTCATGTGCGCCAATATGCGCGTATTCCCACTTTGCACCGGCAGGTGAATGTATTTGCAGATATTGTGGTACTTAGCCATGGTGTGCAGCACATCGTCAGTAATATCTTTAGGATGTGACGTACTGAAGCGAACACGCAATAATGGAGATATCTGTGCCACGCGCTCCAGCAGGTGCTCAAAGCGTACTTCTTCTCCGTCAGGAGATGTATAATAGTAGCTATCAACATTCTGACCCAACAGTGTAACCTCCCTGTAGCCAGCATCAAATAAACTTTGACTCTCGGCCACTATGCTTACCGCATCGCGGCTGCGCTCCCGACCACGGGTAAAAGGCACCACGCAAAACGTACACATATTATTGCAGCCACGCATAATGCTCACATAGCCAGCGATACCATTACTAACTAACCTTACAGGCGAAATATCCGCATAGGTCTCGTCGCGGCTCAGTAATACGTTTACACTCTTCTGCCCACCTTCCGTTTCGGTAATTAACGCAGGTAAACTGCGGTAAGCATCGGGGCCTACAACAATATCAACCAATTTTTCTTCATCCAGTAATTTAGCCTTCAGTCGCTCTGCCATACAACCCAGCACACCTATAAGCATACCCGGCTTTTCCGTCTTCAATTTCTTAAAAGTATGGAGGCGTGCCCTGACTGTTTGCTCCGCCTTTTCGCGGATAGAGCAGGTATTAAGGAAAATAAGGTCTGCTTCATCTAGATTCCGGGTTGCGCCGAAGCCTTCAGTATGTAGTATGGATGCAACAATTTCGCTGTCACTGAAGTTCATCGCACAGCCATAACTTTCTATATAAAACTTTTTTGCGTAAACGTTCGGATCTTCTCTGAATGGCAAATATGCCTCACCCTGCCTCAACTCATCAACCACCTTGTGCAGCACTTCTGTCATGATATTATTTTTATTGTGGGTGCAAAGTTATGCGATTAAACCCTGAAAAAATCAGTTCAAGGGCTAATAAAAAGGCCACCCTTTTGGATGGCCTTTCTACTATTGGAAATTGCTGTGTGAGCTATTATTCTTTAACCAACCTCTGTACAACTTTCTGGCTGCCTGAAGTCAATTCAACCATATAGATACCTGATGCAAAGTTACTCAACTGTACGTTTACAGTACCTGTATTCTGCAAGCCAAGGTTCTTGTTGTAGATGCTTACACCTGCCATATCAAGAATCCTTACCGCAACGTTTTCAGCTTTACCGTTAACGAAGCTGATGTTCACATCATCAGTTGCTGGGTTCGGAACAATTGAAACTTTCAAGCCGGTGTTAGCCATAGTTGCTGGTTTCATGCTTATTTCAAACCTGTTATCACCCTGTGTAGCAGCATTGTCGCTTACTGAGAAACGATATTCAGTTCCCTGACTCAGCATAACATATTGTTTCAGCAATTTGTCATGCAGGTACAACTGGCCACCATCTGGTACTGCAATGCTTGCAGCTTTAATGATGTAGTCTTGCTGAGTAGTTGCGGCAATACCTAATGGTATTACTTTATCAGCATCGTAAGGACGAGCGTCAATAACCATCTTACTGTTATCAGAAGCTATACTGTAGAAGTTAAGATCTGCACCACCGAATGGCTTAATCGCATCCAGGTCGTGATCATCACCATCTGTAGCCTGATCGTTGAATGACAGGAATAACATGTCGTATGGATGATACTTAGCATCAAATACCTGCAGTGATACATACTGTGGAGCTTCCTTAAACAAGTTAGTTGTTGGAGTAGGCACCTTATTATTTTCACGGAACGTTAATGTAGCACCGTTATAAGCAGCACGTACCTGGAATGAGTTACAAGCCTGCATATAGTAAGGAACAGCAGTAGTTGTGGTTATAAACTGCGCCTGGAACTGACCAGCAGCACCAAGGTTCGGGTTCCACACGAAGTAAGCGGGGCCTACAACATTACCACTAACCAAACCATTGTAGATAATAGTACCAATATCAACCGGAGAAGCATATGGGTTACCAATCATGTTATATTCCTGATAAGGATTAGAACTACCCTTGCTCAGCGTTACTGTTTGTGTACCCTGGTTCAGAGTACCCCACTGGGTAACCTGTACAGCTGATGGAACATATGGTAAGTAGCCTAAGCCCTCTCCCTTAGCACCCCTGAAGAACATCCTGATACCCTGATATTGATGCAACCTGTTACTATCGGCAACGGTACCTGTATTCGTAAATGCTTTCCAACCTGGGTCTGAAGCAAGGCTTGAATTTCCTACTAATGGATTGTACCTGAATGCAGATGGAGAAGCAGAAGCAGAATAAGTGAAGCCATTTGACGGGCCGCCAGCACCTGTTATATCAATGTAGTTAATAGCCTGGTTAAGACCAATGTAGCTATTGAACGGATGTGACCAGAAGCGATAAACACGACGACCACCCGGAACATAAACCATTACCCTAGCCTGGCCAGAGATTGAAGCACCTGATGCAGGTAATGAATCGACCCTTGCAGTACCAAGAGAATCAGAATAGAGTGTTAAGCTATCGCCTGTATTCAATGTACCAGCAGTAATACCAAGTATTCCCTTAACTACAACCTTAGAAGCTGAGTTAACAGTAAGGCCTGCTGTATTATTCAACTTCATATTCGTCACTGTAAAGTTTCCACTAATTGATTGTGCAGAAGAACCATTGAAGGTTGCATAACCTGCACCGGTAACTGTACCATTAAGTGTAGAACTACCTGTAATATTCAGGCTACCACCAGAACCAACGGTAACAGTAGCACCAGAAGCTAAGGTAATATTACGTGCAGTACCCGTGCTTGAAGCTGCAATTGCCGGAGCATTTGGAGTACCAGCAGGTATGCTGATATCATCGCCAGATGCAGGAACAAAGCCACAAGCCCAGTTAGAACCTGTATTCCAGTCTGTGCTGGTTGTACCCAACCATACCTGTGGTGTTGGAGTAACAACTACAGAATCATTCAGCGTAGTAGAACAAACAGGGTTGAATGCACTTAATAAGTGATAAGTATGTGCAGAAGTTATTGCACCAGTGCTCAATCCATAGCTACCACCGGTTAATACTGCAGTAAGCGTACTACCTGCATCAACTTTATAAGTTATTGAAGCACCAGTTGTACCGTTGAATGTTACTGTAGTTGCATAACCAGAGCAAGGAGGAGTAACAGAAGCAATAGAAGCAGTAGGATAAGCATACACGGTTAAAGTGAATGAATAGCCTGTGCTGTTACAACCACCTGCATTCGTAACAGTGATAGTGCCTGTGTAAACGCCTGAAATACTGGTGCTAGGTATTGGCAGGCTGATAGTACTTCCGCTTAACGTACCACCTGATACGTTAGAGAAACCATCAGACAATGCTGTAGCGCCCCAGTTCAGATTGTAATTTGTTGGAGAACCTGTAGGGCTGGTAAAGCTGATAACAGTGCCGGTTGTTGGCTGGCAGATACTTGGGTTTGCACCAAGTACGATGCCCGCTATCGGGTTAACTGTAACAGTACCAGTATTAGCATTTGCAACGTCGCAACCAACACCTGAGTAAGTAACCGCTACTGAATAAGCACCGGTAGAAACTGATGGAGTAAATGTAGGCGAAGTTGAAGAAGTACCAGTTGTTGTAGAAATACCAGGTCCGCTCCATGAATAAGTTGGCGTACCGCTACCGCCTGAAGTCAGGCTTTCAGTAAGGGTTAGATTACCACCAACGCACAAGCTGGTTGCAGATGGGCTCACAGTTACAATAGGATCAGAATTCAACGTAACCGTTGACGTAGTGTTTACAGCATTGTTACAACCGGTACCTGCATATGCAACAGAAACTGTATAGCTTCCGCTGGTTGTTGTTGCAGTAGTTGGTGTAAATGATGCACCCGGGAAAGAACCTGTTGTAGTTGAGATACCAGGACCTGACCAACTGTAAGAAGTGATCGGGCCAATGCCACCTGAAGGAACAGCAATCAAAGAATCCTGTCCGCCAGAGCAGAAGTTAGAACGAGTTGATGTTACTGTTACTGTTGGCTGTGCCACCGCGGTATCGGTAGTAGTAAATGTACCGTAGCAGCCTGTAGCAGGGTCTGTTACTGTAACTGTATAAGTTGTAGTCGCTGTTACTGTAGCTGTAGTTGTTGCAGCAGCAGAAGAGGTAACACCTGTTGTAGGTGACCATGCATAAGTTGCTGACGGGAAGCTAGGTGTAAAGCGATAAGCTTCAGGAGTTGACACCGTTACCACCGTTCCATTATAGGTGCTTGCGGTAGTTGCAATAGTACCAGCCTGGTTCTGGATACCTACTGTACTGTTGTATGCAGTAGTACCGTTAGAAAATGCTGTTAGCATGACATCGATAGTGTTCGAAGACTCGTTGAGTATTATCTGACCTGTATTGGTATTACCGCCACTATAGTTACCTATTCCATTATAATAGATAACAAACTTACGGTTAGGAGCTGTGCCGGTAGTACCATAAGTACATGAACCAGCACCTGTTGAACCAAAGCCGGATGTTGCAAGATCATGCATCAACAATGAGATACATGACGTAGGTGCGGTAGTACTTGGGAACGCATAGTTAGTAAGGCTAGAGGACGTATTGGTGAAGCTGGCCCAGCCATTTGTACAAACATAAATGGTGCTATAATTTACCCCGTAGAAGTTGAAGCTAAATGGCAATGTTACAGCACCGCTATTAACGTCATCACCTGCAACTGAACCGGTTGATGTAAAGCTTGCCAAGGAGTAAGAGATGCTTGACACGTTATAGCCGGTAGCACTTGAGGCTACTGCACCTGACAAGGTAGTAACCCCACCTGTACATACCTGCGTCGGACTTGATGTTGCATAAGCCAGCATAGCTGTTCCACTCACGTTAACAGTTTTAGTAGTAGTAGAAATACAACCCGCAGCGCTAGTACCTGTAACGGTATACACCGTAGTAATAGTTGGTGTAGCTGTAGGCGTAGCGCTCACTGATGAACTTAAGCCGGTTGCCGGTGTCCACGAGTAAGTAGATGCACCTGATGCAGTAAGTGCTACTGAAGCACCTGCGCAAGAAGCTGCGACTGCCGGAGTAAACGACATTGCAGGGGAAGCATTGATTGTAATGCTACGCGTTACGTAACATCCGCTGATATTATACGTAATTGTTGCGGTACCAGCTGATAAACCGGTAATAACACCTGTAGAAGCGTTAACTGATGCAACTGTAGGTGCACTGCTGCTCCATGAGCCACCACCTGTAGCACATGTCCAGGTAGTTGATGTTGTAGAAACCGCACCTGTTACAGCAGAACAAAGCGTAGTAACGCCACCTGTAATAGGAGCCGGAGTGTTATTGGTAACGGTTAATGTAGCACTGTTACTGCAACCCGATGTAGTACCCGTAACGGTGTATACCGTAGTTACGGTTGGGCTGGCGTTAACCGTAGTGCCTGTAGTTACATCAAGGCCGGCAGTAGGCAACCAGGAATAAGTTGTTCCGCCCGATGCTGTTGCGTTCAATGCTGAACCAGTGCTGCAGTAGGTACCTGACGATGGTGTAACACTGATAGTAAAACCACCGCTTACGTTTGTAAGGCTATAGGTTGCAAAACCACCACATGCCGCGTTATTATAAGTAATAGTACTTCCACCGGCAGTTACACCCGTTACTATACCTGATGTGTTGACAACTGATATTGTTGTATCACTAGAACTCCAGATACCGCCAGTACCTGTTTCTGTGAGTACCATAGTACCCGGCAAACAAAGTGTTGATGACGGACCTGAGATAGCACTGGTAGCCACATTGTAGGTAATAGTATCGCGTGCAATATTGGTGCAACCTGATGCATCAGTAGCAGTTACGGTATAAATGGTAGTAACTGTAGGAGAAGCAGAAACGCTCGTACCTGTAGACGCACTTAAACCCGCTGATGGAGACCATGAATAAGAAATACCAGAACCAGAAGCCGTAATGCTTACAGGTGAACCTGAGCTGCAGTACAAAGCCGATGTTGGAGTTAGGCTTATTGATGGGAACGTAATTGTTTTTGTAGCAGTAGCAACGCATCCGTTAGTATCTATACCTGTAGCGGTATAAGTAGTTACAACTGAAGGCGTTGGCGTAACAGTAGCACCCGCAGTGCTGCTTAATCCGGTTGCAGGACCCCATGTGTAGGTACTTGCACCTGACGCCGTCATAGGAGTACCAGAGCAAACTATTGAAGGAGAAATTGTTACAGTTGGTGGAGTAAATGCATTAACCGTTGTTGAGAACGATGCATTACAACCGCTTGCAGGATCTGTTACTGTAACTGTATAAACGGTAGTAGCAGAAACTGTAGCTGTTGTTGTTGCAGCAGCTGTAGATGTTACGCCTGTTGTTGGTACCCATGCATATGTTGCTGACGGGAAACTTGGGGTAAAGCGATAAGCTTGAGGAGTAGATACGGTTACTACTGCACCGTTGTACGTGCTGGCCGTTGTTGCCGCAGAACCAGATTGATTCTGTATACCCACAGTACTATTGTAAGCAGTAGTACCATTTGAAACGGCAGTAAGCACAATATCAATAGTGTTAGAAGACTCATTCAATATGATCTGTCCGGTATTGGTATTTCCACCACTGTAGTTACCTATGCCATTATAGTAAATAACGAACTTACGATAAGGAGCTGTGCCGGTTGTACCATAAGTACATGAACCGGCCCCTGTGCTACCAAAACCTGCAGTTGCAAGGTCATGCATCAAGAACGAAATAGAGGTAAGTGGTGCAGAAGCAGTTGGAAACGCATAGTTAGTAAGGTTAGCGCTGACAAAATCAGTAAAGCTAGCCCAACCATTGGTACATATCCCTATCTGAGTATAATTTACGCCGTAGAAATTGAAAGTAAACGGCAATGTAACTGCACCGCTGTTGGCATCATCTGCAGCGACACTACCGGATGAAGTAAAGGAAACCAAGTTCGGTGTTATACTTGAAACCGTATACGTTGAGCTGGAAGCAGGAGCCCCCGTAAGTGTAGTGGTAGTACCTGGACAAACAGATGATGGAGCAGCCGCGGCATAAGCCAACATTGCGGTTGTACCAAAGTTGACCGTCTTAGTGCCTGTGCCAATACAACCTGCGGCACTTGTACCTGTAATGGTATAAGTGGTAGTTGAACCTGGGTTAGCAGTTACAGTAGCACCGGTAGAAGCGCTTAAGCCTGTAGCCGGAGACCATGTATAAGTTGAAGCTCCTGAAGCGGAAACCGAAACACCAATGCCACCACATGCATAAGCTGCAGACGGTGTGAACGACATTGTTGGAGTAGGATTAATTGTTATAGAACGGGTAACATAACAGCCTGTTGCAGTTACAGTATAAGTAATAGTTGCGCTGCCTGCGGTAACGCCAGTTATAACACCAGTAGAAGGGTTAACGGTTGCAACACCAGGTGCGCTGCTGCTCCATGTACCGCCGCCGGTAGCGTTAGTCCATGTTGTAGTTAAGCCGGTACATACGCTGGTAGTGCCACCTGTAATTGCGACCGGAGTATTGTTGGTTACAGTTATGGTTGCTGTATTGCTACAGCCACCGGTTACACCGGTTACAGTATAGGTTCTGGTAGCAGAAGGGCTAGCACTTACTGTAGCGCCAGTTGTAGCGCTAAGGTCCGTACCGGGAGCCCATGTATAAGTAGTTCCGCCAGATGCAGTAATGCTTAGCGCAGAACCAGATGCACAATAAGTACCCGAAGAAGGAGTAAGACTTACAGTGAAACCACCCGGTAAAATGATAATGCCATAAGTTGCATATCCGCAAGTAGTATTATTATATGTTATTGTTACAGAACCAGTTGAAACACCGGTAACGATACCCGCACCATCAACGGTAGCAATAGTAGTATCGCTGCTAGACCAGGCACCACCGGTACCATCGGTGCTGAGTGCCAATGTACCCGGAAGACAAATGCTGCTTGAACCACCGGCACCTGTTATTGTGGTTGATGATGCATTATAAGTAACAGTTGAAGTTGCCGGACCAGCACAACCTGAAGCATCTGTACCTATTACAGTATATACTGTAGTTACGGTTGGAGAGGCATTAACGCTTGCACCGGTTACCGCACTTAGGCCGGCAGATGGAGACCATGAATAAGATACCGAAGTACCAGATGCGGTAAGACCAACTGCAGAACCTGCGCTACAGAAAATTGAACTTGATGGAGATACGCTGATTGTTGGGAAAGAGATAGCTTTTGTAGCAGTTCCCTGACAACCATGAGCATCAGTACCTGTAGCAGTATAAGTTATTGCTGTATAAGAAGTAGGCGTAACGGTAGCACCAGTAGTGGTAGCCAAACCAGTTGACGGAGACCATGAATAGGTAACTGCACCTGAAGCTGTCATTGGAGTACCAACGCAAACTGTAGATGGAGCTATTGAAATTGTTGGATTGGTATAGTTATAAATTGTTTTGCTATAAGAGCCATTACAACCAGAAGCGGGGTCGGTAACCGTAACAGTGTAGGTTTGAGTACCAGAAACTGTAGCGGTAACCGGAGTTCCGGTAGTTGCTGATGTTGTAGAACCAGCCCAAGCATAAGTAGCAGAAGGGAAGCTTGGTATAAAACGATATGCTTCATTTGCAAGGCTTGTATAAGCGGCGTTGTAGTTTCTGCCTGAACCGGCAGCAGCTATAGAACCTGCTGCATTCTGTATTGCAGCAATTGTAGCTGACGTGGAGGTAGAAGGGGTACTGGTAACCAAGACATCAATCATATTAGATGACTCATATAATATTATCTCACCAGTCCAGCCGCCTGCAGTAGCCAAATAGGTACATACATTGTAATAGTATATAACAAACTTCCTGTTTGGTGCAGTACCTTCTGTAGAATAAGTAATATTACCAGCAGGTGATGCGCCGGCAACATTTAAGTCACGGTTGAATAAAGCAATAGCATTGGTTGGTGCTGTCGCATTTGGCAGTGTCACACCACCATAATTTGTAGTTGGTGTCGAAAATGAAATATATCCATTTGTCGACATGTACACCGTAGTGTAGTTGGTACCAAAATAATTAAAGCTAAATGGTATTGTAGCAGTAGCATATCCGTCATCTGTTGTTCCTGAAGTAAGCGAATATGTAGTTGGGCTGGTTTGGGTTACGAATGAATAAGTTATGGTACTTGCATTATAACCAGTAGTACTCGAAGCAGGTTGACCGGTAAGTACATCTGTACCACCTGGGCAAACTGTATCAGCAGCTGCAGAGAAGTAGCCTGCCATATATGTAGCCCCGAAATTCACAGTTTTAGTTCCGATACCAACACAACCAGCCGCAGATGTTCCCGAAATGGTGTATGTCGTAGTTGAACCAGGGTTAGCAGTAACAGTTGCACCGGTAGTAGCACTAAGGCCTGTTGCCGGCGACCAAGTATATGTTGATGCTCCAGATGCAGTCACGGCAACACCAATTCCACCACACGCATATGCTGCTGATGGTGTGAAAGAAAGCGTAGGAGAGGCATTAACAGTAATACCACGCGTAACATAGCAACCTGTTGCGGTTACTGTATAAGTAATAGTTGCAGTACCTGCAACAACACCTGTAATTACACCAGTTGAAGGATCAACTGTCGCATTACCTGGCGCGCTGCTGCTCCATGTTCCACCGCCGGTAGCGCAAACATATGTTCTTGTAAGACCGGTACATACAGTATTTGTTCCGGTAATTGCCGCAGGCGTATTGTTAATCACAGTATCGGTTACCACTGCATGACATCCGGTAGTGCTGTTAGTACCAAATATCGCGTACACTGCAGTAACCGAAGGACTTGCATTTGATGTTGGGGTTGAAGTTGATGACAACCCGATAGGAGCCCCACCGCCGATGTCTGTCCATAACCAGGTATCAGTACCTGCGTCAGTACTGGTCACCGTTATAGAAACCGGTGAACCACTTGCGCAATAAGTACTTGAAGAAGGTGTAGCTGTAAGCGAGAAACCACCACCGCCAACTCTGATACTCAAGGAGTCAGTGCCACAAGGCGAAGTATAATATACTTTAGCTGTACCTGCCGCAACGGGGAATACTCCACCGCCAGCATCAATTGTAAAGACTGATGGGTCAGAAGAGCTCCATGTTCCACCGGTGCCTGTTTCTGTCATCAAGGCATAGCCCGGCAGACAAATAACGGTGTCTGATGCAACAAAAGGAACAATACCGCCCGGTGATACTAATTTAGTTATCACGGAGGTTGCTGTATTGCTGCAACCAGTTGACGCTTCTGTACCTGTTAAAGTATATGTTGTAGTGGTTGCTGTTGGTGTAGAGTTAACAGTAACACCGGTTGAAGCGCTCAAAGTTGTTGATGGCGTCCATGTATATGTTGTTGAGCCGCCTGAAGAAGATCCTGTTAATGCAACAGGCGTGCCAGGTATAGTACAAAAGTTAGCAGTTGAAGGCGTAACTCCAATTGTAGGTCGGAGATTTACCAGTTTGGTGGTCGTGTTTACACAACCCAACGCACTGGTACCAGTAATCGTGTAGGTGATTGCCACGGTAGGGCTGGAGGTAACGGTTGCCCCTGTTGTAGCACTAAGGCTTGTAGAAGGAGACCAGCTATAGGTTGATGCACCTGATGCTGTCATCGGTATACCAAAACAACCTGCAGCAGGGCTAATTGACATTGAAGGTAAGGCATTGGCAGTTATTGCCTTTGTACCAGTATATGTACAACCACCATTGGTAATACTTACTGAATAAGTTGTAGTTGATGAAACTGTAAGAGTCGGGTTATTCGTTGTAGTACTGCTCATGCCGGACGCAGGGCTCCATGCATAAGTAGATGCAGATGTTGTTGCGGGAGTAAACCTCCAAGCTTCAGGTGTGCTTATCTGGTAAGTAGCACCGTTAAGGTAGCCCCTACCGGCTGCAGTAATTCCGATAGTGCCGCCTGCATTTTGTATAGCAGCGCAGCTGTGTGTATTGCTGGTCGTATTGGTGATAATCACATCAATAATATTGGTTGATTCATACAGGACGATCTGACCTGAGTTACCGCCCGCACCGCCATAATCAGAAACGTTAAAATAATATATAACAAATTTTCTGAAAGGAGCCGTACCCTCGGTAGAATAAGTCAGATTTGCGCTCGTTCCACCAACGAGGTTAAGGTCACGGTGGAAAAGATCGATACAGGTTGTTACACCTGAAGCAGAAGGGAGGTTAAAACCACCGTAGTTAGTGGTAGCCGGAGCCGAAGCGAAATTGACGAAGCCATTAGTACCTAAATAAATTGTAGAGTAGCTGGTACCGTAGTAGTTAAATGTAAAAGGCAGCGTTACTGTACAATAGCCATCGTCGGTAGTACCTGAAGTGAGTGTATAAGAAGTAGGGCTGGTCATTGACGCCAGTGAATATGAAATACTTGAAACATCATATTTGATAGCACTGGTCAAACCGGCGCCCATGGCAATTGTATTGCCGACACATGCAGAAGCAGCTGCGGATGTGGGAAGGGCACCGAAAACATTTGCTGCTACCCTTGCGGTGTTGCCGCAACCATTAGACTGCACGCCGGTTACTGTATATACTGTATTAGAAGCTGTTGCTGTTACGCTTGAGCCAGTACTCGCTGATAAAGCGGTTGCAGGCAACCAAGTGTAAGTTGATGCGCCCGATGCAGTAGCCGTGTACGTATTGGTACAACTTGATACCGACGCGGTAACTGTAGGTGAAGCCGCTGTAGGGCACCAAGAAAATGTAAGGCCGCTTGCAGGCTGAACTGTGGTGCTACGGGTGCAGGTAGACGAATTTACTACTGTAGGCGTAGTTGCCGTCCAGCTGGTTGTAGTTGTCCTGTTATTAAAGTCAGCTACGGTCATCCCACGGATACCCGCCTGACAGGTGCGGCTCGTGGTAGGTGTCGTATTAGTCCCATACACTACCTGTATGATATTCGACGTTTCATACAGCTTTATTTGAAAGCTCCATGTTTCAGATGCGGCACTACCCTGAAACCTTGCATTCTTATATTCGACTGTGAAAATTCTGCTACCGGCGCTGCCGCTGGTAAGGTATGAAATCGGATCCGAGCCGCTGCTGGCCTGAAGGTTACAAGACGATGCCGCAACTACCCCACTGTCATTGGTACCCAACGTAGTCATCCCTGTAGATGTAGCAGCTGTAACAGTTGCATTACCAAACGTAATGTAGCCGTTCGCATTAATAACTACCTTGGTGAAGTTCATCCCCATGTAATTGAATGTAAATCCAATATTCACTGTGGCTACGGCATCAGTCCACGCTCCGGTTATGGCACCAGTAGCACCCGAAAGCGCGGTATAGCTACCGGAGCTTTGCCCAAAGGTGTAATTCGACGCCCTTGTCTGGGCTCTGGCTACAATCCCTAAGCAGCAAATAACGAGTAATAGTATAATCCTTTTCATACGCAAAATTTTGTAAGCTTACTTTATTATATTTGTTTATTTTTTTATTTTATATTTATTTTCACTAAAAACAACATACGCCCTATATTAAACCGTAGTTTAAATTTAGGAGCGAGAGGAATATTAGTTGATTGAGTTTCGGCTGCTAAAACCTGTAGGCAGCCATTAAAAGAAAACATTTAAAAAACCACACCGAGAAACCCAACTAACCAATATTAAGGTAGTATTACCTTTTTGTTGTCCCTACAAATTTAGAATATTTAACCACTACTTACAAACGTACCAAATTCCCATACGGTTTTAGTTATAGGCTAAGCCAATAGTTAAAGAGATGTTAGTAAAAATAAAAATAATTTCAAACGCCATTAAGCTTTATCTAAGTTATTGAAAATCAATACTTTCTCATTAAAAAATAAAAAAAATGAATGCGTTTTAATACATATAAATAAAATAAATTATATAAATAGTGAAAGAGGTCACAAGTACATACACTTATATGGGGTATAAAGTCATTAATAAAAACAATAACTATTTCTTAAAAGAAGCAGAAAATACCCCTTTTAATTACCAGTTATTAGCAGATAATGGAAAATATTACCCCGCTTAATAACGTAAAATCAAAAAATAGCAGGTCAATTTTATGTTTAAAAATTGTAAAAAAACTAACACTAAATATAAATACAGCTTTGCCATTAATTGACAACAATACCAGGTTATTTCAAGGGTATTCAGTTGCGGTAAAATGGTTGTAATTAAAAGCAATAACGATGCTTGAATTAATTACTGCTTTTGCACTCGTCAACGAATGGTAGCAGCAAAATGCAACTAACAAACAGAGCAATTATGAGATTAGCGCAAGGGAAAGCCGATCAGTTATAACAGCAGACGGCGTAAAGCCGGAAGTATACAATAAAAAAAGCCGCTCCATTTTCATGAAGCGGCCTGTAACTATTAAAACAATGCAAGGTTGCTTATTTGTTCAGTATAGCGCATTTAATCTGGAACTGTACATAGTTCCTGTCAATAAACCTATTCATCGGTGTAATAATGTTATTGATGCCTTCCCTGTAATAAACTGCTGCTTTTACGTTCCTGGAAATAGCATATTCTGTTTTACCCATAAAGCCAACATCAAACATAGGTGCCTCTTGAATATTGCCGGTCTCCAAAGGCGATGCAGCAGGCCTGTTATCACCTATCATCTGCTGAAAATCAGGGCCTACTCCAACTGACATCCTCTTCATGATCTTATAACCAATAGTCGGCGTAACCTGTGCGTAATAGGAGCTGTAAGCTTTATCAACGGTAACTATACGGCCCTGCGGAGTAGGGATGGTTGTAACCGTTGCTGCAGATGTACTTTTAGCGGTAACCGCGCCAACTCCACGTGCTGCTAAATTACCCGGATGGGTAGGAGAAGACAAGCTGCCACCATAGCTGGTATTACCACCTGCGCTACCTGTTGCTGTTCCACTGCCGGTACTACCAAGAGGCGCTGTTCTGGCCTGACCTGCTGTTGTGCCAGCGTTATCATAAACAATGTCAGTATACCTACTCATACTGTTGGTGCCTACAAAAGCAACGTCACCTTCTACATAAACCTTATCGTTTATCATGCGGCGGGCTGTTGCGCCAACAATATATCCGTTTGACTGGTTGCTATAATTAACACCACCTAAAACACTTAAAGCAACTTTAGCAGGGGCCTTATCAGCGGTGTGCTCTTTAAAAGTATAATAGGCAACCGGAGCCTGCACCTTCTTTTTAGACTTGCGGAATATGTCTTTATCTTTGGCAATAAATGTTTCTATAGGCTCATCAAATTTAATTGCCTTATGGCTATTAAATGCCAGATTGTTATTCTTAACTATCGGGTCATTCTCAATTTTTTCAGTTGCAGCCAGTGTAGTAGTATGCTCAGTAACTAGTTCATTTGCTTTATCGGTAACAATAATTTTTGAAATAACTTTTGCTACCGCAGCAACAGGTGCTATAACTTCCTGTGCCACCGGTGAAGTAACTACCTGCTGAGCCTCAGCAGCACGAGCAGCGTTCGCTACTTTAGCATACTGCGCGGCAGGCTGCCTGCCAATAGTACCGCTTTCATGCAATACCAATGGCACACCCATTGCTAAGGCAACTGAAGCGGCAACACCTATAAGCGGCATCCACCATACCAATAGCCCACGTTTCTTTTCACGTCCATCCAATTGTTCTGCGAGTCTCTCCCAATTTTGGGGTTTGTACTCAAAGGCGCCCTCGTCAAACTTATGTTTGACAAGTTCGTCAAATTCTCTTGGCTTCATACGTCACTTTTTGTTGTTCAATTTTCATGATTTTTTTTTGGAGTACATTTCTCGCCTGGTGAACATGCCAATGCGAGGTACCTTCACTAATATCTAATTGCTCAGAAATCTCTTTATGGTTAAACCCTTCAAAAACGAACAGGTTGAAAACAGTCCGGGTCATAGCAGGCAGCACTTGTATCAGATCAACCAGCTCCCTGAATTCAAGACTTTCCAACCCTTCATTACTTACTGACAAATTCGTTTCTTCGGGTAATATTGCATTTACATGCATAGTCATCTCCTCTTTGAGGTAAGTACTTCTCAGGTAGTCGAGACAAGTGTTAATCATGACCCTTTTCATCCAACCTTCGAAAGAACCAGTATTCCCATACTTATCTATCTGTGTAAATATTTTCAGGAAACCATCATTGAGGAGCTGTTCTGCATCCATCATATTTTTGGCATACCTCGCACATACTTTCAAAAACATACTGTAGTGCTCTTTGTACAGATGCTCTTGAATAGTCCGGTTTTTCTTCCGGCACCCTGCTATAATATCTTGTTCAGAATATGCGGGCATGAGAGGTATTGTTATTTAAAACAACTTTAAGTTACAAAAATAATCTTACATCGTCATTGTTTTTTTCAGTGCGTCATCACACTTTTCATTTTTAGTTTTGGTGTTTTGTAAGTTCATAGGGGCTGTTTAGGGTCCCTGTCTTAATAAAAAATTGAGGGTTAATAGTTAACGGTGAGTAGCCGATAAAATTGTAAAAAAGGCGCCTTTTAAACTTTGAAACTAACCACTCACTATAATAGACGATGAGCTTTGATGAAATCTTGGGTCATCCTGCAAATTTATTTTTCTTTAACAAATCGGGGCTTGAGTCTGGGTTAAGTCCATTGTCGTTTCGAAATACAAATACTAAAGTTGAGTCAGAATGTAACCTGCTTCGCATATAGGCATCGGCCCAAAACATTAGTGATAACACCTGAATCATAAAATCGGCATCGTCCGTAGAACATAAAAATATATAGCCGCCGGCGAGAACTCACGCTAATAGCATATCTCAGCACCAACCCTGAAAGTGTTGAACGCAGTTTTCAGCCGGAGTTCAACATTCAAATGAGATAATTACAACGAAGAAAGTCACGAAAAGCATAAATACCAAAAGCCACCCATGGGTGGCTTTTGAAAAATATTAGTATAGCTAACCTTTAGCTACATATAGTGTTCTCTGAAAAGACTATTTAGTCTGATCCAGATATTCCTTGATCTTATCTTTATGAACCATACCTTCTTTAAAAGTGTATGCGCCAGACTTAGGGCTACGTACCGCTCTGATTACTTTAGTGTAATTCTTAGCTTCTGCTGCCGCCTTAGGATCCTTCTTTATCGCGGTTTTAGCTGCTTTTGCCATCGCTTAAATATTTTAAATGATTATTTAATTTCTTTGTGAGCAGTTACTCTCTTCAGAATTGGATTATATTTCTTTAACTCCAGACGCTCTGTAGTTGTCTTTTTGTTCTTCGTCGTGATATAACGGCTTGTACCTGGCATACCGCTATTTTTATGCTCGGTGCACTCCATTATGACTTGAACCCGATTTCCTTTTTTAGCCATTTTATAAAGCTTTGAATATTTTACTTAACAAATTAAATTGCAACTCCTCTTTCGCGAAGTCCTTTTACTATGGTACCAAGGCCATTCTTATTAATAGTGCGAATAGCATCTGTGGTCAACTTTAAAGTTATCCAACGGTTTTCTTCTGTGAAGAAGAAACGCTTGGTCTGCAAATTAGGAAGGAAGCGACGCTTTGCCTTCTTATTTGAGAAAGATACTTTGTGACCTACTACCGGTTTTCTGCCTGTTACCTGACAAACACGTGCCATGATTATTTATTTTTTTTAGGACTGCAAAGGTAAGGGGAAATTTTCGAAATAAAAACGAAATAATAAAAAATAAAAAAATAGTTCTTTAAAACTATCCCTTAACCAGGCAAAATCGCCCGTTTTCTCAGTTGCAAGTGTGCGAAAGTAAGATAAATATGTCAGCTTTCCTTATCTTCTGGTGGCTCCAGTTTTACAACCCGCAGTAGAGGGGCTGCAAAATAGGTAACCCCCACTACTACCAGAGTAAGAAAACCACCTATAACAACTGCTGGCACAGTGCCCCACCAGCGGGCAGTAAGGCCGCTTTCCATAGCGCCTAATTCGTTCGATGAGCTGATGAACATGGTATTTACCGCTGCTACCCTACCCCGCATACTATCAGGGGTGTAAAGTTGCAGTATAGTGCCACGTATCACCACACTTACAGCGTCGAACATACCACCCAGCAACAACATAAAGAAGCCCAGCAGAAAAGCCCACGAAATATTACAACCCAATACTGAACCAAGTATGGTAGTATCGGCTAGCTGCCCGCAAAGACCGAAAATAACCGTAGTAACACCAAACCCCGCTATAGCAATAGCCAGTTTTACACCGGGTTGCTTCTGTATAGGTATTGCCGATATAAATACGAGCATTAAAATGGATCCGATTCCCGGTGCAGCGCGCATCCATCCAAAACCTACTTCGCCAATTCTGAGTATTTCATTCGCATAAACAGGCAGTAATGCTACTGCGCCTCCAAATAGCACAGCAAACATATCAAGCGATAGCGCCGCAAGTAGTATCTGGGTGCTGAAAACGAACTTAATTCCACCAGTGATACTTTTTAAAATGGGCTCTTTTGTTTTCTGGTGAATTATCTGTGCCGGTATCAGCATAGCCGCAGCAAGGGCAATCAACTCTATTACGCCGGCACAAACCTGGCTCCCCTGATAACCGGCGGCCACTATCATAAAACCACCCAGCAGCGGGCCTATTACAAACCCTGCCTGCCAAGAAGCGCTGCTCCATGGCGTAGCAGTTGCATACAGCTTTTTAGGTATGAGCATGCCCATTAAAGCAAAAGTAGCCGGGCTGAGGAAAGCACGAAGCGCACCGCCCACAAACACCCCGAAATATATGAGCCATATAATGTAATGCGTTGATATGGAATGCTGTAAACCGGGCCATGCCAGCCATCCAAAGAACACGGTAAGCAAAAGGTATCCTAACATACATTGCACCACCATCTGCTTTTTTTCGCGCAGATCAACAAAATGGCCAGAAAAGAGCGAAAATGTAACCGCAGGTATTACCTCCCACAAACCCATCAGCCCCAAAACCAAAGCATCACCTTTTTTTGTAAGCGGGTTAAAAGTAAGCTTGTAAACGAAGTAACTTACAATAGTAGACTGCATGTTTAGCGCCAGTATTATTGCAAAACGGGCCAGCAGGTATTTGCGAAACAACGGATAGCGCAATGCCTTATTGCGCACCAAAAGATAATATGAAAGATAGTAGTACTTTTCAGACAGCGCATTCGCGCCCTTCCTTTTTGCGAGTCTTTTAGTTACCGATGGCAATAGTCGTTTTATTAGGTTGGCAAATTTATTGCTTAAAAAAGATATTAACAGCTATTTTTGTTAGCGATAATGAACAACATAGCGCAAATAATTGGTACAAGTATAGTACAAGCCCTGCAGGAACTCAGGGTGAATAAATTGCGTACTTTTTTATCGTTGCTCGGCATTACCATTGGTATATTTTGTGTTATTGCCGTGCTCACCTCGCTGGATAGTGCACAGGGAATGATTCAGAAAAGAGTAAACACCCTGGGCAGCGATGTGCTGCACATTGACAGATGGCCATGGCCCGGTGTGGAAGAAGGTGAATATAAGTGGTGGGAATATTGGCGCCGCCCTAGCATGACAAAAAAAGAAGTGGCTGCCATTAACGGCCAGCTGCACGATATAGCCCTTACTACATTATGCCTTCCGGTGCGCGACCAGACGCTGAAGCACGATAACATGGAAGTGAGTAGCATCCGCGCTTACTGTGTTACCACCGATTTCGATAAAGCACAGAATATAGAACTTTCGCAGGGGCGCTACCTGAGTGTAGCTGAACTGGAAGGCGGCAATAGCAGTATCATACTAGGTTTTAATGTAGCCGACGGCCTCTTCCCAAAAGGAATAAACCCTCTGGGGAAAAGCATATCATTGCTTGGAAAAAAATACCTGGTAATAGGCGTCATAAAAAAAGCAGGTCAGGATATGGCCGGCTTCGACCCGGACAATGGTGTAATTGTGCCGTATAATTCTGTTTCCTCAGTAATCGACGTCAGGTCGCTTGAATATAACCCCAGCCTGATAATAAAAGCCTACAACCCCAATAATGTAACGGAGGTAAAAGATGAAGCGCGGGGCATTCTGCGCCGTATGCACAAAATACGGCCTGACCAGGCTGATGACTTTACCATAAATCAGCTTACCGGCATTTCAAAAATGCTGGATGGTTTGTTCGGACAGATAAAAGGCGCTGGTTTGTTTATTGGCTTGTTTTCGCTGCTTGTGGGTGCTTTTGGCATAGCCAATATTATGTTTGTAACCGTAAAAGAACGAACAAAAATTATCGGCCTAAAAAAAGCTGTCGGCGCCCGGAAGGCTTCCATTCAACTGGAATTTCTTTCAGAATCTGTTGTACTTTGCCTGGTGGGAGGCCTGATAGGGATACTGCTGGTTCTGGTTATCAGTATGCTGGTTAGCCGCGCCCTTGACCTGGAAATTGTGCTCTCCCTGCAAAATTTTGGCTGGGGCTTATCTATGTCTTTTATTGTTGGTATTTTAGCTGGCTACATTCCGGCCCGTTCGGCTTCGCGCCTGGACCCGGTAGTAGCCATACGGACACATTAAAACTTCTTGATGAAAAAGAAAAAAGTAGTTGTTCTTGATAAAGAAGCCATTGCGCACAAACTGCGCCGCATGGCCTACGAAATATGGGAGCACAACAGCGATGAACAAGAAATAACGCTGATAGGTATTGAAAATGGCGGCAAGTCAATTGCTGACGCATTGGGTACACTATTGAAAGAGATATGCCCATTGCAGGTAAATGTACTTTCCGTAAGTATCAACAAAAAAAATCCGCTGAACCACGCGCTGGCATTTGAAGATAACCTTACTGACAAATCGATTGTATTGGTTGATGATGTAGCCAACTCAGGAAAGACAATCACCTATTCCCTGCACGCTATCCTCTCTTACAACCTTAAACGGGTTATGGTCGCAGTGTTGGTCGATCGGAAACACAAATCGTTCCCGATAGCATCTGATATTGTGGGCCTTTCCATAGCCACAACTTTACAGGAGCATATTGAAGTAGAGATACTGGATGGTGTTATCAACTCGGTCTTCTTGCAGTAAGTGATAATAAATTGTTAGTGGTGAACGCTAAATTGCCATTGACAAAAAGCCAGCTGCACAACCCATTTGTACCCATTAACGGCCCTCACAAAGAAGAACACAATTTATCATTCATAATTTACCATTTACAATTAAAGACATGTCCTTTACACTAGTTATACATGGCGGCGCAGGCAACATTACCCCTGCAATAATGAACAAACAACAAGAGCAGGAATATACACAAGGACTTAAAGATGCACTCGACAGAGGATATGAAGTGTTGAAGAATGGCGGAACTTCGGTGGATGCAGTTGTAGCGGCCATCTGCTGCCTGGAAGACAATACCATTTTCAATGCAGGAAAAGGTGCTGTGTTCACAAAAAAAGGACTGAATGAGATGGATGCCGCAATTATGGATGGCAGCAACCTTGCAGCCGGCGCTATTGCAGGTGTCAGGAATATAAAAAACCCAATAAGGCTCGCAAAAGAGGTGATGTTACATTCCGGCCATGTGCTGCTCAGCGGCAGTGGCGCGGCAGAATTCGCAATTAACCAGGGCATGGTAATGACGCCTGACGAATACTTCTTTAACCAGCAGCGCTATGACCAGTGGGTAGAAATCCGCGACACTAATTTTACGCAGCTCGACCATAAAGGTGACAACCTGAAAGGCACCGCACCGAATCCTGATTATAAGTTTGGTACTGTAGGTGCAGCTGCCCTGGATATACACGGCAACATCGCTGCCGGCACATCAACCGGAGGCATGACAAACAAGCGCTTTAGCCGCATTGGCGATAGCCCGGTAGTGGGCGCCGGCACCTATGCCAACAACGCAACCTGCGCAATTTCATGCACCGGCCATGGTGAATTTTTTATGCGCGCAGTAGTGGCTCACGATGTATCGTGCCTAATGGAATATAAAGGCCTTTCGCTACAGGAAGCATGCGCAACCGTAGTAAAAGACAAACTGGTAAAAATGGGCGGCGAAGGCGGCCTGATAGCCGTAGACGCAAAGGGCAATTGGGATTTCTGCTTTAACTCAGCCGGCATGTACCGCGGCATGAGAAATAGCGATGGCAAGGAGGTTGTGGCGTATTATGGGGAGTAATTTTGAATTACATTGTAAATTTTCGTAACTTAGTTTTCGGTTACCGATTTTTGACAAAAAATAAAAATGATAAGAACAACCGTTATACCAGATACAACTACAATCAACATTTCGCTTTCCGTACCTGAAAACTACATTGGAAAGGAAATGGAAATAATTGCATTTACGAAGAAAGAAGGCCTCGAAAAGAATGAAGCGACTATTAAAAAAGTAACTTTTGGTGCACTATCAATTGATACTAAAGGTTTTACTTTTAATAGAGAAGAGGCAAATGAGAGATAAAATATTTCTTGACAGCAATGTACTCATCTATAGCTACTCCAATAGCGAGTTGACCAAACAATCAATAGCCCGTAAGATTATCACCGAAAGTCACACATTTATTAGTACACAAGTTCTTCAAGAATTAACAAACACCATCACTAAAAAGTTAAAATTCAGCTTCAGGCAAGCAGAATCAGCAATTGAGGAGTGTACTAATAATAGTAACGTGCATGCTAACAACGTTGAAACAATTTTACATGCATGTCGCATTGCAGAAAAATACCTATTCTCATTTTACGACAGTTTGATTGTTTCAGCAGCAATGGAATGCGGATGCACAATCCTCTATTTAGAAGACATGCAACATGGGCAGAAAATTGAACAAACACTGACAATTTTAAACCCATTTCTCTGAGATTTCCCTGTCAATAAGATAAAAACAGATGCTAACTCCATCACCCCTCCTTTCTTTGCTACTTAACTTTTACACACCTCTTCTAGTGCAATGTTGACCTAACTCCCTTATCTTATATTCAGCCGCAAATCATCATCTTTCAGCAAAAACAGGCAACGCCTAACATGCTTCGGGAAATATTTTTTCCCTGAAGTGAAGTGTATATCTTTAAGTAATTTGCAGTGCAATTCAGGATATTTGCAATAATTCCAACAACCGCATTCCCGATACATGAAAAGCCTCGAACAATTAAGAAAATGGTGCCACGGAACCTGGCTTTCAGGTGGTGGAGAGCATATACAAATTGAAAAACTTGCGATTGACACCCGTAATATTCAGCAGTCTGAAACAGCATTGTTCGTAGCACTGAAAACTAATTTAAGAGATGGCCATAGCTACATTGCAGATGCATACGCGCATGGCGTTCGCAGCTTTTTAGTTTCGCAACCTATTGCGCCTGAAACTTACCCTGCTGCCAACATAATTCAGGTAAAAGATACACTTAATGCACTACAACAAATTGCAACCGGAAACAGGAAGCAATTCAATTACCCCGTAATTGGTATTACCGGCAGTAACGGCAAAACCATTGTTAAAGAATGGCTGTACCAACTGCTGGGCGACCAGTACAATACGGTACGCAGCCCTAAAAGCTATAATTCTCAGATTGGCGTTCCTCTTTCTGTTTGGGATATGGAACCCGAACACGAATTAGGCATTTTTGAAGCCGGCATCTCGCAACCAGGAGAGATGGATAAGCTGGAAAGAATTATACAACCGACCATAGGCGTTTTCACCAATATTGGTGAGGCGCACAGTGAAGGTTTTATGGATATCCGCCAGAAAATAAATGAAAAGCTGGTGCTCTTCAGTCACGCGAAATACCTGGTTTATTGCCATGACCACGCACGGCTGAATGAAAGCATAGTTAACTATATGCACCACGTAGGCGGCGGCAGGAATAATGACTATTCACTAAAGCTATTTTCGTGGTCAACCAAACAGGACGCAGACCTTAGGATCACAGCTATATTAAAGCAACACAACAGAACTGAAATAAAGGCCATTTACAGCGGCAACGAAATTGAAATCAGCATTCCTTTCAGTGATGCGGCATCAATTGAAAATGCCATCCATTGCTGGTGTGTAGCACTCCTGCTACAGATGAAACAGCAAGAGATTACAACCCGGATGGCAGCACTGCAACCAGTGTCTATGCGACTGGAGTTAAGGCATGGCTCTAACGATTGTACCATCATCAATGACGCCTATAATTCCGACCTTACTTCGTTGCAATTAGCATTGGGGTACTTAGACCAGCAAAGGCAACATCCGCAACACACCGTCATCATGTCTGACATGCTGCAAATGGGCAGGCGCGATCTTGACCTGTATGACGAAGTGGCTACCCTAATCAGCAAACGAAATATACAACGTTTTATAGGTATTGGTCCGGCACTTTACAAGAACAAAGCTGCGTTCCGTAAACACAAAAAGCTTCGCAGCATTTTCTTTAAATCGACCAACGATTTTCTAAAAAATTTCCACTTACTCACGTTCAATAAGGAGGCGATACTCTTAAAGGGAGCGCGTGTTTTTGCGTTCGAAAAAATAGGGCTATTACTTGAACAGCAGATACACCAAACAGTACTATCAATAAACCTTGCCGCCTTACGCCAGAACCTGGACGTATTCAGGGGAGAAGTACTGCCTGGCATAAAGTTCATGGCCATGGTAAAGGCGTTTGCCTACGGCAGCGGCAGCTTTGAAATAGCAAACCTGTTACAGCATGCTGGTGTCGACTATCTTACCGTTGCCTATACCGATGAAGGTATCGCGTTGCGCAAATCAGGCATCACGGTCCCGATAATGGTAATGAGCCCCGACGCAACTTCGTTCGACCGTATGATAGCCTGGAAACTGGAACCGGAAATATATAATTTCCGTTCGCTGGCTATGTTTACGCAAATTGCCAATACGCTGCAAGTACAGCACTACCCTATTCATATAAAGCTGGATACAGGCATGCACCGCTTAGGTTTCGGTGAGAGCGATATTGATGAACTGGCCAGACTACTTAACGAAAATCCGTTACTCAAAGTAGCCAGCATATTCAGCCACCTGGCGGCCAGTGACGACCCTACGCAGGATAGCTTTACACAGCAACAGGGAGATCGCTTTGAACAAATGAGCAACCAGCTCATAAAAGTTATCGGGCATCACCCGTTTCGACATTTAGTTAATTCGGCCGGTATTGTACGCCACCCCTATTTGCATTACGACATGGTGCGTCTCGGCCTGGGTCTTTATGGTGTTGACGGCAGCCACGCCCTGCAGGGTCGGCTTAACCAGATAAGCACGCTTAAAACCATGCTGGCGCAGGTGCGCGACGTACCCAAGGGCGACAGCATTGGTTACGGGCACAAAACAATTGCCGCAGAAAAAATGCGCATCGCAACCATTTGCATTGGCTATGCCGATGGCTATTTCCGGTCATTTGGCAACGGCAATGCATACGTACTTATACACGGCATGCAGGCGAGAACCATTGGCTCAATCTGCATGGATATGTGCATGGTCGATATCACTAATATTCCTGACGCGAAAGAAGGTGATGAAGCAATTGTTTTTGGCAAAGAACTACCAGTTACACTGCTTGCAGAATGGGCCGGCACAATATCCTATGAAGTAATGACCAGCATATCGCAGAGAGTAAAGAGGGTTTACGTAAACGAAGAGTGACACCAGTTAATGCACAATACTAAAAAACACTTATTTTTGTGTTATGAATATCCAGGCAGAGAAAATAGAATTGATACGACTCATTACTGAAATCGAAAGTGAGAAAGTTCTAAAGAAACTTAAAGAGATTTTGACTGCGCCCAATAAGTCGATTAAGACAAAGCATGACTTAGAAAATCCGATAATGACGAAAAGGCTTGAAGAAAGCAAAAAGCAGATTACAGAAGGTAAAGGAGTAAAAGTAACTCTTGACGAAATATGGAAATAATATTTTCGACAAATGCACTTGAGGACCTAGCTTATTGGAAACAAATCAGGAACGAAAAAGTACTCATACGGATACGTTTACTGCTGGAAGATATTCAAAATGGTCCGTATCAGGGTATCGGAAAACCTGAACCCTTAAAACATAATTTTTCAGGCATGTGGTCGCGACGTATAAATCGCGAACATCGTTTGATCTACTCTTTCGATGCCGGTTGTATTACTGTTCATGCACTCCGGGAACACTACTAAAAGTCCCTATAATCCTTGATACCATCAAGGAAGGCAATGCAATTGCAACCTAAAATCTAATTTATATTAATGCCATCCGCTGCACTTCATGATATTCATGCAAGAGGTACAAAACACACTTTCAGCATCCAGATGATTTTTCCCTTCAGCGGCAGCCATAAAGCAAGATTTACTTGCGCAATGCGGCAATCCAAATGTGTGACCCAATTCATGAATAGCAACTTTGTACAGCTGTTCGGACAAGTTATTTTTATGTAATCGAAATGTTGACACAACACATGCTTTACCCGGGCTATAACCCAATCCCATAACGCCCCAATCTTTAATAGCGTCGTTGCTAGTGCTTATGTCTCGCTGCGTAAGTCCAATAACAATTGAATTTCCTTTAGCTCTCTTTGCCAGCCATGCGATAATCGTATCGGCCCGGTAACGGTCTCTGGGCGCATAATATGCGGCTGTGGGTAATGGTATTGCTTCATTTAGTTTTACATAAGCGTAGTTTTGGCTTACTTTACGGTATACATTAACAACTAACACCTGCGAAATTCCATTAAATGGCTGAATGATAATCGTATCCTGCTTAATCGCCATCGGCAAATTATACACTATCCGTTTCTGGATATTATGAGGTAGCAGCAGGTACGCACCGACTGCAATAGCAAAAATCAAGCTCAATACGATGACAACCTTTTTCATGAATTATCCAATACACATGTTAATCCCCGA
The DNA here is from genome assembly GCA_947447265.1 of Chitinophagaceae bacterium. Taxonomy (GTDB): domain Bacteria; phylum Bacteroidota; class Bacteroidia; order Chitinophagales; family Chitinophagaceae; genus Flavipsychrobacter. The sequence goes on from CANFKC010000004.1 coordinate 121,366, forward strand.
AATCAAAAAAGGTAACCGTGTTCAAATAAACTGCCCCCTGCAAACTGCAAACTGCCTACTGCAAACTATTGCCCAACAAGTTCTTCCCAAAACTCTGCGCCGCGCCTTGTATGGGGAATAACTATGGTGCCGCCAACAATATTGGCTACAGCAAAAATTTCATACACTTCGTCGGTGGTCAAGCCCTGCTCGTGGCACTTTTCAAGGTGATATTTAATGCAATCGTCGCAGCGGAGTACCATACTGGCTACCAGGCCGAGCATCTCCTTTGTTTTGGTTGAAAGCGCGCCCTCTGCATAGGTATTGGTATCGAGGTTAAACAACCGATTGATCACTTTATTTTGCTTACCCAAAATAACCTCATTCATTTTGGCTCTATACTCGTTAAATTCCTGAACCTGGCTCATATTATCAGTTTAAATATTTTGTTTAAGAAATGTCTCGCAATATACATATCCTTGTCGTGCCAACAGTTAACGGACTAATTCACAGCCGACCGAGAAACCAATTCAATTAGCAAATAAAAAATACGAAACAATGGAAGCAGCATTTTCCGGCATTTATCCACCTTTCGAAAATTACTCTTTAACATGTAAGGCAATCAACGTAATTTAGCAACCTCAAACTAAATTTAGAATTATGTCTGACATTCAGGAACAACAAGCAGAACAACAACTTAATATCGAACTTTCAGAAGAAATGGCTGATGGCACTTATGCTAACCTCGCGATCATCACACATTCTTTCGCAGAATTCGTGATTGACTTCGTTAACGTTATGCCTAACGTACCCAAAGCAAAGGTAAAATCGCGCATCGTAATGACCCCTCAACACTCAAAAAGGCTGATGAAGGCGTTAATTGACAATGTAAAGCGTTTCGAAGCTCAATATGGTGTTATTAAAGACCAGGAGCAAACAGCAATGCCTTTCAATTTTGGTTCGCCTACAGCACAAGCTTAAGCTGGTTTAAAATATTTGAATGAACGATAAAATTCTGATACTCGACTTCGGGTCGCAGTTCACACAATTGATAGCTCGCCGCATACGCGAGCTAAATGTGTATTGTGAAATACAACCATGCACAAAACCAGTACCGGCTAATGACCCAACTTTAAAAGGGGTTATCCTTTCCGGCAGCCCGTTCTCTGTTAACGACCCCAAGGCTCCCAAACCAGACATAGCCGCAATCGGCGCGATAGTGCCGGTGCTCTGTGTTTGCTACGGGGCGCAGCTGCTTGCCGTACAAGGCGGTGCTGAAGTTGGTCAGTCGTCGCACAGGGAATACGGACGTGCTCACCTGCAGGATGTACAAACTGACGCGCTTTTGGCAACTATTGCCAATGGATCCCAAGTTTGGATGAGTCATAGTGATACTATTAAGAGTTTGCCAACGGGCTTTACCCTTTTGGCACATACTGAAAGTATTCCGGTTGCAGCATATAAAGCGGGCGCTGCTTTTGCAGCAAACCCGGTTTATGGCATACAGTTCCACCCCGAGGTTACGCACAGTACTGATGGCGGGCAATTGCTGAAAAACTTTATAGTTGATATCTGCGGTTGCAGGCAAGACTGGACACCAGCAGCATTTATACAGGAAACTGTTGACCGTATCAAAACCCAGGTGGGCGATGGTAAGGTGGTGATGGCCCTTAGCGGTGGTGTTGACTCTACTGTTGCAGCTATGCTTATTAATAAAGCAATAGGCGACAAACTGTATTGCATATTTGTTGATAACGGTCTTTTACGTAAAGATGAGTTTCAGCAGGTGCTCGATGGCTATAAGCACCTTGGCCTCAATACCAAGGGCGTTGATGCACACGAGCGTTTCTATAGCGAGCTCGCTGACGTAGCCGACCCTGAAAAGAAAAGGAAGATCATTGGGCGTTTATTCATAGAAGTGTTTCATGAAGAGGCTGTTAGCCTTAAAGATGTGAGCTTCCTTGGCCAGGGTACTATTTACCCTGATGTTATTGAATCACTATCCGTGCACGGCCCTTCGGCTACAATTAAAAGCCACCACAATGTTGGGGGCTTGCCGGAGATCATGCATCTTTCACTCGTAGAACCGCTGCGCGCTTTGTTTAAAGATGAAGTACGAAGGGTTGGCCGCGAAATGGGCATTGACGAAATATTTATAGGGCGTCATCCTTTCCCTGGACCGGGGCTGGGCATACGTATCCTTGGACCAGTTAGTGCCGAAAAAGTAAAAATGCTGCAGGAAGCTGACGCTATTTACATACAGCACCTTCGCGATAGCGGCTGGTACCACAAGGTATGGCAGGCCGGCGCTATTTTGCTGCCTGTACAAAGTGTTGGTGTGATGGGCGATGAACGTACCTACGAATTTACCTGTGCACTCCGCGCAGTAACTTCGGTCGATGGTATGACCGCCGACTTCTCGCACCTGCCACACGAATTACTGGGTAAAATATCAAACGACATTATTAACCGCGTACGTGGTATTAACCGCGTGGTTTACGACATCAGTTCGAAACCACCGGCCACCATAGAATGGGAATAAAGTATTAAAGCCTGCAAATTTTTTGCAGGCTTTTTTGTTCCTACCCTGCCATGGCAGACTGTTTTTTTTGAGAAAGGAAGAAACCTAAATATCAAAAAATGGATGGAATTGCCTGCGCTTCGGACCTGGCAATTTGCGAAATAGGACTATGTACGGTGCAGCCCCCTTCAATTCTCAGCCCACGCATCAAAATTAGAGCAACATTTTATATATTGCCCCCGGTTACAACTTCAGCACAATGCGCAAATTCATAATATATTTACTGGCATTTTCTCTCACTATTGGTTTGGCTGAAACTGCCGATGCTCAATTCTGGAAAAAGAAGAGTAAAAAACATGCTACAAAAGGCAAAAGCAAAAAAAGCACGCGCGAAAAAGACGAAACAACGAAAACAGACGACAATACCGCAACCAATGAGGAAGACGACCGGAAAGTAGAAAACGAACCTAAGAAAACCCGCAGCCAGAAGAAAAAAGAAAAACAGGATAAAAAGCGAAAGGAAAAAGAGGAAAGAAAAAAACAAAAAGAGAAGGAAAAGAAAGAAAAAAAAGAGCGGAAGGAAAAGAAGAAACGTAAGTCCAAAATACTCATAGCTGCACCTGAGCAGGCCAAAGTGGTAAATAAATGGGCGGACATAGAATATCCGATTTCCCATAAAAAAAGCCATTATCGTATTGACCTGCTGGCACCTATGTACCTTGATGAATTGGTAAGGAATGGCAACCCCAGCACCTACATACCTGAAAAAGCAACCAGAGGGCTTGATTTTTACAAGGGCGTGCAGATAGCAGCAGATACTCTTAAAAAGGCGTTATTCGACATTGACATTTATGTGCATGATGTTGCATCACTTATGGAGTCGTCGGAAGCGCTGATACGTAAGAATGCGCTTGATTCGGCCGACCTGTTGCTGGGCGCTGTGGGAGATAAAGATGTTGCAGGGCTTGCTGCCTACGCCAAAAAGAAACAGATCAATTTCATTTCTGCTGTATCTGGTGCCGACGGTGGCGTAAAAGAGAATCCCTACTTTACTATGCTGCAACCTTCTGTAAAAAGCTATTGCGAATGGATAACCTCAAAATTAGAGAACACCTTCCCGAAAGGAAAGGTATTGCTAATGCATCGCGACAACAACGCGACAGATGACAATTGCTTCAAATACCTGGTTGACGAGCCTAATAGCAAGGCCATGTATAATACCCTGCTGTGCAATACCGCCCCGAATAATGAAGCCATTGGCCGCATAATAGACACACAAAGCAATATAGTTGTAGTAGCTATAAATGATATTAAGTACGCAGATAGCATGGTGAAAACCTTAAAAAAAGAGTTTCCGCGTACCCACTTTGATGTTTACGGAATGCCTGCCTGGAGCAACGCTTCCGGCCTATTTAAGCAACACGGCTATGACGAGTTTGTGTTTTATATTCCAACGCCGTTTGTCTTCAACAATACCGAAGGTTTTGCTAAGTATGTGGAAAGGGTATTTAAGAAAGAGTATGGTGGCAAGCCTTCAGAAATGGTCTATCGCGGATTTGAAACCATGTATTGGTATGCCAATATGCTAAAAAACTACGGACCGGTCTTCAACAAATATTATACTGATAACGAACTGGCACCACTGACCAAATTTGAAATTAAGCCACAATGGGATGACAAAGGCAACCTAATATACCAGGAAAACAGGCATTTGTCGCTAAAGAAGATTGACATGTCAAGCGCAGTTATTATCACTAAATAGAAAAGACCGTTACAGCGATAATTCACCTTAGGTATGCACCGGAATTGTCGCATTTACCTGCAGCCTGCACACTTAAAAAATTTACCCTTACATTTGCCGCCTAATTCAGTAAAACAATGAAAATACATCGCGAAGGATATAAGTACATTTTAATAGCAACGGTATTGTGGGTTGTTATTGGTTTTGTTTGCAATCATTTTTTACCGCACACCACTATAGTTAATGCTATTGTAGGTCTGCTCATGTTTGTCTGCTTCCTGCTCTGGTTCTGGATCGTTGCGTTCTTCCGCCTTCCGTTCAGGAACATGTTGCATGGCGAAGACAAGATCATTTGTCCTGCCGATGGTAAAGTGGTAGTAATTGAAGAGGTTTACGAACCTGAGTATTTCGAGGATAAGCGCCTTCAGGTTTCTATTTTTATGTCGCCGATTAACGTGCACGTTAACCGTAACCCGGTAAGCGGCGAGATCAAGTACATGAAGTACCATCCGGGTAAATATCTTGTAGCATGGCACCCAAAATCATCAACTGAAAACGAACGCACGACTATCGTTATCGGTAACGACAATGGCGATATTTTAATGCGCCAGATAGCTGGTGCATTGGCGCGCCGTATTTGCTTTTATGTGAAGGAAGGCGATGTGGTAAAACAGAACGAAGAATTCGGTTTCATTCGCTTTGGTTCCCGTGTCGATCTTTACTTGCCACTGGGCACCAAGGTCGATGTTAAGATAGGTGATGTAGTTAAGGGTGGTGTTACGCAGTTGGCGCATCTTTAATACGGTCATAAAAAATATTACAAAATAGCCTCGCAATTGCGAGGCTATTTTTATTGTGTATTTTCGGCTTAAGCCGCACTCTTTTCGTCGCCTAACTGGGATTGCACAGCGGCGATTTAAACTTAAGCCTCTCGGACTACGCCCGTTTTAGATTCGGCCCGCCCGCTTTATACTTTCTACCCTCTACTTGCTACTCTCTACTTGCAACCAAAACTCTAGTCAAGTTTAAATGAAATAGGTTGATTATAAATTGTCCGAACTGCCTTGCCATTTAATTTGCCAGGCTTCCATTTTGGCATGCCTTTTATTACTCTCATTGCTTCTTCATCACAACCAGAACCCAGACTGCGGGATATTTTAAGGTCAACCACTGCACCATCTACATTTACGACAAAAGAAACAACTACCCTGCCCTGTATGCCCGCGGCACGTGCATTTTCGGGATAACTGATATGGTCAGAAAGGTATTGCCCGAGGTCGCCTGCAAACTCCGGCATCTGGTCAACATAGCTCACAGGAGTATTATCAATAACCGGTATTACCAGCGGAGTCTTGGGGCCATTACCAGCTATTGGCATTTCGCCCATTGATGAAGAATCCCCTTTATTATTTGCAACACCGGGCATTACATTGGTCAGGTCAGTTATTTCTGCAGGTGGCTTATCTGTTAAGTCGTCAGGCGAAATTGTCATATCGGCAAAAGATGCGGTAGGCGCAGCAGGAGGTGGAGGAGGTGGCGCGACAACTGGCGGCTTTGGTATTTCTTTCTCCAACTTTTGTATCTCTGTAATAACAGTCGGTGGCGGTATATAAGCCGGTGCCACTGTTTTTCGGTTCGATGTAATAAATGAAAAAGACGCCAGCGCAACAACAGCCAGCAAAGCAAATGAACCCGCCTTCTTTACACGCCTGGCGTAGTTCTTCCGCAATTCATAGCTACCGTATGCTTTATTACGGTTTTCGAAAACAATGTCGAGATAATCTGCCTCAAGGAATTTTTTAGCGTCCATAACTGTGCGTTTACAGATAAGAACCTGAAACAAAACTTTTCCATAAGGTCTTGAAAAAAATATTTTTTTTAGTACTTCCCATTACCTGCATGCAACGCTCTAAATATCCACTGCTATGCTAACAAATAATGCACACAGATATGTTTCAAAAATAGCCACGGCTTTCAAGCCGTGGGATAATTCAATATAAGAGCGACTTCATCCGAAAATTAAATAAGCATCCGCTTTTGGTTTGGCTAAAGCCAGCTCATTTTTAATCACTTCCGCGGCTTAAAAGCCGTGGCTATTGTTAGTATCAACTATTATAATCTGCCGTATTGGATACTTATTAAAGTAGAACTAGGCTACATTGTCTTCAGGGGATTCGTTCTCTTTCTTCTTATCGGTATCCGTGAGCCTGTAGCTTTCAGCTGCCGCTCTGCTGCGCATCATTATTTTCTTCGCCAGACGCCGCGGGCCGAGTACTTTCATAAAATCGGCAAACCCCAATATTTCCCTTTCCAGCTCAAAATTCCAAACCACCCTGATGGTAAATATCGTGCCATCTTCTTCCACCTTCACCACTTTCTGGCTATGGTGCAGCGGCTTGGTAATAACGTATGGCGCATGCTCTTTCACTACCTTAAAAACAACCTCTCCGGGCTTTTGGTTAGGCATGCGTGTTGCACCAATTGCATCAGCAAAATAAGTGCTGATATCGTAGGGCGCTGCAAGATAATTGGCGTCCGCACTCTCCGTAAAAGTGGTAATCCTGTCAAGCGCCAATATAAAAATATCGTGTGGGTGGCGGCCCGACCCAAGCACAAACCAGCGGTTGCGGTATTCTTTAAGCAGGTGCGGAGAAAAATTGAACACCTTTGCAAAGGTTGCCTTAAACGACTGATAGGTTATGAGCAATACCTTTTTGTTGATAATAGCTTTGTGAATGCTGTCAATGTGCTCCAGCCCTTTTAAAAGTTCATTCTTCTCCATATCGATATACGATACCCCATCATGTTGCTGTTGGTACAATTTATCGTCAAGCCGGGTTACCATGTCGTTCAGTTCCTGGAAGTGGCCAAAGCCCTTGAACTGCCGCAGTATGCCCAGCACTTCGTTAAGCGTATTCAGGTCTTGCTGCGAAAGCGGGATATTGGTTATCGTATACTTCTTGTCTTCATAGCTGTAATACTTTTTGTCAGTCACAATTATCGGTGCGCTGTAACCAAGTTTATCGCTGCGCATATTCTGTATATCCAGCTGCACGGTGCGCTTGCTTACGCCACGCTTTATCCCCTCATATTCATACAAGGTTTCTGAGCAGGCTTCAACAATGTCTTCCAGTGTCCATTTGCGAAGGCGGTTCTGCAAACAACTATCAATTGTTTTGTAGCGGATAAGGGCAAGTTTATTTACGGGCATATGCGTCAGATTGTTTTAATAAACACAATATTCCAAAGTTAGTGCGCAATGTATTTGCGCAGGTGTTTTTTGTGAAATTTATTTTGAAAATTTCAGAATTGATAATCAATGTGTTAGCAACTATTTTTACAGGAAATAAAAATAATTTTCTACTGCGCAATTACATTGCGCAAGCGTGTTTCACCTTTGTATTGTTGATGTCGTAGACGGGAGTTACTTCGCAAATATGATTGTTAGAAAACAGAGCTCCTATCGCATATTACTCAACATCAGGCTGGTGCCGTAGCAAAGACTTACTTCCTACGCAGGTTCGAATCCTGCCCGGGTAAAACCGGTAGCTGAGTGGACAAGCAGAAAATGTCTTTACAATTAATTGCCCGGCTTTTTAAAAAGAGAGCTTTAAAATGAGTGGTGTCGTAGAAAAGAAATACTTCGTGTCGCAGGTTCGATTCCTGCCCGGGAAACCGGTAGCTCAGCGGGTAGAGCAGCAATCATTCTTTTCGCTCTATTACCTGTTCATTTTATTAGTGAAAAAAATTAGTGAGGCGCGTGTAATGTCAACATCGAACGCAGCATCATTTAGGCGAGCATATTCCCCGGATTATACTTGCGACTTTGAAATCTTGAATAAGCTTTAGATTGCGACTTCGCGCCTTTGCGTGACCATTAATATCAACTTAATAATACCCAAAATACTAAAACTATGAACATGACAACACTGAACGGAAACGACCTTATCGCTATCGGATACCCAACCGGCAAAGCTATTGGACTAGCATTGCAAATTGCAGAAGTACACTTTACAGACAAAGACGATGAAGCAATTTTGGCAACACTTAAAAGCGTACTGGAAACACCGGAAAATTATGTAACCGACGAAATGCTTTCCGCGCTGGCTGAAGAACTCATGGTAAAGCCGGAAATCGACACAACAATTCCATTACTGGAAACTGGCCAACCCTATATCTCCTTCGGGCTCGATAATATTGAACAAGGCGCTATTGACCAGATGGAGGTAGCCATGCGTTTACCAGTTACCATTGGTGGTGCGCTGATGCCAGATGCCCACCAGGGCTATGGCATGCCTATTGGTGGCGTTCTGGCTACCGAAAATTCAATTATCCCGTACGGAGTAGGTGTAGATATCGGTTGCCGGATGGCCCTCTCTGTTTTTGATATACCCGCAAGCAATTTGCTAGAGAATAAGGCAAAGTACAAAAGGGAGTTAATCGCCTTCACAAAATTTGGAGCCGGGAATACCTGGCGTGGTAACGAGCGTGCTGAGCACAGCGTTCTAGATAAAGAAGAATTTAACGCTACACCGCTCATAAAAAGCCTGCAGGCTAAAGCAGCAGCACAATTAGGCACATCAGGCGGCGGCAACCACTTTGTAGAATGGGGCATTATTGAGTTTGCCGAAGATGATGCTGTATTGAACGTTCCGAAAGGGCAATACGTAGCCTTACTGACCCATTCCGGTTCCCGTGGTTTGGGAGGCATCCTGGCGGGGCATTATACCCGACTGGCGAAAGAGATCTGCAAACTACCGAAGGAAGCTGCAAACCTTGCTTACCTGGATATGAATTCAGCAGAGGGGCAGGAATACTGGCTGGCGATGAACCTGGCTGGCGACTATGCTTCTGCCTGCCATGAAGTGATTCACCAGCGCCTTACCAAAGCTATTGGTGGCGAAGTGCTGGCGAAAGTGGAAAACCACCACAATTTCGCCTGGAAAGAAAAGTGGGATGGCAAAGATGTAATTGTGCACAGGAAGGGCGCTACACCGGCATCTGAAGGCGTTATGGGTATTATTCCGGGTTCAATGGTTGCACCAGGCTTCCTGGTAAGGGGCAAGGGTAATGCCGGCGCATTGAATTCCGCATCGCATGGTGCCGGCAGGCTGATGAGCAGAACCAAGGCAATAAACACCATTAACAGGCAGGAATGGCGGTCCATGTTGCAGGATAATGGCGTGAGCCTTATTGGCGCAGGCCTTGATGAAGCGCCTATGGCTTACAAAAACATTGAAACTGTAATGGCAGCGCAAAGCGACCTTGTAGATATTGTGGCGAAGTTCACACCAAAAATGGTGCGTATGGCTGACGACGGCAGCAGAGAAGATTAAAGGACCTTTCAGAAGTGCCGTAAAATAAGGTTACTTCGGTTAGAGCGCCGGCAAGAAGGCCGGAGGTCGAAGGTTCAAGTCCTTCCCGGGTAACCGGTAGCTCAGTATCAAACGCCTTGTTTACCTGTTGCCTTCTGAATTTTTAACCAACGACCCGGCGATGTGCCGGGTCGTTTTATGAAATCACTAATTCATTATAAGTTTAAGCTATTAATCATGACCGACAATACTGAATTAATCAATCTATTTGTCAGCAATTTTATTCTAAAGAATAGACGCGAAAGAAGCCGCAATCAGTTAACAGGTAAAAACCGCCGTAAATTCACTAACTGCCTGAACCATACCTGGGACAGTATATTCAACATGACCTTATTGCATGAACTCACAAAAAATGAAAGGAGTTATATGGATGTACGGCAAATGTTGAAGTTAAACGACAATGATTGTTGCTATATAATCTCAGATGAAAAAATGGACAATACTTTCCTTCCATTTAGCGGTGCTTTTGAAAAGATCTCTTCGGCCAGTTTTGGTTCTTTATTGATCAACCTCGATGCCAACCGTTTATTCCTCAAAACAGAATGCATGCAAGGCCCCCCGCCGCAATATATTGGCATATCGCACTAAACAATAAAGCCCGGCATCACCGGGCTTTATCAATTATAATCTTGCGCTTTGTATGCGTAGTACTTTTCTGTTTTTCTTTTGCACCCGCATTTTTTCAGGAACAAGTTTCAGTATTTCATCCATTAACGACTGGAGAATAGAAAAATGCACAAAGTGATCATTGGTTACGAGGCTTATTTCACGCACCGGTTCAGGATCGGTAAAGTAGCGAACGTTCTCAATGCGGTCTTCATCAAATTCCGATGTAGACAGCTCCGGCAAAATGGTCAATCCGCCATTCTTGTCCACCATGCGGCGCAGTGTTTCAACATTGCTCGACTCATACCGATACGGGCGTTTTGCCTGTAAGCGCTGCACCTGGTCGCTGCAAAGGTCTATGATCTGGTTGCGCATACAATGTCCTTCGTTCAGCAGCCAGATACGGTCAAGTTCCACATCTGAAGCTTCTATCATTTTCTTTGAAAGCAATTTATCATCGCTCCTGAAATAAGCTACAAATGGCTCATAAAATAAAGGATACTCTTTAATGTCTTTTGTTTCCAGTGGCGTGCTCAGCAAACCCGCATCAATTTCGTTATTGCGCAAAGCAGTAATTATGCGATGGGTCTCCATCTCATTTACATCGAGGCGTATATCCGGAAAATTCTTGGAGTAATTCTCCAGTAAGGCAGGTAAAATATTGGGCGCTACCGTAGGTATTACCGCCAGTTTAAACGTGCCTGAAATTATGTTTTGCTGTTGTTGTATCAGTTCGTGTATGCGCTCAAATTCTTCCAGCGTTTTACGCACTTGTTCTATAATAACCTTACCCATAGCGGTTATCTCAATAGGATGCCTGCTACGGTCAAATATTTTCACGCCTAACTCTTCTTCCAGCTTTTGTATTTGAAGGCTAAGGGTTGGCTGGGTTACAAAACTTTTTTCTGCGGCTGCAACAAAGCTCTTGTAAGTAGCTAGTGCAATGGCGTATTCAAGTTGTATTATTGTCATAATGAGTAGTAAATTTACTGTACAAACATGCAAATTTGTTGTGCCGTTTTGTATTTACTTAGTTGAAGGTATATAAGTTTAACTTAAAATACAATTTCCAGTTACAAATCACAATTGTGTGACACTGATCGTTTACGGCTTTTTAACCACGGGCAATGGTTTACGTGGCAGCTTTTCATCGTGCATTGCAGCATTATAAACGAACGATGCCACAATAACAGAGGCCTGCATCAGATCATTGGCGCTTACACGGTCGTAAGAGTCCATATTGGTGTGGTGGGTACGGCTGCCATATTCCAGCGGGTCTTGTATAAACTGGAAACCCGGCAAGCCAACTTCATCAAAAGAAATATGGTCGGTCGATCCTGTGTTGCGGTTGGTAACGGTTTTAGCGCCAAGATCGCGAAACGGTTCCAGCCAGCTTTCAAATACAGGTACAATAGCATCATTGCCCTGTGCAAATATGCCCCTTATTTTACCCGCACCATTATCTAAATTAAAGTAAGCGGAAACTCTTTCATGCGCAGGCTTCAGCTCCATAGTAAGCCTGTCGCCAAAATGCTTCTTTACATATCCGCGCGACCCGAGTATACCCTGCTCTTCACCACTCCATAATAATATGCGGATAGTGCGGCGCGGCTTTATGTTGAGTGTTTTCAATATTCTAACCGCTTCCATCATTACAGCAGTTCCTGTGCCATTATCAGTGCAACCTGTTGCGGCATGCCAGCTATCCATGTGGCCACCTAACAATACTAATTCGCTCTTTAGTTCCGGGTCAGTTCCTGGTATTTCGGCAACAACATTGTTTTCAATGGAATCGTTCATCAGGAAGGTTGTGCGGCTGTCCATTTCCAGCGAAACTTCTTTACCTGCCTCCAGCAAACGCACGAGGCGACCCAGGTGCTCGCTGCCCATTTCCATTTCAGGGCAAACCGGCTTGGCATCCCAGGCACGCGGTGCTCCGTTGCTGGTAAATAAGGTACCCATTGTGCCCCTGCCTCCGCTCAATACCGCAGTTGCGCCTTCGCTATACAGGAAAGAATCTATGGCCCGTTTCAGGTTAAAAGCTGGTTTAGCTGCAGTCTTCGGCTTCTGACTGAGATTGGTTGTAGCTTCATCCATGTGCGGATCGTTCGCGGTATTATTCAGGTCCTCTTCAGTAAGGCGTTTAGCATCAGCAGTGAAGTTGATCTTTGTATCTCCGTTCATGCCGGAAAGCACAACAATCTTACCCCTCAGTTTGCCGCTGTACTTTGCCATATCTCCCTCACTATCTATGCGCACCAGCACCGCACTTGCGCTTACTAGTCCATTAGTACCCGGCGTCCAGGCTTTCGGTGTGGCTATCAGTGCCTGGTAGTAAGGCGCGGTCATAGCAACATAACTCTTATTAATTTCCCAGCCTTTACCAAAACCGCCCCATGGCTCTATTTTCGCATTGCTGAGGCCCCACTCTGTTAATTTATCTTTTGCCCATTTTTCTGCATTCTTCATGCCTGTAGAACCAGTAAGGCGTGGACCATTCACATCAGTCATCTGGAACAATGTTTCCATTATTCTGGAATTATTGAACCCTTCATTTTTAATTTTGGTTACCATGCTCAGGTTTACCCTCTCTGAATGGTCGCCGCGAAAAGACAGTGTGCAGGCCGCAATTGCCAGCAAGGCTATTGAAAAAGCGTATTTCATTAAAATTTATTTGAGCGGGAAAAGTACCTAAAAAAGAGCATATACACTAACTATTTCAATACATGCGTATGCAATTTGCGGAAAAAAAACTGTTTAAGTTGCCGCCTCACCCATTTTGGGGGATAAAAAACAGATTACAGTAGAGAGTAGCGCGCTACAACTTTTCGTTTTGAAATAACATTCGGTTACTTTTACGCAACGTTACAATTATGGCTGAAACACAAACCAATAATCCGCTGCATGGCAAAACATTGGAGGCAATACTCAACCACCTGGTTGAAACCTATGGCTGGGAAAGGCTGGCCGAAGAAGTGAGGATCAATTGCTTTTTGGTTAACCCGAGCATCAAATCGAGCCTTACCTTTTTGCGTAAAACGCCATGGGCACGCACCAAAGTAGAAAACCTTTACCTCGACAGTTTACACAAAGGTTGATGCTGCGCGATATAGACAATTATTTTTTGCAACAACCCGAACCAGCGCGCAGCTGCATGGAATTTCTCCGGGACTATATTCTGGCGCTAGACCCACAGCTGACCGAAGCGTGGAAATACAGGATGCCTATGTATTGCTACAACGGCAAAATGTGCTGCTATTTGTGGGTACAAAAGAAAACAGGTATCCCTTACATAGGTATTGTAGAAGGCGAAAAAGTCAACCATCCCAACCTGATTACAGAAAAGCGCGCCCGCATGAAAATATTATTGGTAGACCCGACCAGGGATATTCCCCTAGCCAAGATAAATGGTATATTGGAACAGATGCTTAAATTGTATAGGTAGCGTATCCAGGTGTCCCACACTTTTGAAGTATGGGACACCTAATTAAAATTAACCCTTTGTTTCAGGGTTTACCTCATCGTCCGTTCTGGCCATGCGCCTGGTTCCTTCGTACAATTCGAATTCCATAAGGCGGCAATCAATAATACTGGTATAGAATTCTATCCTGCGTTTGGCTTTCAGTCCTATTTTTTTTGCAAGGTCCAGGTTACCGGTAAAAACATAGCCAAAATAGCCACCACACTTCTTTTTCATGAAGTCGCCAATACCGGCATAAATCGTTTCCAAGGCTTCTATTTCCCCAAGGCGTTCCCCATATTCGGGGTTTACAAACATTACACCTTTGCCGCCTTCCGGCACTTCTGTTTCGGCATAGTCGCACACCTTAAATTCTATAAGGTCAGCCACACCGGCAGCAATGGCGTTTTTACGCGCATTCGCAATAGCCATGTCACTAAAATCGGTAGCTATAATACGCAGGCCCGGCACTTCCTTTATCTGACTATCCAATGTTTCCATTTCGCGCAGATACACTTCGTTATCATAACCGATAAGGTGCATAAATGCATAGTTAAGCCGGAACAAGCCCGGGCGTGTATTGGTTGCAATTAAAGCTGCCTCTATAGGAACCGTACCGGAACCACACATTGGGTTTACGAACGGACTTTGCCTGTCCCAACGGGTAGCCATTATGGTAGCCGAAGCCAGCGCTTCCAGCATCGGCGCACGTCCGGGTATTTTACGGTAGCCATGCCTCGCGAGGGAATCTCCGGATGTATCTATGAACAATTCGGCTTCTTCATTCTTCCAGAAAAGGTGTACGACTGTACCTATCAGTTCAGAACCTGTATTGGGGCGATTGCCACGTTTTTCACGAAGGCGGTCTACGATAGCATCTTTTACCCTGAGGTTGGCAAACATGCTGTTCTTAATAGTATCGTTCAATACGTTGCTGGTAATGGAAAAATAGCCCGGATCAGGCAATACATTTTCCCACGGATAGGCTGCTACTGCTTTATACACATCGTCAGCATTACTTGCCTGGAACTGCTTAAGGCTATACAACACCTGGCTTGCACAACGCAGGTTAAGGTTAAGCCTGATACATTCGTTAATGGTGGCCGTGAGCTTAATACCGGTTACAAATGTTTCATCTATCTCGTATCCAAGTTCGGTTACTTCCTGCGCAAGGTAAGGCGCAATGCGCTTGTGGCAGGTAATGGTAACCGGAGCTTTTGTTGTGTATAATGACATATTGGTGGTAAAGATAAAAGTTAATGCTTTAAAACAACGGAATAATAACTGCATCGCGCTTTATGGAATAAACAACATGCAGCATCTTAGTTA
This sequence comes from Chitinophagaceae bacterium, assembly GCA_947447265.1. Lineage (GTDB taxonomy): Bacteria > Bacteroidota > Bacteroidia > Chitinophagales > Chitinophagaceae > Flavipsychrobacter. The sequence goes on from CANFKC010000004.1 coordinate 136,377, forward strand.
CAAACACCTTTGTATGGCTGAAATGAATATGCCGCAAAAAGAAGGGAAAGGCAGGCGGAAAGTTGCGGCACCGCGTATTGACCTTACCCCAATGGTTGACCTGGGCTTCCTGCTCATCACTTTTTTTATGTTCACGACTTCTCTGGCACAACAGCGAAGTATGGAATTAAAAATGCCCGTTCCTCCTGCTATGGTTGACGTGCCACAAGCCTACCCTGACGAGGCCGTAATAACATTGCTACCGGCCAACAACCACCGGGTATATTATTACGAAGGTGCACTAAAAAGCCCCGCACAAATGAAAAACTGCAGCATTGGGGAAACCAGGCAAATATTACAACGTAAGATGAGAGAAGTTGCCGCATTGCCCGCAACCTATTCAAAGCAGGCGCACGAGATACATGTGTTGCTGAAACCCAATGCTGACAGCAAGTATAACGACCTCGTTAACCTGCTTGATGAAATGCTGATTTTGAAGATCGAATACTATTGCATTGTAGATATTACACCTGAGGAAAAGCTGATGCTCCAGTAATTGCAATTGTATACCGTGAATACGCAAAATATTGCGTATCTACATTGTGCAATAAAGGCTGGTAAAGGGAATTATTTTTGCGGAACCTCTGCAACAACAGCGGCTTCCTTTTCCAGGTCACGACTCTTTTTATCAAGCATGATGAGCAAGGCTACGGGGATATAAAACAGCGCGGCTATTTTATGCGTTTCAATCAGTTCAGAGAAAAAGTTGTTGATGAACCCTGCTGCAATGGTCATGGTAAGGCCGATGGTAACACCCCGCCAGAATTTATCTTTAAACCGGTGGTAAACCCGTTGCCCCTTGGCAAAAACAGAAGGGATAAGCAATGCATATAAAAGCATGGCCGGCCAGCCCTGTTCGGCAAGCATATACAGGTAGTAATTGTGCGTGGTCGATTGTTCTTTGTTGCGACTCACATAGGTCTGGAACGAACTTACAGCATAAGGCTTGTAGTAGTAATAAAATGCCCTTGGTCCTACACCGGTTACAGGATAATCCATGCTCATCCTCACGGTAGCTATCCAGCGATACAGACGCTCCATGCTGCTCATATCCTTACCCCGGAAGGTTGCAATAAGGTGGTCAGTAAACTCCTTGTGCATGTATGTTTTGTTATAGTCAGGCCTGAAATCCATGAACTTATTATTGGGCACCATGTAACAAAACAACAAAATAATGCAGGCGTATATGGTCGGCATTACTATGTTTACAACTTTAATTCTTATGGCCAAACCAACGGCTATCGCGAAAAATACGGCTATGTAAGCGGCACGTGTTTGCGCGAAAATAATACCCGCAATAAACACCAGTATCACCAACAGCAACGTTAGCTTGGTGGCCAGGCTGCGTTTACCAATTAATGAATAAGCAACCAGCAGCAAGGGGAAGAGCATAGATGTAACCGACGAATAATCAACGTGGTTATAATACAGGCTTTGCCCCAAAAAAGCTAACGACTCCTGCACCTTTGCAAAACGGAACCCCAGCATGGCATGGTGAATAAGGATAATTATAATGGTGATAAGCGTGGGTATTACCAACAGCTTGAACCCCATTACATAGTCTTTCTTTTCCCTGAAAATGAACACAGGCAATATGAAGAAACTGGCCATCAACCAGCACTTTACCAATAAGAACTTAACCGAGAAGAACAGCATTTGCGAACAAGCCACCGCCACTATAAGCCAGAGGAATTGTAGTACCGTTATAAACACCAGTTTATCCTTCCACCACCACTTGGGCAGCATAGCCGGGTTACTGGCAAACATAACCACTACCAGCAGCAGGAAGCCCCACATCATGGGTTGGTCGGGCAGCGTAATAGACATGGTGTCCCCCGCAAAATTAATCTGGATAGAAGCGGGGATAGTAAACAGGAACAACCAATAAGCAGTCTTCCAGTTAATGCCCAGCAGCACAAAAAATAAATAGCCGAAAGGCACCGCCAATACAAAGTAACTACCCGTATAGGCAAACAAGATCACCGTTAAAAATAACAGTGAAAATGAAGCGATGCTGAACCATTTATTTTTAAGAAGTAATTCCATTAGCGGACAGCTGCCATCAGCTTATTGTAGTATGCTAAAACCAAAACCAGAAGAGTACTGAAGAACAAACCCAGGAGACCCGCAACGGTAAGCACCGTAGTTATTGACGCACCGGTTGGGCCTGTAGGGGCTTGTGCTCTTGAAATTACTTTCAGGTATTCCATAGAACTGGAAGCCGATGTTGAATATTCATTGAGTAACGAAATATCGTGCGCCCTGTCCATCACCAGCTGGTCTTTAATTGATTCAATGTTTTGTACTTCTTCCATGCCACGTGCATAGTTGGCGCCGCTGCCCCTGGCTTCGCCGCTCATTATGTTCTGGCGGGCAGGGTTAATTACACTGTATACCCCATATTTTTCACGGATGGAAGCAAGTGAATCTGTATATACTTTTATAGAGCTATCCAACTGGCTTACCTGCTTTTTAATTGAAGCGGTAATACCGGCTTTAACCGTGGTATAGATATCCCTGAAAACTTCACCCGCTACCTTAACCGACATGTTGGCCACATTAGCCGCAGTTACAGAATCGTAAGCAATGTAGGAGACTTCAATATCCTTATACTCCGAGCGTTTTACATTAAAATTCTTATCAAACACACCCATCAGGAAGGCGTGACCCTTTTCCGTGTTTATGTCAGACTTGTAGACATCCTGGAATTGACAATTACGAATAATTCGGTCGCGAACGGTATCAGAATTCAACAGGGCCACTACCCTGTCCAGGTCATCATCACCACCAAAAAAGTCTATCCACCTGGACTCTGTTGCACGGAATAAAGTCTGGCGGTCACCATAAAGCGGGTTATTTACCAGGAAGTGTGAAGCTGCTTTAAATTTCTTCTTCTTTACTGCAAAGAAAATTCCACCCAAACCAACAGCAACCAATGTAATGACTATAATTATGCGCTTCTGTTTTTGAATGGTCCTGACAACGTCTATCAGGTCAAAAGATGGTGTTGACATTTTTTATTGTTTTGTTACGCTGATTCTAAGTTTTTGCCTTGCAAAAAATCCAGCACCGATAGCTATGAACGGCTATCCGCACCTAATATTGCCTTCGCTTTAAATAACAGTTTCCCCTGCCTGCATTTTTTCTGCATTTTCTGCAAACTGCAAAGCATCTGTCATTTCCTGTATACTACCATTCATAAAATCATCCAGGTTATACATGGTCATGTTTATACGGTGGTCGGTTACGCGGCCCTGCGGATAGTTATAGGTACGTATTTTGGCAGAACGGTCGCCCGTGCTTACCAAACTTTTACGCCTTCTCGATATTTCATCTTCCTGTTTGCGCACCTGCTCTTCATACAGCTTACTCCGCATCATGCCGGTAGCTTTTTCCCTGTTACCGAGCTGTGAACGTTCGGTCTGGCAGGTTATTACAGTGCCGGTAGGTACGTGGGTAAGTATTACTTTCGTTTCCACCTTGTTCACGTTCTGTCCGCCCGCACCGCCGCTTCGTGCGGTCTCCATTTTAAGGTCGCTATCTTTCAGTTCAAAGTCAATTTCTTCTGCTTCCGGCATTACCGCAACAGTAGCTGCTGATGTATGTACCCTTCCGCTAGCCTCGGTTGCAGGCACCCTTTGCACGCGGTGCACACCACTTTCAAACTTTAATATCCCATACACATCTTCCCCTACAACTTCAAGCTGCACCTCTTTATAACCACCCACTGCGCCTTCGGTTTCGCTTACCAGCGCTACCTTCCAGCCCCTGCGTTCACAGTAGCGGGTATACATGCGTAGCAGGTCGCCCGCAAAAATACTGGCCTCGTCACCACCGGTTCCACCTCTTATTTCTATAATGGCATTCTTTTCGTCCTGCGGATCTTTAGGGATGAGGAGCGTCCTCAGCTCTTCTTCCAGGGCATCTTTTTGAGTCGCCAGCGTTTCAAGGTCATCCTTGGCCATTGTGCGCAGGTCGTCATCATTTTCAGTTTCCAGTACCTCCCTTGCAAACTCAGTGCTATCCAGGCAGTTACGGTATGTTTTATACACCGAAACGATCTTTTCCAGTTTACGGTATTCTTTACTGACCTGCGAAAAACGCTTGTTATCAGTAACTATTTCAGGATTGGTAAGGGCAACGCCAAGGTCGTTAAACCTTGCATTGATCATTTCCAGTTTATCAATAATTGAACTCATTGGTATTCAGATAATGTTATTTGCAAATAAAAAGGCACACCACACCTAATGGTATAGCCTGCTTTTGCGGGTGCAAAGTTACCGTTTAAATACTAAAATATCGTATTTTGATTTTATGACATGCAAAGTGCACTTATTCGCGGTTGGCGAGCTGTTTTATACCAGAAACCGAAACAAACCGGAAAACAAACAGCATAAGCGTGGAAACCCCAAAGAAAACTGCTGCCTGTAATAGCCAGTTCACCTGCACAAACGTGATTGTGCCGTAAGCCAGAATTATGGCAAAAGAAAGATAACCGAGCAATGCCAGTATCCATTTTATATTGGTTTGCAGTTTTAATATACGGGCGCAGGCTGCCGCAAAGGCAAGCGATAAAAGAGTCTGGGTGAAGAAAGACGTAATAGCGCCACCCACAGCCTCATACCGCGGTATCAGGTAAAAATTGAGTAATAGATTAAACAATACCCCACCAAATGCAATGTAGTTGAGCGCCTTCAGATTGCCATTGGCGGTGAGCAGCGTGCTGTAGATATACATAATGCACCAGGCCGGGAACGAGGCCATTAACCACGAAAAAACAATCTGGTATTCATGCGCACCACTTGTTTTTGCCCCCTTATATAGCAGGTGCATAATATCGGCACTGAAAATAATACCAGCTATCGCTACCACAAAAGATAGCGGCAGCATCAGGTTACCGCAAAGCTTTACAATGGGCTGCACATCTTGCTTATTCGATAGCATGCGGCCATAAAGCGGCAGCAACATAGTAGCAAACATTAACCCGAACATATTGGCCATATCCAGCAATCGGAAAGCCGAGGCCCAAATATCGGCCTGCATTTTACCATTCGCGCACATGCGCTCAATCATCATGGCGTCGGCACGGTTGTAAACAGACATCTGGAAGATAAGCAGCGCATAAGGCAGGCTTTGTTTTATAATGCCCAATATGGTAGGCGCATGTAACACAAATTGCAGCTTTACGCCTGCAATGCGCCGCAACACCAGGTAGGCCGCAACAGCAGTAACCAGGTAGCTGGCAACCTGCGTGGCAACAAACCATTCTATTTTAAAGTTATTGGCAGTAGCCGGGTATAGCAGCAGCACGCCACATATTACAATGGCAAGCAGCCGGTCGGTAATAGAAAGGATACCATCGGTTTTAAACCGGTGCAAGGCTGCGATGTTACTCCTGATAAACGACAGCAATGAATTAAGCGATTGAAACAAAAGTATGCCCAGCAACAATAACAGCTCCCTGCCATTATAACCCAAAAGCAGCGCCCAGCTATAGGCCAGTACCATATACAACCCCATCAGCACCAGCCTGGCAGAAAGCATGGACGGAAAAAGTGTGGGCAACTTCTCAGGGTTTTGGGCTATAGTACGGCTGTTGTAACTGGTAATGCCAAAATCGAGTACTATCTGGAAAATGATACTCAGGCTGAGTAGCGCCTGGTAGGTGCCATACTGCCCCCCAACTACCTTATTCTGCACCGAACGGTCAATGAGCAGGGTCCAGACAGGCTTTACCAGCAAATTTACCGCAACTACAAATAATATATTTTTTACAAAAAACCTGCGCATTTCAGTTACAACGTACTATTGGCTGTAAAAGTATATTAATAACCGGATATGGGGATGTGAGATGAAGGCATAGGAGTTATTTTGCCCTCTTCATTTCACCAAACACCACAATCGTCACCAAACAGGAAACCACTCTCCTACCTCGCCAATTTGTTAAAACTACCGTTAAACTATGGCCGTGCTGACTCCTGTCATCGAACCCATGTCCTGTTTAAGCCTACATTTGCGCACTTCATCGCACTACAACATAGTGTTCATTTTCAATTTGACAAGAAATTAATATTCACTCAAAAAAAAACAAAACAATGAAAAAATTTGCAACCTTATGTATTGCAGCGTCGGCAATCGGCATCAGCGCAATCGCCCAGACTGAACAACCTGCAACTCCAAAGAAAGAAAGGCCGGTGTTAAGCTACAAATCAAAGAATGGCCATGAAGTTTTGCCACAAAAGGGCGAATGGTCTTTAGGTATTTCCGCATCTAGCTTCCTTAACTATGCAGGTAATTTAATGAATGGCAATGCCATGAATACCGCCCCGGTTTTCAACGCAGCACCAATGCCGGGCGCATTTGGCCTTAACCAAATGGGCGGCTATGCGGTAACAGGCAAATACATGAAAACTTCTGATTTCGCTTACAGGGTAAGGTTCCAGGCTAACCTGGGCTCTATGACCTACAGGAACCTGGTAGCTAAAAACGATACTGCACCAAACGCATACAAGCCAACATTTGCTGAAGATAAATCAGTAAATGGCGCTCATACCGTTTTACTTGCGGCTGGTTTTGAAAGGCGCAGGGGTACTGGCAGGGTTCAGGCCTTTTATGGCGCTGAAGCGCTGTTAGGTTTTTCAGGCAGCACCCACACCATAACTTATGGCAACACCATGGATAGCACGTTCAAAACACCGGTATCAACTACCGATTTCGCTAATGGCACATCAGCAGCAGCTATTTCAAGAACTACGGAAGTAAAATCAGGCACATCATTCTTATTTGGCGCTCGTGGTTTAGGTGGTGTTGAATACTTCTTCGCTCCAAAAATATCATTAGGCGGCGAATTGGGTTACACACTTGGTTTTTCTACAAACGGCAAAGGTTCAAGAACCGAGCAGGTTTGGAATGCGCTTGACAAAAAAGCTCAGACCATCACTACTGACAACTACGGCAGCCAGGGTCTGCAATCATTTGGTATGGGCCTTGACAACATTAATGCCGGTGTAAATCTGCATTTCTACTTTTAATAATTAACCAATCCCAATCTTAAAAAAGCCATTGCAGCATACGCTGCAATGGCTTTTTGATTTTACGGAAATATAGCCAGATGGCAGGTTACGTACACTAGTATTTGTAGCGCTGTTTCCCACACATTTTCCAGCAAAAAATTGGACAGTCCCTATGGGACGTGAGCCCATTATTGAAACATTTGCCTACAAACAGATAGTCTTTAACGGGGCATTTCCAGCTACAATGAAACGTTTCGAATACTTGTGGGTTGTAAGAGCGCCTGTTCAAAAGCCTTACGTTCAATACAGAATATTAACAGGCTAATGGTACTATTATCAAATTTCCACGTTGCCAAATTGTCGAATTGTCAAATTACCCAAATTCCCAAATTGGAATGAACACAAAACAACAAAGCCGGGAAAATTCCCGGCTTTGTTACAATAAATATTTAATCAGCTATTATTAGCGCAGCAACGTTACATTACCGTGGTGCTGTTCTGTTTTACCATCTTTAAAGGTAGCTTCTATCAGATAAACATATACGCCTTCAGGTTGTTCCAGGTCGTTGAATTTACCATCCCATCCGCGGCCTTCTACGTTCTTAGTTTCGAATATCAACTGTCCCCAACGGTTATATATATCCATCTTGAAAGAGATCAGGCTGCCATTTACAAACCTGCGTGGGCTGAAGTAGTCATTCACTCCGTCACCATTTGGTGTAAATATGTTCGGCAATACCATGTTACAATCATTGGTTACCCAAACCGAATCTGTTGCTTCGCAATGGTTAACATTAACTGTTGCAGCATAGTAGCCCGGAGTAGTAACCTGGATAGATGATTCAACAGAACCTGTATTCCATCTCCATTTAGCCAGCGGATTACCTGCGTTAATTCCGTCAGTCAGTAACACCATTGCATTGCCTTCGCAAATAGTAGTATCAGGGCCAAGGTCAATGTGCGGCACCGGAATCACAGTAACCGTTTTGCTTACGCTTACCTCAGCACATACACGGTATCTTGCTGTAGCTGTTATAGTGAAAGTACCTGTCTGGCTGTAGTTATACATTACCGGATTCACATCCTTAAGGCTGTCTCCGTTACCAAAGTTCCATACGATACCGGTATTCCCGATGTTAGTATACAGGCTGCTCATGGTAATGTAACTACCGCGGCACAAGGTGCTGTCAGATAGGTGCATTGACATTACCGTCTGAGAATCGACAGTGATAGTAGTATATGCTGTATCGCTGCACGGTACAAAGTTAGTAGCGATAAGACGCACAGTGTACTGGCCGGTATTGGTATAAATATGAGCCGGATTTGGAGCAGTACTTGTAGTACCATCGCCGAACGACCATACAAATGTTGGTGGCATACCTACACTGGTGTTGATAAAGTTATCAGCTACACCCTGACATACAAGCGGTGCAGTTGTGAATATAGCTTTAATCGGGTGATCAAGGTTGATTGTTTTCACTACGCTATCCAGGCAATGGTGGTTAGTAACCAGCAATGTAATAGCATGCGTGCCCTGATGATAAATGTGTGTAGGGTTAGCAACAGTATCAGTAGTACCATCGCCGAAGTGCCATACATACCACAGGAAGCCCGGAGAAGTTGATGTATTGTGGAAGAACACGGTATCAGCTGTGCAACCAAAACGAACTGTTTCAGTAAACGCAGGGATAATTGGCGGATCAACCAGTGGAATAACCGCAGTAAGCGTAGTGGTAGGGCAAGGGCCAACCTTCACGAAGAAGTCAGAATAGTTGCCTGCACATAAGCCATACAGGGTTACAGAACTATCAGGAGCCGCAGAGTAAATAACTGCAGGCTGCACTATACCATTCTTACGGTAGAAAATAGTATCGATAGAACCAGGCGTCATACCTGTAATGGTAATAGTACCGTTACATGCACCGCACTCAGTAGCATTCTGATGCGTAACGTGCCTTATCGGGATAAGTGGCGGAGGAACTACCGTCATGCTGCCAGGGAAGGTAGCAACACATGCACCGGCAACACACGAAACAAGTGTTGCAGAGAAGTTGTTGTATACACCAGGGCAAAGATTGGTAATGGTAACTGTACCACCTGAAGTACTGGTTAGTGTAACAGGTGTTTGTGGCACACCATTAAAATTATAGTTTACAATTATGCTGCGACCAGGCAATAGACCATGCAGTGTGAACGTACCGTCACATGCCGAGCAACTTGCATTGCTGTGCGAAGTATCGGTAATATTAAATGCAGGGTTCGAAAGCACTATCGGCCCTCGCGGAGGGGTAACGCAATAGTTCATGTAGGCCATTATGTTGGTATAAGTCCCCGCTGGCAAACCAGTTATTACAATGGTACCAGAAGCATTTACATAAGCTATTACAGGTGGTTGCGGCACGCCGCCCAGCATGTACCTGACCGTATCCGTAAAGCCCGGCACTAAACCATAAACAGTTATCGTACCATCGCAGGCACCACAGCTCGTAGGGTCGGTATGCGTTACTGATGAAATAGTAAATGGTGGATCAACAAGGTTAAATGATACCCTGTTCGATGGGCATGGCCCTTCTTTAACATAGAAGTAATCGTAGTAGCCGGCACATAAGCCCGTAACAGTAAGCGTACTGTCGGAACCCGCGGAATCGACTATGTAGGCCTGCGGCACGCCATTATAAGAATATATGATGGTGTCTGCATGGCCCGGGTTAACACCAATAAGCTTTATGGTACCGTTGCACACGCCGCATATTGTAGGGTTAGTGGAATCTGTAGATGTAATATGAACCGGCGAATTGCCTCCGCCCACAGCAAGTAAATCAAGATGGAAGTAAGCTTTGGTAGTATCATCGCAACCAGCCATAATACAATAAACCGTACCGGAGCCAGTCGGTGTATAATGCAGTACAGGGCCAGAACCTATAACAGCGCCGGATGCACTATCGAACCAGTAAAGTGTAGAAGCGCATAATGGTACAGGCGCATACCCAATCGTATCAACAGTATAGTTAGTTGCACTGCCTGTTGGCGGCGTAAAGCGCCATGCTTCATGTGTTGCAGCCCAAACTGAAGGATAGTTCCTGCCCGGAGCAGCTGTAGCCAACGAACCTGCGGCATTCTGAACACCTACTATACCATAGCCACCATTCCAGCCAGTACAAGCAGTTTTGTGGCCGATGTGTACTTCAGCAAGGTCGGTAGTTTCATAAAGAATGATTTGCGTAGTAAGCCAATGCGAACTGCAGGCAGAACCGTACATACGGGTATGGCACCAGGTTGCAATAAATTTACGGTAAGGTGCTACGCCTACAGAAGCATAGGTAATAATATTAGGGCCGCAACCGCTTGAACAGCAAGGCATACATACGTCGCTCCATGGGCCGCAAACACAGTTTCTTACACTGGCATTACCCAATAGCACCGAGGTAATTGACCAACCCATACCGCCACCAGCAAGGCTGGTATTGAATGATATGGCACCGTTTGAACCAACTACACATTGGGTATAAGAAGCGCCATAGTAATGGAAGGTAAAACCCAGATTAATTACGCCAGACCATGCATCATCACTCGTAATACCCGTTGCAGTCGGGGCATAACAGGTTACGTCAGCGCGAAGCGTATCACTCGTGGCACCGCAAATAACGGAGTCTGCGTGAATTGTAATCTGCGAGTAAGACCTGCCGCCAAAAACGCAAAGCAGCATCATAACCAGCAATGAGCGTATGTAAAGATTATTCCTCATCATCATCGTGTTTTAATACTAATCTATAATAGGTGTAGATTTTTATGCAAGATATAAAAATCTATCGACAATCAAAGTTAACTTAATTTCCATACATTAACAATTAAAGCAGACCGTTACCGGTTCACTTCTGTTAACTGAAAATACAATCAATGTTTAAACATTGATTGGCAAAATAGTAAGAATTCCGGGGTTATAGACTGTATTATAAAAAAATGAACAGCAAAAGCGATGAAAATCAATGCAAAAGATTGTTGAACTGTCGCCTTTTTTAATGTCTCTACATCAATAGACAGTTCAAAAAAAGAAATAGTTGGTTAAAATGGAAAGATATTCGCCACAAATAAGGCCAGGTGTAGTGAAAGAAAAATAAAGGTTATGCTGCAATAGAAAAATGTATGGTATGCTTTGCGCCAAACAAAGTAATTTGCCGCCCATTGCAACTTTGTGACTAATGATAACAGTAATTTCCGGTACTAATCGTGCAGACAGCATGACCCTTCGCACATCCAAAATATATTTTGAGATGCTTAATGAATTGGGAATCGAAGCCCGATTATTGTCGCTCGAAAATAAAGCGGTTTGGGAACGAGGCGCAACAATGCTGGAACTGGAACAGGAATTTCTTATACCTGCTGAAAAATTCATAATTGTTATGCCCGAATATAATGCCAGTTTCCCCGGCATTTTAAAATGCATGATGGATAACAGCGATATAAAAAAATGCTGGTGGTACAAAAAAGCGCTACTCACCGGTATATCTGACGGAAGAGCAGGCAACCTTCGCGGCATTGAGCACATGACGAGCATATTGCATTACATGAGGGCTCATGTGCATTACAACAAACTGGTGCTTTCCCGTATTAACGAAGAAATTGATAAAGAAGGCAAGATTAAGAAAGTAGAAACCGCTGCTATAATGCGGCAACAAGTTGAAGATTTTATTAAATTCTAGCACATGCACATGGGATTGCGCATAATTATTATGCTCGCCGTAATCGGTCTTGCCGAGTTTTACAGTTATATATTGATCCGTTCATTGGTGCGCGAAATGCCTGCGTCGCTGCGTGTAGGTTTAATGTGCCTTTACATAGGCCTTACTTTACTCACCTGGACCGGCTTTATTCTCTTCCCGCGTATCAATTGGGCAAATATGCCCCACTTACTGCGTAATGTCTATATCGCTTTCGTTATAGGTTTTGTCGTGGGTAAGATCCTCATTTTGCTGGTCATGCTTATTGACGACCTGCGCAGATTAATGACCTGGATGGTCGCTTCTATGGCTTTCAGTAATTCCCGCTCTTCAGATTCCGCAGGCACTACCATCGACCGCTCGCTCTTCCTGAAAAGAACTGCTATAGTATTGGCAGGGCTTTCGCTGGTTGGGTTTATGCAGGGTATCCGCAACCGTTATAATTACAGGGTGCGGAAAATAAAGATAAAATTCGCATCCTTACCTGAGTCATTCAAAGGGCTTAAAATTGTACAGATATCCGACATACATACCGGTAGTTTCGATAACCATGCAGCAGTAGCACACGGCATTGAAAGGGTAATGGACCAAGAAGCAGATATTATACTTTTTACCGGCGACCTGGTAAATAACCATGCGCACGAAGTGGACGAAAAATACCAGGAGATATTCAGCCGGCTGAAAGCGCCTATGGGCGTATTTTCAACACTGGGCAACCATGACTATGGCGATTATGTGCAATGGCCTACTCCGCAAGACAAAATAAACAATCTCAATACTCTTAAGGGCATACACCAATCGATGGGCTGGCGCCTGCTGATGAACGAGCATGTGGTATTTGAACGCGGTAATGATAAAATAGCCATCGTCGGTATTGAAAACTGGGGCGCCAAGGCTAACTTCCCCAAGTATGGCAGTATGAAAAAAGCCTACGAAGGCTTGCCCGAAAAGAACATTCCTTTCAAAATACTGCTTTCACATGACCCTTCGCATTGGGATGCCGAAGTAAAGGTGCTGTATAAAGATATCAACCTTACGCTCAGCGGCCATACGCATGGTATGCAGTTTGGCATCGATAGTAAGATATTTAAGTGGAGCCCAGTTCAGTACATTTATAAACAATGGGCGGGCCATTACCAGGAAGGCGAGCAATCATTGTATGTTAACCGCGGCTTCGGCTTTTTGGGTTATCCCGGCAGGCTGGGTATTTTGCCGGAGATAACGGTTATTGAGCTGGCATAAGGACCAATAATAAAATGCATTTATGAACCTGAACCAGGTTACTATTCCCGTTTCTGAACTGCAGCAGTCCATTCATTTTTATACGCAGCTAGGCCTGCGCCTTATTGTGAATTCACCCCACTACGCGCGGTTCGAATGCCCTACAGGTGACGCTACTTTTTCGTTGCACCATGTCGAAAATTACGCCAATTCCGCACCAGGCGCCTGGATTTATTTTGAACTCGAAAACCTGGACCATACCGTCACCGAACTTTCCAACAAAGGATTTGTGTTCGAGACCCAACCCGAAGACATGTCCTGGCTGTGGCGCGAAGCCCGCCTGAAAGACCCCGACGGCCACCAGATCATACTCTATTTTGCAGGAGATAACAGGAAGAACCCGCCGTGGAGGATATGAAATTATTGACTTACCAATAAATTTATTGGTAAAATATTTTGCCAATAGATTTATTGGCAACTAGCTGTCAAGTCGTTTTTAAAAAGCAAACTAACGCTCCAATTCCACCCAAGCCCCGTGCTCCTTCAGTAGGTTAATGAGTTCCTGTACAGCTATTTCACTGGGCACGTTCTTTTTCATTACGTCCTTGCTTTTATAGAGAGTTATTTTGCCAGGGCCGCTGCCTACATAGCCAAAATCTGCATCGGCCATTTCGCCTGGCCCGTTTACTATGCAACCCATAATAGCTATTTTAACGCCTTTAAGGTGGTTCGTAGCTTCGCGTATTTTGGCAGTTGTTTCCTGCAGGTCAAATAAGGTGCGGCCGCAGCTCGGGCAGCTGATGTATTCCGTCTTGCTGATGCGCGTACGGGTGGCCTGCAATATTGAAAACGCAGTATTGTTCAGGAATTGTTCGTTGCTCTTTACTTCAAGGTAGGTACGACCAGTCATGCGGCTGTTTTGCAGCTGTTCTTCTTTGTTTTTAAGCCATATACCATCACCCATCCCTTCTAAGAACAAGCCTCCGGCCTCAGTTGCAAAATGTATCAATTGCTCATCTACCGTCGCGTCGCTGCTGTCAACCCGAAGAATCACCGGGTTCTGAATGCCTCTTAACATCAGCTCTGCAATAAACCTCCTGACCGTCATAAGGCCGGAAGTACCTGTGCTATGCACAACAATTACTACATTGGCGTCTTGCTTTATACGCTCTATAACCTCGTTATAGTTCTGGCTGGCATCCACAGCTACAAAGCACAGCGAATCGTCCATCAGGTTGCCATGCAGGTAGCTGTTTTCTGAAAGTAATGGCTGATACTTATGCTTGTGTTTATCTTCAACCTTTAACCAGGTAGCATGGTCGCAAATTACCCGTAAAGTACCGGGTAAAGCGAAATCAAAAAACTGGTTACCCGTATACACAAAATCAGCAGCGGCATCGCTTATGGTCCACTTGTCAGAAAAACTATCGTAGGTATACCCTATTTGCTTAAGGCTGTTGGTATCCAGGTGCTTCACATTACTGAAATCAGCTACTACAACCGGCACATGGTGCCCGCCAATATGTTGATTGGCAGTACTATCTCTGCGCTTATATGCAAACGGGTTATAAGGTAGCTTGCCGCCTTCGTATGGTGTATTCGGCGTGCTCTGTAAATTGGTATAGCGCTTCACTATATCGCGGCACACCGGCACTTCAAACTCAGGGTCTTCAGTAAGGGAAACCCTAATGGTATCGCCAATGCCGTCTTCCAACAACGTACAGATACCAATAGCGCTTTTTATACGGCCATCTTCGCCATCTCCGGCTTCCGTAACACCTAAGTGTAATGGATAACACTCCCCAAATTCGGTCATCATTTGCTGCACCAGCAAACGATAGGCCTGCACCATCACCTGCGGGTTACTGCTCTTCATACTGAGTATAATCTGGTGATAGTCTTCGCCCCTGGCTATGCGTAAAAACTCCATTGCGCTTTCTACCATGCCCATAGGTGTGTCTCCATAACGGCTCATGATGCGGTCGCTGAGGCTACCATGATTGGTACCTATCCGCATAGCGGTGCCGTATTCCTTGCATATCTTCACAAGTGGTGTAAAACGCTCCCGGATGTGGTCTATCTCTTCCGCATATTCAGCATCGGTGTACTCTATGTAATCGAACTTTTTCTTATCAACATAGTTGCCCGGGTTTACGCGCACCTTTTCAATGAGGCGGGCGGCAATTTCCGCGGCATTAGGCGTAAAGTGTATATCCGCAATAATGGGCGTATCGTAGCCTTTAGCGCGCAATTCATTTTTTATATTCAGCAGATTCTCGGCTTCATTCTTACTCGGGGCCGTAATACGCACCAATTCAGCACCGGCTTCTATACACCTGATGCTCTGGGCTACCGTGGCTGCCGTATCCATGGTATCAGTAGTGGTCATGGTCTGGATACGGATAGGATTGTTACCGCCTATTACCAGGTTGCCTACTTTTACTTCGCGGGTAGGTAAGCGCTTGTATTCGGTTGTAGAAACACAATATTGCTGCATATAAAAATTTGAAACGGCCAGTAGTGTAAAATATTGCTTGTAAAAAAAATGTGCCAGACTTTAACAGTTTGGCACATTGTAAAACTATCAGAACTTAATATTGAAGTGTCTTAAAATATCCAGGCCATTTACATAAAGCATCAGCCCTAATAAAATAACAAGGCCCACGGTTGTTGATATTTCCATTACCCGCTCGCTCACTTTTTTACCAGTGATCATTTCAAACAACAGGAAAATAACATAACCGCCATCAAGACCCGGAATAGGCAAAAGATTCATGAATGCAAGTGCTACCGATATAAACGCCGTAAGCGACAAGAAACTGAACCAGCTGAATTCCGGCTCATACATTTTAGCCATGGAACCAAAACCACCAAGGCTCTCATTTACTTTAACTTCCGGTGAGCGGAACAACTTGAACTGCATTACATACAACTGTACTTTTTCAATAGTCTGGCTTACGCCCCTGCCTATTGCTGAAATCGGGTTGTATTTAATTTTAACGTAGCTCATGTACCTGTCAGGCGACATCCACCAGATTCCGAAAGCGGAATCTTTCACAAATACACTATTAACGCTGTCTATCTTATTATCGCGAACAAACGTTATGTTCACCGGCTTTCCTGCATTAGCGTCCTTGGTGTCTGTAAAATCGACATTGTAAATAACCGGCTGGCTGTTGATAGCTATTATACTATCGCCCTTGCGTAAATGTGCTTTATCAGCATCCGAACCCGGCTTAACAGAATCGACCACGGCAAACGAACGTATAGCAATTACATTACCGCGCTTTGATTTAATGATCTTCCCTATTGTTCCCAACGGAATGTTCAGGATGGTATCTTTACCATTGCGGTTAATAGCTATAGTACCGTTATCGTTGTGTAGAATAAGTGCAAGCGGAATCTGGTTAAAACGTTCGATAGGTTTGCCGTCAATTGCCTTTACCATATCTCCGTTCTGTAAACCAATACCACGGCCAACACTATCCACGGCTATACCATATTTCAGATTTTGTACGGGCAGGTACTCTTCGCCCCACACACTGAAAATTATCATGTACAGAAAGATTGCGGCAAGCACATTCATAATAATACCACCCAGCATTATCAGCAAACGCTGGTAGGCTTTCTTGGAGCGGTATTCCCATGGTTGTGGTGGCTGTGCAAGGGCTTCTTTATCCATGCTTTCATCTACCATGCCTGATATCTTTACATACCCACCCAATGGGAACCAGCCAATACCATATTCCGTATCTCCCTTTGTTTTCTTGAACAATGAAAAATTAAGCAATCCCGAAAAAGGAAACAGGAAGTCGAAGAAAAGGTAGAATTTTTCAACCCTTGTTTTAAACAAACGGGCGAAGAAAAAATGGCCGAATTCGTGCAGTACTATAAGAAAAGACAGACCGGCAAGAAGTTGCAAAAACTGCATGAAACCACCGGACATAAGAAAAAGGGAATTTAAATGCATGAGGCTATTTGTAGCTTAGTAAATTGACAATTGGCTTTTTTTCAAAAATTCAGTTACCTGTATGCGTGCTTCCTTATCGGTATGTAAATAGTCATCCATTGTAGGATGCTCAATGTACGTAACGCATTCCAGGGTTTTCTCTATCATCTCACTCATTTCCAGGAAGCCCACTTTATTTTGCAGGAAGGCGTTCACCACCACTTCGTTAGCCGCATTCAGCACACAAGGCACATTACCACCACGCTTCATCGCCTCAATTGCAAGGGCCAGGTTGCGGAATGTTTTAGTATCGGGTGCTTCAAAAGCCAGTTTAGGGAAATCTTTAAAATCAAGGCGTTTGTAGTCGTTATGTATGCGCTCAGGGTATACTATTGCATATTGTATCGGCAACTTCATATCCGGCAGGCCCATCTGTGATTTAATAGAACCATCAACAAACTGTACCATGCTGTGAATAATAGATTGCGGATGTATAACCACATCTATCTGGTCGTTATTTAAACCGAATAACCATTTCGCTTCTATTATCTCCAGCCCCTTATTCATAAGGGTGGCACTGTCAATAGTAATTTTGGCGCCCATTACCCAGTTAGGGTGCTGCAAGGCGTGCGTAGCTTTTACATTGACAAGGTAGTTAGGCTTCCTGCCCAGGAAAGGGCCACCCGATGCTGTAAGTATCACTTTTTCTACCTTGTTCATATCCTCACCTGCAAGGCACTGGAAAATGGCAGAGTGCTCACTATCAACCGGTATTACTACTGCGCCTTTCGCTTTGGCCCTTGCCATAACTAATTCGCCCGCAACAACCAGTGTTTCTTTGTTGGCCAACGCTATACGTTTGCCGGCATCAATTGCTGCAAGTATAGAATTTAAGCCTGCAAAGCCCAGAATAGAGCCAAGCACGGTATCGATACTCTCCCACTGCACTACATCATTCAGCGCCGCATGACCTGCAAAAACCTTTACAGGCAGCATCATCAGCGCATCTTTAACTTCTTTGTACTTGGTTTCGTCAGTAACAACAACGGCATTAGGCTTAAACTTTTTAGCCTGCTCTATAAGCAAAGTGGCATTGCTATGCGCACTTAAAACTTCAACTTCAAATAAACCGGGATGTGCAGCAACCACTTCAAGTGCCTGCGTACCAATAGACCCCGTTGACCCCAATATGGCTAAACGCTTCATAATATCCTGCAATATTAACCGTTTTTAGTGGAAAGCGGTGTGAAGGATAGGTAAAATGTTGTGTGAAAGTTTGTTCTCAGTAAAAACCTCTGTTCAGGAAGTTTTTTTACGATATTTCCATATTTGGAAACTTTAAAATAACTTTGAGAAAAAACAGTGCACCATTTCGAAGTACGATTTCTGGAGGATGCCGATAAATTTATTGCTGGTTTAGACTCGAAAATTATAAGAAAAATATTCTATCTGCTCGACATTGCACAGCAAACGAACGACCCAAAGCTCTTTAAAAAATTACGAAATGAAATTTGGGAAATAAGAATACAATACGCTGGCCTTCAAATAAGGCTACTTGCATTTTGGGACAAAACTGATACAACCAGCACACTTGTTCTTGCAACACACGGATTTGTTAAGAAAACAGACAAAGTACCCACGAAAGAAATTGAAAGAGCTGAAAATATAAGGAAAAGATATTTCGAATTAAAATAATAAAAAAAATCCAATGAAAACAAAACAAATGCCTTCTTATTCACTGGCCGAGATGAAAGATAAATATCTTGGCGAAACAGGAACGCCGGCAAGGGACGAATATGAGTACGAATTGAGCATGGATGTTATTGGAATGATGATAAAAAAAGTTCGAAAGGAGTCCAGTTTAACACAAGAAGAATTGGGCAAAATTGTCGGTGTTCAAAAAGCCCAGATATCAAAGCTTGAAGCTGGTGCTAATAGCGCTACGTTAGACACAATTATGAAGGTTTTTAAGGCACTTAAGGCAAATATTCACTTTAGCGTAACTGTTGATGAAAAACCTATACAGCTAATCTCATAACCCTACTGCCCCCGCTATGGTACGATTGGTTACCTAAGGACCGCTCTGAAATTAGCTACCAAATGCCTGGTTAGACTTTTCCGTAGTTCTATTCTAACGGTCAAATAAATCTGTTTTGTCTGTTTTACTACTTGTCTTAGCCCCTCATTTAACAGACATTTAAACCTTCTATTTCTTTCCAGCCCTTTTTTTCGGTACTTTTGTAGATTGCCTTTTCTAAAGGGGCATTTTCTGAATGTCATTACCAGCTATATTAAAATTTGTTTACAATCACGGTACTGAGGAAGTGGTACGCAGGGGGAAGAAAATATTTTATACCTCCGGAGTGCAACTGCTTGATGTTGATCACCTTATAGAGCAGGCACGCTTTAGGGTACGGAACGATCTTTACCAGAATTACTATACCGTAACCATCAACAAATACCTGCAGCATGCCGAACTGTCTGTTCGGTGCCAATGCCCTTATAACCTGGGCGAAATTTGCAGGCATGAGGTGGCTGCGCTTTTTCAGCTCAACGATATTATACAAAGCGGCTTCTTCGAAAATACTGATGTAAGCTATGACCAGAAACATACCATTGTGCGTATGCGCCAGGTAAGCCGTCAGGTATTACAAATTTTCACTTCGCCGGATGCCATCGATATGGCTGAAGATTGGGCAGCCGAGGGTCGCGCCAAGATAACTTCTGGCAAGGCCGAAAAAATTGAGGCCGAAGTACAGGACGCTGACCATGCATACCATGTAATAATTAAGCAAAACGAAGAGCGGTATTTCGATACTTCCTGCGGATGCGCTGAAACCAAATTCCCGCTTTGCATACACAAGGCAACCCTTTTCCTGCAACTGCTTAAGAAACACGGCCCACAGTACTTCCAGGCTATGCAAAACTGGGACGTGCAAAAAAATAAACTCCTGGAGCAATATGGCTATTCGCTTGATGATGACCTGAAAGGGAAATTCATGTTCCAGTACGAAAACGGCAAACCGTTTTTGCGCGTGCTTGACCCTACCATTAAAAAAGTAACAGTTACCGCACAGCCTGTTAAAGCCGAAGTAGTGGAGATACCCATGACCATTGCGGAGCAAAAACGCCTCGGCTTTGTTTTAGATACCGCTACACAAAAATTCCCTTACGTTGATATATTGCTGATTGCCGGAACACCCGATGAGAGCGAAGAAAAACTGGAAGGTAAAATTGAAAAGCTGGAATTGCAACAATATATTAACCCGCTCCGCTTCCGCGAAAACGAAAGGGAGATGTTGCCTGTTGCACGAAAATTCATTTCGGAAGAACTGGTTAAATATTTAAGAAAAAACCTGCCGTTTGGTGATTTTTTACCGGAGCAGGAAAATATGCTGGCTTCAGTGCCACCTGCCGATGTGCGGGAGCAACTATGGGAATACCTTTTACCGAAGTACCAGAAACTGCTCAGCCGCTATTCTAGCTATCCGTTTACCTACAGGAAAAAAGAAGGCAAACCAATTACCTCTACCGGGCTCGATGAAGTTCAGTTTTCTGAAACAATGGCGCACCCTCAGCTCGAGGTAAAAAAAATAAAGAAAAAATATGTGGTAAACCTGGAGTGGATAATAGAAAACACCCCGGTTGACTATAAAAAAGTAACACTCATTAATGCCGCGCTACTGCTGCTTAACCATAAAATATATTGCCTCAACAGCCTTAAAGAAGTTGGCCTTTCTGAAATATTCCAGCCGAATGGAACCATGGAAATTAAAGAGGAGGACTGGGCTGATGTGTTAAAGGAAAAACTGATGCACTGGAGCAGCATGGTGCATGTACATTTCTCTGAAGAATTGATAGAACGTGTTGAAAAGGTAAAACCTGTCAACATGATTTACCTGCAGGAGAAGGAGAACATGTTTATTATGCAACCCGTTTTTGCCTATGACGGTATCGAGATACACCCTGGCTTCTTCGGAGATGTGATACAACCACACGCTGGTATAGTAAAAATAGTGCAGCGCAACGAAGCCGCTGAAGCTGCATTTATTGAGCAACTGGCTACGCTCCACACCGATATTCAATACAACAAAAAAGAGCATTATTACTACCTGCCGGGCAGTTCAGTGCTTTCTAATAATTGGTTCTTCCGCTTCACAGACCAGGTTAAGGAATGGAACGTAGAATTGCGTGGTTTTGAGCGCCTTAAAAATATGCGCGTTAACACCCACAAAGCGGAAACCATTGTAAAGGTGAGCAGCGGTGTTGATTGGTTCGATACTTCGGTAGATCTTACTTTTGGCGACCAATCGGTATCAATACTGGAAGTTAAAAAAGCACTGGCTCAAAAGCAGAACTTTGTTAAGCTGGGCGATGGCTCCTTAGGTCTGCTACCTGATGACTGGTTAAAGAAATATTCACTCCTGTTAAAAATAGGCGAAGCCAAGGGTAATAAAATACGCCTTAAAAAATACCACTTCAGCGTACTGGATGAATTGCTTTCTGAAATTGACGAAACCGCTTTGCTGGAAGAGTTACAGATAAAGAAAGAGAAGCTGGAAAACATTCTAGACCACGATTATTCTGCTATTCAACCGCCAGAGCATTTACAGGCTGTTTTGCGTCCCTATCAGCTGGCTGGTTTCCAATGGTTAAAGTTCCTGAACGAAGCAGGCTGGGGCGGTATACTTGCTGATGACATGGGTCTTGGTAAAACAATTCAGACACTTACGTTCTTCCAGCATTATAAGAACACGCATACCAATCCGCGTTACCTTGTGGTTTGCCCGACTACACTTATGTTTAACTGGGAGAATGAAATTAATAAGTTCACCCCTACCCTTACTAAAATAATACATCACGGCCCTAAAAGGGCGCTGACCATAAAGGCTTTTGCTGATTTCGACGTTATTATTACCACCTATGGTACCATGCGAAGTGACATCAAGCTCTTCAAAGAGATCAACTTCGATTATGTGGTGCTCGATGAGTCGCAGTCTATTAAGAACCCGCAGTCGCAGGTAGCTAAAGCCTCGCTATTGCTGAATTGTAAGAACAGGCTGGCACTGAGTGGTACTCCATTACAGAATAACACCTTTGACCTCTACGCACAAATGAACTTCCTTAACCCGGGCATGCTCGGTAGCAGGGAATTCTTTATGAGTGAGTTTGCAACGCCAATTGATAAATTCAGCGAAGGCGAAGTAAAGCAACAATTAAAGAAGCTTACCTACCCATTCTTACTCCGCAGAACCAAAGAACAGGTTGCCAAAGACTTACCGGAAAAGACAGAAACAATACTGTATTGCGAAATGGGAACCGAGCAGCGTAAAATATACGAGGCTTACCGTAATACCTATCGCTCTAAAATATTGGGACTCATTGAGGAGAAGGGCATGGAAAAATCGCAGATGCACATATTGCAGGGGCTTACCAAGCTCAGGCAGATTTGCGATTCACCGGCCATAATGAATGATGAAGAGAAATTTGAAAATCATTCCATTAAACTTGATGAACTGTCGAGGGAGATCACAGAAAATGTAGGCGACCATAAGGTGCTGATATTCTCTCAATTCCTGGGCATGTTGGGTCTTATTAAGCAGAAGCTGGAAGAAGAAGAGATCAGCTATGTTTACTTTGACGGCAGCAGCTCTTCAACCCAGCGTGAAGCTGCAATACAGGAGTTCCAGAATAACCCGGAATGCAGAGTGTTCCTTATTTCACTGAAAGCAGGTGGTATTGGTTTGAACCTTACTGCAGCCGACTACGTTTACATAGTTGACCCTTGGTGGAACCCGGCAGTAGAACAACAGGCTATTGACCGTACCCACCGTATTGGCCAAACAAAGAACATTTTCGCTTATAGGCTTATTTGTAAAGATACCCTCGAAGAAAAAATGCTGCAACTACAGGAAAGTAAACGATTGCTGGCTAATGAACTGGTTTCTGACGACAATGCCTTCATGAAGAAACTTACCAAGGATGATGTTGCGTTCTTGTTCAGTTAATCGCAATAATTTCCAATCTCATTACATATTGATAAAATGCCGGCTTTTGAGCCGGCATTTTTTATGTAAAAAATCAGATCCTCACATTTTGCGCAAGCTGCAGGATTTCATCTGTTTTGTAATAATGACAACACGTTTTTAATACTACTACAACTAAAAATTAATATTAGGTTCGCCTGATTCTCACAATAAGTGCAATCATGTAATTTTTAAACGGACAATTTGTGCAGTAAAAAAATATGCGAATCAGCGATTAAACCTTCGCATTAAAATTTAGTCGGGGTGAAAACGGGAGATTGGGCGAGATTAAGAAAGGACGCAAAACACTAATAATCAATCATTTAAAATAAAAAAAGCCCTCGAGGTGCGAGGGCTGTAGTTTTCACGGTGAAAGGAAAATATCTTATATTATTGATACAAAATAGCTTTCGATGCCGTTAAATGTGTTACAAAGCTAATTAAAACTTTGAAGACTAAATGAAAAAACTTGTAAAGAAGTGTTATTTAATTGTAATTACTTCAAGAAAACAAGATGCTACATACTGTAATCTTCGTACTTTGCGTTTGATTTTCAGAACAATTCAATTTTTCATGCGGCCAGGCAGGATTTTACTTTTAATATTATTCTTTACTTATTCATTTTCTGCCTTTGGCCAGCGTAAAGCCTTGAGTATGATTGACCACGATGACAAAAAGTATTTTTTTGGCATCACTTTCGGATTAAATTTTTCTGTTTATCAGGTCAAATATTCTTCTGCTTTCGCCAATACCGACACGTTCCAAACAATACAACCGCACTGGCAACCCGGCTTTAATTTGGGCCTGCTAGGCGACCTCAGGCTAACAAATTTTATTGACCTGCGTTTTGTGCCCTCGCTTGCATTTGCTGAAAAGCGCCTGGAATACCGCTATGGCTACCCAAAAGATAGCCTGGTCGATCGGGGTATAGAGGCCATATATATGCACCTGCCACTGCAATTAAAATTTAAAAGCGACCGCATCAATAACTTCAGGTTCTATGCTATTGTAGGCGGCAAATTTGATTTCGATATGGCTGCCAATGCGCGGTCCCGCCGCAATGACGAATTTCTGAAAGTAAGCCCATTAGATTTCGGGTACGAAATAGGTGTCGGCTTTGAATTCTATAATCCTAACTTCATTTTTTCTCCTGAAATTAAGCTGAGCCAGGGCCTTACCAACCAGCTTTTCATTGATCGTAACCTGCCACTCACCAATGCGCTGGAACGACTCCTTACCCGCATGATCGTTATCTCCTTCCACCTGGAAGGATAGTATAGCTAGCAGTTTTTCAGTTAGCAAATGGCACTACTCGTGATTATTTGTGGGTAGTTGCCATTCAACATTCCAAAAGGACCTTCTATTAGCTAACAATAAAAGTCGGCATAATCCTAAGTACTAATTTTACAACACCATAAACGGCATCCCCATACCGCGAACTGCCAACTGTAAACTGCAGACTGTTGACTGTAAACTGTAGACTGCCAACTGCAGACTGTTGACTGTAAAACTGCCAACTGATTTGCCTACCTTTGCAGCCACTTTTTAAACAATCTATTATAATGAAATCAGCATTTATAGCAGACGGATTACGCACACCTATTGGCAGTTTCCGGGGTTCTTTATCAGGGGTAAGAGCAGATGATCTTGCAGCGCTCGTACTTAAAAAATTAGTAGAACGTAACCCTAACATACCCGCATCAGCTATTGATGATGTTATAATGGGTTGCGCTAATCAGGCCGGCGAAGACAATCGTAATGTTGCACGTATGGCTTTATTGCTGGCTGGTATCCCCTACTCTGTTCCGGGTGAAACCGTTAACCGTTTATGTGCTTCGGGCATGAGTTCGGTTATTGCAGCAGCAAGGGGCATTATGGCTGGCGATGGTGATGTTTTTATTGCAGCAGGAGTTGAAAATATGACCCGCGGACCGTGGGTGATATCTAAAACAACACAGGCTTACGGACAAGACGCAAAAATGTATGATTCCAGCTTCGGTTGGCGTTTTATCAATCCGCTGATGCACGAAATGTATGGTACCGATGCTATGGGTACTACGGCTGAAAATCTTGCGGAGATGTATAACATTAACCGCGAAGATCAGGACCTTTTCGCTTACCATTCTCAAATGAAAGCTGCAGCCGCACAGCAGTCTGGCCGCCTTGCTGAAGAAATAATAGATGTGGAACTCCCGGGCAAAAAAGGCGCAGTTACCCTATTCAATACTGACGAATTCATTAAACCTACTACTACAACTGACATATTGGGCAAACTCAAACCATCTTTTAAAAAGGATGGCACTGTTACAGCCGGCAATGCTTCGGGTTTAAATGATGGCGCCGCCGCATTATACGTAGTATCAGAAGACGCTATCAATAAGTATGGTATTACCCCACGCGCACGAATAGTCAGCAGTGCTGTGATTGGCGTTGAGCCACGTATTATGGGCATCGGCCCTGTAGGCGCAACGCAAAAAGCACTGGCAAAAGCAGGACTTACACTCAATGATATTGACGTTATAGAACTCAATGAAGCATTTGCTGCACAAAGCCTTGCTGTTACGCGCCAGCTTGGCCTTGCAGATAACGACAGCCGCATTAATCCTAATGGTGGCGCTATTGCTATCGGACATCCACTCGGCATGTCCGGCACCCGTATCATTAACTCTGCCGCTATCGAATTGCAAAAACAAAACAAGCGCTATGCACTGGCGACTATGTGTATTGGTTTGGGACAGGGTTATGCCGTTATACTGGAAAGGGTATAATACAAAAACCACAACGCTGGTTCACTCAATAGTGTTTCCTGAAATACATTTTCAAAGAGATTGGCAATGCCAATCTCTTTTTTTGTCGTAGCCCCCTTAAAACAAAAATGCTACACCCTTTACGGAGTGTAGCATTTTGAAAATATGATCTAGTAAAACTACTTTAGGATATCCCTTGAAATAACCAGTTTCTGTATTTCTGAGGTGCCTTCGCCAATGGTGCAAAGCTTGCTGTCACGGTAGAACTTTTCAACCGGGAAATCTTTGGTGTAGCCGTAGCCACCAAATATTTGCACCGCATCGGTCGATACACGAACGCAAACTTCTGATGCATAGTACTTCGCAAACGCAGATTCTTTGGTCATTTTCTCACCGCGATTCTTAAGGTCAGCAGCCTGGTAAATTAATAATTCCGATGCTTCAATCTGCGTTGCCATATCTGCAAGCTTAAATGCTATTGCCTGGAAGTTGCTGATTGGCTGATCGAACTGGTGCCTTTCTTTTGAATATTTCAACGATGCCTCGTAAGCGCCCTTTGCAATACCTAATGATAACGCAGCGATAGATATACGACCACCATCAAGAATTTTCATAGCCTGGTGAAAACCGGTACCGATATCGCCCATGCGCTGTGCATCAGAAATGCGGCAATTATCGAAAACCAGCTCAGCGGTTTCGCTTGCGCGCATACCCAGCTTATTTTCCTTTTTACCTGCTGCAAAGCCCGGTGTGCCGCGCTCTACTATAAATGCTGAAATATTATTCTTAGCACGAGGTTCGCCTGTACGGGCCAGCACTACTGCCACATTACCGCTGATACCATGGGTTATCCAGTTCTTGGTGCCATTCAGTATCCAGTCGTTACCGTCTTTTACCGCAGTGCAGGACATGTTACCTGAATCGCTGCCGGTATTGGCCTCTGTAAGACCCCATGCGCCAATCCACTCACCGGTGGCCAGCTTAGGAAGATATTTTTGTTTCTGTTCTTCTGTACCAAAATAAAGAATATGGCCTGTGCACAACGAATTATGCGCAGCTACAGAAAGGCCAATGGAACCGCAAACTTTCGCAATTTCACTAACTACCGTAACATATTCGAAATACCCTAGTCCTGAACCGCCATATTCTGTTGGTACCAGCACCCCCATCAAACCCAGTTCCCCTAATTTGCGGAATACCTCGATTGGGAATTTCTGTGTTTCATCCCACTCCATAAAATCAGGGCGAATGTGCTTGTTACAAAAATCCCGAATCATTTCGGCAATAGCAACCTGGGTGTCAGTATAATTGAAATCCATATATAATAAATAGAAAGCACAAGATTACAACATTTTTTTTGTATTAACCAATAACAATTACGCAATTTGTCAGGGTATGATAAATCAAAAAATGACAAGCTATTTATTGCTTGCAATTGTATCGGTGGTAGTTATTGTGGAATCGGCATCTTCTGCAGGCCGTTTTACTGCCCTTATTGTTGGCGACTGACTTCTTTTATAAGCTTCCCATGCGGTAACCAGGCGCTGCTCCTCTGCATCACTCACAGAAGGTTTTACCACATAAGGTATTGCAATGCGCCACCCAATGAGCACTACTACCAGCGCGCACAAAACAACAAGCCCATACCTTTCAGTACGGGTAAATGCTGCATATGACTTGAAAAACTCTTTCATAATATTGCCGGTCTGATATTCACTTGTGCGCAATCGTTCCTTAAAAGAATCTCAAAAAAGGGCGCAAAACCATACAGAAATTCCTTTTCACATGAAGCTTTGCGCCTCTTTACTCTTGAAATTATTGCTCAATAACTAATTGAGATTTATCGTCTTTACCCAAACCTAAAACTCGGCGTTCTTAGGTGTTCTTGGGAAAGGTATTACGTCGCGTATATTACCCATACCGGTTACGAATAATACCATGCGCTCAAAGCCTAAGCCAAAGCCAGCATGTGGCACCGTACCAAAACGGCGGGTATCGAGATACCAGTACATTTCGTCGGTAGGTATGTACATTTCGTTCATGCGCTGGGTAAGCTTATCCAGCCTTTCTTCCCTTTGCGAACCACCAACAATTTCACCAATACCCGGAGCTAAAATATCCATAGCGGCAACGGTTTTCCCGTCATCGTTCTGGCGCATGTAAAATGCCTTAATATCCTTAGGGTAACCGGTAACAATAACAGGTTTTTTAAAGTGTTTTTCAACAAGGTAGCGCTCATGCTCGCTCTGCAGGTCTATACCCCAGCTTACATCGTACTGGAATTTCTTTTTCTTGTAATGAGCAGAATTCAGCAGGATATCAATTGCTTCAGTATAAGTAATCCGCTCAAATTTATTGTTAACAACAAACTCCAGCTTTTCAACAAGGCCCAGTTCACTTCGCTCATTCATAGGCTTCTGCTTTTCTTCATCGGCGAGGCGCTGCGCAAGGAAGTCAATATCTTCCCTGTTATGCTCCATAACATATGCAATCAGGTACTGAATGAAATCTTCAGCAAGATCCATATTATCATTGATATCGTTGAAGGCAACTTCAGGTTCTATCATCCAGAACTCAGCCAGATGCCTTGCTGTGTTTGAGTTCTCAGCACGGAAGGTTGGCCCGAAGGTATATACCTCGCTGAACGCCATAGCGCCCAGTTCAGCCTCTAACTGACCACTAACCGTAAGGTTGGTGCAACGGCCAAAGAAATCTTCTTTGAAATCCACTGTACCATCTTCATTACGTGGCGGATTATCGAAAGGCAATGTACTCACCCTGAACATTTCCCCTGCCCCTTCGGCATCTGATGCCGTAACAATAGGGGTGTGCAGATAAACAAAACCACGATCGTTATAGAACTTATGCACCGCATAAGCCAACGAATGCCTTACCCTGAAAATAGCACCAAAAGTATTGGTACGGAAACGCAGGTGCGCTATCTCACGAAGGTATTCAAGACTTGGTTTATTTTTTGGCTGCAATGGATATTGCTCATTATCGCAATCTCCCAAAATAGTTACAGATTGGGCTTTAACTTCCACTTTCTGCCCTTTGCCCAATGAGGCTACCACAGTACCATCAACATTAACCGAAGCGCCTGTAGTTATCCTCTTTAAAAGTGCATCATCAGCACCCAATTCAATAACCACCTGTATATTAGCCATGCAAGAGCCATCGTTCAATGCTATGAACTGGTTGTTACGGAATGAGCGCACCCATCCCTTTACATTTACCTGGTAATCGGTTGCATCGTTTTTTAAAATGTCTTTGATCTTCGTTCGTTTCATCTTGTGTTCTTTTTACTTTGGCAGTTATGCCCGTGCACCTCAGGTGCACATTTATCATCAAATGGCAAGATATTATTCTTCCCGCCCAAATTTCATCTATTTCGAAAAGAAGCTAAATAAATTTTTATCTCCTATCATGTACTTTAACGCAATAACCATTAAAAATCCCCCAAAAATCCGCTTCAACAGGGCATCAGGCAGTTTTACCGCCACCAGGCTGCCGAAATAACTTCCGGCTATAAAGGCTATACAAAGTATAATGGCAATCTTAAAATCAACATAGCCAGATTTATAATATTGGATAACACCTAAAATACCTATTGGCGGTAATAACATAGCCAGCGAAGTGCCTTGAGCTACCTTCTGACTCATAGCGAACATAATTACCAATGCCGGCACAATAATAACGCCTCCGCCAATACCCACCATGCTGCTCATTAAACCCGCAATGAGCCCCAAAACCAAAAGACCTATTATTGTTGACGCTGTCATATAATTCCTGATTCGGGTGCAAAAATAAAGGATAGTATCAAGTAAACACGAAGGGAGCGGCATAATGGGTGATTTTTTTTGAACCCTGCGCAAGTATTTATAAGCCTTGCGAAAAAAAAGAACTTACCCCCGCTTTATTCAGCATTTAGCCGCTTATAAAACTTGCCAATGGTAAGGCCCTGTACAATTATGGAAAAAACCACCACCATGTAGGTGATAGATACAAACAAATCACGATGCATTTCAATTGGCAGAGAAAGCGCAAGAGCCACCGACAAACCGCCCCTGAGGCCGCCCCAGGTAAGTATGGCGACTGCATTCTTTTCAAACGTAGTTTTGTAGCGCATAAGCGCTACCGGCAATACAACCGACACCCAGCGCGCAAGCAACACAACTACAATGGCTATCAACCCGATAGCGATTATAGAAGCGTTGAGCTTAAGCGTAAGCATTTCAAACCCCACCAGCATAAACAACAAGGCATTCAGCATATTATCTATCAGTTCCCAGAATTTATTCAGGTAATCCATGGTAATATCTGAAATACCCGAAACCCTGCTTTTAGAGCCAATAACTATACCGGCAACCACCATTGCCAACGGCCCGGAGATGTGCAGTTTATCAGCCAGCAGGTAACCACCCATTACGGTAGCAATAGTTATCATTACCTCCACTTCGTACTTGTCTATCGATTTCATGGCATAATAACCCAGATAGCCCAGCGCCAACCCAAACAACATACCGCCACCCGCTTCGCGCATAAACAGCACACTTATGTCAGTAATAGTCAACTTGTCAACACCTGTTTGGGCAACCTCAAGTATGGTAAGGAAAACTACTACCGCTACCCCATCGTTAAACAATGACTCACCGGCAATTTTGAGTTCCAGCGACTTCTCTATACCCGCCTCTTTGAGTATAGCCAGCACGGCAATGGGGTCGGTAGGCGAGATGAGCGCAGCAAATAACAGGCAATAGATATAGCCGATGCTCATGCCGAACACCATGAAAATATAATACAGCATTGTGCCTACCAGGAAGGTGGAAATTAAAATACCAACAGTTGCCAGTATCAGCACCGGCATCCGCTCTTTCTTCAGGCTCTTAGCATCGATATGTATTGCCCCGGCGAATAGTAAAAAACTAAGCATGCCGTTCATGAGTAAACTATGAAAATCGATGGCTGTGATTACACCTATCAATCCTGCCGCCTCTTTTGGAAAGAACTTGGAACCAGCCATTAGTATAAGCGACGCGATCAGCGATAATGCCATTATGCCAATAGTGGGCGTCCACTTAATAAACCGGTGGTTGATGTAAGAGAACAATGCCGCAAGGCAAATAATAAATACAAAAATTTCATATGACTGCATAAGTAAAATACGCTTCCAGTTGCTTTGGGGATAACAGTGTAAGGTAAGTAATACAGGCAAACTTTCTACATCCCGATATCTATTGCAATTGTTAAATGGACGTTTTGTAAATTTGCCGCAAAAAAATATCTATGAAGCGTATATTAGTAGTAGTCATGTTGATCGCCATCTCCCTCGGGGCAAATGCGCAAAGTATTCCTGAATTTAAAAACAAGGTGATGTTGGTTGATAAGGACCAGTCCATATCAAATTTGGAGAGTGTTACGTTAACGAATTACATAAAAACCAAAGTTGGAGCCGGAGCCGTTGGCTTAAAAGTAGATGACGAAAACTCACCGATAGTTTTTGATGCCGCGGCAGGAAAGTCATTTATTGTAAAAATTGAACCAGGCGTTGATCCGGAAAGTATTGTAACCCTCTACAAATTCACTATCGAGAAGAAAAAAAGAACAATCATTACCTATGCCACCAGCATATCTGGAATGAAAGACACGAAGTTGCCGGTAATGCCATTAAGCTTTAAGAAGGTGCAAGACGGTGTTTATAACATAACTGCCATGAAGCCGCTGGAAGAAGGTGAATATGTTTTTATAGTAAGCCAGCCCTTAACAAATACCACCATCAGCGATGTAAAAGGATTTGCTTTTTCCGTTGCGGGTAAATAATGGCATTTCCTTTTTAACTTATACGGATTTTAAATTAAGTACCGAAGAGCTTGCCCGTGACATGCTCCGGTGTTTCATGGGCATTATCGTTTAAAAAAGCAGAACGCGACACGAGTATGAGCGAGGCAACTAACTACAATACCATTATGCCAAAAATCGCAGTCAAGTTGATAAACTGATGGTTGATGTAAGAAAAAAAGAGACGCAAGGTAAATAATAAAGATAAAACTACCATATGAATGCATACAGGCCCGAGTTCGGGAAGAAAGGGGAATGAGAGTGTCCTGATTCGATGCTAAAACATATTTGGGGTTAATCCCGACAAAATAAAACACCTACCTTTAACGTAAGTAACGCAATACGATAGTATGATTTTATCTTTCGGTTCAAAACAGACAGAAAAAATATGGAATGGCGAAAGAGTTGCAAAGCTACCTAACGAAATACAGGAAACAGGGAGGCGAAAATTGAGAATGCTGAATAACTCTCAGACCATGGACGATTTACGAATCCCGCCCTCAAACAGGCTGGAGAAATTGTCAGGGAACCTAAAAGAGTACTATTCAATAAGGATAAATGACCAGTGGCGAATAATATTCAAATGGCACAATGGTAATTCAATGGACGTAGAAATAATTGATTATCACTAAAACTCAAAAAATGGAAAAGCTTAAAAACATACATCCGGGGGAAGTGCTGAGTGAAGAGTTTTTAAAAGAACTGAAAATTTCGGCTTACAGGCTGGCAAAAGAGACAGGTATTCCACAAACAAGGATATCAGAAATAATAAAGGGTAACCGGAGGATAACCGCTGATACCGCTCTGCGACTTTCCAGGTATTTTGGGAACACTCCTAAATTCTGGCTGGGTTTGCAAGATGATTATGACCTTGAAGAAGAGCAAGTAGCTAAAAACAACGAGCTAAATAACATTAAGCCATACACTGCTACAGCAGCTTAAGAGCCCGAACTGGCGCGGGAGTTCAGCGAAGCCCTCCCGTGTCGGCACAAGTGACCGGGTTTTCAACCCGACTAACTAGTATAGTAAAGAATAGAGAATATGTGACCAAGTTCATCTGAATTCTCAAATCATAAATAATTACCTTTGCGCCCAATTCAATAACTCAATTAAAAAAATCTCATAAAAATCATGGCTTTCCGTACCGAAAAAGACACAATGGGCGAAGTGCAGGTGCCTGCAACCGCATACTATGGCGCGCAAACACAACGCTCTATTGAAAATTTTAAGATTGCACAGGACATTAATAAAATGCCAAAGGAGATTATCCGTGCATTTGCCTACCTGAAAAAAGCTGCTGCAATTACCAATTGCGAACTGGGTGTTTTACCAAAAGAGAAGAGTGATGCTATAGGCAATGTTTGCGACGAAATACTTGCAGGCAAACTGGATGACGAATTTCCATTGGTGGTGTGGCAGACCGGCTCCGGCACACAATCGAACATGAACGTGAACGAAGTCGTGGCTTACAGGGCGCATGTAATTAATGGCGGACAGCTTACTGACAAAGAAAAATTCATTCACCCTAACGATGATGTGAACAAATCACAATCTTCGAATGATACCTTCCCTACGGCAATGCACATTGCTGCATACAAAATGCTGGTAGATACTACCATCCCGGGTATTACTAAATTGCGCAACACCCTTGCTGCAAAAGCAAAGGAATACATGCATGTTGTGAAGATAGGCCGCACCCATTTTATGGACGCTACCCCACTTACTGTTGGCCAGGAACTGAGCGGCTATGTATCGCAGCTGGACCACGGTTTACGCGCTATCAACAACAGCCTCGCACACCTTAGCGAACTGGCTTTGGGTGGTACTGCGGTAGGTACCGGCATCAATACACCGAAAGGCTATTCAGAAACAGTTGCAGCTAACATAGCTAAACTTACCAACCTGCCTTTTATTACTGCTGAAAATAAATTTGAAAGTCTTGCAGCACACGATGCTATTGTTGAAACACATGGTGCACTGAAAACAGTTGCCGTTAGCCTGATGAAAATCGCTAATGATGTGCGTATGCTCAGCTCTGGCCCACGTTCAGGTATTGGCGAAATGTTCATTCCTGATAATGAGCCGGGTTCATCAATTATGCCGGGTAAAGTAAACCCTACACAGTGCGAAGCGCTGACCATGATAGCAGCACAGGTTATGGGTAATGATGTAGCAATTACGGTTGGTGGTTCTATGGGCCATTTTGAGCTGAATGTGTTCAAGCCGGTAATGATATATAACTTCCTGCACAGCGCAAGGCTGATTGGCGAAGGTTGCGTATCGTTTAACGACAAATGCGCTATAGGCCTTGCTCCTATTGAAGAGAACATAGCCAAACACGTGAATAATTCGCTGATGCTGGTTACTTCCCTCAACACTAAAATAGGCTACTACAAAGCCGCTGAAATAGCACAAACCGCACACAAACAAGGCAAGACCCTGAAACAAACTGCAATTGAACTGGGCTATGTTACCGCTGAGCAATTTGATGAGTGGGTGATACCTGGTGATATGGTGGGTGAGTTGGTGAAGCTGTAATTGTTTCGCGCAAAGGCGCTAAGACGCAACCCAGCATAAATAATAACCAAGATATATGAGGCGCATTTTTGCTTCTCGATGAACTAATAATTAGATATGGCACACCTTAAAGGTGTGCCATATTTGTTTATACAGCGGAAGTCGATTCGTTTGCATCATTTCCGGCGACAACAATTCCCTCTACAGCAATGACAAACAAAAAGCGCTAACTTTATTGCACCGCCCATTTATGAAACTTAGAACCGCCATAGCAATAATTAAATATGCAACGCTGGTGGCTGCGCTTCTTTCGGGCCTCGGTATTATTGTATATTTGGGAGTGCTGAAAATTCGCATCCTGGATCGCATGCTTGTGTTCATCGTGTTGCAAGTTTTGGCAACGGTAATTATTTTGGGAAAGCAATACTGGCTCCGCAACGTGTTCCAAACTATACGCTACCCTGGCCTGCTATACGGAGTATGCGAACAACTGGGATACCTTAGAAACCTGGTCATGAATGCGAGCGACGAAGTACTTGACGATCTTTATAAACCTACCTGTGACACGAATGATTTTTTGCGTGACAACAACCTTTCTGCTGAAATATATCCGAGAGTTGTCTGGTACCCCGCAATTAAACCTATACTCATGGTAGCTGGGCTTATTGGTTTCATATACTTGTCAAAATCAGATACAGGAAGCAGAGCATATGCAATTCCTTTCGCAATTGCATTATTGGCAACAGGTCAATTAATCAACTCCGTTTACAAAAGAAAAGCGGAACCCGGCGCTGGACCCATGCTTATTTTTTCTTCAAATGGATTACAAATGATCGGCGCAAACCTTGAATGGCACAATGTCTATGACTGGAGATATATTCGCCCAAAATCAAAAGGAGAGCGCCCTCGCATTGAGGTGAGTGTAATTGAACCCGTCAAAGCACAGACGATTTTCACCATTCACATTAATTACACCACAATAGCTTACGTCGAGTACCTTATCTTGCTCAGCCATTATAAATACAAATACGGGGCTAATTACGTTCAAGGATAAAGCTAGCATATTGACCTTCCTTGAGCTAAGAGGCAAGCACTATGAATGACTGGCGCAGTTTTTACAGATCAGATGCGTCCTAGCATATGGCCTAGAATACCTCCTGTAACGAGAGGTCTTTTTATTGATGCTCAACAGTAAATGTAAGGTATCCCCCATCTTTGCTCATGAAGAAATTATAGCCCATTTTTTCGCAGATGGCTTTGGTAATAAAGAGACCGAGGCCAAGGCCGTTGCGGGAAAGATCTTTATGGAATTTTTTAAAAGGCGCAACATCTTCAACATCGAAAATGATACGATCGGTGGTGAAGTTGGTTATGGAGAATGTGAAATTATTATTCACCGCCTGCAGCTTAACTTTAGGCAATTCATCGTTGCTGGAAAACTTAATGGCGTTGTCGATAAGCTCCGTAAAAATAACCTTCAGCAATTCGTCCTGCCCTTCCCAGGCGCCTATCTGCAACACTTCCTGGTCTATTTTTGTAATGCCAGGTGCAAGGTCGTTTTCGTAGTGCGCAACAACCGACTTCAGTACATCTTTCAAAAAAACATTGCTGTTCGCTTTATGCACGTCAGTGCTGCCTTCA
Organism: Chitinophagaceae bacterium; assembly: GCA_947447265.1. Taxonomy (GTDB): domain Bacteria; phylum Bacteroidota; class Bacteroidia; order Chitinophagales; family Chitinophagaceae; genus Flavipsychrobacter. Next base: position 172,086 of record CANFKC010000004.1, read on the forward strand.
GTATTCAGTAAGGCATGTATGCGCAGATTCTGCATAGTGCGCTGCATCCGGAAGCCGGATTCATAAATAACGCCAAGCAGGTCATTCAGACTATCAATTTCTTCAACTCCGGGCAGGCTGCCAATAAGGGAGGTGACGTTTAAAATGCCATACAAAGGTGTCAGCATTTCCTGTGTCAGGTTCTTATTGAGTAATGCAAAAACCTGTTCCTGAACCTCGTTGTTATGAATGGCGTTATACTTGATATTCAGTTCCAGGCGCGACCTTATAGCTGACATCAAAACCTTTCCCTGAAAAGGCACACCGACAAGGTCGTCAGCACCCAGATTCATTGCCTGGCGCCTGTCCTTTTCTTCGGTGCTTTCCGAAAGCACAATAATGGGTGTTTTGTAGTGCTTCGGAGTTTGCTTCAGATAGTTAATAATATCACTACCATCGGGCAAAGCAATAGGCAGGTCGCAAAGCACAATGTCAAAAGAGTCGTTACTTATTCGCTTCAAAGCTTCAGCACCCTCGTCGGTGCTCAAAACTTCAATATCATTTAATTCGAGTAATATTTTTATGGCGCTCCGGTTACCTTTGTCGTCAACAATTACCAAAGCTTTTTCTTTGCTCATGTTCTATTCATTTACTCGTGCAGATGTAGTACTATGGTGACTACAAAGCAAACATGGCCCAATAAAATCAGGCCTGAAGAAAAAGAAAAATAAAATGCAACTATTGGTTGTGTCTTTCTGTACCAACAAGACTATTTGCAAGCTGCGCCATATCGAAAGGCTTCTTATTGTAGCCCCGCACATTGCTGATGTCAATATTGCGCTGTTTCGTGGTATTCACAAACTCATTTTCGTCAGTAACAGAAGTCACGAAAATATTAAGGTCGCGGTGTTTCCCACCTGAATTCAGGTAGTGTAAGAAGCCATAACCGTCCATAACCGGCATATTCAGGTCAAGAAAAACATGGGTTATTTCCCTGTTCGCATCAATTACATTCAATGCGTCTTCTCCGTTAATTGCTTCAAAAAACGTAAAGTTCAACCTTTTTATCAACTTCTTAAAAACAAATCTCGCTATCGGATCGTCTTCAACAAGTAATACTACAGGCTTGGTCATAAAAAAAGTGATGAATGGTTAGTAAATTTATCAGGATAGTTGTGACAACAATTTTAATAAAACACATCAATTTGGCGATGAATTTAACGACAAATTACGTTTTATGCGTATTGTGTGTTCACAAAGTTATGTATATATTTTAAAATAAATAGCAAGAAGCCAAATAAAAAAACATAATAATGCCTACAGGTGTCACTATTTGCGAAAACAGTGTAATTACAGTTAAAAATTTGTTTTAATCATCTGATTAATTCAAATTTTTAACACTAACTTTGTGTAGTGGAAAACAGGATAGAAGATAAAAAAATGGAGCAACAGCTCCCTTCTACAGAAGAAAAAATTAAGGAAGCAGCCCGGCGCGTGTTTACCCTTAAGGGATATGCGGCTACCAGAACCAGAGATATAGCGGAAGAATCAGGTCACAATCTTGCACTGTTGAATTACTATTTCCGCAGTAAGGAAAAACTCTTTGACATCATTATGATGGAAAACCTGGAGTTCTTTATTCGTGATGTGCTGGGCATAATAAATGATGCCGGCACTACCCTGGAACAAAAACTGGAGTTGTTGGTAGAACATTACATAGATATGCTGGTACAAAACCCCACGCTACCCATATTTATTTTAAATGCGGTAAATACTGACCCCAAAGGACTTATTGACAAAATAACAATAGACAGCCTGCTTGACCAGACACAACTGGCAAAGCAGTGGAAAGAAATGGCTGCAAAACACCCCTTGCCGATTAACCCACTGCACATATTTCTGAATGTATTGAGTATGACAGTTTTCCCTTTTGTGGCCAGCCCGATAATTAAAATGAAATTAGGCGTTACTGACGATGCGTTTCAACAACTGATGCAGGAACGTAAAAAATTGATTCCGATATGGGTAAAAAGCATGTTGCAAATTAGTTAGTACAAAAACAATGACTCCAAAAAGAGTAAATTATGTTTAAGAAAATACCGGCCTTTCTGGTCACCATTACAGCCTCTTTACAAATTGCCTCGGCGCAAACCACTTTTAATTCTCTGGAAGAATTATGGAAGTATGCTGACGTACACAGCACCGCAATAAGGAATGTGCACTATGAACTGGATAAAACCGCGGCTGCAAAAAAACAATCTCACGCAGCCTTCCTGCCGCAGATAAACACATCGGCATCATTTACCAATAATCTGAATTTACAAACAACGCTGGTACCTGCAATAATTGTAAACCCCAAAGCCGCTGCAGGCGAAGTGGTACCAGTGCAGTTTGGACAAAAATACATTTACCTGGCCGGCATAACTGCCCAACTTGATGTATTGAACCTGCAAACCTGGTACAACGTAAAAATAGCAGAAGAAACAGATGGACTGAATAAGGCTAACCTTGCCAATGTAAGTAAAAGCATATACCAGCAGCTTGGCTCGCAATACTATGCCTACCTGCTCATCAAAGAAGCCGAGAAGCTGGCAGCACGAAGCAGCGGCATAACGGATTCCGTATACAGCTCGGTGCAACATAAGTTTGACGAAGGCACCATCAACGAAGCCAACCTTGACCTCGCAAAAATTAATAAAGCAAGGGCCGAACAAACATTGGTGAATGCCCAGTTCCAGGTAAAAACAATATTGAACAACATTAAGAACCTGCTCGATCTTTCCCTTGCTGACTCCCTGACAATAAATGCAACGCTAACAAAAAATGATGTTGAGTTGGGTGCTGTCTTTGTGGAAGACCCATCTGTTAAACAGGCTTACTACCAGTCACGACTCGCGATGAGCCGGCTGAAAGCATCAAAAGCAGGATTTGCACCAACAGTGAGCATTGCCTACAGTGCAACAGGCCAGCAGAACGACAATAAATTTGAGCCTTTCCAATCAGGCGGCCCAACATGGTATCCCGCTAGCTACTGGGCATTACGCGCAAACTGGAACATTTTTACCGGCGGCACACGCTGGCTGCAGGCAAAACAAAATAAGATAAGCCAGAATGAAAGCCAGATGCAATATGAATCAGTAATAAAGCAGGCTGAAATTAACGATGACAATTTAAGGCTAGGCTATAGAAAAACACAGTTGTTGCTGGAAAAGGCGGAGCAGATCATGAAACTATCTTTCGATAATTACCAGCACATGTCGGAGCGCTATGAGGCCGGTATTGCTACGCTTGACGACCGGCTTAACTCGTTTTCAGATTACATCAACTATCAAAACCAATATCTCAATAGCCTGTCTGATGCCTTAATGCAAACTTACCTAATGAAAATTAGAATGAAGCCTTAACAACGGTTCAAATTCCAAAATGAAAATTCCAAAAAACAAGTTCCAAATTCAACGATAGAATAGTGTAAGAGTGAAATACGGCAATACCCGCCATCAGCAACAACCACTACAATCAACAGTCAATAATTGCCAAAACTTTCTAAGAATGAAAAAGTTACAATTGCCATTGCTCGTCTCCCTTATTTTCCTTGCTGCATCCTGCAAACCTAAGTACGATGAAGTGAGTCCTAAAATGGCGCCGATAACTGAAGCTGTATTCGCTTCGGGCAGCATAGAACCCAAAGATGCGTACACGCTCACATCTATCTCTGATGGTTTTATTACTAAAACCCTGGTGCAGGAAAACGATTTGGTAAAAAATGGCCAACTCCTGTTCGTGCTTGATAATAAGCAGCAAAATACCCAGGTTGCGATAGCAGCCACGAACGTGAACTACGCAGCCATAAACGCAGATGCCGCATCGCCGCAACTCTTGCAGGTAAAGGCGCAGATTGATGCTGCACGGCTGAAAAAAACAACTGACTCTACTACCCTTACCCGATACGAGCGCCTGTTTACGACTAATTCTGTATCGCGTCAAGACCTCGACAATGCACGGCTGTCCTATGAAACGTCAACCAGCAACTACAATGCCCTGCGGGAAAGCTATAAGGCTACTGCTAACAAAGTGCAGCAAGATTATGCCAATAGCAGAGCCCAGCTGGAGAATGTAAAAGCAGGTAACCAATACTACAACCTGCTGGCAATTGGCAACAGTAAGGTTTACCAGATATTTAAGAAGCAGGGAGACCTGGTTAGGCGCGGCGAACAGGTGGCACAATTGGGCAACCCGGATTCTATTGTTATAAATCTGGATATTGATGAAGGCAGCATCAGTAAAGTGCAGCTTGACCAGCAGGTGTTGATTGAACTCAACACACAAAAGAACAAAACCTATGAAGCACGCATTACCAAGATATATCCGCACTTCAACGATAACAGCCAATCGTACAAAGTAGAGGCGCGTTTTCTGCAAGATGTTCCCGGGGTTATTTCTGGTACGCAGGTGCAGGCCAATATTATTACCAACAAAAAGCAAAGTGCAATGCTGATACCGCATACCTACGTTTTACCGGGCAGTAAAGTACAAGTGCAAAAGGATAAAAAGATAGATACTATTGCCATTACTACAGGCATAACATCTGATGAATGGATAGAAGTACTCAGCGGCCTTACAACAGCCGATAAAATTGTAAAACTGAAATAGGGTCAATTGTAAATTATAAATTATAAATTGAATGGCGTTAGTGGCAAGTCAAAAGGAAAAATTCAAAACCCCATAGTGCAAAACGGATTCATTTTACAGATAATTTCAGTTTGATTCAACACCAGGCCCTATGGCCTACTACAGGCAGCTTTCTACTTTCTACTATCTACTTACGACTATGTACTAACTACTATCTACTCTCTACTAACTACTATGTACTAAAAAAATGAAAATCAGTGTAAATACCGAAATAGCGCTTACCTACCTTTCTTCCCGAAAGAAGCAAACTGTTGTTGCTTCCATGGGGGTTATGTTTGGTATTTCTATGTTTATTTTCATGCAATCGCTCATGAAAGGCACGAATGACTATTTTGAAAAATCGTCGTTCAGCAGCACCTCGCATATAAGGCTATATAGCGAAAATAAAGTAGCCGACTCCCACATGCTGAAAGGCTTTCTGATAGACAGCTCAGTTAAAATGCTCACCAACCCGAAACAACTGAAACAAAGCCAGGGCCTAAATAACCCGTATGGCATCATCAGGAATATTAAAAAGAACCCGCAGGTAACTTATGTAACGCCGCAGGTAACAGCAATGGTGATATACAGCAGCGGAAGCGTAACGCTTAATGGCACTGTTGCCGGCGTGAGCATTGATGAAGAAGACAAAATGTTCGATGTGCAGACCAATATGGTTACCGGTAACCTCCACGACCTTAACCGGGTTAATAATGGCATATTGATAGGCAAAGGCATCGCCGATAAACTGAGCCTTCATGTAGGTGATAACATTACAGTAAGGGCGGGCATCGGCAGCCCAATGATAATGCGGGTAATAGGCATATATGCCACCACCGTAAAACAAATTGACGAAACAAAATCTTACGCAAACATAGTGCAGGCGCAGAACCTTCTGGGCAAAGACCGTAGCTATGTTACTGACATAAAAATAAATATCGCCAACTATAACGATGCGCCCAAGGTCGCCCACGAGCTGGAAACAATTACTGGTTACAAAGCCGAAGACTGGGTGCAAAGTAATGAGCAGCTGAAGGCGGCATTTAAAATAAGGGCCATCATCCTGAACTCCGTAATTGGCGTAATTCTGCTGGTAGCGGGCTTCGGTATCTACAACATACTGAACATGACCATCTATGAAAAAATTAAGGAGATCGCCATTTTAAAGGCCACCGGCTTTTCCGGCAAATCAGTTATCAGCATCTTCCTGCAACAGGCTGTTTATATTGGTATAATTGGCGGCATTGTGGGTATAATATTTGGTTTTGGCATTACACTTATGGTATCGCGTATTTACATAGGCGCAGGCACGCTTAAATACCTGCCCATGTCATTCTACATACCGCATTACGTTGAAGCCGTTTGTTTCGGAGTGCTCACCACCATTGCTGCAGGTTATTTCCCTGCCAGAAAAGCATCAAAAGTTGACCCTGTAACTATAATAAGAGGATAATGGAAAACATCGCATTAAAAGCATCTGGCATTACAAAGTACTTCCACGATCCGGTTACATTTCCTGTACTGAAAAACATTGACCTGGAAGTGAAGCAGGGCGAATTCGTATCAATTGTCGGTAAGTCAGGCTGCGGCAAATCAACCTTGCTCTATGTCCTTTCCACAATGGACAGGGACTACGAAGGCAAGCTGGAAATAAACGGCAAAATGGCAACAGGCAGTACGCTCAACGAATTGGCGTACATCCGTAATTCCTCAATAGGGTTTGTATTCCAGTTCCACTACCTGCTACCCGATTTTAGCTGCCTGAAAAATGTAATGATACCCGGGCTTCGCTTGGGCAAATTGTCGCCGAAAGAAGTGGAACATAATGCCTACGAAAAACTGAAAATGTTCGGGGTAGAAGATCTGGCACTAAAGCAATCCAGCAAACTCAGTGGTGGTCAGCAGCAGCGTGTAGCTATCGCCCGTGCACTCATAAACGACCCGGCTATTATTATGGGGGACGAGCCAACCGGAAACCTTGATTCTAAAAACACCCGTATAGTTTTCGACCTCTTCCAGCAACTTACCAAGGAATTTCACCAAACCATCATTACCGTAACCCACGATGACGACTTCGCCCACAAATCAGACCGAATAATAGAAATGGCTGATGGGGAGATTGTGAAGTAGGATAATAAGATTGGGCGTTTGAGTTTACTGTAGTTACATTAACCAGCACTACAAATGTCGATTTCGTATTATCAATAGCGGGTTAATATTTCCCGCAAAATGACTGCATATAATTTAAATATGACCACAAAAGTCAAGATTTACTGACCGACGGTTGTGTATTACTGCAAAAATTACCACTTTTTTGCTTTGGCATGACTATTGACTATTATCTTTACTCTCCACCTTATATTAAAAAGGTAGGATAACTTTGTCATAATGTCGCAAATAACCTCAATGTTAGATATGGTTTTCGGTCAAAATGAGCAGGAAATGGAATTTATGCCTATCGTGCCGCTTGGCGAAGATGAAATGGACGAGCAGGAAAAGAAATCAATACCCGATGAACTACCAATAGTAGTACTACGTAATACTGTATTATTTCCTAATGTGGTCCTTCCCATAACCGTAGCCAGGGAAAAATCGGTTAAAGCAATTGCAGAAGCACAAAAAGGTGATAAGTGGATTGGTGTTGTTGCACAGAAAGACAGCAATAATGATAACCCTACACCCGATGATGTTTACCAGGTAGGCACACTCGCCAAAATAGTGAAGCAAATAAAAATGCCTGATGGCAACATCACCATTTTTATTATGGGCCGTATGCGTTTTAATATCAGCAAGTTTACCCAAACTGAGCCTCACTTCGCAGCCAAGGTAAAATATCTCGAAGATGTTTATCCCGAAAACGATGCGTCTTTCGATGCCCTGATGGCGTCGATAAAAGAATACTCTGAACGTATTGCACAGCTTTCGCCTAATATACCTTCGGAAGCTTCTATCGTATTGCGCAATATTGAGCAACAGTCGTTCCTCATGCACTTCATCGCTTCTAATATCTCCTCAAAACTTGCCGACAAGCAGGAATTGCTGGAAGAAAACAGCATACGCGACCGTGCCGAAAAACTGCTGAAATTACTCCAGGGTGAATTACAGCTGGTTGAGCTTAAGAACGAAATAACCAACAAAACAAGGGCGGATATTGATAAGCAGCAGCGCGAATACTTCCTGCAGCAGCAAATGAAATCTATCCGCGAGGAATTAGGAGGAGACCCTAATGACCGCGAAATTAAAGACCTGGTAAAGCGCTCAGAAGAAATAAAGTGGCCTGATACCGCAAAAGAACTGTTCAAAAAGAATATTGAGAAGCTGGAGCGCATGCACCCCAGCACGCCAGATTATTCGGTGATATACAATCACCTGGACCTGATGCTGGACCTACCATGGAGCACCTATACCGAAGACAGCTACGACCTTAAAGCCGCTCAAAAAGTGCTGGATGATGACCACTACGGCATGGATAAGATAAAAGACCGCATACTGGAATATCTTGCGGTATTGAAACTGAAAGGTGATATGAAATCGCCTATCCTTTGCTTTGTAGGCCCTCCGGGTATTGGTAAAACATCGCTCGGCCGTAGCATTGCGAATGCCATACACCGCAAGTATGTAAGGCTCAGTCTGGGTGGATTGCACGACGAAAGCGAGCTGCGCGGACACCGTAAAACGTATATAGGCGCAATGCCGGGCCGTATTATACAATCGATACGAAAAATAAAATCAGCTAATCCTGTTTTCATACTTGATGAAATTGATAAGATAGGCAAAGATTTCAGGGGCGACCCAAGTTCAGCGTTGCTGGAAATACTGGACCCGGAACAAAACAATTCTTTCTACGATAACTATCTTGAGCTGGAGTTTGACCTATCGAGAGTGTTATTTATTGCAACTGCGAACAGCCCTAGCGAGATACAACCTGCACTTCGTGACAGGCTGGAGATCATACAGCTTTCCGGTTACTCTGCTGAAGAAAAAACCGAAATAGCGAAGCGCCACCTGATACCGAAGCAGAAAGAAATGCACGGCCTGAATAAGGTGCCGTTAAAGTTTAACGATAAAGTTATTGCTAAAGTAATACAGGAATATACCCGCGAAAGCGGTGTGCGTGAGTTAGACCGAATGCTGGCCGCAATTATGCGCTCTACCGCTAAGCAGGTTGCCATGGAAGAAGAAGTATCTAAGAATGTAACCACCGAGGTTATAGAAAGGGTACTGGGCAAGCCACGTTATAATAATGACATTTATGTGAAAGGCCACCCGGCCGGTGTTGTAGTGGGCCTTGCCTGGACTGCCGCCGGTGGCGATATCTTATTTATTGAAACTTCCATCTCGAAAGGTAAAGGCGGGATGACACTTACAGGTAACCTGGGTAATGTAATGAAGGAAAGTGCAACAGCTGCTCTATCTTACCTTAAAGCACATGCCGAAGATATCGGGCTTACGGCTGCGCAGATAGAAGAGTCGAACGTACATATACATGTACCGGAAGGCGCTACTCCTAAAGATGGCCCAAGCGCGGGTATAACTATGTTTACTGCGTTGGCATCAGCATTTACTGGCCGTAAGGTTAAGCCATTCCTGGCCATGACAGGTGAGATAACACTGCGTGGACAAGTACTGCCAGTTGGCGGCATTAAGGAGAAAGCCCTTGCAGCAAAACGTGCCGGCATAAAGGACATTATTATGCCTAAACAAAATGAAAAAGATGTTGAGGAAATAAATGCGGAGTACATAAAGGGCCTTAGGTTCCACTATGTAAGCGATGTTAACCAGGTACTGCAATTAGCCTTGAAATAACCAGACGCATTGAACAAATCAATCAAAAAAATAATCATAATTACAGGGAGTATAGCCGTAACGCTTTACTCCCTGCTTTGTTTTTATTTGTACGCTAAGCAGGAAAGCATCCTCTTCAGACAAACAAAAATACCTGCCTATTATAGCTTCGGCTTTCCCGGCAATGTACAGGAAAAATTCATAACCGCCACTGACGGCACTCCGCTCAGCACCCTGCTGTTTAAAGCCGATTCATCGAAAGGCGTAATACTTTACCTGCATGGAAATGGTGGCACGCTCGCTAGTTGGGGTTCCCTCGCAAAAACCTACACAGCGCGGCATTATGACGTGCTGATGATGGACTACCGTGGATATGGAAAAAGTGGTGGCGAAATCACGAACGAGGCGCAACTGTACGAAGATGTGCAACGCGTTTACAACGAGCTGAAGAAAGATTACCCAGAGGGTAAAATAACCGTACTGGGTTATTCCATGGGCACAGGTTTTGCAACATGGCTTGCAGCACACAACCACCCTGCAAGGCTTATGCTGCAGGCTCCGTACTACAATATGAGCGACCTGATGACTGAGCACTTCCCTATTGTTCCTACGTTTATTCTGAAATACAAATTGACGACCAACTACTGGCTACCAAAAGTGACGTGCCCGATTTTCATTTTCCATGGCGATGTCGACCGGGTGGTGAATTGTCGAGCTTCCGTCCGTTTAAAAGAATTGCTAAAAACGGGAGATGAATTCATAATGCTACACGGCCAAGGCCACAATGGCATTACAGAAAATGAGGAATATCTTAGTGCGTTGGGGAGAGTGTTTTGAGGAATAAACGATATACTTTTCGTAATTTTATAAGTAGAAACATAAAAACGGAGCAGATGAAGGTGCTATTGGATATTAAGGATAATAGGGTTGATGATGTAATGAAGTTACTCAATGGGCTGTCGTATGTTAAAGCCAAACAGTTAACAGAGCCTAAAGCAAAGCTTATAAAAGAAATACGCGAGGCAGTTGAAGAAATGAAATTAATACGTGCTGGCAAGAAAAAAGCCCGAAACGCTGAAGACTTTCTAAATAAGCTATAGTGTAAAGACAATAGATGTGTTTGAAAAGCAGGCAAAGCATCTTACCAAAAAATACCCATCGTTGAAGAACCAGCTAAAGAATTTGGTTTTGGATTTGAGGAGCAACCCAATCCAGGGAACTTCGCTTGGTAACCATTGTTACAAGCTACGTATGGCAATCACGTCAAAAAATAAGGGCAAATCGGGCGAATCAAGAATCATAATCAATGTAGTTGTTGAAGAAAAAAACGTGTATCTCCTGACAATTTACGACAAGTCAGAAAAAGCAAATATCACCCAGGTCGAATTGAATCAATTACTTAAATATATTCCGTCTTAGTATCCTTCGACTTAGTATAAAAGCCAAACAGTCTAAGTTCAAAACGTTACAACTCCACCCCAAATTTCTTACCAATACCATGTAATTCTGTAACCAGGCTTTCCGGTATAGGTATGCCGTCCTTCATTCTTATGGCTTCCATAATTCTTTCAGGGTCGCCGGGTATGAGCACATTTTCATGGCCGGGAGCCGGGGTAGATTGCCGGAAGCGGGTAATCCAATTGTCCATATGCGATTTGAATTCTTCAGCCGGTCGGAAGGCATCTACCCGCATAGCGCCAAAGAAATGCCCGAGACCCTGACCTGGCATATTTTCTGGCATCGGCACATAAGCAGGGAAAGGCGGCGCCCACGGCCCATAGCTCGCCCCGCTTAAGACTGCCGACAAAATATCAACTATACTACCCAATGCATAACCCTTATGGCTGCCATGTTCGCGGTCGCTACCCAATGGCAACATCAGCCCGCCATGCTTGAGTGCATGTGCATCGGTTGTATCGATACCATCCTTATCCTGCACCCACCCGAGCGGTACATCTTCATTCTTTCGTTGTTGTATTTCCAACTTGCCATTGGCCGCGGTGGTTGTAGCGAAGTCTGCAACAAACGGAGGCTGCTCATCAGCCGGAATGGCTACTGCAATCGGGTTGGTACCCAACATGCGCTCAACTGAAAATGTAGGCGCAACCAATGCACTTGCGTTGGTCATTGCCATACCTATCATGTCGTGTTCGAGGGCCATCATGGCATGGTATCCAGCTATGCCAAAGTGGTTACTGTTCTTTACACTCACCCAACCGGTACCAACCTGCTTTGCCTTATCAATAGCGACCTGCATTGCAAATGGCGCAACTACCAACCCAAGCCCTGCGTCGCCGTCAACTACGGCGGTCGATGGCGTTTCATGAACAATCCTTATGTGTGGAGTAGGGTTTATTCTACCTGCCTCCCATAGCCGGATATAGCCCGAAAGCCGCGCCACCCCATGACTGTCAATCCCCCTGATATCCGCAGAAAGCAGCGCCTTCGCAGCAATCTCCGCATCAGTGGTACTGCAACCTATAGCAATAAATATATCCTGAGTAAACTGTTTGAGTTGTTCGTATGAATAATGTTGGTACATGTGTCTAAATTAGTTGTTCGTAGCTGTGCCACACCTTGAGCGGTGGCACATCTATCGTTATTTGTGTGTATAGGTGTCCCACACCCTAAAGGTGTGGGATACCTCTCTTACCTATGCAACAAAAGATCCTCCAACATTGCCTTGGCTTGTTCATTTGCCGGATGTTTAGTCAACAAATGTTGCAGGCATTTTTCGGCATCGCCATCACGCTGGTTAGTGTGATACCATATTGCAAGATTAATAAGATTCTGCTCGTAATCAGGGTCTAGTTGCTGCGCATGTAAAAGGTAGCTATATGCCATAGGCGCATTGCCATCCTGCATGTAAATATACCCCAGATTGGTATTGGCACTGATGTGATTGGCATTCTCACCGAAAACAAAATTAAACACCTTAAGTGCATCTTGTAGCTTTTGCGTTGCAAGCAAACAAATACCGTACTTGTTCTGAAAATCGAGTGAGAGTGGCCATATTTCCGTAGCGCGCTTATACCACGGCAACCCTTTTTCTGGTTGTTGTAGCTGGTAATAGGCCTCCCCAATTCTGTATGCTGTCCATGCATCGTTCATTGCCTCTGGCTTTACAGAATCAGCATATTGTGCAACACGCGCAAAATCATTCAGCAGGAAGTAAGCCCTGATGTAGTCGCGGTTTTGCTTTTGCTTCGATTCTACTTGCTGCTGCATGCCCAGGTACCCTATGGCGGAGTCTAATAAGTTCTTCGATGGTGTGTACCGCTCATAAAACTCCATAAACCCACGTGCAGTTGAAATTGCATCGGGCTTGTCATTATTGAAGCATTTCATTCCTAGGAAGGCGGTGATCTTCTTTTGCAGGGTATCAGCCACCGGCCGCTTGCGAATATAGTGGTCAGTAACCGCTACGTGTGGAATATCAATACTGCCGTTATGCGGCATATGGCAGGTAACACAATCGTTATTTTTAGCGGCACGAACCTGCATACTTTCGCTGCATTGCTTTTGCCCGGCAGCCGTACCATGGCAACTTTGGCAGGCATTAAGGTACTGCACCCTTGGTGTGAACTTTACACTCACATGCGGGTTATGACAGTTAATGCAACTCATTTTGCCGGACTCTGCATAGCACCTGCTCTTCTTCATGCGCTCCACATGCGAAGCCATGATCATTTTATCCTGAGCGCCTTCGTACTGTGGCATAAATACATTCATCACTTCCGATAGCTTCATGCCCGGATGAAAATCGTAAAAATTCTTACCATCGTTCAGCACTGCTATACCTTGTAAGTGGCACCGCTGGCATACATTATTCTGTAATTCCACCGGCAGGCGCCTAGGGTTTACAATAGAGTAGTCAGGACCTTTTGATGTATCGACAGGTTTACTGTTACCACGTTCAAAAACGTGTATACTGCCCGGGCCGTGGCAACGCTCACAATCAATACCTGCAGGCACATTGGTGAATTTATTTTCACTACCCTGTACAAAGCCCGGATAGGCGTTATGGCAACTCATACACTCCAGCTGTATCAAACGGCCAAAGCGGCTGCTGGCTCCCTTTTCAAAGCCGGGAGCAAGGTCCCATCTATGCTTTTGTGTGTAGAATGTGATTGGCGCCTGGTATAAATAACCATTCACACTAAATATATGCGAATTGGTATGCTGCCCGGAGCCAACAATATAATCAACCTTCTGCAGGCGCTTATGCACCGTATCCTTTCCCTGCTTTCTGAACTCCAGTATGTAAAACGTATCCTTATCCCAATATGGTTTGTAGTAGTAGTCGAGTGCCGAATCGTACACCAATGCATGCGATGGCGAAAAATCGGCCGCTGATTTTTCCTTTGTTGCTGCACCAAACGATTGCCCCATGCCGGTCTGTATAAAGGTTTTATACACTTCTTCGTGGCAGGTGCGGCAGGTCTGCATACCTACATAGTGTGCAGTGGTATCATACACATTCTTCCAGGGTGACGTTGGTTCCGCATCACCAGTAACTGTTTGCGGACTGCTGCAAAAAAAAGCAGGCAGTGTTACCACAATCAACACCAGTGCCAGTAAGCATGCTTTTAGGAAACGCGAAGACATCAGCGTCAAAATTAGCGTATTAAAGCATAAATGCCATAAGGGAGTACTTATAAGAATAAGGCCTTATTTAAGTTCTAAAGCAACCCTTCGCAATAGTGCAGCATACCCTTGCTTAAAAATTCAGCCAATCCTGTTTTGTACCTTTCATAGTAAGCGCTGAAACGGCTATCTTCTACATACATTTTCGCCATTCCCCTATATATCTGAGGGGTTACATCAAAGTAATTACTCACCATAGCATAGTGTCGCTTTACCAGCGCCTGCACTTCCGGGCTGCCTGCTGCCATGTGCATTACCGCAGCAAGGCTAGTATTAATATCTTCAGTTTCCTGTTGCAGGGCTTCAAAATTGCCCTTGCCCATATTCATTACTTTTTGTTTCGAATCCTCAATCACCTGCTCCCCCCATTTACCCTTGGCTTCCTTTTCATAAGCTTCAATCTGCTCTTTGCTGAAGCCTTTGTACATTTCATTGTAGTCCATTTTTTCAGTTTTGTTGATCAATTGTTCGATTGTCATGTCAATAGTATTTAATAAAGTTTCCAGGCGCGCATGCTTTTGCAATAGCATCACCTTATGATTTTCTAATGCCTGAAGCATATCAAAATTTTCTCCGTCAAGTATAGCTGCGATTTCTGCCAATGGGAATTGCAATTCGCGATAAAACATGATCTGCTGCAGGCGCAGTATTTGTTCCCGGCCATAAAAACGATAGCCCGCACCTGTGCGCGACATGGGTTGCAGTAGGGCAATTGCATCGTAATCATGCAGGGTGCGCACGCTTAAACCCGCCAATTTTGCCAACTGCTTTACCGAAAATTTTTCCATCGCTTTAGTTTAGATTGCAAGCTAGGGTATGACGCTACGGGAGAAAAAAGCCAAATAAATGCTAAACACCCTAAAACAAAAAGCATCGACCCAAAGTGGGCCGATGCAAAATAGTTTCAAAAATGTGCTAACAAAACGGCTCCTAATTAAAATTCTCTTCTGTTGAAGTGAAAACCTTGTAAAGAAAGCCGCCAATCAGCCCTACGAATACTAAAGCGATTAATCCGGTCATGGTTTTGTGGTTTTATTGTGTGTACTCAAAGGTAAGTCAACAAATTCAGAAGCGAAAGAATATATCCCTAATTATAGTGTCATTAACAATACGTTAGTAACAACCGGTAATAGAATAATAGAAAGATATTATAAGCCCCCAACTAATTTCAGCTTATTTTTGGGCTAATGAGTGTAACCCTTACCACACCTAATACTATCAACGACAGTTGTCCATTTGACGACTGTCTTATAACAGGATTTATAAAAGGCCTTTTTGCCAAAATTCATGGCGCTAAGAGTGAGTATAATTTTACCATAGTCCGCCACGCAGCACTTATTAAAGATGACCTGGCTTCGCTGGGTGCCGACCATAATAAGGACTTTTCATTCGGCTACCTGAACGCAATGGAAGCGGCTTTACCAGAAGCTGAGTTTCGGTATGTAGCTATCCATAAAAACAACAAACCATTGCTGATTGCTTACTTTCAGCTTTATACACTCACTTCAAAAAATTTCAATTTCGACCAGAATAAGGGCGTTGGCAAAACCCTGGTCAAATTTTTCCTTGACCTTAAAAAGGCTCGCATATTAGTGAGCGGAAATGCGGTGCGCAATGAAACAGCCGCTTTTATTTACGACAAAACCATACTTAGCGAAGCCATAGCAACTCAGGGTTTTATTGCGGCGGCAGAAAAGGTAGCGGCAGATGAATGCCCGCTTGCAGTAGTGCTGAGGGATGTGCCGGTGTCGCAATTCCTATTAGATCGCGGGTATCAACAGCCGTGGGAAGATGAGGTGATGAACATGAGCATCGCCCCAAACTGGACCTACTTGCAAGATTACATTAACGACCTTACCCGAAAATATAAGGCCCGTGCCAATAAAGCCATAGAGGCCTGCAAACCACTCAGGGTTGCGCAACTTACCGAAAGTCAGGTGGCAGAACATGCAGGTACTATAAATGAATTGTTCAATTCGCTCACCCGGCAACAGTCGTTTGTACTTACGGAACCAGCTGCCAATTATATAACCGTACTCAAGAAGCTATACAAGAACGATTTCGAAGTATTTGGCTTTTTTGAAGGAGATAAACTCGTTGCCTTCTATAGCGGCTTTGTTACAAGCGACTGTTACGAAATGTATTATGTTGGCTTCGACTATACGCTCAATAGCCAATACCAGCTTTACTTCAACATGTTGTTTTCGGGATTGGAGCGGGCAATAGTGCTGGGAAAAACGACACTCAAACTGGGCCGAACGTCTTTCGATGCAAAGGCTAGCCTGGGCGCTACAGCCGCTGGCTTGAACTCCTATATTAAAATGGTGCACCTTTCTGATTTTGTACTGCGCCGCTTTATCAATTATTTTTCTTCAATGGAAGATAAACACTGGAAGCAGCGCAACCCGCTAAAAAATGCTCAACCAACGGTTGCTGGTTCTGAGCTATAGCTTTGTAAACAACACTAACAGCCATCCTAAAAACTTTCAGGGCGCCCAATGTTTAGTGCTCGTGTAACCAAGATTTTACAACTTTTTAGAAAGTTGTAAAATCAGTTTGTAAGGTGACTATGCTTTTCATATTCACCAGTAGTCACCCGCTTAGTGGCCTGCCATCCACCATTTACAATTTATAATTTACAATTTACAATTTACAATTTACACCTACCCCAATTTAAACAGGTTAATCTTCTGGCCCTCAAGGGTGGTAACTGTTGTATTTGTATCGCCATCGTCTGTGAAACCGGTTAACCCGGCCAATCTTAATGCGGCAATTTTTTCCTTCATATCCACGGCAAAATAGGTTATCGCTGGAGCAGTAAAATGGGTTGTCTGGTGCAACCCAATTATGCTTATACCGTCAGATAGAATTGCCCATGGGTAAGGCGAAGTAAATTTCGAAATTGCCTTAAAGCCCAATAACTCCCACCAGGCAATTGATACTGACAGGTCAGTAACCGGGTGTGCAAACTCGCCGAACATACCGCAAACTTTATTGGCATACTTGTCAGGGTTAAAATAATCCTGCTGCTGCATTTTCAGCATAGTATTACCAGCAGGCTGGTAGAAGCCTTCAACGATGCTTACGAGCGAAACATTAAGTCCGTCTGGCGACCGCATCAGGTATCGCTTAACCATATCCGTTGGCTTTGGCTCTTCCAGGAATTTTATACCTTTCTGGCGCATATCCGCAACCACTTTATCAATGTCATTTACATAATAGGTAAGCGCGATATATGGTTTAGGCTCTTTGCGCAGCATTATCAGCAGCGCGCTATCTGTTATCTGTATCCAGGGGAAGGGCCAGTCAGCACGAAAAACCTCTTTAAAACCCAGTTGCTGGTACCAATGGAAGGATGCGTCCAGGTCAGATGTGGTAATAGTAATCGCGGTTATTTCACCCAATATTGGGGCTGGCAGGTCAAGCATATATTCTATTTTGAAAAAATTGGTTGGCACCTCCGGCCTTAGTGGCTGTTTACTTTTCTACTTCCACAGGCGGGTGTATAGTAAGTTTCACCCTTTGTATGCGCATCTTGTCTACAGCCATTACGGTAAACTCATACCTGTCCCACTTTACTGATTCGTTTACGGCTGCGAACCTGCCCCTTATTTCCAGTATAAGGCCCGCCAGAGAATCGCTCTCACCTCGCGCTGCATCGAAAGTATCGGAAGGCTCACCTATCACCCTGCACACATCGTTAATAAGCATTTTGCCCTCAAAAACATAGTTATTGGCATCAATCTTTTTATAGTTAAGGTCGTCTTCATCGAACTCATCACGAATGTCGCCGATGATCTCTTCCATAATGTCTTCAAGGGTTATAATGCCCGATGTACCGCCAAACTCATCGACCACAACCGCAAAATGTATGCGCTTCTGCTGAAACTCTTTCAGCAAGTCTTCAATTAACTTACCCTCGTGCACAAAGTACGCCGGGCGAATAAGCGGGTGCCAGTTGTAGTTAACGCTATCAAGGTGGGGCAAAAAGTCTTTGGTATGTATCATACCGGCTACCTTATCTAAAGTCTCTTTATAAACCGGCAGGCGCGAATAACCCGCCTCCAGGCAGTGTGCCTGTACTTCGGTAAAGGTCATATCAAGATCCAGAGCCGTAACATCGAGCCTCGTGCGCATGATTTGCTTGGCGGTAATGTTCCCGAATTTCAATATACCTTTAAAAATGTTCACTTCTTCACGGGTAGCAGAATGGCCCACAGTAAGCTCGATGGCATGTTCAAAATCTTCACTGCTGATGTTGTTTGCCGACTTTGATGATATCTTGCCCTCAATAAACTTGGTGGAAGAAACCAATATTGAACTAACAGGTCTGAAAATTACCTGCAGCGATAGTATGAAAGGAGAGGAAAACAGGGCCATGCGTAAATTATTCTGGGTGGCATAAACCTTGGGTAGCACCTCTCCGAAAAGCACAAGCAGGAAAGTGACGCCGATAACCTGTATTAAGAACGACATGAACTCACTGATCTGGGTGCCCTTCAGTATCTGCCCGATAAACATGTTGGTGGTAATAACTATAGCTATGTTAATGAAATTGTTAGCGACCAAAAGAGTAGCCAGCAGCATTTTCGGCTGCTCAAGTAACTGTGCTGCCTGCCTTGCAGAGCCGCGCTCCTTGGTTTTAAGAAAGAAAATATCTTTGGCTGACAGGGAAAAAAAAGCAGTTTCAGCACCAGCTATTACTGCCGTCATTAGCAATAATACGATGATGGTAATTATAAGTATAGTGGCGTTTGAAGGAGATAACGAGTCGGTGTGGGTTAATAATAAATTGGTAAAGTGTGTGTTGCCTTCGGAAATTAATTTCAAGAGTTAAAAATTTGGTGAACAATTCAAAATTATAAAAAGGGCCGAAATAAAAGCACTTCAACCCTCATAAATAATATACGTAATTAACCTGCCGTAGTTTTTTTTAATGCGACGAATTAGTATTAAAAGTATGAATTATTTTTCAGAAAAGAAAGAACTGTTTTCGGAAAGGCTATTTTACCAAGGGCAGTAGCATCCAGCCACATCCCTTCTTCCACCAGATCGGCACATTTTGCATTCAGTTCCAGGGTGAAAAAATTGCTTTTTATAATACGATGAGTCAGTTTCTGGGTGTCGCTGCCGGTAAATTCAATATAGCTGTACCCCGGATTCAAATCCTGGAACGTCTCATCTGCGATTAGCGCATCTAAAGTCAGCGGCTGGTCGGTTTCTATAAGAAATGGCTCATGTAGATTGGCCCAAATATCATCTTCGCTACGCTTGTTTACCCAAATCGTGTTTTTATATCTTAGAATCAGGTAATTAAAATAGCGCGTAGTTACCAGTATCTTTTTCCCTTTCACAGGCAGCAAGGCAGTAAGCCCTTTGCGGAATGCTTCACAGTTTTTCTGCAACGGGCACTCGGTGCACTTGGGGTTACGGGGGGTGCAAATGGTTGCACCAAGGTCCATTATGGCCTGGTTGTAGCCGCTGCTGTCATCCGCATTTAATAATTCCTGCGCCAACTCCGCAAAAACCTTCTTCCCTTCAGTACTGTCAGTTGGTGTTTCAATGCCGAAATATCGCGATAGCACCCTGTATACATTACCATCAACCACGGCATGCGGCAAACCATAAGCAAACGAAGCTATTGCCGCTGCGGTATACGCCCCTACCCCCTTCAAACCAATTATTGCTTCGTGCGTGTTCGGAAACACACCGCCCAGCTCATCAGTAATGTAACTCGCTGTCGCCAGCATATTTTTACAGCGGTTATAATAGCCCAATCCCTGCCATATCCTGAACACATCTTCATCTGCAGCAGCGGCCAGGTCTTTTACAGAAGGATAGGCATCGGTAAAAGCCAGGTAATACGGCAAGCCCTGCTGCGCGCGGGTTTGTTGCAATATTATTTCTGACAGCCAGATTTTATAAGGGTCTTTTTCACTTTTCCATGGCAGGCTGCGGTCGTTATCGTTGCTATGCCAGTTAACCAGGTGCTTCGTAAAATATTTCTTTCTGCCGTCTGTTATTTGCATGGGAGATGCAAATTAGCGAAATGATGGCTTCTAATGTGCGTTTTGTCCTTATTAAACACCAATTAAAAACGATACTGCATAATACTCCTATTTGTGACATGGTTTTGAATTAAATAGCAGAATGATTTTTAGTAAATTCCTTCAGGGTGGCTATATCGTTAATAGCTAGATTGAAATACAAAACTTCGGTTGCTGTATTAGCATGACTTAATACGTTATACCCCTAAACACCACATAAAACACAGGGTCGGCAACGGCAGATACACCGCAGCATGATGCAATCAGCCATATTTGATTCTAAAATAGAAATAATCACCGCTATCGCTTATTTTTGCACCCAATTTCAGCAAAACACATGAGCAACATCAATTTAAAAGAAGTAGCTACGCAGGTTCGCCGCGATATAGTACGTATGGTTCATAAAGTTCAGAGCGGACATCCCGGCGGTTCTTTAGGCTGTACCGACTTTTTAACGGCATTATATTTCAGTGTAATGGACCGCAAGCCCGGCTTCGATATGGATGGTGTTGGTGAAGATATTTTCTTCCTTTCTAACGGGCATATCTCACCAGTGTTTTATAGCGTATTGGCACGTAGCGGATACTTCCCGGTAAGCGAATTGGGCACATTCCGCCACATTAACAGCCGTTTACAGGGACACCCTGCCACGCATGAGCATTTGCCGGGTGTGCGCATAGCCAGTGGTTCACTGGGCCAGGGGCTGAGCGTTGCTGCAGGTGCCGCTCTTGCCAAAAAAATGAATGGCGATAACCATATCGTTTACACACTACATGGCGATGGCGAATTGCAGGAAGGCCAAAACTGGGAGGCGATTATGTTTGCCGCGCATCATAAAATTGATAACCTTATCGCTACCATCGACTTTAATGGCCAGCAAATAGACGGACCAACCAAAATGGTAATGGACCTCGGCTCTATTAAAGAGAAATTCCAGGCATTTGGATGGCTGGTAATGGAAATGGACGGAAATGATATGGACGAAGTGCTGAAAGTAATGGCAGAAGCAAAAGCCGCTACAGGCATGGGCCGTCCTGTTTGCATAGTTATGACCACAATTATGGGTAAAGGCATTTCATTTATGGAAGGCACGCACGAATGGCACGGTATTGCGCCAAGCGATAAGCAACTGGAAGAGGCACTCTCACAGCTTCCTGTTAGTTCTTTCGGAGATTATTAACAGCTTTTGAGGTTATTTATTCTTATATTTGATAAACTATATAGCATGTAGCTGCCGTCGCGGTATATACATGCTATATTTATACTTAAATAACCCTATCCCGGTAAAATGAAAAAGTACGTCGCATCGCTGTTATTTCTTCTCGTGGCAATATGTTGCAGTATGCCCTCCTGCAAGCGAAAGGAGAATGTAGAAACTATCCAGACCCGCTTACTGCATACCTGGAAACTTAGTAAAATAGCGACAGACGATAATGGCAATAATGGCATTGACGCTTCTGAAATTCACCCTGTAGCAAATGGCTCTGTTGATAAAATTGTTTTCAACAGCGATAGTACCGGATTGCAAACTGTGGTGGCAGCTAATGGCGTAACGACTGAATATGATTTTACATGGACACTCGGAAAGGGAGACACCATAACCCGCAATGGCATTGGCAACAACGTCATTAAGTATCACATCGCCAACATCTCTTCTACAAGTCTGGAACTCCGCAACTATTCTGAACAAAACATACTCTGCGCCTACTATTTCGATCGCAACTGATAAATTCAGAGCCAGGGAAACAAACTTTCCTTATAAAAAGTTATAGGTATTTTAGCATAGTGTTAAAGGCTGCCTTTTAACATTTTCGTAATACTTATAGGTGATAAATTTGAGGTACAATTTCCGAAACTAAAAACTAATAACAGCTATGAAATTAAAATTGTTTCCGGTCATTTTAACGGCTGCGCTCACTTCAGTATTCACACTTTATATTGCAGCACGTTTCCAGACTAATGTACCTTATTTTGCTCAGGCACCCAGCCACGCCACACCGGTAAATTATGCATCTTTCACCAGCGACCTAAAGGGAGCCGGTATGAACGTGAGCTTTGAAGCCGCGGCAGCAGCTTCAGTTAAAGCATCGGTTCACATAAAAACGACCACCAAAGCCAGAACTATTGTTGATGATAATGTGAACGATGTGTATGCGCAGCTTTTTGGTTCGCGCCAGTACATTATTCCTTCGCAGGTGGAATCAGGTTCCGGTGTTGTTATTTCGCCCGACGGCTACATTATTACCAATAACCACGTTGTAGCTAATGGCGACGAGGTTACCGTTACTTTTAACGACCGGCTTACTACAAAAGCAAAAGTAGTTGCCAAAGATGCATCGACTGATATAGCCTTACTTAAAGTAGATGGCGAAAAAGACCTTCCTTTTATGGAATTCGGCAATTCTGATGATGTGAAACTTGGCCAATGGGTATTAGCTGTCGGTTACCCGCTTTCGCTTGATGCAACTGTTACAGCCGGTATTGTGAGCGCAAAGGGTCGCTCTCTGGGACTCAATAGCCAACGCTCGTCAACACCAATAGAATCCTACATTCAAACTGATGCGGCGGTTAACCCGGGTAATAGTGGCGGCGCACTGGTAAATACGGAAGGTCAGCTTATTGGTATCAATTCTGCCATTGCATCTCCTACTGGTTCCTATGCCGGCTATTCTTATGCCATACCTGCGAATATAGTTCGTAAAGTAGCCAACGACCTCATGAAGTTTGGCAGTGTGCAGCGCGCATACCTCGGCATTGTTTACAAAGACAATAAAACAGCTAGCGAAGCAGAATTGAAATCACTGGGTCTTGACAGGCAGGAAGGCGTTTATGTGCTGGAAGTACTGGCCAATGGTGGCGCTGCCGCTGCCGGAATACTGAAGGGTGACATTATTACAGAATTAAACGGACAAAAAGTAAGCACCCAACCACAGTTACAAGAGCAGGTTGCGCGCTACCAACCGGGCGATAATGTATCGGTGCTATTACTTCGCGAAGGAAAGCCGCTTACCTTAACCGTAAAATTTGGTAAAGGTGAAACGCTGGTGAATATGCTGGGTGCATCGTTCCGCGTGCTTACCGATAAAGAAAAGACAGAATTCAATACCAACGGCGGTGTTATGGTTACAGACATCGGCCACGGCGCGCTTTCGCGTCTTACACAAATGCGTAAAGGTTTTGTAATTACCGGGGTAAACGATATTCCTGTTAATACGGTAGCCGACCTCCAGCAAATACTGAATGCTGCCAAAAGTGCGCAGATACAAGGTTTCCAACCAGGTTTCCAGGGTCGTTACTATTACAATATCAATAACCTCGGTGCTGCAATGAAGGAAGCCCAATAGTAAGCATTATATCAATTTAACATTATAGGAATGCCGCACGAAAGATGCGGCATTTCTGCTTTACCGTTGAGACTGCAAATTCGGCATACCGTTTAAACCCAGATTACGCATTAGGATTAAAATGAGTAAATTGAGGTTCAAATCCTAATGCGTAGCAATAGAGAAATTAGCCGATGGAATTCGACATAAGCTATACCAGTAAAGAGATTACGCCCTGGGGCGGAATGGCGTTTTTGAGTCA
>CANFKC010000005.1 GCA_947447265.1 Chitinophagaceae bacterium
AGCCTTTTCCGAAATAAGGTTTAAAGAACTGATTACCGCAAGTAGTACTATCATTCCGTTGCTAAATTTTTTTGTAGACTCCATATATTAGTTTTATACCTAAATATATAGAGTTACAAGTTGTTAACCAATTAATTTATAGTTCCGTATATTTATTAAAAAGTTGGATGACTAAATTGAAATTTACAAATACTTAGGGACTAAGGTCTTAATTATCAATTCTTTGCAATTTACGGATAATCACAAATGCAATCAAAAAAGCTTAATGAATTTCTTATTACGCTGTGGTTCAAATAATATTACCAAAAAAGCAAAAGACCCGCAACACGCGGGCCTTTTTACTTTTACTTTTTTATCTCTTACTTACTACTAGTACCTGTACATTTCTGGCTTGTATGGGCCTTCTTTGGCGATACCCAGGTAGTCGCTTTGTGCAGTGGTCAGTTCGTCAAGAACAACACCAACTTTCGCAAGGTGTAAACGTGCTACCTTTTCATCTAATTTCTTAGGTAATACATACACTTTGTTTTCGTAGTTAGCGTGGTTGTTCCACAATTCTATCTGCGCAAGTGTCTGGTTGCTGAATGAGTTACTCATTACAAAGCTTGGGTGACCAGTAGCACAACCCAGGTTTACCAGGCGGCCTTCAGCAAGAATGATAACGTCTTTACCTTCTATAGTGTACATATCAACCTGTGGCTTGATTGTATCTTTAGTTGAGCCATAGTTGTTGTTCAACCATGCCATATCTATTTCAATATCGAAGTGACCGATGTTACAAACGATAGCCTTATCCTTCATTACACGGAAATGCTGTTCAGTGATCAGGTCGCGGCAACCAGAAGCAGTAACAACGATATCAGCTTCTTTCACTGCATCGATCATTTTCTTTACTTCGAAACCGTCCATTGAAGCCTGTAAAGCACAGATCGGGTCAATTTCAGTTACTATAACGCGGGCACCAGCACCACGCAATGAAAGCGCAGAACCTTTACCTACATCGCCATAACCACCTACAACCGCAACTTTACCAGCCATCATAACGTCAGTAGCACGACGGATAGCATCAACCAGACTTTCCTGGCAACCGTATTTGTTATCGAATTTAGATTTGGTAACAGAATCGTTTACGTTGATAGCAGGCATTGGTAAAGTACCCTTTTCCATCCTTTCATATAAACGATGAACGCCTGTAGTCGTTTCTTCACTAAGGCCTTTAATATGCTGTATCAGCTCCGTATAATGGTCAAGAACAACGTTAGTAAGGTCACCACCATCATCCAAAATCATATTCAACGGACGATCTTCGCTGCCGAAGAATAAAGTCTGCTCAATGCACCAGTCAGCATCAGGAAGTGATTGTCCTTTCCATGCAAAAACACCAATACCGGCAGCAGCGATAGCAGCAGCAGCATGATCTTGTGTAGAGAAGATGTTGCAAGAGCTCCAACGAACTTCAGCACCTAAAGCAACCAGGGTTTCAATAAGTACAGCCGTTTGGATAGTCATATGTAGACAACCAGCAACGCGGGCGCCTTTAAGAGGTTGAGATGGTCCATACTCAGCACGGATTGCCATTAAACCCGGCATTTCTGCCTCGGCCAACCTTATCTCCTTGCGGCCCCACTCAGCCAGGCTAATATCAGCTACCTTGTAAGGCAACTTAAAGTCAATCTTAGAACGAGTCATTGTACTCATAAATTTAATTTTATAATTTCGTGCAAAAGTATAAACAATCTTGCTCTAAACCACGAAAAGAGGGTTAAATATTTATTTAAGTTTTCTATTCTTGGCTGTGTCGTTATCTATAAAGGCAGAAGACCAGTTAATGTGGTTGTTCAGAAAATATTTTATTACTTGAAATTACCTAATGGCCCGAGGTATAGGTAAACCTGAGGTTGGGATACTGCATTGAACCAACGCCAATCCTGTAACCAGTGATGTAAACAGAGTCTACCATCCGGCGATAGGTTATGTAGCAGTCTCCGGTATAATGGTTATAATATTGGTAGTAAAGTGCCTGAGAATTTGAACCCACGGCATACATGCCCGAAACATAACCAGGACCTGTGCAGTTGCCGTTAGTCACCCGTAGTGC
The DNA here is from genome assembly GCA_947447265.1 of Chitinophagaceae bacterium. GTDB lineage: Bacteria > Bacteroidota > Bacteroidia > Chitinophagales > Chitinophagaceae > Flavipsychrobacter. Next base: position 2,099 of record CANFKC010000005.1, read on the forward strand.
AAAATCGGTGTCAACCATTGCAAGTGAAGTATCCCCTCCCGGGCCGTAGTAGTTTACTGTTCGTGACCAGTGCCTCATTTTAGTAACACCAGTATCAAATACCTGCGGAGAAAGAAGCGTTACCTGCCTTATCTTTTTATGGAGCGTATCGTGGTTCACCGTTAATACTACATTATAGGTGCCCGGGCAGTAGATAGTATGATTAACAACCCGACCATTTCCGCTGTCGATATAGAAAGCCCCTGATGCGAAACCGGATGAGTATTCACAGGTATCGCAGGGCCAGCACTGGTAATTACCAAAAGCGCTATAGTAGTAATTACCGAAGTACCAATGGGAAAAATCTTTGTCGGAGGCGTTGCTGGTAAATCTGATAGGATCACCGGCATACATAGCGCCCTCAATAGTAAAGTCGTAATTGTTGGCGGCAGGTTCCTTTTTTTTGTTGCAGGATGCTACAAGAAAGAGCGCAACGAAAAGTAAAAAAGCGTTTTTCATGAGTATTAATGCGTGGAGGTATAAGTAATGCTGTAATCTATATTCCCGATAAGATCATGCGTAAGCTCGATGACATAGACCGAATCTACAAGCCTTTTATAGGCAACATAACCATAATCACCATAGTAATGACGTGTATCGGTATTATTCTTATAAATAAGATTAGATGAGCTTGAAACCTCGCAACGAAATGGGAATTCCCGACCCGGTGTTTTGCAATTATGATTGGCGACGACAAGAGCGAATGTAGTATCCGGCAATGCGTACGAGGTGTCGTATGGATAGACTCCTGATCTCACAAACCGTTTCCAGAGCCGGGTGCGTAACATTCCTTCGTTCAGTATTTCTGGAGACGCGAATGTTAGCGTTTTGCGGCATGCAGTGCTTTTGTCGCCATTCGCGGTAAGTACAACATTGTAACTACCAGGTGTATACATAATGTGGTTAAAAACTGGTCCAGTACAACTATCTGCGCCAGAGGACGGGGCATTAGTATAGGCATTTTCGGAGTCGACGGCATAGTTTGAACTACCCGGATAGGGATAATTACTATAGTAAATATTCCCAAAAAACCAATGCGGGCGATCTGCTGCTGGTACTGCGGTGCTGAATGTTATAATATCGCCTGTAAACAAAGTACCGGACGGAAAGGAAAAATCAATTGTTCGCTTTGCAATATCGTTTCGGTTGTCCCTCCTGCATCCGGAAAGTAAAAGCAGGAAAATGGCAGCTAAGTAAAAGATGTGTTTCATAAGAAAAGGGTTGAGGTGTATTGATAACTAAAGATAACAATATTTATTGCCTTCGACAGCAGATTACTTGCCAATCCGTAACTTCGGATACAGAAAAGAAAAGATACCCATGCAGAAAAATACCTTAAAGATCTATGTGCAGACCATCTGCTGGTTTGGTGAGTATATCATTGACTGGAGCGACCCCGGTATTTTATATCGTCTTTCCGAGAGGCAGGAAGGACTTGACAATATTAGTTATGGTTCGCTATTCGACGGAGCCATTGCCTCGTCAGATAATGTTTATGCATTGATTTATCAACGGTTGGGAACAAAGGGCCTCTTGCTTAAAAACGGGAGGTTGATGAGAGAAGTTAACAGGTCTTACTATCAGGCGGATGTCTATGAATATCCTGCCGCTTTTTTTATTTATGACGGCCGGACGTACCTGGCACACTGCCCATTAGCGTATAACCGGATTGACTTTGAAGATGTAGAAACCGGAGAGGTTATTACAGGCAAAACACCACGAACTCTGGTTGACTCCTTTTACTCACGGCTGGAAGTGGGCCCCGGCAACAAGTATCTGCTGAGCAAGGGCTGGGGGTGGCATCCTGTCAATATCACACAGGTATATGATATTGCAGCATGCTTCGAAAAACCTGCCATGCTTGATGTCTATAATGAGCTCACCTCCCCGTTGAGTGGAGAAATTTGTACCGCAAGTTTTATTTCCGATTCAAAAATTCTTGTTGGCCCACCAGAAGAGTTAATTCGTGATGACGGAAGCCCAGATGCAAAAAACACATTACGGTCCTACTGCGTGCTGGATATGACAACCGGCACCTATACTCCATCTGTAGCTGCAGAAGTGGAAATAGGCAACCTGATTGCCATTGATGAATACTACGCCTGGGATACATACAAATATCCGAAGGTCATAGCCCTTGTAACTGGCAGAGTAGTAGATAAAGACGAAACGGTTTTTTCAGGTGATTGTAAATCTTCGATAATAAGGGAAGATGAGCCTCACCTGGCCATTAATGCGGCAAGAGATAAGCTTGTAATAAAGAATGGAAATGAAATTACCCTTGTAGGCTGGGAAAGGTAGTGGTACATGTTGCAGACGATTTAGCTACTTCACCTTTCTATCCTTCCACTTGTAATTACCTACTATACCCAGGAAGCCGGCAAGCACTATATACAGCACATGCAACGGTTGCAGTATCGGAAAGTAGACCTGTGTCCACTGCTTGCGAAAGAATGCAGCAACGGGAATCATAAAAATATACTCGGTAATTGTTTTGAGCAGTAACATACTACCGGCTACCAACCAATACCAATGATTCGCAAAACCTGCTATGCCCAGGCCAACAATGGCAACATTAAACAGGTAAACCAGCATCAGGATAGCGGTAAGGCGCTTGTCATCGTACTTGCCAGATTTGGAAGCCCAGCGTATACGCTGCTGTAAAAAACTAGCCCAGTCGGGTTGCGGCAGCGTAGTAACAATGGCGTTGGGCGATTTCAGGTATGCTATGCGGGCTGCGGGCACGCGGGCTATTTTCATCATCAGCAGGTAGTCATCTCCCGATGCAAGGTGCTCTACACCTTCGTAGCCGTTCACCTCATTAAAAATAGCCTTGCTGAAAGCAAGATTGGCACCATTGCTCATATTACCCAGCTTCATGCTGTGGGTAGCCGCAGTAATGCCCTGCATGCCCATAAAATCAATCAGCTGGAATTTATTGAGTATACCCAGCGAACCGCTGAAAATAACTGGCGCTACTATCATAGCCGGATTGCGCAATTCATACAATCCTGCCATATTCAAGAGCCAGAGGTTGGGCGCAATACAGTCGGCATCAGTAGTTACGATAAGGCTGCCGCGACTTTCCTTTATACCAGCGGTAAGGGCAGCCTTCTTAAAGGCATTCACTTTTAAACCAGGTTGAATATAGTCTGCAAGGCGGATGCATCTTACCCGTTCATCATGGTATTCCGATACTATCTCAGCGGTATTGTCTTCAGAATGGTCGTCTACAACAATTACTTCCATAAGACCTGCGGGATATTTTTGAGCAAGAATACCATCAATGCAGGCACCGATATTATCTCGCTCATTGCGGGCGGGCACTATAACTGAAATAAAAGTATGGGGTTCGTAACCCGGCGGCACCCTGAACTCTTGCTGCAGTTTCCAACCCTTCATGTACAACATTACCAGCAGCAGGTAGCTGAGCGTTAAAAAGGCGCATATTATAGTTGTAATTACCATGGGCGTGCAACAAAGATAACCTTGAACAAGGTAACACACTAATGTAACAGCGTTTCTGCCATCATTTTTACGTTGCCTGCATCGTAAATACGATGCCCTGTATCTAAAGTCACTACCTGTACAGAATCGAGGCCCTGTTTAAATTTTTCGGCTACTGATGGTGGAATAATCTTATCGTACCGGCCCATAAAAATAACCATGGGCACCTTGTATTTCTTTATGGTTTGCTGAAGCGCTGCTATATCGGGCGTTAATTCGGCAAGCGAAGGCCATACTTTGCGCAACTGCTGCCTGGTGGCCTCGTCGCTTAAATAATGCATTGCAAATTTATACCGCTTTTCGTGCACTATCTTTCCTTTTTTAAGTACCACCAGCAATTTGTGGTATTGCCCGGGCTCGGTGAGCATATGGTTAAAAATGCGTTTTCCGAAACCACTACGTGTAAAAAAGCGATAATAATTATCGACCCTGAGGCCATCACTGGCCAGCAAAGTAACCCTGTCAATACGATCTGGTATCTGGTTAACAATGGAAAGGCAAACCCTGCCACCTATGCTGTAACCTAACAATGATATTTTTTCCACCTTGTTTACCTGCATCAGATCAGCAACCAATTGCTGCAGGTTTTCGGAAGTAAAGTTGACATATTCCTTCCAGCTACTTTTACCATGATGCGGCAAATCGAAGAAAAGGCAAGTATATTCAGTGGTAAGGTAAGGCTCAAAAATGCGCAGCGCATGGGCATCATGCCCGTAACCATGAAATATCAGCAACAGCCTGCTACCATTGCCCACCCTGAGATAGTGCATACATTCTGTACCAACTTGTATATAGCAGGAAGTAGAAGACATTGTTGAATCAAATATAAGTAATTTGAATCAGGAAAGAAGATAAAATGATAAAATGACCCGGATTGCCTATGGCTTTGCAGATTGCCTGCTCAATTGCTCGTTTACCAACATTAACCACAATTGCATACCCTTATTATTCCAGTGAGTATCGCCTGCCCTGTAAAATTGACGCGGATTTCCTGCATTTTTATAATGGCTGTAAACATCAACCATCTGCATTTTCAAGCCAGGCGAAGTTTGCAATTTGGGGATGAGATTATTGTAGTTAGCAGGCTGAATAACACTTGCAGGATTTGGCACAATTGCGAAGTAGACCTCGTCAAAACCTTCCGCTTTATAATGCTCATAAATTACATTTAGGTTGTTGGCCCATGCAGTAACGTCTTCATTGCTAAAGGGCTGGTAGCTGCTGCACTCATTTTTGGGTTCTACTGTTTCTTTGAGGAAGAGGTGCCTGCCATCATCGGCAATAACAACATCGCCGGAACCCCTGTTAAATAAATAATAATTCATGTCGGCTTTGAGCAGGCGTGGTTTGTTCATAGCATTCACATTAAACAACAGATACTCCAGGTTCTGATTAATATTCGGGTTGAAAAAATCAGCAACATGCAAGCCAGCACCCACCGAAGCATATACGGGGCCCGGTTCAGAAATTGCTAACGTTAGAGCAGGTGGCAAGTCCTTCCTGATATGGTTATAGATATCGCCGTTCTGGTAGTTGCTGCGCACGTACCGTTCGGCAGTTTCTATAAGTAAAACGTTCCGTTTTGATTTATCCAGCTTATACACCAGATCATGATGACCTTTTCGACCAAAATGACAGGTATTTACATGGGCAAATGCCGCGCAGGGCACATCTTCTGTGTAGCTATCGCCAAACAGATAGAGGTCAATATTCTTGGGGCCAGAAGTATCTGCAGGCGGTGTAAAATTATAGTCATTTGGCGTCTGGAAAACCTTAATATCATCGAGATAGGCTATATTACTCAGGTCCCCGAAGTTACTCTGGTGTTCGCCCCACCAAAGTTGGTGGTGCTTGCGCTCCCATATATAGGCTACAACATCACGACTTGTACCGGAAAAAAGGAGTACAAGACCAATGATAATGCAGCTATAGGAAAGCACCTTTTTCATACCGCTAAAATTGAAAATAAATAAACTGGTTCTCTCCGAAAACACCGAAAAAATAACAACCAACAACCATCACAAAAACATAAAAAGCAAACGACTCATCTTTTTGTATCAGGAAGCTTTTCAGCCTGAATTCCCGCCACAATAAGAATGCGATTAGCCCGGCTGAAAACAGCAATTCGTTGCCATTAAGTCCGAAGGTAGTACTACCGCTAACAAAATTAAACAACCCACCAATATACCTGAAAGCAAAATGCACATCGGGCGATCTGAAAAACACCCAGCATATTGTAACGAGCAAGAAGTTCAGAACGATTTTTGCAACCTTACTTACTACTCTATTCTTGCTACTTTTCGCACCCGGCAACAGGGTGACCAGCAGCCCGTGCAGCGCACCCCAAACCAGGAAGGTAAAGTTTGCGCCATGCCATAAACCGCTCAATAAAAACGTAATAAAAACATTTATCCGACGCCTTGCCTCGCCCCTTCTGTTACCGCCCAAGGGTATGTACAAATAGTCGCGAAACCATGATGAAAGCGATACATGCCAGCGGGTCCAGAATTCGGTTATGTTAGCCGATAAATAGGGTTGCTTGAAATTTTCCATCAGGTCGATACCCATCACCTTTGCCGACCCTAAGGCAATATCAGAATAACCTGAAAAATCGCAGTATATCTGGAACGAATAGAAGATAGCACTCACCCAAAGCGACCATGCTGAAAGCCCGGTATGGTTATAGGCATGCGTTACTTCAATTGCCAACCTATCGGCAATAACCACCTTCTTAAAAAAGCCCCACAACATGCGGGCTAGCCCTTCCTTTACTTTATCCCAGTTATAAGGCTGATAGGTGTGTAATTGAGGCAATATATTTTGCGGCCGCTCTATGGGGCCCGCTACCAGTTGCGGGTAGAACATTACATAGAGCGCATAGACTACAAAGTTCTTTTCCGGTGGCTGCTTGCCCCTGTAAACCTCTATGGTATAGCTCATAGCCTGGAAGGTATGGAACGACAAGCCTATAGGCAATAAAATACTGAGGTAAGGAATATCGTAGTGCGGAAATAAATCCCTTATTACCGGTGCAACAGTATCGAGCAGGAAATCGAAATACTTGAAGTAAACCAACACACCAACATTCGCAATAATGCTCATGGTGAGCCATGCTTTGCGCGGCCGGCCCTCGCTTTTAGCAATCAGGAAACCAGCGAAGTAATCTATAACTATGGTTCCGCCAAGTATTAACAGGTACTTAGGCACGAAACTCATGTAGAAATAACAACTGGCAACCAACAGCAACCATACCCTCGATCTCTGGTTGGGCAACTGGAAATAAGCCAGCGTAACCACCATGAAAAAGATAAGAAACTGTAACGAGTTGAACAGCATTAAGGTGTATGCTTTTGATTATTGGCGAAGCTAATGAAAATGTGGGTTACTGGTATTTTGGTAGGTGTCAGAACTATGATTTTCAGGATTACTGGATTGTAGGAGCGCATCGTGCGTCCTACCGTGTTTTATAAACAATAGCCGTGTTTCCAACATTAATAGTGGAATTATAAAATCTAGATTAGTTTTTCAACAGCCAAAAGACAGCATGGAATTTTACTCTACTAAAACAACCTGTAAAGATTGTCATAAGGTAAGGCGAATTGAAATGAGCGGTGATCCAACCCGTCCATTGGATTGCTATTTTAGGAAAGGATGGAGAGAAAGAATGGCTATTGTATGGGAAGACTGTTATAAGAATTATAGAATTATAGAAAAAGATGAAAATACCAAACAAAGAAGCCAGTCAATGGACTGGCTTCTTTGTTTTACTTTGAATCGCTTAGGTGAGCGAATCTTTCATTCACAATATTTGATAGCTGCGGCGCACATAGATACGTGTATTTGTAAGATGTGTTTTTATAATCATCACATCCCAATCAAAAATATTGGCAAGTAAATTCCTTTTGTATTTCACATCGGCGATTTTTTCTTGCTCAATTTCAAAATTATGGAACACACCTTTTACAATTAACATCCCGTCTTTAGTTGTTACGCTTTTATTTCTTGGGCCTCTAAGTATTTTGAAATAAAACCCAATCAAAAAAACAGCTTCAACAACCAATATAACAGGCGTAAAACCAATCACACCGATATACAGCGATACTATCAAAACATTGATAAGTATTATTAACCAAGTATTCTTAATTTTTTCAATCATGTAATCGTCTTTATTTATTGTGCTTGCCAAAATACAAAAGAATTGCGAGTTACCGCCATACTAACTAGTATTTTCATTTTTGAAGTTGGAGATAAATCAAGTGATGAATTTACAATTGCTTCTGCAGCAATAGAATATGCAACAGGATCGGTACTGGTTACAAATGTGTTAAAATAAACGTCTTCAACGTTATATTCGTCCGGTGTAACGTAGCCAGCATTCACCATAGCAGTTAAAGTACTTTCAATATTGAGATTGTTATTAGTGCCGTTAGTCATTATTATGTTTACAATATTAGTAATGGCTGGATTTGGTGCGGTGCCAGTCAATATGGTTGACCAGTTAGATTGTCCGTATAGTTTTACGTGTGATAATATACTACTAGGGGCTGTAAGTGAATTGTCTATTGATAATATATAAGAACAGGTGTTATTGTGCATTGCTCCGTAATTATCGTAAGGGTTATTTGAATTACTTGAAATTGGAGTTGGACTTATTACCGGACTATCCCAACCAAACCCAAATGAATAATTGATTGATGTACAAACAGCACCACAAAATGCACCGAAGGGCCCAAGAAAAGCACCACCCAAAGCTCCAATACCGTCGCTTACCATTGTGCCATAAGGATTAGGTGGTTTTGCTGCGGTGTTATGACCTGCACTATGAACTATTGCACCACCTTTTTTAGTTATCGCATCTAAATCTTTTAATTGTTGTGATGTGGTTTTAGTTGTCGTTGCTGCGTTTTTCTTACAGGCAGTTGGTAAAAAAAGTACACTACAAAGCATAACTACTGCAATCAATTTTCTTTTCATAAATCATTTTTTAAGGTCCTACTTCTTATCTGGTTTCGGATAGCCCAGTATTAATAATATTGTTAACAATATTAATTCTCAACAATATTATTAACTAAAATAGATGTTACAAAATTTTGTATTATATTTTTAACAAATTAATATATACCTAATTCTAACATGCTCAAATCGAATTAAGTTCATTAAGTACTTACAAAAAGGACGACCCGCAGTAAATTTTATACTGGCGGCTAACACATATTTCCGTTTATGAAGAAGTAGTTAATGAATGTATTACAGTTGATTTAAGACAGTATCAATTTGATGCCTCGGTAAGTTTATGCTTACCTATCAAACGAGCCATTTTTAAGCGTTGTACGCTTATTAAATACATTATTAACTTAACACATAGATTATCAATGTCATTTTGTTGAATTTTTCTGCTGCAATGCAACAGAAAAATGAACAACTAACTTATTGGAAGTCAATTACATAAAACTATAATGAAATTCAATTGCAAAATTTTGGTTTACAAAATGCTATCAAAGATTATGCTAACGGTGTAATTATTTACTGTATTTACTGCTAACAAAAAACCTTCAGAAATTATATTAAAGATATTATTATTAGTTGGTGTTCTTTAAGATACTTTCATAAACATTGAACAAAAAAATATTATGGAAAAATATACAAAATGAGGCAGCTCCTACCCAAATGAAAGAAGAAGGGATTACCTATAAGGTGGTTATTGTACCTTCTTATTGTTAGGATTTAAGAATTTCTTCAAATGCTTGTTCTAATATAAAAAAGCTACACCATTACAACGCACAGCTTTTTTATATTAATATTTATATCTATGTGTTAGAATGCAATAACTTCAACTGCTATTGTTGACAAAAACTATTTAAAATTATAGTGTTGATTATCAACGATTTAAAATTAAATTCTAAAGGGAGGGTTGGGGTGAGGTCTACTACGATGAATGATCTGCAATTACTACCCACTTCCTTTTCACCTTTTTAAGTAACAGCGTATAGCTGCCGCTTACGTCGCCAACGCTGCGTTGTAGTGCCCATTTGCCAACAACAAAATAGTATTTGCCGGATAGCTTCTGGATGCGGGTGATGGTTGATATTAGCTTGCCCATGTGGGCGGTATCGGGATAGGCTTCTTTGTAGCGCTTGAGGGTTACATCGTAGCCATAACGCGGCCCCTTTGAGCCAATGAACAACAGACTATCATCTTCCCAATAGCCATGCATATAGCCTTCAATATTGCCCTTGTTCCACTCAGTCACCTGGGCAGCAAGCATTTTGTTAATGGCTTTTACGTCTTTGTTTTGCGCCGAAGCCACAAAAATTGTTGTGCAGAAAACAAGTAACAGAAGCAATAGTTTTTTCATCTCGCTGAATGAGTTGGATGGACTCAATTACAGCGAAAATAGTCAACAAATATGAAAACTACTGCACGACGATCCTGGTGTTGTAAACTGCGGATTTCCCAACAGCTGAGAGGTAATAAATGCCGGACGGTAAATGAGTATCGAGCGTGTTCGGCTTATTTGAAAAAATGATCGTCTGTTTTACTTTCTGGCCGATAGCATTGATAATGGAGAGCTGAAGCTCTTCGTCGGTCGGGGATGATATGTTTACTTCAAATGCACCCGACGTTGGATTAGGAGCGATAGCGATGGAGCTTTTTACAGCGTTAAAACCTGCAAGAGCAAGGCCAGCGAGCGCAACTTTCCTTACACGGGAATTAGTTGCATCTGCAATATACAAATCGCCGGCATGGTTAATAGAAATAGTACCGGGTCCGCACAACAGGGCTGCAGATGCAGGGCCACCGTCGCCACTATATCCGCAAGAGTCATCGCCAACAACTGTATTAATAAAACCTGAGGGCGAAATAACCCTCACCCTGCTATTATATGTATCGTAAAAATAAACATAACCTAAGGCATCTGCTGTAATACCAAAGGGAGTATTCAGTTTGGCATTCGTTGCAGGCCCGCCGTCGCCGGAAAAACCGATATTACCGTTACCCGCAATCGTAGTTACTATACCTGCGGGGTCTATTTTACGTACACGGTTATTATCTCCATCGGCAAAATAAACATTACCTGCAGCGTCAGCCGCTACTCCCCAGGGCCTCCGTATTTTGGCGTCTGTAGCAGGCCCGCCATCCCCGGTATAACCACTTGAACCTGTGCCAGCAATTGTCGTAATAATTCCCGCCGGGTTTATTTTGCGAATACGATCACTATAATGTTCCGAAATGTATAAGTTGTTTCCTACATCAATACCAATATTGAACGGGCCACCAAGCGCTGCTGTCGTAGCAGGTACACCATTAGCGCCACTACTTCCCCCACCCGCTATAATACTGATTACACCGGAAGTGGATATTTTATAAACGAAGCTATACGAATACTGAACAAAATAGATATTGCCCGCTGCATCTACTACAGCATCTATAGGCCTGTTAAGAGTTGCCGCTGTCGCTTGAATCCCATTTGTCGTAAAACCTGCTGTACCTGTTCCCGCTATTGTAGTTATAAACCCGGCGGTATTTATTTTTCGTATCCTATTACCGTCCATTTCCATTATGTACACATTGCCGGCGGCATCGGTAGCTACCCCTTCCGGCAGATTCAAATCAGCGGAAGTAGCAGCAATACTATCTCCATTATAACCCGATGTTCCTGTTCCTGCAATGGTTGTAATGATTTGGGCATTGGCACTATTTAAAACCAGGAAAAAGGTTAGTAATGCTAAAAGTGTATTTTTCATATAGCTATATTTTTATGAAGATACTATTTTGGGAACGACAATTTAAAATACTGGGTGGTCCGATAAATATGGACATGATGCTCCCTGTGGATCGTCTCCATTACTATAGACGTTAATAATTGACAAAAACTTGGGATTTCACTTTGCTTTTTTACAACAATGGAATTATTAGTTAACGTTAAACGCGATAACTGGTCTTTCTTAACGTCAATTATTTGCAATACTCAATAAAATACCTACCTTAATACACAAATTAAAATTTACGTATGAAAATACTTGACATAAAAGCAATGAACGGGCCAAACTACTGGTCATCATCAAGGCATAAATTAATAGTGATGCTGCTTGATCTTGAAGACATGGAGCAACGCCCGACTGATAAAATACCCGGCTTCCTGGAAAGGATATCTGCACTCATGCCATCGCTTCATGAGCATCGTTGCTCAGAAGGTGTCCCCGGCGGCTTCTTTACCCGTATTCAGGAAGGTACCTGGATGGGCCACGTTATAGAGCACATTGCCCTTGAGCTGCAAACACTTGCCGGAATGGATACCGGTTTTGGCCGTACCCGCGAAACGAAAGATTCTGGCATATACCATGTGGTATTCAGCTATCAGGAAGCGAAGGTGGGCATCCAGACGGCAAAAATGGCCGTTAAAGTAGCGCAGGCATTGATAGATGGCGAGCCGGTTGACCTGGAGAGCGAAATACAGTTGCTCCGCGAAATTCGCGAAGATGAACGCCTCGGGCCTAGCACCGGTTCAATTGTTGACGAAGCGATAAAAAGGAAAATACCATACATACGCCTTAACCGCCATTCACTGGTGCAACTGGGTTATGGGGTTAACCAGAAAAGGGTTCAGGCAACTATTGCCAGCACCACCAGCAGCATAGCTGTTGAAATAGCCTGCGACAAAGAAGAAACCAAGAACCTGCTGGAAGCCTCAGAAATACCTGTGCCACGCGGCCGCATCATTTATGATGAAGAAGACTTGCAGAGTTGCATTAATAAAATTGGCTACCCTATTGTTACCAAGCCGGTAAACGGCAACCATGGCAAGGGCGCTACTACCAACATCCGCACCTGGGAAGATGCAGTAGCAGGCCTTAAAGCCGCCAAAGTATATGGCCGTGCTGTTATCTGCGAAAAATTCATAACCGGCCGTGACTATCGTGTGCTGGTCGTAAATTATAAATTTGTTGCAGCCGCATTACGCACGCCCGCTGCGGTTGTAGGCGATGGCCTCCACACCATTCAAGAGCTTATTGATATTATAAACAGCGACCCGCGCAGGGGCTACGGACATGAAAAAGTACTTACCGCAATAAAGGTAGATGCCTTTACCATGGACATACTGGACAAACGCGGTTATACACTGGATACTGTATTGGAAGACCGGGAGGAATTATGGTTAAAACCAACTGCCAATTTAAGCACAGGCGGTACTGCTACCGATGTTACTGATTATGTGCACCCTACCAACATATTTATGGCAGAGCGCATCGCGCGCATTATTGGCCTTAATATTTGCGGTATTGATATTATGGCTGACAACCTTTCTGTGCCGCTTTCTGAAAATGGCGGAAGTGTGCTGGAAGTGAATGCTGCACCGGGTTTCCGTATGCACCTTGACCCCACTGAAGGCTTACCAAGAAACGTAGCAGAACCGGTTATTGATATGCTGTACCCTCCGGGCACCAGCGCACGCATACCTATTGTTGCGGTATCGGGTACCAACGGTAAAACAACAACTACCAGGCTTATAGCACATATAGTAAAGCAGATGGGTTATAAAGTAGGTTATACTACTACCGATGGTGTGTACATACAAAACCAGTTAATGATGCAGGGCGATTGCACAGGGCCGGTATCAGCCGAATTTGTGCTGCGCGACCCTACCGTAGATTATGCAGTGCTGGAATGCGCAAGAGGCGGCATTCTGCGTGCCGGTCTTGGTTTCCACAACTGCGATGTGGCTGTTGTTACCAATGTGGCTGAAGATCACCTTGGCCTCGGTGGCATTGATACTATTGAAAAACTGGCTAAGGTAAAAGCTGTTGCAGCCAACACCGTTTTCCCGGAAGGCTATGCAATATTAAATGCTGATGACGACCTGGTTTACGCCATGCATCAAGACCTTAAATGCAAAGTAGCTTACTTCTCGCTCACCGAAGAAAATGAGCGCGTGAAAAAGCATTGCGCGAAAGGCGGACTGGCAGCAATTTATGAACATGGGTATATTACAATACTGAAAGGCAGCTGGAAGATACGCGTTGAAAAAGCGACCAATATCCCGCTTACATTCTCGGGAATGGCGGAATTCAATATCGCTAACGTACTTGCCGCTACCCTGGCCGCTTATGTGCAGGATTTTAAAACAGAAGACATACGCCAGGCACTGCAAACGTTTGTGCCTTCTCCGGCGCAAACCCCCGGCCGTATGAATATGTTCCACTTCCGTAACTTCTCGGTGATGCTGGACTATGCGCACAATACACACGGCTTTAAGGCACTTGGTAAATTCCTGGCTTCGGTTGAGGCTTCAGTGAAAGTGGGTATAATAGCCGGTGTTGGCGACAGGCGCGATGAAGATATCGTATCATTGGGCGAAGCTGCAGCTAACATCTTTGACGAGATCATTATTCGCCAGGACAAGCACCTGCGCGGGCGCACAGAAGAAGATATTATTGCACTCATGACCAAGGGCATACATTCGGTAGATCCTAACAAAAAAATATCGGTAATTAAGAAAGAACCTGAAGCGATAGACTATGCTATGCAGAATGCAAGAAAGGATAGCTTTATTGTAATTACCAGCGACGTAATACCAGATGCTCTGGAACAGGTGAAAGCCTACAAAGCAAAAGAAGACGGAGCTAAAGTTGAAGCATAGCCGCTTACTAATTTACTTTTTCAACACCGGCCAGGCAACCCTGGCCGGTGTTTTTATTTTGAAATTGTTTTACTCATTTTGCCCTGCCATTTCTATCACCTTTTTAATGTTGGTATCCAGGTCATAGACGGCCTTTTGTATAAGGGGCCATACCTCCTCCACAAACTCCTCCTGAGAAATAGCATCCATAACCCCCATTACGCCGGTAATACGGGTAAGGGGCTCCCGAACCTGATGGGCGTTATACTGTATCAGCTCTACCAGCTTGTGGTTCGTTTCTTCGAGGTCTGTATTCGCCTCGGCTAGCTCCCGGGTACGGTCGGCAATAACCTGCTCCTGTTCGTTTACCAGCCTTTGAATAACCACATTATCCCTTCGTTTCTGGCGAAAGGCATAAATAGCTATGCCGGCTATAATAACCAATAATATCACTCCACCCAACAATGCCCTTTTTGTGTTCTTTTCGCGCATCAGTCGCTCCGTTGCTACTGCATCATGCCTGAGCTGCTCTGCGTGCGCCAGCGCTTGCTTTTTGTCGTATTCAAATTGCATTTGCTGTTCCATCAGTTTTCGTTCATTTTCTGAATTGAACATGCTGTCCCTTGCTGCAATGTGCTCGATGTAATACTTCTTGGAAAGCTTATAGTCACCTATCTTTTCATAAATACCTGAAAGCGTGCCACAGCAGTCGGCAATAAGCTTCGGCGACCCCAGGCTATGGCAAATATCGAGGGCTTTAAGGCAGTATTTTTCGGCATCTCTTGGCCGTTCCATTAGGCCGTACAATTCTCCCAACGAAATATACGAGCTTGCTATTGTAGTTGGGTCGTCTAACTCGAAGCGCATTTTCAGTGCCTCGGCATAGGCGATCTCCGCTTCTTTATACTTACCCGTTCTCATTTTTATATCGCCTATGTTGCCGATAGCGTTACTTAAATATTGCTTGTCACCACCATCTACCAGTATATCATGTGCGCTCTGATAGTACCGCAGGGCATCGGTATAATTGTCCTGGTTAAAGTAAGAAAGCCCGATGTTGTTATAACATGCCCCAGTGCCGTTTCTATCTTTTAACTTCATTCGTATTGCAAGCGATTGGAAGTAGTATTTTCTGGCTTCTTCGTAGTTTTTCTTGTAGTTATATAAGTTGCCTATATTATTGTAAATTTTGGAAAGCCCGGCAGAATCGTGCAATTCTCCATATCCCTTTAAGGCAAGGTGGTAGGTCTGTATCGCTTCAGCGAAATTTCCCTTTACTTTAAAGCCAAGGCCTAAAGTGTTCAGTGACTGGCAAATAGCTAATTTTTTATTGGCTTTATTGGCCAATTGTAAAGATAGCCGTGCATACTTGATACCAGAATCTGCATTAATATTAACGAAGTACCTGGCGATTTCCCCGTATAATTTTTGTTGTGCGCTATCCGGGCGGGCGTTTAACATAATGGCCCGCATGGAATCAATTTTAACCTGGCTTTTCTTTTGCGCATCGGCATGCATAAAGCAACAAAGGAATAGTACAAGGAGCAGATAGCAAATTTTCATAATCGAGTGGTGCTTAATGTTTTATTAATATGATGGTAAGTTACAAATTGTACTGAATATTGCAGGTAAAACCCCAAATACCTACCAGCGGAGACCTGCAGCATTCGCCTGTTTTCTAAATCAATAAATATTAGGTAATATTGTAACGACAAACATGCCGGTGACAACAACTCCAACTCGCCCCGATTTCTATACTTCAAACGGACTGAAGATACCCTTCACACCTCAGTATTTCGAGGAATTGAAACCTGCCGACCTTTCGAACAAAGAAGATCTGGTGGCCCGCTACAAAAAAGATGGTTATGTATTCCTGAAATCGTTCCTTAACAGGGAAAGTGTTTTTGACCTGCGGGAACAATACATGCGGCAGTTCGATAACAAGATATTCAAAGAGGGCTCTTCGCCTCGGGAAGGCATATTTTCCGGCCAGCTGCAATACAAGCCATCGGAACATGGCCTGCCACATCACCCTGCGGCGCAGTTTGTAAAAAACAGCAAATTCATTGCCTTTACGCACAACCCCAGGCTGACAGCTATTGCAGAGCTATTAATGGAGGGGGCCGATGTTGTGCAATTGAAACGCAAACCGCTAAGGCACTTTTATAAAGGCACGAATGTATCATCGCGCGCGCACTCTGACTATACTTATCTTAATGATGGCACCGACAATGTACTCACCCTCTGGATACCTTTGGGTGACATTCCGATGGAAACCGGTGGGCTTTTGTATCTGAAGGGTTCCAATAACCTGGATCTTACCATGTTACGGGAAACAGTGAATGAAAATGGTGAACAGCCTGCTGATAGCCGTCCCATATCCGGCGACCTCAAAGAGATATCAGACGTTACCGGGCTGCCATGGTTGTATACCGACTTTGAGGCCGGAGATATTATGTTGCACGACCCTTTCATAGTGCATGCCAGCCTCGACTGCAATACCGATGCCATGCGGCTTTCAACGGACGTACGTTTTGCTGATATCAATGGCCGCATTGACGCCCGATGGCTCGATGACTGGCGGGGTGATGACGGGTATTGACGAAATTGAGACAAATCAGAATAACGCATTGTTTTATCGTTTATCCGGCACCCCTTTCTTCACTCCCCTCGGAATTGTAATTTCCTGCGAACCTAATGTAAAATTGTAGTATTGGTTCCTGGCCATATCAGCGACCACGCCAAAATTATGCGCATTATGAATGTGCCAATCTACATTAATCTTGCCACTACTATATACTCTATTTACCAGTGCTGTACTCCGTGCCAAAACGTTATCAACATAAATAATATAGGCTGGGTAAAGTTGACCGCCTATTGAAATATATCTGTTGGTTTTTTCGATGACAGAATCGTGGTAACCCATAGATTTATAAATGACCGAAAACATCATCATGTTTTCTATTTCTTCTTTGCTTTTATCTTGTATAATACTCTTGCGCAATTCGCATACAGGGCCTATAATAATTGCCTGTACCGTATCTTTCGGTAAGCGGCTGGCTATTTCTTTTGCCAGGTAATCATCTAAGGAATCAAAAACCCGGTAAATGATACGGTCATCACCTTTATTGTTTTTTTCCGGTTGTTGGGCATGGGAAATAAAGGGCAAAAGAATTGCCATGCATATAAATAGTATATTTCTCACTTCGGCTTTTTATTTTTATAATAGTATTTAACTCCAAAACCGGTTATCATCTTATAAGGCCTTTTCTTGCCTGTTTTCCTGTTATGCTCATATGCTGGTATCCATTTGGGCATTGCTTTAACTATACTTTCAATATCGACACACCGATAGATGCCATTATCCCAAATAAGATGAACATCATCTATAGATCCATCCGTATCAATTTTAAAATTAGTATACACACTAAAAAAGGTATCGTTAAATAAATTAAGCGAATCTGGTAATAAAATATTGGTATCCCTATGATTACGAATAAATTCGTCCATTGCAACCTTACCGCCAGGAAAAGAAGGCTCATAAAAAACGCTATTGGGGTATAGGTTTTTAGCAAATTTACGATGCAAGCAACTCTGCAACATTGCAGGAAGAATTAAAAAGACACAGGTATACCCAAAAATATAATAACGCATTGTTTTATCGTTTATCAGGCACACCTTTCTTCACTCCCCTTGGGATTTTCATTTCCTGCGAACCTAATGTAAAATTGTAGTATTGATTCCTGGCCATATCAGCGACCACGCCAAAATTATGCGCATTATGAATGTGCCAATCCATATCAATTTTACCACCACTATATATCCTGTTTGCCAGTTTCTTCCCAACCCCAAGAATATCATCAACATAAAAAATATATACTGGATAAAGTTGGTCGCCTATTGAAATATATCTGTTGGTTTTTTCAATGACAGAATCGTGGTAACCCATGGATTTATAAATTATCGAAAACAAGATTATATTTTCAATCCGCTCGTTCGGCTTACCTATAATATCTCGCTCTAATTCGCATACAGGGTCTATAATAATTGCCTGTACCGTATCTTTCGGTAAGCGGCTGGCTATTTCTTTTGCCAGGTAATCATCTAAGGAATCAAAAACCCGGTAAATAATACGATCATCACCTTTATTGTTCTTTTCCGGTTGTTGGGCATGGGAAATAAAGGGCAAAAGAATTGCCATGCATATAAATAGTCTATTTCTCACTTCGGCTTTTTATTTTTATAATAGTATTTAACTCCAAAACCGGTTATCATCTTATAAGGCCTTTTCTTGCCTGTTTTCCTGTTATGCTCATATGCTGGTATCCATTTGGGCATTGCTTTGACTATATTGTCGATTTCTAAATGAAAGTAAGCATATACTCCACTATCATAAATCCGATGTGAATTAACGATTGACCCATCCGTGTCAATATTGAATGTAGTGTACATTCGGAAAAAACTATCATCAAAGAAATTTAGAGAATCTGGTAATAAAATATTGGTATCCCTATGATTACGAATAAATTCGTCCATTGCAACCTTACCGCCAGGAAAAGAAGGCTCATAAAAAACGCTATTGGGGTATAGGTTTTTAGCGCGCTTTCGATGAAAACAACTGTTGAAAGCAAACCCAGCGACAAGCGCAAATACAAATATTAAATACCATTTACTATAATGCATATTCCACTATTTTCCTACTTCTTTAATAGTTCCATACCATCCATTGATATATAAATTTCCATCGTGAATTCCGTCTAAGCCAAGGTTAGATCCTTCTGGATTACTGGTAGAGAACTTCACATATCCAAATGGCTTTTTGTTAACAATAGTTTCCTTTCTACCGCTAACAAAACTTATCACTATTGGCACATCCCACCTTATTACATTTCGACCGTTATAAAAATCATGATAATACAATCTCCCCTCTTTGCTGAATGCGCCATCATCGTAAGCCTGGCTCAAGTATAGATTTATTGCATCATTTTCATAGTACATTGCCTTTCCAAGTTCTCTTCCGTTATCACCAACTGCTGCTCTACAGGCGAGAAAAACTGCAATACCCTTATCATTGACTTTTTTAAGTATATTTTTTAAACCGGCAACGTCTCTTGCCATTGTGTCAGTACTCGGATTATAGAACTGTCTTACATCCATGTATGCCGTTCCGAGATTTGTTAAAAATCGATTTTCCGTTACTGGGTCTACCATATGTATCTGCTTCTTTGTATCTCTTACAATAATGCAACCAGCCGATCCGTGCGCATCAAAAACTATTTTATTTACCCCTCTTAAGTTATTATTATTAAACCATTTATTTAATGCAGCACTTGCATCCTCCATGCTTTTTTGCACAATATAATGTGTATGGCCAATTGTTGATCCGTCCCATGGTTTTTCTATTAACCACCGAGCTTCTCCAGTAGGAATGCATATCATAACAATTTCCACATCCTTTGGAGGTACATCTTCTCTGATTTTTTCAACCTTTTGTTGTTCAGTCATACTATTAAATACGTCGCCCGAAAGCACCTTGGAAGTATCGAGTATTTTATGTTTATCTCCCAATACTTTACTGGTATCCAATATCGGGTTAAAATTCACCCTTCGTGGGTCTCTATTATCAAGATTACCTAAAAATTCTCCCGTTCCCTGCCTTGGGAAACCATAACCATAATCAGGCACATTGAAACTACCGGGCGTTGTATTATTGCCTGCATTTGGCAAATTGCCTTTACCAATTGTTCGGAAATCTGGTACATAATTCCTACCTGCACTATCCCCAAGGTTGAGGTTGGAAAAACCCAATACTTTTGAAGTATCTAAGACCTTGCTTTTGTCTGTTACAGAGCTATTGGAGCGAGCATCGCTCTCCTTCTCATCTCCGTCATCACTGTAGGCGCTTTTCGCCCAATCAAGGCGTTTTTGTCTTTTATCATCAGGCGTTAGGCCGCTGTCGTTATTATCCCAATTTGCCATGTAGTATATTTTTCAGTTCTTAATTAATTTTTCAATAAATAAAGATAATAAAAAAACTGAACAAAAAAACGACACTGTATCTACAAAATTACTCCCCCAAATAACGGTAGCGCCAAACCAACAATAACTACTAATTTGCGGCCTGACAACAGATTGATCATGAAGAAAATAATGTTTGTTTTATCGCTGATGCTGGTAACGGCAACCCTTTCGTTTGCACAAGAAGCGAAGGCCGATGATATGCTGGCTACCATAAATAAAGAAGGTAAAATAGCACTCTACATTAATTTTGAAACGTCGAAATCGGAGATCAACCCGGAATCGCAGGGCATTACAGAGCAGGTAGCCAAAATGATGGAATTAGACCAGACACTGAAAATAAACGTGGAAGGCCATACCGATAATGCCGGCAACCCTAAAACCAACCAAAAACTTTCTGAAAGCCGCGCCAGTGCGGTTATGCAAGGCATTATTGCGAAAGGCATTAATAAAAACAGGCTATCTGCAAAAGGTTGGGGCGCAGCCAAACCACTTGCCGACAACAATACCGAAGATGCCAAGGCGCGCAACCGCAGGGTAGAAATAGTAAAAATGAAATAAGAACCATTGCAATGCATTTGCATTACTTTTAGGAACATTGACAAAATAAAGTCTACTATATGGCGCAGTTATTTTTCTTTTATGCGAAGCGTAAAATCAGCGAATAGCAAGCTATTTAAGGACTTTTGCAATGAAGCAGAAATGAAAAAGAACAAGTCAGATGGTAGGGTTTATTTTGTCAACGTTCCTTAAGTCGTAAATTACCGCTTATGCTGGCTCAATTCATCGATTATATAACGGGTATTTATACAATAAGCGATGAGCTGAAAGAGCGCCTTGCCAATGACATTGAAATTGTAGAATTGCCCAAACGCGCCTGCCTGCTTAAGGAAGGTCAGCGCAGCGATCACGTGGCATTTGTTTTTCAGGGCTTGCTGCGGGCGTACTACATAAAAAATGAAGAAGAAATATGCTCGCGTTTCATGCACGAGAACCACATCTGCCTTTCGGTTATCAGTTTCTATACACGCAAGCCCGGCTACGAATTTATTGAAACGCTGGAGCCCACTGTAATTGCGCGCCTGCACCACGATAAACTACAAAAAATATACCGCGACCATGTGGAATTTAACTACATAGGCCGCATCTGGACGGAACATTATTGCAGCATGACCGAGCAGCGCCTGTTATTATTGCGTGGCCAGAGTGCCGAAGATAAATACCAGTTTTTTGTAGATCAATTTCCGGCATTGGTTAACAGACTACCACTAAAGTACATTGCTTCTTACCTCGGCATGAACATTGAAACCATAAGCAGGATCAGGAAGAAGATAAGTATGAGGCATTAGCTTTAAGTCAAAACGCAAAAGTCAAAACCCATAAGTGTATAATGTGCCAGTTCTATTTGGCCATAGGGCAATACCTGATTTTAATGCTATAGGTTACTTCTTCATTAATCTTTCTTACATTTATAGTTCGCTTAAAGTAACTATATGAGACTTATATGCTTTATCATGGTAATGGCGCTATGCCTTACTACTGCTACCTATGCACAGAAACAGGAAAGGTATTCCCGCGCCAAGGTGTACCTGGATAATAAACAGCACACTATCCGCAACCTTTCTGAACTGGGCGTGGCTGTTGACCATGGCGAGCAAAAAAAGGGAGTCTTTATTATTACTGATTATTCAGCGAGTGAAATAAAAGCTATTAAAAAAGCTGGCTTTAAGGTCGATGTCATCATTAAAGATGTATCAAAGTACTATCGCGACCAAAACAAGAAAGATAAAAAACACAATAAAACCACTACGAGTACTAATTGTAACCCAGGGCCGGCACTCGATGCTCCGGCCCATTTTCATTTGGGCACTTATGCCGGCTATTATACGTACACTGAGTTGCTGAATATACTTGATTCGATGCACACACTGTATCCCAGCCTCATCAGCACCAAAGCGGCGATAGATACCTTTCATTCTGTAGAAGGACGGCCTATTTACTGGTTACGTATTTCTAACAATCCCTCGGTTGACCAACCTTCTAAACCGCAGATGCTGTACACGGCATTGCACCATGCGCGTGAACCCGGAAGTATTACCAGTACCATCTATTACATCTGGTACCTGCTGGAAAATTATGCTACGGACCAGCACATCAGGAGCATTATCGATAATTCAGAATTGTACTTTATACCGTGCCTTAACCCTGACGGCTACCTGTATAATATCAGCACCAACCCGGGCGGTGGTGGCATGTGGCGCAAAAACCGTAAACATAACTCCGACGGCACTTATGGCATTGACCTGAACAGGAATTACGGTTATCAGTTTGCTTACGATAATATTGGCTCAAGCCCAACAACTTCGAGCGACGTATACCGCGGCCCATCAGCTTTCTCTGAGCCGGAAACACAGGCTATAAAGTGGTTCACACAGCACCATCATTTCAAAACTACACTCAACTATCATACTTATGGTAACGATGTTATTTACCCATGGGGTTACATCGGCTCCCTACTCACACCTGATTCGCTGCAGTTCCAGGGTATTGCAGGGTATATTACCCAATACACCCCTTACCGCTATGGTACAGGCGACCAAACTGTAGGCTATGTAACCAATGGCGATTCTGACGACTGGATGTATGGCGACACTTCATCGAACCCTAAAGTATTTGCCATGACGCCGGAGATCGGCCTTGCTTCTGAAGGGTTTTATGCACCGGCATCCAGCATCGTACCCAATGCAAAAAGCAATCTGCGCACCAATATAAACGCGGCCAATTTATTACTGCCGTTTGCAACTATTACGCATACCGATGAAAAAATAATCACCAGGGCTACTGGCTACCTGCACTATGCCATGCAACGCCTCGGCTATCCGGATACCGCTACTTTTACTGTGACCATGACACCCTTAGATAGCTGGCTTACCATCAGTTCTGCACCGCAAACATTCACATCATTAGCCATGTTGCAGGAGGTAGTTGATTCTATGCCCTACACCATCGCTTCCGGCACACCAAATGGCCAGTTGATTAGGTATGAACTGAAACTTTACAATGGCTACTATTATTCGTCTGATACTGTGGAGTTTTATTACGGTAAAACCTACAGAAATGTAGTACCTAATACTAATACCCTTACTGACTGGACCAGCACCGGATGGGCGAATTGCAACAGTAAATTCTACTCTGCACCTGCAAGCATTGGCAGCAGCGCCACAGGCTGCGCTAATTACCCGGATAATGACGCTATTACTTTGCAGTTAAACAGTGCGGTAGATCTTACGCATGCCACACAGTCATTCTTATATTTCTATTGTAATTGGGGCGTTGAATCGTCATACGATTATGTAGTAATACAAGCCGCGCCAACCGGCAGCGGGGCATGGCAACCGCTGTGCGGCCGCTACACCAAACCCGGCACAACCAATCAGTTATTTAATGAGCCAATTTATGACGGACAGCACCCGGATTGGGTGCAGGAAGAAATGGACCTGCATGATTATATAGGCCAGAAAATAGACCTGAAGTTTGAACTGGTAAGTGATGGTGCTGTTAATTATTCAGGTTTCTTTATCGATGATATGAATGTAGTTTCGGTAATTGATTCTTCATTTGTAGCGGTGCCAGGTATAACCACCAATGCTACAACTATTACCGTCTATCCTAACCCGACGCATGACCAGTTGAATGTATCTGTAACAGACTATGCTTTTACTCAGCCTTTAAACGCGGTTTTATTTGACTGTACCGGAAAAGAAGTTTACAAAATAATGATTGACAAACAGGTAACAGCCATTGATACGCGTAACCTCTCTGCCGGAATCTACTACCTGAAAACGGAAGGCTTGCCAGTGCAAAAAGTGGAAGTGCTTCATTAATGGTGAATGGTAAATGGTGAATGGTGAATGCCGCCTGCGACTGGTTTGTTTTGAGGGTGCATAGCGCGGGCTGAAAATCTTCAGCCCCTACGGTTGGCGCATTTAAAAAGAATACATAAAAAAAGTGGGGGCTACTGCCCCCACTTTCAATAATATGAATTTCTGAACGCTTAAGGCGCATGCTCGTATTTAATGTGCATGGTAATGGTGCCCGCAGTTGCTTCGTTGGTTATAGTGATGGGCGTTGTTGTCTTGATGGATGGTGTGCCTTGTAACGCCAGTGCGCCATACATCGGGTCATTAAGCATGTATTGTGCATCAAACTTATACACTGGCGCTGTATTTCCCGGAGGTGGCGTTGCAATAATTCTTGAAATGGTTAATGCCTGTTCTGGTTGCTTTGCCTGTAAATCTGCGAGTTTATAAACGATCAGCAGTATGTTCTTATCAGCCGGATCCAGCTTAAACGTTACCGGTATGCCGTCCGGAGGAATAGAATTGGAGTTAGGTGCACATGCTGTGCAGATGCCATTACCAAAGCATGCACCACCACCGGCCGGTTTTGTGCCAAATGTTACAATAGCCGAAACAGGCTTGGGCAATAGGCAACTTTGTAAAAATAAAATTGCAAAAAGAGTAATAGATATGATGCCGAAATGCAGAATCTTTCTCATAATTAAAATGTGTATTAATGTTTGTTAGTAGCTTATGAAATTCTTTGAAGATGTAGTATCTTGGCAACAAGGTACTAAATATATTTATTTCACCAAATAATGTCATCTTAAGACCCTGCTGAATACCATGAAATTATTATTTAGAAATTTCATCGGGCGCATCGCAATCTTTTCTTTGATTCTTGGTGCTTTTCCCGTTTGTGTACAATCTCACGAGACAAATGACTCTCTTAAGAGTGCCTTTAAAAAAAATATTTCAGATACAGATAGGATTAACCTACTGATCCAATTGTCAACAAATACAGATTGTGCAGACTCCTTGATAAAGTTGAAGTTCCTTCTGGACGCAGATGTCATTGTCCAAAAAATTAGTTGGAGGGAAGGTAAAATGAAGACCAATTCAGGATTGGGTGAATATTATTTTTCCTGTAAGAAGGACTACATTAGGGCAATCGACTATCACCAGAAAAGTTTTGAAATTGCTACGCTATTGAATCTGCATTTAGAGACAGCTTTCTCGCTGGTGCAAATAGCCAAATCGCACGACATCCTTGGACAGCATGATTTGGCGTTAGAAAAATTGTCGTCAGCTTTAGCCCTAAATGTTAATTCAAGTACGAACATGGGCATCCTTGGCGATATGGGTGTTATTTACAACAGCATTGGCGATTACCGCCAGGCTCTTATCTGTTATAACAGGTCATTGGCAAAACTGGATAGCCAAATGCATACAAGCCATAAGGCCCAACAGCTCGATACATTAACAAGGGGCGGTTTGTTGCTTAACATTGGCGACATCTACCTTTCTATGTCCCAAACGGAAAAAGCACTTGAAAACTACAATAGCGGACTGAAATTAGGGATAGCATTAAAAAATGATTTCCTTAAATTCTTCAGTGTCCTCGGTATCGGTAAGGCGCACTATTTTAAAAAGAATTATCCTGAAGCGATTAAAAATTTTGAAGCAGCGCTGGCCGGTTCACGAAGCCTGAAACAACCTATGTATGAGGCAGGCATATTAGACCAGTTGGCTAATGTTTATATTGCAACCGGCGATATCAGCAAGGCGGAACACTACGCCGAAGCCTCTCTGAAAATAGCGGAGAGCAACGGCTTTAATGAGCAATTACCAAAAACGTATACTACGCTGGGCAAATTGCTTTCGCTGCGCGGTAACCATAGTGTTGCAGTAAATTATCTACAGAAAGCATTGGGCTATTGCCATCAGACCAAGGCGCTGGAAGATGAAAAGAATGTTTGGGATGCGCTGAGCAACGTTTACAAAAAAATGCAGCAGCCGGCAAAGGCGTTAGATGCTTTCGAACATTTCATTTCGCTACGCGATAGCGTATACAGCATTGATAAAGCGAATGAATTGGTACGCATAGATCTGCAGGCGGGTTTTAATAAAAAGCAGGTTGCAGATAGTTTGAGTCAGGCCGCAAAGTATGAGCTAAAAATGCAGAAGCAGCAGGTACTTACCTATAGTGGTTTTGTGGGCCTGGTGCTGGTATTGCTGTTGTCGTTTTTCATATACCGTAACTACCATACCCAGAAGAAGTATAACGAACTGCTCTCAAAAGAAAAAGAACGCCACCTGCAACATATTGAAGCACAAAGCAATGTGCTTACGGATATTGCCTACACACAATCGCACGAAATTAGGGGGCCGGTCTCCACGCTATTGGGACTCGTGGAAATATTCAATTATGACGATCCCGCAGACCCTGAGAATAAAGAGGTACTGGAAGGGATAGCCTCAGTTACCAAACGCCTCGATAAAATTGTTACTGAAGTTGTGAACAAAGAAAATGACGTACACAACAAGGGTAAATTCAAAGAATAGGGCAAAAAAACGGGAGCCAATTGGCTCCCGTATGAATGATAAAGTGTTATTCAACAATTAGTTTTGGGTCAAGCTAAAATTGTCCATAAAATGCTACATTTTGCACTTTGGGGTTTTGACTTTTTCCTTTTGACTTGAAACTAGCTGTGCGCATATTTAACGTGCATAGTAACAACATCGCCACTTATAGTAATGGTAATGATGCTGCTAGGCTGAATTGAAGAATTTGGGGGAAAGCCTACAGCCGCAAACATTGGCTGACTTAAATTGTAAGGAGCGCCAAACTGATAAGTTGGTGTAATGCCACCTGCAGGCGGATTAGCACAGTTATTCATTTTTACTGCCTGTTCAGGCTGTATTGCGTTTAAAGCGCTTAACGAAAAAGTGATGAGCAATGTGGTGGCATCTAACGGATCGAGGCTGAATGTGGTCGGAACACCCTCTACAAGTTTAGTTGTATCTGGCGGCAACGCTACACAAATGCCATCACCAATACATACACCACCACCCGGAGGCTGAGTGCCAAATGTTACAATCGCGTTCGATCCGCCGCCAACGATAGTCGCCTGGGCTTTAGAGGCACCGAATAAAAACAAAAAACAAAAAAATGCAGAACATGCTACAACTGCGTAACGGACTTTTTTCATGAGAATCAATAAAAATTTAGCGCTTGTAAATAAAAATAATAATAAAAAATTAGAAGTGCAAATTACTAACATAATTTTCAATAAGCAAAAGGTGTTGGGGTGTTTTAGTAAATTTTTGATAAGAAATTCATCAAATAAATCAATCACATTAATATATTAAAAAATAAGTTCGTTTTATTAACCCTTAAATTGCAAATTTTCTTGCACTTTCCAGGCGGCAATTAATTAAATAAAAGATGGCGATATTTTTTATATACTCTCCAAAAGCATATCAGAACACCATTCCTTATTCGGGAAATATTATTTAACCTGAAAATTAACAAACTGGTTGCAAATTGCAGCAAGAAGTCGTACTTTGCTTCAAGGTTAGAATGACAGTTGTAATTGACAAAAATCGGTAGTTGTTTATCAATAGACAAAAGCTAATGAGTACTTTTCCCAGATACATTCTTGCGCTAACCTTGTTGTTCGGCTGTCTGGGTCTATCTGCTAACAGCATTGCCGAGGTTAAGAAAAACATAAGCGACTCTCTCCACGTTGCCTTTTTACAATCGTCTGTCGATTCTGAAAAAGTAAAAGTATTGCTGCAGCTTTCTTCGGTTACTGCATGCACCGATTCCTCCAGGAAACTTTCCTTTGCCAATGAAGCCTATAAAATAGCGCGAAAAAATAAATGGGACAGGGGCCTGCTGCTGTGCAATATTGTGCTAAGCGACTATTATTCAGTATGCGTCAAAAACTATGTAAAAGCAATAGAATGCGACCAGAATTCCATTTACCTGGCCCAGACACTGAGCGACATTGAAAATGAAGCAAAAGCGCTCGAGCATGTTGCTAAAGATTATGAAAATCTTGGGCAGCATAATTTATCGCTCGATTATCTGAAGCAGGTACTTGCGCTGCAGGTAGACCAGCGTCTGAAAGTAGGGGTATTGGGCGATATGGGGTCAATTTATGCAAGTGTAGGCGACTACCGCCAAGCGCTCATTTCTTATAACAATGCATTGAAGCAACTCGATGAGCTTATGGCAGCTCAGAAGGAAGTGAACAGAAAAGACAATATTACCAAAGGCGGCCTGTTGCTTAATGTGGGTGATATTTATCTTTCTATGTCGCAGTTTGACAGGGCACTCGAAAACTATAACAATGTGTATAAGCTAGGTACGGTTGTCCGCGACCAGTATTTGCAGTTTTTCAGCGTTATGGCCATGGGCAAGGCCTATTTCGCAAAGAAGAACTACGCCAAAGGCATAAGAAACCTTGAACTTGCCTTGTTTGATTCCCGTGGGCTTAAGCAGGTAATGTACGAAGCCATTATATTAGACCAACTGGCCAATGCATACCTGGCCATTGGTGCCGCAGATAAAGCCGATCAAACAGCGAAAGCTTCTTTAAAAATTGCAATGGACAATTCATTCGACCGGCAATTCCCTAAAACATATACAACGCTGAGCAAACTGCTGTACCAGCAAAAAAACTACAGTGGAGCCGTTACCTACCTGGAAAAAGCCTTAGAGTACTGCCAGAAAACCAATGAGATAGAAGATGAGAAGAACGCCTGGGAAGTGTTAAGCAATACGTACGAAAAAATGGAGCAACCCACCAAAGCGCTTGCGGCATACCGGCACTTTATTGACCTGCGCGATAGCCTCTATAACATTGAAAAGGCCAATGAGCTGGTGCGCATTGACCTGCAGGCCGGCTTTAACCAGAAACAAATGACGGACAGCCTTAAACAGGTGAAGCAAGCAAAAGCCTACGAGGGCGAAGTGCAAAAGCAACAGATAATAACTTATGCAGTATTACTTGGAATGGCGCTTGTGGTGCTGCTCTCCTTCTTTATATACCGCAACTATAATACACAGAAGAAATATAACGACCTGCTATCTAAAGAAAAAGCCAACCACCTTGCCTACATTGAGGCGCAAAGCAATACGCTAACTGATATTGCACATATACAATCGCACAACATAAGGGGGCCTGTCTCTACCCTGCTGGGGCTGGTGAAGGTATTTAACTTTGAAGACCCTACTGACCCTGATAACAAAGAAGTAATTGAGGGCATAGCCATTGTTACCGAGCGCCTTGATAAAATAGTGAGAGATGTTGTAACCAAAGAAAACATTATTCACAGCAAGGAAAGCTCTATACAGGGTAAGAAATAATGGAAAAGCAATTTTGAAAAGAAGGTGTAGCTATTTTGCTATATTTACGCCCTGTAAATAATACACTACTATGGCTAATCAATTGCTGAAAGGAAAGAAAGGAATTATATTCGGGGCTCTTGACGAGCGCTCAATTGCATGGAAAACTGCACTGGTTTGTGTAGCTGAAGGTGCGGAAATTACACTATCGAATGCACCTATAGCCCTGCGTATGGGCAAAATAAATGAATTGGCCAGCATGTGTAACGCTAAAGTTATTGCCGCTGATGCCACATCGACCGCTGACCTTGACAGCCTGATGCAACAAAGCATGGAAAACCATGGCGGTAAGATCGATTTTATGCTGCACTCCATAGGCATGTCGCCTAATGTGCGCAAGAAATTCGCTTATACCGATACCAACTACGAGAATTTCCTTAAAACATTAGATATTTCTGCACTTTCATTGCACCGCGTGCTGCAATCGGCTATGAAGGCTGATGCGCTGAACGAATGGGGTTCAGTTGTAGGCCTTAGCTATATTGCTGCACAACGTACCTTCCCTGGCTATAATGATATGGCTGATGCTAAGGCTTTGCTGGAAAGCGTGGCGCGCAGCTTCGGTTACCACTATGGCTTTGCTAAAAAAGTAAGGGTAAATACTGTTTCACAATCGCCAACTGTAACTACAGCAGGTTCTGGCGTTTCGGGTTTTGATGTATTTTTAGAATACGCTGAAAAAATGTCGCCACTAGGTAACGCAAGCGCGGAAGATTGTGCAAACTATTGCGCAATGCTGTTTAGCGATTATACCCGTATGGTAACTATGCAGAACCTTTTCCATGACGGGGGTTTCTCGTTTACCGGTGTGAGCACACCAATAGTTGACCAGATTTTAAAAGCCAACGGCGAAACAGCCGAGGGTTAATTATGACTGGTGCGGCAATAATATTAATGAGGAAACGTTTGAGGTATATGCGAGGTATGAAAATTACATTCACCCTGTTGGTGCTGTTATGCTGCAAGCTGGCTATGGCGCAGGTAACCGGCGGGCAATACGCTATGGAGTTCCTGCGTATGTCCAATTCACCGCATGTATCTGCCCTTGGTGGTATTAGTGTTGCAAATCCTGATAATGATATTTCACTGGTATTGCAAAACCCGGCAATAATGCGGCCGGGTTTGCACAACCAGATAGGCCTGAATTACAATAGCTTCTATGGCAATATCAATGTATTGAACCTTGCCTACGGCTATAATTCGCAAAAGCTGAACACCTCTTTTTTTATGGGAGTTCAGTACCTCAACTATGGCTCCTTCCTGCTTACTGACGATGCAGGAACGGTATTAGGCGATTTTCACGGCGTTGACTATGCAGTAACATTGGGTGCATCGCGCAAGTACGGCGAACACTGGCGTTATGGCGCAGACGTGAAATGGGCACAATCATCTTACGCACCCTATGGGGCATCTGCGCTGCTGGTTGATGTGGGGGTGAATTATTATGATACCGCTAAACTGCTCGATTTTGGTATTGTTGCCAAGAACATGGGCTCTATGGTAACGAAGTACACACCCGGCAATAGTATAGAGCCACTGCCGTTCGATCTGCAACTGGGCATTTCCAAGCGCTTTAAGCACATGCCGTTGCGTTTATTTGCAACCGTACATCATTTATACGAATGGGATATCCGGTACAACAATCCGGTCGATAATGTTACTACCAATATACTGGGCACTGTCGACAGCAGTAAACTTAACCAGGACCATACTATTGATAAAATATTCCGCCACTTTATTTTTGGTGCGGAACTAGCTATCGGCAAGCGACTTTTAGCTACTGTTTCTTATAACACCCTGCAACGCAGGGAATTAGCTATATCCAGCAAACCCGGTAAAGCTGGCTTTGCATTTGGCCTTGGTCTAAACCTCGATAAATTTCAGGTGCACTACGCACGTACATATTACCACATTGCAGGAGCTTACAACGAAATTGGCATCAATATGCAATTCAACAAGCTGTTTTCCATCGGCAAGCTGGGTGAAAAAATCAACTGGCGCAAGGAGTACGAAGATTGGGAGTAGAGGCGGATGAATAGCTGTTAAATGCGCACATTTTCTCAGGTATTTGGTTTATACTCATCGCTATTGAAATCAATTATACCTCTATAAACATCTGCAGTTGATTATCCCGTAATTTTAAGGAATGGTTATTGGCTAGCCATTTTATCAACTCCATACAATGCAAGGATTCCATTTTTCAAAGTTCAACCCTAACGAAAACGCTAAGTCGCCATTTGATAAACTCCTGGGTTTATTCACCGAGGTATTGCAATATACCAACGGCGATGCTGCAGAAGCCTTGAGCTGGCTTACACAGCTGGATAAACAGTATGGTCTTACGAATAAAGACTATGGCATGGGCGACTTTATTGATGACCTGAAGAATAATGGTTACATAAAGGACAATGAGAATGATGGCACTTTTAAAATAACGCCTAAAACCGAACAGTCTATCCGCCAGCGCTCGCTGGAAGAAATTTTCGGGAAGCTAAAGAAATCAAAAGCCGGCAGCCACCGCACCTTTAAAACCGGGCAGGGCGATGAACCCAATCCCGAAACAAGGCCGTACGAATTTGGCGACACACTGGAAAGTATTAACTATACCGGCAGCTTGCAAAACGCATACATTAACAGGGGTATTGACAGCCTTTCGCTGCACCAGGATGATCTTGAGATACATGAAACTGATTTCAAGGCACAGACATCGACAGTGCTGATGATAGACATTTCGCACAGTATGATACTGTATGGCGAAGACAGGATAACACCCGCTAAAAAGGTGGCTATGGCACTTAGCGAACTGATAACGACCCGCTACCCTAAAGACACACTGGATATTGTCGTTTTTGGCAATGATGCCTGGCAGATAGAAATTAAAGACCTGCCCTACCTTGAAGTGGGCCCCTACCACACCAATACCGTTGCCGGGCTGGAGCTGGCGATGGAATTACTGCGCCGCAGGAAGAACCCAAATAAGCAGATATTTATGATAACCGATGGCAAGCCTACCTGCCTGAAAGTGGGCAACAAATACTACAAAAACAGCTTTGGCATCGACAGTAAAATACTCAACCGCACACTCAATTTAGCGGGTCAGTTAAGGCGCTTAAAAATACCTGTTATTACCTTTATGATAGCGCAAGACCCTTACCTGCAGGCATTTGTGCGCAACTTTACGGAAGTGAACAATGGTAAGGCTTTCTACTCGTCACTCGACGGGCTTGGCACTTTCATTTTTGAAGATTATGAAAGGAATAAAAAGAAGACCGTGCGGTAGCCTTGTTATTATAAAAGAAATTGCATCTCTGTCAACTCCCTTCCAACCTGGTGAACTCCCTTAAGTATTCGTGTTACCTGATTAGAAGAAGGTTTCTTTACTCCACTAATGTACTGTGCCAATAAGCTTTGATTCATACCTATGCGTTCAGACAGCGCTTTTGCATTTATGACTTTGTAAAAATCAAAAAATGAAGCTATATCAGGGATCAATTTAATATCGTTCTCACTAATCGACGGTTGTTTTTTATAATCAAAATATAAATTGAGCGCGTCAACGATATTTTTCCTGATTTCCTCAATATTATCTCCAGCGGTATAAACAGGGTATTTATCGGCCCCTGCTGAATAACCTGTGCTGGTCTTTTCTATCGTAACCTTTATCTGTTTCATATACCTGTATTTTTGAAGCCGGCTAACTTCATTATTTTCAATTGCAAACCTTTACCAATTTCTTTACTTCCATGATTAGGCACCGTTAGTTGCTCATCCTGGATGTTGCATAATGATATGGCTACCCTCCTGCCTGATTTTGTACCAGCCATTTCTTTTAAGCATCCTTATCAATTCGCTATACTTCACCTACAGCAAAGGTAATAATTTTATTACTTAATATCATTTGCATTACAAAAATTCCTCGAGGTATTTTTATGGTGCATTTCTACTTGTGTTCCAACTTTTAATCACGCCTACAACAGCAGTGATTGTACTGTCTGTTTTTGCATCGTTTGTATAAAGCCTGTAGCCTTTGCCCCATGCCGTTGACGAAAAATAAACAATCCCGATTTCGGGACACCAATAATAGTTGCACCCAGCATCGTAAGTATAAGCCTCGTCATAGAAATATTTATAGAGCGGCACCCTTTGGGAACCAGCAATTACAACCGTATCTGCGACAAATGTAAAAATGGTTTTACTTGCTTTGCGTATGAGTTTTTCTCCAACGTACATATCTCTGTTGGTAAGCCGTCCGCTGGTATATGCTTTTGCTTTGTCCTTTGCACCGAACACAAAAAATAGAGATTGACCTTTCCCGAAATTGCATTCGAGTATTATGCTGTCATTGCGGGTAATGGTGCTTTGTCTGAAATAACAGGTGTCCTGCGCCAACCCTCTACTGTGTGTACCTACCCAATAGTATCCGCGTTCGCTTTTGCTACTACAACCCATAAGCACGAGTACCAACACAAGAAGGGATAGTCTTGCCATTTTTAAAGTTAGCAAAAAAATGCATGGCAGGTAGTGATAACTCATGGTGGGTATTCTGTAGAAGTGCACCGTAATACAACAACCTTTGACAACTTTCTAAAAAGTTATCAAAGCTAACGGCATTAGTCTTTTCTGCTGTGCGCGTTTAATTAATGAAAGCAATCTTCTTCTGTCTATTTCACGTACGGATTGTACTTCTTCTCTTCGTCAATATGCGTTGCAGGACCGTGACCGGAAAGCACCTGTGTGCTGCCCGGAAGCGTATAGAGCTGCGTTTTGATGCTTTTTGAAAGCGTATTGAAATCACCACCCGGAAGGTCGGTACGGCCTATGCCGCCTGCGAATAAAACGTCGCCAGATATTACCCAATTACCGGGGGCATAGTAAAACGAAATGCTGCCTGGTGAGTGCCCTGGGGTGAACCGCACTTCCAAGGTATCGTTACCGAGTTTTAACGGTTCTGTTTCTTTAATGTAAAAGGTAGGCGTTGGTTTTGTAATGGAGTCAATACCAAACATTGCTGCTGATTGCTCCGCCCTGTCCAGCACAGGTGTTTCGGCCAGGTGCATCCCGAACGGTATATCATATTTATCGACCAATGCCTGCACACCGAAAATATGGTCGAGGTGGGCATGCGTGTTAATAATGCCTTGCGGTTGCAATTGTTTATCCTGTATATAGTTGGTGAATTGCTTTACTTCTTCGGGGTGATACATGCCCGGGTCTACAATCCAGCATTGTTTTTGCTCGTTAGTGAGCAGGTAAGTATTTTCTTCAAAAGGGTTGAACGTAAAAAAAACTACATTTAACATATTTATTTCGTGGATTTTTGTTAATTTGTATTGCAAAATTACAGCAACGGAGCCAAAAGACTGTTATACCAGTAAATAATACCTTCTGCTGTTAGTTTAATTTCTAAAATACTTATAGCATGAATTAAACATTACCCAACCAACAAGGTCTTACCCCCTATAAACAATGACAATTAATATAAGGCAATATCAATCCCTCTTCATCCGCTTTTCTATTGCACTTTTTATGTGCCTGGCTGCTGCCATGCCGCAAACTTCACGCGCACAGTCTTATGTAGAAACATTCGGGCAAAACCGGATACAAAACCGGAAGTTTGAGTGGAAGTACTTTGACACCAAGCATTTCAGGGTATATCATTATGACAAAGCCGGCAGGCAATTGGGCCGTTATGTTGCCGAAGAAGCCGAAAACAACATCAGCGTAATTGAGAAAAAAATGGGTGGACAGTTCCCAACCCGATTCAATATTGTACTTTATAATTCTTACGACGATTATCAGCAGACCAATATAGGGCTCATAGATGAGTCGCAGATTTCGGCCATGACGATATCGGGCACCTGGAACCTTGTTGGCGATAAATTAGTAGTTTACCATACCGGCAAGCATACCGACCTGCGCAGGCAGATACAAAGCGGCATGGCCAGGGTGGTTATGGAGCGCATGATATTTGGCGAGAGCTTTAAGAAGATGGCCAAAACTGCTTTATTGATTAACCTGCCACCTTGGGTTACCGATGGCTTTATTGCCTACCTGGTTGATGGCTGGAACACGGAAACTAATAGCGAATGGAAGCGCCTGCTTGATGCCCGTCCTAAAGATGGTTTTCATGAGTTGTCAGAGGTATATCCTGAAATTGCGGGCAAAGCATTCTGGAAATTTGTGGCCGACAATTATGGCGCTGAAAAAATGAAGAACCTGCTGAGTGATATGCAGCAGCGTACCAGCCTTAATAAGAGCATGCTGGATAAAGCAAACCTCGGTATTAAAGTTACCAAGGCATACGATTCGTGCATGGTGTACTACCGCAAGTGTTATGGCGTTGATGCATTGAACCAGGAAAAACCAGATAGCACCAAGGGCCTTATATCGCTTAAGGTGCCTAAAGAACCCAATACCATTATCAGGAACATCATGGTTTCGCCAAGGGGCACTGAAATAGCTTATGTGGCGTGGCATGATGGGGAGTATAAGATCTATCTGCAAAAAACTGCCGGAGAGCAAGTGCAGTCTACGTTATTGGAAGGTGGGGTAAAAGACCTGTACCAGGAGATTGACCCTAATTATCCGCTAATGGCCTGGTCAAATGGCGGCAACAAACTTGCCATTCTTTACAAGAAAGCGGGTAAAACATCCATGCGCATCTACAATTCTCAAAAGAACAGGATCGAGAATATTAAAATACCCCCAAACCGTTTTGACCGGGTGCTGGGTATGAGCTTTATGCAGGATGATGACAAGCTGGTATTTTCAGCCATTAAAAAGAGCCAGACC
This sequence comes from Chitinophagaceae bacterium, assembly GCA_947447265.1. Classification (GTDB taxonomy): domain Bacteria; phylum Bacteroidota; class Bacteroidia; order Chitinophagales; family Chitinophagaceae; genus Flavipsychrobacter. The sequence continues at coordinate 38,328 of CANFKC010000005.1, forward strand.
GACCTTTACAGCTTCACGATAAAGGGCGCAAAAATGGCCAACATTACCGATGATGCATGGGATGATATTGAGCCGGTATTTGTAAGCGGAGGTTCCCGCAAGGGCATCCTCTTCCTGTCTAACAGGCCAAAGCCAAATATGGTTGTTCCTGTAGGTGTTAACGAATTGCCTACGGGCCCTATGAACGTTTATTTCTACAACACCACTACACAGCGTAGCGAATTGCTGCAATGCTCTAATATTACAAAGGGCCGTATTACCCAGCCAATTCAGTACGGCACTGATAACTTCGCTTATTTGTATGATGGCAATGGTATCGAAAACAAGTATGTTGTCCTTTTCGCACGCGATAAAAACAATATGGACAGCGCCTATTCCCTGCCGGTAACCAACTATAATACCAGCATTATAAGCCACCAATATAATGTGGCAGTCAGCGAAGTAGCTGATGTGATTCAGGTGAAAAAGAAATACATGGTGTATTTCCATCCGCTGGTTATTCCTGACGATACTACGCCGGCTAAGAAGCTGTTGCCAACTACCCTATCTATTGAAAAGCCAGATATCTTCGGCAGGACCGGTGGCGGCGCTGTGGTTAAGTTTGACAAGGACAACAATCCATATACCGAACCTTCAACACTACCGGGAATAAAAGGTGGCACTACCTTTCAGAGTGAATTTTCTGATACTGTAGTCGTAAAAAGCAGAAAGAGAAAGAAGCACTTTGACGATACTCCGGTTGCTGAAAATAAAGCGGAGAATGATAGTTCTACGCTGGCAGTTATCAGCGATAGCGCATATGTAAAAATGAAGCCAACCAACTATCGCGTCAGCTTCAAGCCGGACATGTTTAATGTTCGTATTGACAACAGCGTTCTGTTCACGCAATACCAGCCGTACGGCAACAATGGCGGTCAATACCAAAACCCAAGCATCAGTGCACTGACTACCATTAACATGAATGAGCTGATGGAGAACCATAAGATAACTGCCGGTTTCCAGATACCGGTCAACCTTTCCAGCTCGGCATACTTTCTGCAATATGCTAACACCAAAAGGCGGCTCGACTGGAGCGTGCTCGGTTTGCGTACCCAGCGTAATGAAAACAAGTACATTGTCTACTACGACTCTTTCGGTCATAAGTCCGACCCTACACCACAATTGTTCCGCAACGTTACTAACATTATACAAGGCAGCATCAGCTACCCTTTCAGCAAGGTGCGCCGCTTTGGTTTCAGCACTGCTGTAAGGCAGGATAAGTTGGTGCAAAAATCTCAGGATATTTACAGCCTGCTTTTAGAAATACCGAACCTTGACCAATACTGGTCGCTCAGCCGCGCAGAATACGTTTTTGATAATACCATCAGTCCTATATTGAACATTCGCCGCGGCACACGCTTTAAAGTGTATAGCGAATATATGTACCAGATAAACGGCGACAAACAAAGTTGCTACAACATTGGGCTCGATTTCCGTACTTACCAGAAAATATACAAGAACGCCATTTGGGCTACAAGGCTTGCCTATGGCCATTCTGACGGCACGAGTAAAGTGCAGTACCAGCTTGGCGGTGTAGATAACTGGATAGCTTCAAAAGCAGCGAATGCTTATCCAGTTGGCGATAATTACGGCTTTATTGCATTAGCTACCAGCCTGCGAGGATACAAACAAGGCGCAAGAAAAGGCAATAATTTCGCGGTGCTGAGCACCGAAGCAAGGCTGCCTGCTTTAACTACTTTTATTAAGCGCCCGATACAATCTGCCGTGCTGAAAAATTTACAGGTAATAGCGTTCGTTGATGCGGGCTCCGCATGGAAAGGCTTCCTTCCATCTGCTGAGAACCTCGATGCTACCTATATCTTCCCTACGCTTGGAAGCAGGCCTGTAAACGGCTATACGCAACTGACCATTACTGTGCCTAATAGCTCTGGTTTGGCATTGGGTTATGGTGGTGGTTTACGTACAACAATGTTTGGCTATTTCGTACGGTTCGATGCAGCATGGAACATCGAGGGTATAAAGACCCCAATGCTGTATTTTTCTATCGGGACGGATTTTTAATTTAGTAGAGAGTAGTTAGTAGATAGTCTATAGTAGATCGTCTATAGTAGAAAGCCGAAAGCTGGTTTGCTAAAACGGATTTACTCTTTGCTAGTTAACCTTTAAAACCGGTATAAATCCCTTTGACTTTGCGCCTTCCTTGCGAACCCTCTGCTGTTTTTGCGTTGAAGCCGCCATCCCAAAAATCTCTTTCAGTCTTTCGCTTGTTAGTTTGTCACCGTAAAACAGAAAGTAAAATCGTATAAATGGGTCGGGCTTCTACCTTAACCATGCACACATAGATACCTTGTGGCAAGTAGCCCACTGGTAATATGGTTTGATGGCCTGTTAAGGGGTAAGTTGCTATGAGCTTACCGGCAATATCGCGGATGGCAACCGACGCAGCGCCTGTGCCAAGGCTGCCGTTATAATCAAGCACACAGTCCTGACTGGCTGGGTTCGGGTTAATGGTGATGATGGGGATGTCAGGGTACTTTGAGGGCGGTGTTACAACTGTGTCGCAAGCCAATGCCGTGCTGTATTTTGCCACAAAAATAGTAGCGATAGCATTGTTGTATATCCGTAAAGAATCGGGGCCTAAAACAAAAGGATTTAACACCCGGTAGTCCCCACTCAGGTAGATATTGCCTTTGCTATCTGCAGACAAACCCGTATTTGACAAACCGGTATTATTCCCCGCGCCTGATTTCAGCGCAACATTTGCTACAAGCTGTCCACTTTCGTTAAATCCGGCAAAGAACATAGGGTCGGAACTACCTGCAGGTGCACTCAGGGTTGTGGAATTATCCAATTTGAGTCCAGCGTTTTTATCAAGGTTAGCGGACAGCCAGATGTTATTGCATTTATCCGCTGTAAGACCGTAAGCATAACAACATGTGCTTACCGGTTGCGTAAAACTTAATATAGTGCCGCTATTCACGTTACCGGCGGCATCAAACTTCATCAGGTAGTAGCCACCATTAAAATTGCAGGAAAAGTAGTCGCCAAAATTCACCGTATCCGTAAAGCCACCAGCAATGTAAATATCGTTGGCAGCGGTAACTGCAACAGCTTCGGCTTTACCCTTTGTTTCCCCGGCTTTTGCCCATAGTGCGCTGCCACTGCTATCAAGTGCGGCAACAAATGCCTTTTTAAACTGGCTGTAAAGTGTGGTGCTCCCAAAATTGATAAAGCCCGACGAATAGTTACCTGCGAGGTATAGGTTACCGCCCGGCCCTATTGCGAGGTCCGCTGCGTAGTCGTCTTTCAGCCCGCCGAAAGACTTTAACCAGGTAATGCTTCCATCCGCAGCGTATTTAGCGAGAAACATATCTGTTGTTCCATTGCTACCGCCTGCATTGCCAACTGATTTTGTGCCAACTGCCAATACAGGTGTGCTGAATGTACCGGTTATGTACACGCAATTATCTGCATCAGTAGCTATGCCGCCACTATGTAAGTTTGTTGGGTCCGGGGAAATATTGCTACCGCTGGTTTGCGCCCACAGCACCGCACCTGAAGCATCATATTTAATCAGGTAAAAAGCTTTGTTCAGTAACGGATTTACAAAATCAAAACCCGGATTATTTAGTACTGTGCTGCCAAATTGGATGGAACTGGTCGTATACACCCCATATAGCAGCAAATTACCAGCGGCATCTGTTGCGATACTTATTGGTTTAGACTGCCCATTGCTGCTGGCAGCCGACCACAATAAATTGCCCGCATTATCGTACTTAACCAAGAGTGATTGGGTATTGTTAGCCGAATTGACCGGGTTGTAAAAAGTGTTGCTGCCAAAGCATATCTGGCTACCATAATAGTAGCCGGCCATAAAAACATTTCCCGCGGCATCGTTCTTCACCAGCCAGCCTTCGCTGCCACCTTGCGACGGCGCACTACATGTAGGGCTTCTTGCCCATAACCATTGTTGGGCTAACACATCACGACTGTTGCTAAATAACAGCAACAATAGCACAATAATCGCCTTTAAACGGGTGGGGTTAGCCATATACAAATATAAACCGTAATACCGGCATAGCAATAGGCCATAAACGAAAAGGATGCCCAAGACGGACATCCTTTTCGTTTATAGCGTTCCAATAAAAATTATTCGAACGGAGAATATATTTCTGATTCAAAACGTGGGCACATAACACCATCGCGTGGATTGTTCTTATGTGTGTATTTTGAACGGATATACAATGAAATTTCTGTAGCGCTGGTTGATGAACCACCTGTTGCCAGTGTAGAGCTGGTAACATCGTACGATATACCTAAAGAAACGTTAGAGTAATCAACCTTAACAGTAGGGATGTAAGAATCATTAACACGATAGAAGCCACCAAAACTGAATGCGAAAATGCTAGGCAAACCTGGTGTAACACCATGAAAAGTCATTAAACCACCCACAACTGTTTCCTGAGAAGCACCCTGAGTCGATGAATTTCCGTGAAATGCAAGGCTGAATTTTTCGCTGAGTACAAAATTGATACCTGCGCTGAACTGCCATTTCATTGGCAATTTCACTGTAGAATAACCACCGTTAAAAATCTCTGTAGGGCGGTTAAGATGGAATGCAGAAGCACCGGCATAGTAGTTAGCCCTGTTATCCTGACCAATTGAACTGTTGATGCTCACACCAGCTCCCATATCGAAAGCCTGAAGGCTTTTGAAAGGCGCGTTTTCGCCAGACGCATTATATTGGCTATAACCCGAACCCGGTACATACTGGCTGCTGAAGGTCATTTTGCTCATATCCACGCTCCTGTTTATAAAGCCGGCAGAAAAGCCAACTGATAAATAGGTATTGTGTGCATCGTTTATTGCTTTGTTGTAAGCGATAGCCGGCATAACTTCCTGCGTAGATAAACCAACAGAACCCGCTTTATCGTAATAAGCACCCAAGCCAAAGCTAAAGAAATCGCCTACTGATTTGTTGACAGCCACCCTTGTTTCTGCAGTTGCTGAAAAGGTACTGAACGGATTAGCAATATTTCCCCACTGGTTGCGGTAGTCAACGCCAACTTTAAAATCGCCGCTGAAAATACCGGTAAGGGCAGGGTTACGCATAATAGAATTCTCATAAAATTGTGAGAAGTGTATATCCTGCGCATTGGTATTCAAGCCCATTCCCATCACCAAGCCAACCGAACATATTTTTAAAAAGTTTTTCATTTTAAGGTCATTTACAATGATTCAAGATATTGTACCGATCAAAGCAATTATTTTATTAACGGATAAGGGAAATATCACCTCTGAAAGTGAACTTTTCGCCAGTAGTACATTCTACTTCTATCACGTAAACGAATACATCTGGCGTAAGAATTTCACCCTTATAGCTACCATCCCAACCCTGACCAGGGTCGTTAGATTTGCCATTGGTTCCTTCGAACACCATTTCGCCCCAACGGTTGTAGATCGCCATTTTAGTAACATTACCCAATCCTTGTCCGCTTACAAAGAAACGATCATTCACACCATCGCCATTAGGAGTGAAGGTATTTGGTATGAACACCTGGCTTCCTTCGCACAGTATTCTGATAGTTACTGTTGCACTTGAAGAACAACCTTCGATAGTTGATGCAACTACAGAATAAGTTGTAGTAGCTGTTGGTGTCGCAATTGGTCTTGGGCAATCGAAACAACTTAATGTTGAATCAGCAGGCGTCCAGGTAAAGTTAGTCAGGAACGAATGGTTTGCCGTATCGCCATAATTAGCATACAATTGGTAAGTACTACCCGCTATTATGGTACCACCCGGAGGCACTGCCAGATCAGGAATCTGAACCACCCTTACAAATGTTGTAAGCGTATCGTCAAAGCACTCATTTTCATGAATATATACGGTATAGATCTGGTTAGCGATTGGCCTTACATGCACGCTGTATGATGTAGGATTGTCAATGAACGGACCTTTCCATAAATATGATTCACCACCTTTCGCCAGTAAGTGCGCTGCGTCGCCGCGGCAGATACTGGTATCGTGGTAAATAGCTGTTGCCACAGAATCATAAACAACAACAGGTATTACAATAGAATCTTTACAACCGAACTGGCTGATACCCGTTACAGAGTAGATGATGTTACTTGCAGGTGTCAACTTAGGATTAGCGCAAGAATCGCAAGACAAACCTATCCTTGGATGCCAGATATAGTTAGCTGCACCGGTAAGTGTTACGTCGGTACCACCGCCATCTCTATTACAAACATGAACCGGATCTGGCGAAACATGTATGATAGGTGCTGGATTAACTGTAACCCTGAACGTAGTAGAATCAGAACAACCGGCACCATCAGTAGCACTTACAGTAAAGGTCTTAGTAGAAGTGATACAAACAACGTTGGTATCACAAACTGCGCAAGAAGTACCTATGCCCCTCCAGATATAAGATGCACCTGATAAACCTGAAGCTATCAGCGTATCGCAGCTGCCGATACACATACTGTCGCGACCGCGAATACTAAGGTGTATTGGAGGATTAACGGTAACTGTAATTAAAGCAGTATCAACACAACCAAATATGGTAGAACCTGTAGCCATATAGGTAGTGGTTGTAGTAGGGCTCACACTTGGTGCAACCCTTGCTGTATCCGTACCACCAAAAGCAAGACCGGTTGATGGTGTCCATGTGTAAGAATCTGCACCAGAAGCTACCAGCGTAGTTGATGCGCCATAACAAATAAGGCCACCACCACTGATAGATATTACCGGAGTTTCGTGTATACGGATAGAATCAGTAAAGTTGGTGATGTTCACTACGCAAGTACCACTCTGAATGGTTAATGTAGGTGGACAATATACGCCAGCTGTAGGGAATACAAATGTAGTATCGCCTGTAGTACTGAATGAACCGAATGGACACATATTCCAGATGTAGTTAGAAGAAATACCTACACCAGTATTAGTGAAACGGAAACGAATGCTATCAGGAGCACAACCACTGGTATCGCTTAAAGAGATAAAGCCAGTAGGGCCGCCAATGAAGTAAGTGTAGTTAACAGAATCAACGCAACCCCTAGGCGAAGTAGCGATCATGGTTACTGTATAAGTACCTGTAGATGGTAAATTAGTGTTCAACAACGGACCAGAGAACGTTGATGAACCACCGCCTGGTATATTTATACGCCATGTGTAAGTATAAGACGGTGTATCGCCATAACGAACCACATGCAATGGAGGACAACTAACAGAATCGGCATCACCGAAATTGCTTGATGTAGCTGTAATTGCTGCTGTTGTTATATAAGCTGTTCTCACAAAAGTATCCGCGCAACCCGCAGGGTATCCACCGGTACCATCGGAATAAATTGCACATTTTACCGTATAGGAACTATAACCTGTGTAAGAGTGACAAGTATCTTGTGCTGTTGCACTAGGAATAGACCAAGCACTTGAACCAGTACCAGCATCACCAAAGTTCCATGAATAAGTGCAATGCGTATTGGTATCGTGGAAGCAGATTGGCAAGTACGGACAAACTGTGGTTGCAGAATCAGATGACGTAAAGTATGCGTATGGTTTAACTGTATAAACAGTTATTGTGCGCTGAAGACCGCAATGGTGAGGACTGCTATCTGAATCATTCAAAGTTATTACGTGAGTACCACGTGTACCCCATGAACGTGTCGGGTTAGCCGAAGAACCACCAAAGGAAGTGGTACCATCCATCCAACGACGTGAAGTAATAGTGTATGGAGCAGTCGCTGTAATGTTGTCATGGAATGTAAACAGGTCGCCTACACATAATGTGTCATTCGGTGTTACCGAAACAGTACCTGACAGACCAACAACTTTAATATTAATAAACCTTGTTGTGTCGCGGCAGCTAGAGCTATTCACCAATATAATACGTGCAGGATAAGTGCCCGTGTTATTGTAAGTATGAGCATCTGTGTTGACAGTTGTATGCGTTGATGTACCTGATGGATCGTTATAGAACCATTCATAATCCTGGTATGGTGTACCATCCGGCTGCAGTGGTCCGGTAAATGCTACTGTTTCACCAGCGCAAATAACCGAATCAGAAGCGGTAAAGGTTAATACCGGGTTACCTATGAAGAAGCTGTCAATTGTAGTCACTACCGAACAAGTATCCGGAATACCTGCAACTATATGCGGTACGCCATATTCCTTGACCCTTACTGTATGCCAGCCCGGGGTAAACCTGCCACTGTACCTGTACTCACCTGTAGCAGCTGTAGTAGCTGTAGCACCAGTAGTTATTGCACGCAATGCACCATCTATGTACCAGTAATTGATAGAATCATTACCTGCACTTGTAGTCGTATGCGTTCCGGAAAGTGTAAAGGTTACAGAGTCTCTTGTCTGGCAATTATACACCGGAGTTATACGACCTATACGAGGTCCAAATACCATCACTGTATCTTTTACTGTATCAGTACAGCCATTAAAAGACATAATTAAACTCCAAGGGTAACGTCCAGGCGGCGTCGTGGTAACATTTTCATATCTAAAAGAAGTAGTATCTCCCGTTGGATATCCTGCAAATACAGATCCTCCACCACCATCAGTGCCTACAAAATGCCACTCATAAAAGGTACAGTTGGTACAATGTGCCGTAAACTCAATTGTTGTACTAGGACAAACAGAATCGTTAGGAGAAACAGTCAATGCGAAGTTAGGGTGAGCAGCACCAATCTTAACCCAGGTAGTATCGGTATAAGCGCAACCACCAAGATATGCAGGTAAGTGGCCATAGAATACCATTGGGAACCTACCGGCAACCATATAAGTATGAGCAGAATCTGCACAAGCAGCACCGCGACATGGTGCTGTAGTATCACCAAAAGTTACAGAATCTATTGTATATACCGAACCCGCGATAGTTGGGGTAACGTCGATACGGAAACGCACGGTTAAACCGACACAACCAGAATCAGCACTTGTAGTAATGCTCCTTGTTGGGGCACCAATGTAGATATAGTTATTTTGCCTGGCAGTGTCAGTACAACCATGTACGTCCGTGATTACTAAACGTGGAGAGTAAGTACCAGCAGCTGTATAGGTATAAACCGGGTTTGCACCGGCTGCACCTGTACCAGTGAAGGTTGCAGTTGTTGCAGAAGAAAATGCCCAGGCATAAGTGATACCTGAAGAAGGTGAAGCTGTTGCATGGAAATGTTCAACCAAATTCGGAGCACATTTATATAATGTATCTGCACTCATGGCTGTAATAACTGGCTTGCACCTCACAAAAATGCGCCTAGATGAGGTAGCGGTGCAACCAAATGCATCAGTTACAGTAGTTACAACTAGAAAGCTACCACATGGATATGCGAAAGATGAGTCAAAAGTAAATGCAGCAGGAGAACCGCCAACATCTGCAACAGAAATGGTATCGTGATAATACAAATGATAGTCATAACTAACAGCTGTTCCTCCGGTAACTGAATCACTGAACTGGATTGTAGTTCCCTGGCAAATGGTATCTCTGCCTGGGGCATCGATGCGAAGTATTACTCCCAAATTACCGATATAAAGGTCAGAATCATGAACAATGCGTGTACGGCAACCTGCAGCGCTTATAGCATACAATGTATCGCTATAATAACGGCCGGCAGTTGTATAGGTATGAGAAACTATTGGACTGGCACCTGCGGTAATAGTACCATCGCCAAAATGCCATTCGTAAGAAGTGGCACCTGTTGAACAAAGAGCTGTATCGGTAACTGTTACAGGTGCGTCACATGCCCTGTGAATATCGCTGGTAAAGCATGCTGTTGCAGGTGCATCAATACAAACATAGTTTGTCTTGGTGTAGCTACCGGAACAACCGCAAGAAGGTGCAATAAATAATAAAGTAACACTGTAGCAACCTGGTACGCTATAAGTTTGCGCTGGTGGCGTATAAGCATGGCTTATGCTGCTACCTGTAGGTCCGCTGAAGATCCATGTCCATGTAGCACTTGGGCAAGTGGTATCGGCTGTAGAGGTATTTATATAGTTAATGGTATGCGGGCCGCATATGAGTCCCGTATCCGCACCCGGAGAAGTTGAGCTAAAGCTAATGGTCGGACCAGCTGTAATTACCACGTAGCCGCTACGTTCAGCGGAATCAATCGTTCCTCCGCAGTTGGCAAGAACCTTCACAGTCCATGGACCTACCTCGTTGAAAGTGAAACCTGAAGTGGATTGTTCATACCTGACACCGGAAGGTGAAATGAATACGTAAGTGTATGTTACCCCGCCTGAACACCCCGTTACGGTTGGTGTAAAATAAGCAAATAAGCTATCACAGCCACGCAGTGATGGGCCTCCGGTAAAAGAGACAGTGAGCGCTTTAGAGAGAAGAGGGGTACATAAGAGGGCAAATAGAATAAAAAACCGTAAAATTCGCTTCATAATCGGGTGGTTTTAACAAAATCGTTTAATTCCTGACAAAGAAAATTATCCCAAATATAGTATTAGGGACGTAAACATAATTAAAGTTAGGCTATTTGGGTAATAAAAGGCTAAAAAAAATGAGATTATTTTTCCGATTCGGCAGCATATAAATGACAATTTGAATTTGTTGTGACAAAAAGCCCTAACAAATAGAAATATAGCAATATACATCGCCCTTGTTTACAAATTATTTACTCACAGGTTTTCCACATAGCGGTTTAAAATGGCACAAAATTTGGAGCTAGTTCCCGTGGCATGCCACAACGCAGCATTTTGCGTTGCGCTAGTGAGGTTTTGTTTTAAATCGCGGTGGGTGGTGGGGCAAAATATGGTGGATTGTTTTTGGTTTGTGGGGGTGCTGTCCTAAAAACGTGGTGACGCAAAATATTGCGTCTCTACAATTGGCTTATTGCTGTTTTAGACACTCAGTAGTGCCTAAAAACGTAGAGGCGCAAAATATTGCGCCTCTACAAATAGAATTATAATATTGATCGGGGTAATTACTTTCTGCTGATGGCTTTCTCTGCCGCTGCTGCAATGTTTTCTTTGGTAAGGCCGTACTTAGTAAGTAACTGCATTGGGGTACCGCTTTCGCCAAAAGTATCCATTACTGCCACATACTCATGAGGTACCGGGCAATGACGTGCAGCTACATTGGCTACGCTATCGCCCAGGCCACCATTTACCTGGTGCTCTTCGGCAGTAACAACACAGCCTGTTTTGCTAAGCGACTTAATTATAGCCGCTTCATCAAGAGGCTTTATAGTGTGCATATTGATCACCTCTGCAGAAATGCCTTTTTCAGCCAGCATTCTTGCCGCTTCAACAGCCAGCCAAACCAGGTGACCACAGGCTATGATACTTACATCAGTGCCTTCAGCCAGCATTTGTGCTTTACCCAGTTCGAACTTCTGGTCTTCAGCCGTGAAATTTGGCCATTTTGGCCTGCCAAACCTCAAATATACCGGGCCTTCGTATTCTGCGATAGCAATTGTAGCAGCCTTGGTCTGGTTAAAGTCGCAAGGCACAACTACAGCCATGCCCGGCAACATTTTCATCATGCCAATATCTTCCAGCACCTGGTGGGTGGCGCCATCTTCACCCAGAGTAAGGCCTGCATGACTGGCGCATATTTTTACATTTTTGCCACTATACGCCACTGATTGACGGATCTGGTCATAAACCCTTGACGTAGAGAAGTTTGCGAAGGTAGTAGTATAGGGTATTTTGCCGCCAATAGTAAGGCCTGCTGCTACACCTATCATGTTCGCTTCGGCTATGCCGCACTGTACAAAACGTTCAGGAAATTCCTTCATAAAAGCGTTCAGCTTCAGCGAACCCGCAAGGTCGGCCGTTAGTGCAACAACATTAGGGTTGCGGCGACCCGCTTCCAGAATGCCTTCGCCGAAACCACCGCGGGTTTCCTTCTCATTGAGTATCTTAATATCCTGCAACATGCTATAAAAAGTAAAAAGTAAATGTAAAAAGTAAAAATGACCGTTTAACGGATATTTCCTGCAAAAGTAATTAAAGTGCCGGAAGTTGGAAGGGTAAATTATGGAAAGGTGGCGGCCAGTAAATAAGGCCTCCTTGCTATTCTCGCATAGAGTATGGAGATCAATGTCTGCGTCGAATCTGGTTGGCCTCATCCCCACCCTTCTCCCATAGAGAAGGGAGATCAATGTCTGCGCTGTGGCGCAGGGTTTTTAAAAATTACTATGTTCATGCCATTGTCTGATAAACTCTTCCATGCATGCCTCCCCTACTTCGTAAGCGCGTATCCCCATTCTTTTAGCCAGGTGATTACCTTGATTTTGTAATCGCCCTGAATAATTATGTAGCCGTCTTTTATGCTGCCACCGGCGCCGCATTTTGTTTTGAGTTGCTTGCCGAGCGCTTCCATATCATCTGCTGTTCCGGTAAACCCATCTACAAGTGTTACCACTTTGCCGGCGCGCTGCTTCGTATCGAGCGTCACTTTTAGCTTTTGTTTATCCTTGGGCAACGTCTCCTGCGGCTCTTCTTCAGGAAAGCTGTTGAAAAATTCTTTATTCGTAGAATATGCCAAACCGTCGGGGCGCGCCATGTTCTTTTTAGACATGATTATAGATTTCAGTATTCGAAAATAAGGGAACCTTAGTTCCCTTTAACCAGTTTATACGTTGCAACATCGCTGCCGCTTACTACTTTTAAAACATAAACTCCTGGCACCAGCTTATCGGCAGTAACCCTGAGTGTTGCTGTTGTTGTTTTTTGTTCATAAACTACCCTACCACTTATGTCCGCCAGTGTAACTAAAGCATCTTCAGGTAAACCATCAACTGTCCAATAACTGCTGGTAGGGTTAGGGCTGATGCTTAGCTTGAGTTTTGATACCTGGCCTACATTCAGCGCAGTATCTTTCACCATGGAGTGTAATTCGTACAGCAGCCAATAATTGGGGTCTATCACCATTGAAAGCATCGGCCTGGCCCATGTTATGCGGTAAAGCTGACTATTCTGATTATTGTATATGTTGATAACGGTATCGCCGGAAGCCGAATGTAATTTTATTTCCATCGGTGTTTTAAACAGCGATATCGATGACGGCATAGAAGTACTCTGGTCAAGCTGAATATAAACATCACTGCCGAACTGGTTCCATTTTACATCATAAATCGGGTAACCTTCCTTGTAAGCCCATTGGTTAAAAAACGTATCGATATTCATGCTGCCGGCAGTTGCGCCTACCAGCGATTGTGTAACCGCCTTAAAATCAGCGATAGTACCCGTGCTATCGTGCAACTGCGATTGATAATCTCTGAACGTATGGAAAAAAGTGCTGTCGTTACCAATCACAAACCGCAGCATGTGCAGCAGGCAAGCGCCTTTATCGTAAGAAAGGCGGGAATCGAATATGCGGTTTTCCATGGTAGTATCATCAACATATACTGCACCGCCAGGTAAACTTTTTACATTGTCCTGCCTGTCGCGCATATCGCGCAGCGCAGCGGTATGGTTGTTAAAGCGGTCAATAAACAGGTATTCGGAATAGCTGGCAAAGCCCTCATTATTGAAAATATCCTGCCAGGTAGCGCAGGTAACATGGTCACCAAACCATTGGTGGCCTAGCTCATGTGCCACTATCGGACTGCTGAAAAAGCCCATGGTAGTCATGGTCTGGTGTTCCATGCCACCGCCAAGGGGAGCCATGGCATGGCCATATTTCTCTTTCCAGAAAGGATACCGGCCAAATAAATTGCTGAAAAAATCAACCATCATTCCGGTAGAATCGATCACATTCCTGAAATAAGGTAATGTAGCGCTGTTGTTATAAATATAGTTTTGTAACAGCATAGAATCAGTGCCACCGCTAAAATGCATATACGTGGAATAGTCAATGTAATTACCTACGGCAAGCGAAATAAGGTAGTAATCTATTGGTTTCCTTTCCTTCCATTCGTAACGTAAATGGTTGCTGTCTATAGTAGTTATGGCCATCAATTTGCCATTACTGCCTGCCTTTAAGGTATCAGGAACGGTAAGCCAGATATCAGCAGAGTCAATTTTATCTTTAAGCGCCTGTTTGCATGGCCACCACTCATACGCCTTGTACGATTCGCTTAGTGTAAAAGTTACCCTGTTACCCCAACTTGGCGAGGCTATACAGTTCAGGCCGGTTGGGTCAGAGCTGATGGTGCCCGAAACCGGCGAGCCGTTATAGAATACCTGCACCGTAAACATAGTGTCGTGAGGTAGCGCTGTGGGCAGCGATACTGTACGTATGGCAGCGGAAGAAGTTACAGAACGATTGACGCCATTTACCAAAACGGAATCAATGGTAAGCACAGGGTTCAGTTCAAAAACATAGGCGCTTAATGATGTTGCAGTTACCTTGGCATTAGTGGTTACGTCGCCGCTGATGTGGGTTGATGTATTAGATACCGCAAGATTCAGCTTTACGTACTTAACATCATAATCTTCTTCAGCCGGGCTGGCAGTGGTGGTGCGCGCTGCCGTATGCCGTTTGGCTGCGCCGCATTTCACTTTAGGTAAAAATTCCTGCGCCTGCGCAGTAAAACCGGCCATTAGGGTTATAGCTGCTAAAAAGCATGTAGATAATCTGCTCATTAAACGAATTTAGGCTTTAAAGCTAAGGAACATTGTTTTAACGATTTCCTAATTTGTTGTGAAACGACTAATACATGCCCTGCCGGGTATGCGGGGAAAACAATTAATTTTTTTGTTCAACCCGGCATTTTACTTATTTTTATCATGCAAATAATTCATGAAAGGAAAAGTAAGGAGATACGTAGCTTTCTGGGGTAAATCACTGCTGTGGTCGGCCCTGCTTTATATTGCACTTATGTTATTGCTGAATTGGGAAGATATTACCTCGGCTCCCCGGCAAAGCCCTGCTATAACCATTAGTGCCGATTCTACCACAACGAATAACATCAGCAATAACGCCCCATCCTTTTTGTCGCTATTGGCGGCTATTTACTGCAATATTGGCAGTAAAATATGATGGCACACGAATTGAATGCATGTATGTACATTCATTTTTCAACAAAAGTATATGGCAAAAACAATTTTTCATGCAGCAGACCAAAGAGGCCATGCTGACCACGGTTGGCTGAACGCCCACCATTCCTTCAGTTTCGCAAGCTACCATAACCCTGAAAAAGTTCATTTTGGAGCACTAAGGGTACTCAATGACGATATAGTTTCCCCCGGCGAAGGCTTCGGGAAGCACCCTCACGATAATATGGAGATCGTAACCATAGTATTAGATGGCGAACTTGCACATAAAGACAGTATGGGCCACACCCAAACGATTGTACCGAACGAAGTACAGGTAATGAGCGCGGGAACCGGTGTAACACACAGCGAATATAACCACAGCCATGAAAACGAAGTGAACCTTTTACAAACATGGATCTTCCCGGCAAAAAGAAATGTAAAACCAAGCTACGACCAAAAAACGTTTGCACCTGAGGACCGGCTGAATACCTTACAAACTCTGGTTTCGCCTGTTGAAAAGAACGACGATGGACTTAAAATAAATCAGGATGCCTGGATATACCGTACCACGCTCGAAGCCGGCAAAACGGTAAACTTAACTCCGCACAGCGCAAACCATGGCCTTTACATTTTTGTAATTGACGGGCAGGTTGCTGCTGCAGGACAGCAACTGAATAAAAAAGATGCACTAGGCATAAGTGAAACCGAATCGGTAGAAATTACAGCCGCTGCAACAAGCGATGTATTGGTATTTGAAGTACCAATGGAGTTTTAATAATATTAAATACATAAAAACAACAAAACCGCACTTTTAGTGCGGTTTTGTTGTTTACGGAATTCGCGTCACACCATTAAATGCATTTTTTATTTATTCAATTTAATTAGCTAATTTCATGCTGAATTATTGTCCCTGAATTAATACTAAAACGTTTTACCAGTGATTAGACATAAACTATTGCTTGTTGTATTGTTGCAAATATTGGTTTGCAATATTGTTTCGGCACAGGTGATAACTACTATAGCTGGTGGGTATGGCGATCGTGGCCAAGCTACCGCAGCAGCATTACGCCCGGCAGGTATCGCAGTCGATAAATTCGGCAATACTTACTTTATAGATAAGGGCAATAATGTGGTACGCAAAATAACGCCCGCGGGCATTATCAGCACATTTGCCGGAACCGGAACCAATGGCTACTCTGGTGCAGAAGATCGTCACCCGGCAATAAATGCGAAGTTGACTAACCCTGCCGATATTGCGTGTGACAGTATTGGCAACGTTTACATTGCCGACAGGGACAATGCTATAATTAGAAAGGTTGATACCTTTGGCATTATTACCACGTTTGCAGGTGGCGGTAGTTCGTACTATGGTAACGGAATCCAAGCAACTGCGGCATCATTAGGCGCCCCAGCTGCTGTTACTGTTGACAAATGGGGCAATTTATTTTATACAGACGGAAATCGCGATTGGGTAAGAAAAGTAACACCTGCGGGCCTCATTTATACGGTTGCCGGAAATAATAGTTCAGGATACAGTGGCGACGGTGGGGCGGCCACAAGCGCACAACTCAATAGTCCCGGCAGCATCACTGTTGACAAGTATCACAATCTATATATCGTAGACCAGACCAATAGAATACGTGTTGTAGATTCCACGGGTATTATCAGGGCGTTTGCGGGCAACGGTTCCAGCGGACATGCAGGTGATGGCGGACAAGCTACAGCTGCGGTATTCAATGGTATTGGCAGCCTTACAACCGATACTGCTGGCAATTTGTTTATATGCGATTATGGCAACAATATTATTAGAAAAGTAGGTGCCGGCAATATAGTCACTCGCGTTGCCGGTATAGTGGGTACAGGCAGCTTTGCCGGTGATGGAGGTATGGACACCAGCGCCCGGTTTAATGGCCCTGCCGGAATTGCGATGGACAGAGCAGGCAACTATTATGTTGGTGACTATAACAACAACCGTATCCGGAAAATAAACCCTACTGGCATAGTCAACACATTTGCGGGGTCTGGAATAATGTCATCAATGGGCTTTATGGGCGATGGCGGGCCTGCTATGAATGCCAAATTAAATAACCCATCAGCAGTAGCACTGGACACCAATCAGAATATTTACGTAGCAGATATGGGCAATTTCGTAGTGAGAAAGATAGCCACTACGGGCGTGATCACTACCATTGCAGGCAATGGCACTGTCGGCAACAGTGGCAATGGCGGAATGGCGACAACTGCCCAATTAACTTCACCTGTTTCAGTTGCCACAGACCGTAAGGGAAATATTTATATCTGCGATATAGGTGGCGACCGAATAAGAAGGGTCGACAACTCAGGCATCATTACCACCTATGCCGGTACGAATGTCAGCGGGTTCAGTGGCGATGGAGGAAACGCGACAGCGGCACGATTGAGCAATCCGAATATTATTGCAACTGATAAAACCGGAAACCTTTATATAAGCGACCGTAGTAATTACAGGATAAGGAAAGTAGATACCAACGGGGTTATCAGCACGATTGCAGGTACAGGAACTTCGGGCTACTTTGGTGATGGCAGCCCCGCAACAAACGCGTGGATATCGGGCGCCAACGGCATGGCGGTAGATGATTCGGGCAACATATATTTTACCGACCTGCAACGCGTAAGAAAAATAAGCACATCGGGCATCATCTCCACTTTTGCAGGGCTTGGCACTTATGGCAATTCTGGTGATGGCGGGCCGGCAACGGCAGCCCAATTTATTAACCCGGCCGGCGTAGCCATAGATAAATTTGGAAACGTGTATGTGCATGACAATGGCAATGGCTACATCAGGAAGATCAATCCATCCGGTATCATTTCAAAATTCGCAGGAAACGGCTCAACCGGCAACCCAAGCGATGGCTTTCCTGTTTTAACTACAGCAGTCAACAGTTCTATAGGGTATACCACAGACAGTTCTGGCGACCTGATTATTCCCAATGGGGCGAACAACCGCATCTACAAAATTTTTAACTCCATCTCTCTTGGCATTACCGCCAACCATGATACTATTTGCTTCGGTAGCCCGGTTACATTCTCAGCAACCTATGCAAGTCATTCAGCCATAACTCCATCTTATGAATGGATTAAAAATGGCGTTATCGTGGGTACCGATTCTGCGTCTTATACCACAACATCCCTCACACAGGGTGACGTTGTTGAGTGCCGGTTGCATAACGGCAGCGGAGGCGGAATCATAGCCGTTTCAGACTCTGTTACAGTTTATGTACAAACCAACTATCCGTCCGTTAGCATTTCATTTAGCCCGAACGATACCGTATGTGCCGGCACCACGGTTACATTTACTGCAATACATACCAACGGCGGCACAGCACCAACCTACGATTGGTATAAGAACGGTAGCATTGTACCCGGCATTACCGGTAACTCATATAACTTCGTTCCAGTAACTGCGGACGTGATAAAATGCAGGTTACACAGTAATATGACGTGCAGAATGGCTGATACTGTAACGAGCGCCAGTGTATCATTTACTGTATTAGATACGGTCACCGCGTCTGTAACTATAACTACCAACCCGGGCGATACCCTTTGCGGTTCTACTAATGTTACCTGCACTACCAATCCGGTAAACAGCAGCGCATCTTCACGGTTTACATGGTATGTAAACGGTACAAAAGTGAGTGGCGTTACGAGTGGCACTTATACCTACCACCCGACGAACAACCAGGTGCTTTATTGCATCATGACCAAAAACGGCACATGCGCAACGGATACTGCTGTCGCCCCAAGCCATACATTTGTTGTAAATCCCAAATTGGTACCAACCATAAGCATCACCTCTGATTCAGGGCTAAATATCAAAGCAGGTAAAGTGGTAACCTGCTCCGCAAATATTACAACAGGTGGTACAGCACCCATCTATAAATGGTACAAAAACGGCACACTCGTCTATACGGGCTACCCCTACACATTTACACCGGCAATAAATGATGCTGTTTATTGTAGAATAACCAGTAATTGGGATTGTCTGGCTAACCCTGATGCGCTTAGTAACGAATTACAATTTGTAGTCGATACCTCAACCCCGCCTCCACCAGCCATTCCCGCGGATGCCGGCATCTACCCCAACCCGAACGACGGCAATTTTTACCTTACCCAGCCTTTTGACGGTCCCGATGGCATGGATGTGTATCTGACCATCTCAACAATTTTAGGCAAGGTGCTACATAAAGAAACGTTGATTGTAAACAATAAACGCATCACTGCTTCATTTGTCGGCAACCGCCAACTACCGGAAGGCATTTATATGCTTTCGCTTGCTACGTTTACAGAAAAAAAAGTGCTTCGTTTTGTGGTAAAATACTAGTTCACATAAACGAAACGTCCAGTTAATATGGCCATCATACAAACATAATATGCCTTATGCCCTGAGTTAACATTGCAGTGATATGTTTGCAAAAACACACACATGCAAATTCGTTCTTTATTGGGTACTGCGCTGGTTGCGTCGGTAGCCTTAACATCTTGCCACAAGCAAAGCGCATCTACCAGTATTTCATCTACAACCGGCAGCACAAAGGTGTTACCGGTTAACAACCGAATTTCAGGAGCAACAACCCTGGGTGCGCCGGTAGCTGAAGCCAAAGTTTACAAATTGTTGCAGGGCTACAGCAGTTCCGACAACTTTGAAGCGAGTGGCGTATACTACCTCGGCGGCTACTTTTATGTTGCCTGCGACAATATGCAGAAGATCGCAAAAATAAAAAGCACCTTGCCTATTAACAGTTCACAGAACTCCTTGTTAAGCACAGGCGCTCCGGGTTCAGGCAGTTCTAACTACGAAGGCATAGCTTACGACAGTAACGGCACACCTAACTTTTTTGTAGTAGAAGAATCTGTAAGCAATGGCAGCTACTACCAGCCTCGCATCAGTGAATTTAATTCCAGCATGGCTTATCAGAACCGTATGTGGGTCGATTACTACTTCACTTCTGCCAACAGCAATAAAGCATTTGAAGGTATTGCCTGGGTGTACCGTGGCGGAGAAGACTATATACTCGGTCTGGTTGAGGGTACCGGTAAGGTTCCTGTATTCAAGAAAACAAGCGGCGGCTGGACCTATATTACCGAGATAACTTTACCATCATCAGTAACCTTTACTGATTATTCTGATATTGCTATTTACGGCAATAAAGTAGCCATTACTTCGCAGGAAGATGGCCAGCTTTGGGTGGGCACATTAAGCAGCACAACATGGTCAATAACAGGTGGTACAGCCTATAGCTTTCCACTGGGCAGCAGCACAGGTGTTGTGGGCGCAGGCAGCAACCAGCTGTATGGCAATGTAGAAGGTATCTCTTTCATTAGCAGCACACAAATAGTGGTTGTTTCTGATAAGGCTGATAACAGCCAGCCTTCTTACCAGACTTATAAAGATCAGTCAGTTTCAATATTCAATCTTCCCTAGTTGATCCCCTTGTAATAAAATAGAAAGCCTTCCTGTTGTGCGACAGGAAGGCTTTTTGATTTGTATATTTCGAGCGCCTAAATGCCGCTGAACCTTATGCCTATGCAAACCGGATGCTGCTCTATACCATTGTTGTAAAGCGATGTTACCTGGTAAGAGCCATAGAGTTTAAAAAGATTGTCCAGGCCTATTTCGGCAGTAATGCAACTGTTAAAACCGGCTATACCAAAATCGTTGGTCTTTGAAAAATTCCAGTTGTCATGCACCTTCACCTTGCCCCTTTCGTCAGACTTTTGCTTTGCCCAGGTCGACCAGTTCCAACCCGCGGTAATGCCTGCGCCATACACTAACCATCTGTCTTTTTTGTGGTTGGTAGGGTGATTGCTGATGCGTGTTTTAAAAGTAAACATCAACGGCACGTTCAGGTAATCAATACCCAGCTTGTCCTTCTTAAAAGAAATCGTGTCTTCTGTTACCGTTGCAGGATTGCGGGTGTAGGTAATGTTATTTTCATACCTGAGGTTATATATCTGCATACCTAAACCTGAAGTAATATATATTCTCTGACCGGCAGTTTTTAATGCCCTGTAACTGCGCATAAATGGGTAGATATTCACGTTCATCGATTTACCCGTCAATTGCAGCAAGTTTACATTTTGCTTATTTGCCGGCACATTCAGATAACTTTTCACCGAAGGGTCGTTATAGTTCGTATTGTCCTGCATCAATATCACACCCAGGTCAAAATTAACATGAGACGTCCATTTTTTATCAGCCTGCGTCGCCTTGCCAGCACTGTCTGCAGACTCGATTGAAATACCATTGGTAGATATTACCAACGATGTTTTCTTCTTCTTTTCGGCGCCATCTTTCGCTGCGTCCTGGGCATTTGTATTGGTCGCTGTTAACAGCCCTGCTATTGCTAAAATAGCGCATATTGTATGTTTCATAACTGGTTTGTTTTTTAGTTTAGAAAGATAAAATGAGCCTGCGTTTTTCTACTTTCACTGTAAGTTTTTTATCGCCGACATTATTTTTAAAATCAGTCGCTTTATCAATTCCATAGGCGACAGCATTGGCTATTGTATTCAGTTGTTCCTTCTTTTCATCATTCAATGGCAATTTGTCTATCCATGACTTAACGGCTTCCGGAGCGGCGGCGGTCATGCTATAACTTTCTACCGGCACATTACCCGCTGTATTCGCCGGTGCGGCTGTAACAGGTAGCTTTTTAAAATCAGCGGCTGCAACTGCGGTCATATATACCGGCCGGGTTGCACCGGGTGCGGCTTCATTAACCGGAGTCTTTTTGTCATTTTTCACCAACACATCTTTAGTGGCACTACCGGTATTATTTTGTTGCACGCCTGGCAGGCTCTTATTCGGGTGATTAACTGGTATAGGTGCGTTTTTACTGTTATCGCTATTATCTGCCGCATTATTTGCAGGCTGCACAGCCACATCATTACGGTTGTTGGTTGTATCTGCAATATCTGGCTGTGGATCTGTTGGCGTTGAGGCAGTTCCGGTCTTACTATTTCCCGGTACTACTGTGTTATTGTTATTTACTACCGCAGGCTTTTCTGTGTTATTTCCATCGCGTAATATGGCAAAGGTTATCAGTATAATTGCAGCTATACCTGCTGCTATGCTGAGTGCGCGCCAACCCGGCATAAAAATAATTCCTCTCTTTGGCTCCGGTTTTACCAGACTTTCCTTTTGTGTATAAATAATGGTTTCATCAGGTATTAAGCGTGCCTGCCGATAAGCTGACAAATCCTCTTCCAGATGCGGATGATCATTAAGAAACACCCGTAATGCCTCCTCTTCGTGGGGTTGAAGCTCGCCATCAGCGTGCATCACCAGGTATTCTTCATAATTATCTATCGTTATCATACTATTTCAATTTAAAAACATACACTTCCTTAATACCGGTATAAATTAAAGTACGTGTTCCATGCTCACCAAATAGTCTTTTAAAACCTTCCGGGCCCTGTGCAGGTATACTTTTACCTGCGAATCGTTAAGGCCTGTTATTTGCGCTATTTCTTCATAGCGGTAACCTTCATAATCTTTAAGCAGTACCAATGCCCGGGCCTGATCATCGAGCTGAGCAAGCGCCCTGTCTAAAACCCTTTTCAGGTCGGGATTAGCCGGGTTAATGCCCTGGTCAGGTGCCTCATTATAAGAAAACCGCGACATCTTCCTGTAATTATCTACCGCCTGGCGATAAGCCACCTGGAAAAGAAATGCTTTTGCTTTCGCCTGCATTACATCTCCTCTCTTTTGCCAAAGAACCTCGAAGCTGTTTTGCACCACATCATGCGCATCATCTGCATTGCCGGTGCACTTACAGGCAAACCTGAAAAGCGCATCTGACAACTCACTAACGCATGTATTGTACTCTTTAACTTCCATTCTGTATATATATCGGCTGTGCGGAAAAAAAGTTACAGAATTAGTGAAAATTTTTCGGAATTTATTTTTGAGGTGGATGTGGGCTGTGTAGTCTGCACAGTTAAATAAGGTATCCAGTGTAGCGGAATACCCTATCATAGCCCTTCCATAGAAGACAAAGGCAACAGCTTGTGGCATTTAGGTACAAAAAAATGGCGCACCAAATGGTACGCCATCAATATTAAAAGTGTTTTTATGAATTATAACCTTGCTTCAACAAAAACGCTGGTTTTGTCCCATGACATAATGATGCCATTGTCTTTCACGTCTATTGTGAATGTTTCAACAGGGGTGCTAAGTGTAGTAGAAGGTACTTTTGCAACCAATACATTTTTGTTTTTGTTAGCTTCGTAGCTATATGCACCCCACTGCTTCAGTTCTGTATTCAGCATGATGGTCCACTCGCCCTTTTCAGGAATAGTGAATAAAGTGTATGTTCCAGGGCTTACCTGTTTGCCACCGAACATGCAACCTTTGGTAATTGTAATTTCAGTAGCCTCGTCAGCACCTGTGCGCCATACCTGGCCGTAAGGTACAAGACCACCAAAAATAGCTCTGCCCTTCATTTTAGGCTGGCCATAGGTTACAGAGATAAAATCTCCCTTAACAGTAGTGTGCGCGCTGGCACGGTCTTTTGCAAAGGCGCTGCTTATAGCCAACACCATTACTAATACAAGAGCAGAAAATTGTTTCATGTTTCAAATTTAAGAGATAAAGTAAAGCAATTGGATCGAGGTGAGCAAAATTAACAATGTTAATCACCCACAGAGGGTTACCGGCAAGGCAACAAATGCCTGCGGGCATTACTCACTACATTATATGACTAAAGGCGCACAACAGCACGCCTCTAGTAGTAAGTATTTTTAAATCAGTTGTTTAGCTTACCAAGGCTGAACCGGTATCATGATGTTGCTGTGATCCCAAGAAATCAACAAACCATCTTTTACTGCTTCAATAGTAAATTGGTCAACACCTTTATCAGAGTGACCTACCATTTCATTGCTATAAAGCATATTCTCACCCCTTAATTTACCCAGGTCAAGATCAGCTTCAGTTGGGTTCATTTTGTTAGTCAGATAAATTATCCACTCACCTTTATAAGGTACAGTAATAAGGCTGTAAGTACCTGGGTTTATCTGCCTGCCCGCAAACATACATCCCTTAGGTAAAGTAACGATAGCTGGCTCATCAACGCTGGTTAACCAAGGCTTGGCATCAACAATAGTAAGTGCTTGCTTCTTTGAAGGTTGGCCGTAAGTAACGGTTACGTTGTCACCTTTCACGGTAACATGTTTACTCATTCGGTCTTTTGCAAAAGAGCTACCGAAGGCGAAAAGCATAACTAAAGCTAAGGATGTAATTTGTTTCATAATTAAACTATTTAAGTGCAAGATAATATTTTTTCTAACTTTAAAGACAGTCCCAACTTTATATTGGTTGGGTTTTTTAAAAGAATTTGTCACAAAGTAAAGAAAGATTCTACAAATACAAAATACAATTTATGTATGTAGCGCAATTTATAATAGCCCAACACCATCAACGTAATAAATATTGCAGAAAATGCGCAAAATGCGATAATAGGACTTCCTGAAAAAAATATTAGAAATAATTGCCTGCTAAACAAGTAATACCTTAACTTTAGTTCGCGGATGGTATGCTGAATGCCATTCCACGCAATCCCTCTATAATATATAGTCTTTTGTCCATGAGTATCATTACAATTCTATCCGATCTGCAAACGGCCGACATCGGTGTGTGCACGCTTAAAGCTGCCCTGATTCAGCTACCGGCAAAAAATAACATTATAGATATTACACATGCAATAAGCAAAACAGATATACAGCAGGCCGCGTATTTATCAGCCTCTTCTTATATCCATTTTCCCGAAGGGACTATTCATTTGCTTTTAGTAGATATTTTTCAGCGCAACAGGCAAAAGCTAATACTGGCAGTACATAATGGTCATTACTTCCTGGCGCCTGACAATGGTATTCTTTCCCTGATAACAGGGGATGACGAAACGACATCAATTTATCTTTGCCGGGAATTTCAGGGTTTCCCCGCACTTGCCAGCTGGATAGATGCTGTTACTGATACTATAAATATGCTACAGAGCGGTGGCAAACCGGAAGTAGTACTTTCGCTATATACACCGGAGCGCAACTATAAATTGCCCCAGCCAACAATATTTAATAGCCGGGTCGATTGCAGTATTCTGCATATTGACCGCTATGGAAATATGATTTTAAACCTGAACCGCAACCAGTTCGAAGAAATTATCGGCGATAAGAAATTCGGGATAAAAATATTAGGCGTACGGGAAGAAATAAACCAGGTAAGCCAGCATTACAATGATGTGGAAGAAGGCAAGTTTTTATGCCGGTTCAACAGCTCCGGCTATCTTGAAATAGCCATTAACCGCTCACCTGCAGATAGTTTTGAACCTAAACCACTACCCTCCCGTACCATTAGTTACGATAAAATAAGCATTAACATACATTCGTAAAAAACAGATTTCGACGAGCTTACAAGAGTACTAGCTATCAGTGCTTTATACCTCCGCCTACCATTAGCGCAATAGCTTTGGCATCGGTTATAATGCTGGCACGGTATTGTGGCAAAAGCAACCATTTATTTTCCGGTGCGTTCCATTGTTCTGGTATAGCGCTCCACAGCACCTGCTTATTGCGGTTTACAATAGAAATATTCGCATACGGGCTGCATAAGGAAATGAACATTTCGCCACCCGGCAACTCATAGGCACTACCTCCGGTGGTTACATTATCCCTCATCTGGTGGTTACGATTGGCCTCGTTCATAAAGCAACTGTATTCCCAAACCTTCTTAATTGTGTCTTTTCGTGATGCCGGCTCTTTGAATAGCAACACCTTTGGCCCTTCTTCGCTATTGCAGGCGTTATTATTAAAAAGATAGAGGTAGCCCTTCTCCGACTTTCTTACAGCGTGCTGGCTGCAAAAAAGCGTATCGTTATTTTTCGCACCGGTAGTGTCGTATGGGGTGCCGTATATACCCACCACATCGCCCTGCGGATACTTTATTTTTATAATTATACCATAGTTTTTACTGCTCAGGTACAACATTTTTGCACGCTCATCAAAGTAAAATGAGTTAATGTGCATTTCATACTCGTTCCTACCCTGCAGCTTTGCAAATTGGTCGAAATGACTTTTATTGAAGTGATCCCATAGTTTCCAGCTCCAGATTATTTTACCGGCGCTATCATATTCTATGACGCTCGAAAACTCTATCCGGCGGTAGTCTTTCCCACTGCTGTCGGGCCTCACTTTTAAGGTAGTAGGCTGCGGCAGCTCGCCGCTTTTTGCCGGCATCCTGCACCACATAGTTTTATTGCCCAATAGCATATACCTGCCATTACCGAGCCTGGTAAATTCATGGTGATAACGCTCGGTTTTTTCGCCATTTACTTTACCATCGTTTGGCGCCTGCCACAGTATTTTGCCATTGTAATTTATTTCGAAAGCACGGGTTTCTGACAAAAACGAAATAGTACCGCGCGGCGTCATCTTCATATCGCGCACGACCATGTTTTCATTCTGCCCTTCAAGCGTTGGCATGAACCACACCAGCGCTCCATTCATATCATAAAGTGCGCGGTTATGGTCTAAAAACATCAGCGCATCTTTGTATACCCCATCATTATGCGTTACAGTGAGGCGCATGCTACCCACACCGGGATTCGGCAGCACCTTTACACTGAAATGATTCAGTGCACCCTGCTTCACGGCAACACCCTTTATATACATGGTTACCCGCCAGGTATAGCCGCTACCAAAAGAAGGTAGTGTAATTATTGAACTGTTTGTTTTGGCTTTTGCACTTGCTACTATATTCACCGCAAATGAATCATTAGTATTGTAGATGCCATTTGCGACGGTAACAACATAGCTATCTGCTTTTGCCATACCCACAAATGAGAATGGAACCAGGCGGTAGTGCAGGGAATCGCCTTCTGCGGGGTGTAACTGCGCATTTGCCGGCAATGCGGACAACAACAGCAACAAGACTATGTACAATCTGATCATCAATGGTGAGGTAGGGAGGTATAAAGATACAATCCCTGCGATTAAAAACGCTTACTGCGCTTTGGCGGCGCTCCGCACCAGCTGTTCCAGCTTTTTACGATCAGTGATTATACTGGCCCTGTATTGTTCCTGTGGTATCCATCTGGCTTTTTCAATATCCCATTTTTCGAGGTCTGCATTCCATAACTTCTGCTTATTGGCATTGACTATGAACATGTTACCATAGGGGCTGCATAACGAAACAAACAAGGCATCGCCGGGCATTTCGCACACATTCCCACCGGTAGTAGCGGCGGGGTGAACGAAATTTTCAGCCGATATCGGGCATTTATACTCCCATATTTTTTTTATCTTATCTTTTTGGGTAACGGGTTCTTTTAGCTTAATAACGGTAGGGAGCGAGTCCGGATTGCAGAAATTATTATTAAAAAGGTATACGTAGCCTTTAGCCGATTTTTTACAAGCATGTTGCTGGCAGAACAAACCGGTAATGGTCGCTGCTTCCAAACCATTATACACCTGCGTTACTTGCCCCTGCGGATAACTGATTTTCAGCACCTGGTTGGCATTTTTGAAACTTAAGTAAACGTAACCTGCTTTTTCATCGAAGTAAAAAGCATTTTCATGGCTGTCCAGTTCCCTGCGATCCTTTATGGCACTATACTGCTGCGTTTTAATAAAGTAGTTGAAGTATTTCCAGCTCCAAATCAGCTGCCCGCTTGCATTATACTCCAGTACCGTGCCAAACGGCATAGAGAAGTGGCTCCCCCCGTTAGTTGGCTGGGGCAGGCCATTCACCCTGCTAATTGTAAGCGCACTGTCGTTTATCCCCGTTTTTTGCCACGTACAGGATAACATTTCATGTCCGAGTGTCATATAATGCCCATTACTTAACCGGGTAAACTCGTGGTGGTAATGCTCTGTTTTTTCGCCGCTTACAGCTCCTGTATTGGGCGCCCGCCAGAGTATTTTGCCGCTAAAATCAATCTCATAAGCCATGGTCATGGTCATGAATGTAATGGTACCAGCAGGCGAAAGTTTAAGATCTCTGATAACAGTAGTGGCAGAAACAATGCCCTCCATATCCGGCAACACCCATACTGCATTTCCCTTCATATCGTAAAGTACGCGGTTGGCATCGCAGAAAACAAAAGCATCGCTATATTGCGTAGCAGGCTGTGACACTTTAAGCCTGTACTTTGCAACATCAGTAAATGGCAGATTAAGGGTGCTGAAATGATGCAGGCCTTCCAGCGGCTTTTTACCGGTTACCAGCCGCCAGGTGTATGCGGCACCCCAGTCTGGCACCTCAGCGATGACCATGCCGGAATTTAATTTTTGGGTGACTTTTACGATATTCTTCTCAAATGAATCTAAGTTGTTGATGTTTCCTTTCGCAATTTCGATTGTGCATATACCGACTTTTACCGGAACCCTAAAGGCAATAATCCGGTAATGGAGATGGCTCCCTTCGGCAGGAAAATATTGCCCATAGCCATTAAACCACAGCAATAACAACAAAAAAGCAAGTAGACATCTGTTCATAAAATACATTCACCCAAAAGTAAAAAAGCGGCAGACTTATTTGTAGTCGGTGCCAATAGACCATGCTTTAAACGATGAAGTTAGCAAATGTTAGTAATGGGGACGGGGACGAATAAAAAAAAGGTCGCCTATGAATAGACAACCAGGGGAAAAATGAAAATGAAAGTGGGGGTATATTTTTTCCGTTATCTTTTCAATACTGGTTACAGCACTGTAATTTTTTTATTGCTGGTTTTAGATGTTAGTTAGTAATGTTTGAGTTATTGGCGCTCTGCCCTTAATTGTCAATGCAATATAGCGCCGTAGGCAACGAAATAAATACGCTATCCATCGAAATGCACGTTTTGGGGTGTGAAATGCAGGTTTCGTCCATCGAACGGTAAAAATAACGGGCCGGAATTAAGCAAAAATGAAAATAACGAGCAATAAAAAACATCAATATATCACTGATTTTTATTGCCTTATATCATTTTGACATTGAAGTTTCGGCAAACATTAGGGGATTGCCCGAAGTCGAAATGTTGCTATGAGCGGGGCATAAAAAAAGGTTGTCAGTATTAGTGACAACCCGGGTAAATGGAAATGAAATTGGTATATTTTTTCCAATATTGTTAGTTCGCGGCTGTTAATGATTATTGCCTGCCGTAAATTTTTGTTTTGCTTTTTGAGGTTTTGGCTTGGCAGAAACTGATTGCTTCGGTATCAATTGCCTTGCAGGTGCAAGGTACTATTACCGTTTTAAAAAAAACGAGCTATCCATCGAAATGCACGTTTTGGGGTGTGAAATGCAGGTTTCATCCATCGAACGGTAAAAATGACGCCTCCTCAAGAGTGTAAAAGACACCCAATTGCAGATTAAATAAATAATATATAAAGTGATTTTGAGTAAACTAACTGGTTCCGGGCAGGGTGCCTAACTGGGCCTTATCTGAGATCATGCCGAAAATTTTCAGGTTGATCTCGTGCTTGACCGCCAATAAATTTACACCCTGCGGCAATGGATGGGCAAGATGATAGGAAATGACCAGCTGAAAGGTCTCTTTATCAAAATTCTCTAAAATTGCGGTGACGGGCTCCTGCACATTAGGCATACCCCTCAGTTCCGTTTTAATTTCCTCTATCAGATTGGTGAGTACTGCATGACTAACACCATATTTTATGTTGGCCACTATCTTCATGCCTCTGGTGGTGCGGCTGGATAGATTAATGATGCTGCGGCTTACCAGGTTCTGGTTAGGGATGATGTTGGCCTCACCGTTGGCATTTCTTACCATGGTACTCCTGAAGCCAATACGCTCAACGGTGCCCTCAATTTCGCCCAGTTTAATAATGTCACCAGTCTGAAAAGGCTTGTCGGACAATATTGTAAAGGCAGCAAAGAAGTTTTCTACCGTTTCTTTACCTGCCAGCGCTATAGCTACGCCACCAATACCTAAACCGGTAATAAGTGCCGGCACATTAACATGAAACACACTGCCGAGCGCCCAAAAAGTACCCAATATCCAGGCCAGCAGCTTCGACATTTCTTTTATCAGCGGCAGCATTTGCTCACGGGCGGCATTTTTTTCTTCCTGCGCCTTGCCCATGCGTATGTAATATATAAAATCAATAAAATGCGTAACCAGCTGTGTAACGTAAACGATGAACAACAAAAGGAAAATATGATCGGTAATATCGCCCAGATTGATGCGCATGCCGTTTTTTGCGGTAAAACCCCGCTTAAACACCACACTATCCAGTATGTGCGCCAATTGTTCTGTAGCAACAAAATAAAGCACCACCTGCAGCAAATGCTCTATCGGTTTAAAGAGCAGTTCACGAATGGTTTCTTTATGGTTCATGTAACTGTACTTCACCGCCAGCCCGCTGCTAATGCGGGTAAGCAGCGATGCTAATGGCTTTTTTACCAGCTGTGTAGCCAATATGATGCCTACAAACAAAAGGTAGTCAGATACCTTCTGGTTGTAATAAACCCTGTCAAAAAAGCTCCAGTCAAAAGTCATAGAAACTTGTCGTAAGTCTTAGGTAGAAAGTAGTTAGTATAAAGTAGAAAGCTGTTATTTGTAGTAAGTCGCGAGCAGAAAGTTTTTTTAAGTCGTTAGCAGTAAGTAAAAAGCTGATATAACTGATCTATAATAGCTGGACCTATCTCCATGAATAATTGCAAAAAGCGCTTACTAAAGCTTTCTACTCACGACTATCTACTATGTACTAACTACTATCTACTATCTACTAAAATTAAACCGCTACATTAAACTCGCGCAAGGCATCATTAAGACTTGTTTTCAGGTCGGTAGATGGTTTGCGGGTGCCGATGATGAGTGCGCAGCTTACCTGGTAGTCGCCTGCCGGGAATTTCTTGGTATAACTGCCAGGTATAACCACGCTACGCGCAGGTACACGGCCCTTGTATTCAATCGGCGTTGCGCCGCTTACATCAATTATCTTGGTCGATTGTGTGAGCACTACATTAGCGCCTAAAACCGCTTCTTTTTCTACAATTACACCTTCCACAACTATACAACGCGACCCTATGAAGGCACCGTCTTCAATAATAACGGGAGAAGCCTGCAATGGTTCCAGTACTCCGCCAATACCCACGCCACCACTCAGGTGCACACCCTTACCAATTTGTGCGCATGAACCTACCGTAGCCCAGGTATCAACCATAGTACCTTCATCAACGTATGCACCAATATTTACATAGCTGGGCATCAGCACTACATTTTTGGCTAAATATGCGCCGTAGCGGGCAACAGCATGCGGAACCGCCCTTACACCCAGATCGGCATAATCTTTCTTCAGCAGCATTTTGTCGTAGAACTCAAAAGGCTCTATGGTCCATGTTTGCATCGGTTGTATACCGAAATAGAGCAGAATAGCCTTTTTCACCCATTCGTTCACCTGCCAGCCATTTTCTGTCGGCATGGCAACCCGTAACCTGCCTTTATCTACTTCCTCAATAACTTCCCGGATGTAGTTTTTATAATTTTCATCTTTTAATAACTCGCGGTTGCCGAATACTTCTTCTATATGGTGCGCTAACTGATTATTCATGTTATGGTCTGTATTGTATGGTTATCCAGGCAAAAGTAAGGCTTGCAGGCAAAACTATTTTTACCCTGCCAATAAGTTGTGAAAATGTTACATCAGAAATATAGTAACCGTTATCATTTCGTACTGCAAACTATTTTGCTATTTTTACCCCAAAATTATAAAAATGGAATTCCCAAGCAATTTACGTTATACCAAAGACCACGAGTGGATAAGCCTGGATGGCACCACTGCTACTATCGGCATTACAGAGTTCGCACAGCATGAACTGGGTGATATTGTGTATGTAGATGTACCAACCCTTGACAAGCACCTGGCTGCAAATGAAATTTTTGGAACTGTAGAAGCAGTTAAAACTGTATCAGACCTGTTTTTACCTGTAGGTGGCACTGTTACCGAAGTAAACGCAGACCTGGAAAAAGCGCCTGAAAGCGTGAACAGCGACCCATATGGCAAAGGCTGGATGATAAAGATGGATGTTGATAATGTAGCTGATATTGAAGCTTTACTTGATGCCGCTGCTTACAAAGCATTGGTAGGGTAATTAAATGTCTTTATTCCAACAAAATTCTGGTTATAAAAAATGGGCAAGGTTCCTGGCTATGCTATGGACCTTGCTCATTTTAATTGGATGCCTGATGCCAGCACGCAACGTTCCCCATGTTGCAGTACCTCTTATAGACAAATGGGTACATTTTATTTTCTTTGGCGGTTTTAGTTTTTTATGGCTTTGCAGTAACCCTACCAGGAAAATGGTGCGGCTGGTGCTTATGCTGGCCATTTCCGTTGCATTTGGCTGTATTATAGAAATATTGCAGGGAGCATTCCCGGGCCTGGGCAGATCATCAGAAGTAATGGATGTAGTTGCAGATGCAATTGGCGGAGCAATTGGTGTGACACTCTTTTCAATAGGTGCGTGGCGGTCAAAATAAAATTTTGCATTTTTAAAACAACAGTGCCCATTTTAATTTTTTACTTTTAGTGCTCAATTCTTTACATGGCGAAGCTTTCGGTTAACATCAATAAAATTGCCACGCTACGTAACAGCCGTGGCGGCGACAACCCAAATGTATTACAGGTTGCTATTGACTGCCAGAAGTTTGGCGCCGACGGCATTACCGTGCACCCACGCCCCGATGAACGCCACATACGCTACAGCGATGTAAGGGAAATAAATAAAATAATAACTACCGAATTCAATATAGAAGGTAACCCGCTGGAGGATAAGTTTGTTGCGTTGGTACTGGAAACAAAACCGGCACAGGTAACCCTCGTGCCAGATGACCCTAACCAGCTCACCAGCAACCACGGATGGGACACCATAAAAGAAAAAGAATACTTATCGCAGATAATTAGTGTCTTCAAAAAAGCAGGTATTAGGGTATCAATTTTCGTAGACCCTGTAGAAGAACTTGTTGCGGCGGCGGCGGCTACCGGCACCGACCGTGTGGAACTCTACACGGAAGATTATGCAAAGCATTATACTGATAATAAAGATGCCGCAATTGCCGCCTACATTAAGGCTGCTTCAGTGGCCTTCACCCACAATTTAGGTGTAAATGCCGGGCACGACCTTGACCGGTTTAATCTGGGCTTTTTCAGTAAGTCAATCCCGAACTTGCTGGAAGTTTCCATAGGACATGCCTTGGTGGCTGACGCCCTATATTACGGGCTTGAAAATACGATACAGATGTATAAGAGGGCGCTGAACGGATAGGGGCTACCGCATAGCTGTTACCACCTCAATAAACTCATCAACCAACCTGACCAAAACAGCTGCATCTTTTATAGTATCAAGCTTCGCTTTGTAGGGCGCTGGCAACTGTTCAAAACCTAAATATGCGCCTGCTATATTACCGGTTATGGCACAAATGGTATCTGTGTCTCCTCCAGAAACAATTATCTCTTTGAAAATTTCTGCAAGGGAACAACCGTTAACCTGTTGTGCTGCATAAATAGCGAGAGGAACTGTATCAACAACAAAGCCACTGTTACCGTACTTCCTCCCTACTTCCGAAACAGAACCCGCTTCACTATTGAATAAAACCAAGCGGTCACGCAGTTGGGTATCAGGCAATGTTTCCAGCAGCAGGGGAATCAATTTTGATTCAACAGTCCATCTTTCGCTTATCGCAGCCTTGATGCTTTCTACCACGGCAAATGCACCTGCATAGGCTTCATCATTCCTGTGTGTTATCCTGGCTACATCTGCTATGGTTTGCCTGTCGGGGTTTAAAAATGCCAATGGAGCCATGCGCATCGCGGCACCGTTACCCGCTGCAAACTCTCCCTGCCGCCCGGCTAAAGCCCAATGACTGCCAACCTGCAATGCCTTTAATGCGCCCAATGTACTGCTGCCAATTCCGGTTATCTTGTTTTGGTTAAACCAATGCAGCATCTGGCTGGCAATCTTTGCCGGCTCAATTCCCTTTGCCGCAATAATAGCTTCGCAGGTAGCAAGCGTAAGTTGCGTATCATCAGAAATTTGCCAGGGGAACCCTAGAAAATCACGATAACTATTGGCATTGTTTTCAAAATATCCGCCAATGCAGTCGCCTATTGCGCCTGCATATAAACTACCTTTTATCCTGTCTTTTAATTCCATAGACAATGCCAAAATATATCAGTTGCAATATTAAGCCAAACCATATTGATTATAATTTGACTGGAGCATTTATATTGGTTTGGGAAGCATAGCTTTGTGCTGGTCAATACCAAACTCAAAAAATGGAAAAGCAAAAAACATGGCATGAAAAAGATGCTGAAGAACGTACCTTAGGGCACAGAGTGGCGGATGCCGTTGCCAGCGGCATGGGTTCCTGGACCTTCATTATCATTCAGTCGGTAATAGTGCTGATATGGATGGGACTGAATGTTTTCGGGTTCTGTTATCACTGGGATGTGTACCCGTTTATTCTGCTCAACCTTTTATTTTCAACACAGGCTGCTTATGCAGCGCCCATCATCATGATGTCGCAAAACAGGCAGGGCGAACGCGACCGCGCACAGGCAGAAGCCGATTACCAAACCAACCGTGATGCGAAGGACGAAATAGAAGCACTACAAAAAAAGCTGAACAGTATCGAGGTAGAGAAACTAGACAAACTGATCACTATGTTTGAAGAATTGAAGAAGGAAATTAAAGCCAAACAATAATTAATAAGCCTGTAGATTTTAAGATAACCGGACTTCGGAATTTGTGTTTTATTATTTCAAAATTTGCTCCCCTAGGTCAGGCTCTTAAAGACAGTATATCTCAGCAATAACTCTAACGATAAAAATATAATGGCGAGCATCGCAAATGGGAAGAACAGCTCAGCATAACGCTTGAAGGAAGTTACCTCTATACTCGTTTTCTCCATCCTGTCAATCTCGTCATAAATGGTTTTGAGCGAATTGTTGCTAGTGGCACGGAAGTATTTGCCGCCGGTCTGTGCAGCTATTTGCTTCAGCAATGGCTCATCAATATTCACCGGCATCATTTGCTTTACCGTACCCATTGGGGTCTGCATAGGTATCAGCGCCTGGCCTTCTGTGCCCACACCAATGGTGTATACTTTTAGCTTGTAAACTTTGGCAATTTCAAGGGCTGTTAATGGCGATATTTTACCACAGTTGTTTTCACCGTCCGTCATTAAAATAATCACCTTACTTTTTGCTTTTGAGTACCGTAATTTATCTACAGATGTAGCTAATCCGTCGCCTATGGCAGTACCATCTGTTACCATGCCGCTTTTCAGGCTCATGATCTGCTCTTTCAGCACCTGGTGATCAATTGTAATAGGGCACATGGTAAAACTCTCACCCGAAAATATAACCAGACCAATACGGTCGGAAGGGCGCTTATCAACAAACTCAAGGGCAACTTTTTTTGCCGCTTCCATGCGGTTAGGCTTAAAATCTTCAGCAAGCATACTGCCGGATATATCCACACCCATTACCAGATCAATACCATCGGTATCGCTGTTGAGTGTGGTATTGGTGCTTTGAGGACGCGCCAGCGCTATTATCAGCATTATCAGCGCCACTATCCTCAACACAAATAAAACAGGCCGGAAACGCGCTTTAAACCCGGGAGGCAACGATTTAATACCACCAAGTGTTGTAACGCGCAGAACTGGCTGGCTATTTTTACGGCCACGCAATTGCCACCATATCATAAAAGGGATAAGGAGCAGCAACGCGAAAAAATACGGATGCGCAAATGTGATGTGTTTCCAATCCAGAAATGCTTTCATACTTAGTTTTCCGTTGGGGTTTGATTAGTTACAGGTCTTGAAGAGTCAACAAATTTCTTAGCATTATCCATCGCATCAAAATGCTCCTGTGGCATTGGCTGCGACTTTGCGAATTTAGCAAGATCGGCTGTTTGCAGAATAACAGTGAGCACGCTCACGTATTGCTGCAGTTCTTTATGCAGTCGTGCTTTGTATAACAACTCGTCGGTCGTTAATTCCATAGCATGTGTCTTGAAACGTTCTTCAATATAGCTCCTGACAATATCGGTGAGTTCAATGTAATATTCTTTAACCTGGTTCTTTTGCCACAGCTGTCTGGCATCCAGTTCTGCCAGCTTTGCGAGCACCTGGTCTTGCAGCGGCACCTTTGGTTGCTTCGGTTCTTTTACCACAGGCTTCTTATGCTTCATGTAATATACTACACCAATTATAGTTAGCACCACCAGCGCTATACCACCAATAATATACCACAAATAATCGAGCCAGGTGGCATCTACGAACATGATACTTTTAATAGGCTTGAACGCCTTGTTGGTGTCAACAGCTACCGTTTGTACCAGCAACTGGAATGAATCGGTTGTAAGTACAGAAGCCGTACCACTGGTTGGGATAACTGCAAACTGAAATGGCGGAATCTGGAATAAACCTGAATCGAACCCCGTTACCAGGAGCTTTTGTTTGTAGGTTATGTATCCACCCTGCTTTATGGTGTCTATTTTACCCTTTTCCACCACCTCCAGCTTATTAAAAGAATCGAGGATAGTTGGCCACTGAATTTTTACTGAAGAAGGATTGTGCCTTACTTCTAAAAATAATTTTGCCTGGTCACCCACCAATATCTGCCTTACATCCAGGCGGGCGGTTGCAGTAGCATCGCCCTGGGCCACGGCGTATTGCGAAACAAAAATTAAAACCGTAAATAAAACCAACCTCTTAATTACGCTTGTGTTCATCTGAGTTTAACGTTATTAATATTCTGCTTTTTATTGCAACAACATTTATGAATCCCTGACCAATCCATTGCCGAATTGTCAAATTACCAAATTGTCGAATTAAATTTACCTCCGCTTAAAGTAACCCTGCAATACCTTCACATAATCTTCTTCGGTGCGAATGTTGAGTAAAGATGCGCCACTTTTTCTGAAAGCCTGGTTGCAATATTTATTTTTGGTTTCGAAAGCAGCTGCATAGTGGTTCCTTATCCCCCTGTCGTCAGTATCTACCCACTTCAGCTCTCCCGTTTCTGAATCAACTAACTGAATAAGGCCGGCTGGGGGCAATTCTTTATCGTACTTATCATAAACGTGAATGCCAACAAGGTCGTGTCTCCGTGCGGCAAGTTGCAAGGGTTGCTCATAAGGCTTACTTACAAAATCGCTCAGCAGAAAGGCAATGGTTTTTTTCTTAATAACATTGTTGAGGAATTCCAACGCCACACCTACATTGGTATCGGAAGTATTGGTTGGTTCCAGCGCAATCAATTCACGGATGATGCGTAAAATATGGCCCTTACCCTTTTTAGGTGGTATGTATTTTTCAATTCTATCGCTGAAGAATATAACACCTACCTTATCGTTATTCGTCGTTGCTGAAAACGATAATACCGCTCCCAACTCCGTTATCAGTTCGCGCTTGGTGCGTTGCTGCGTGCCAAACAACGAACTGCTGCTGATGTCCACCAGCAGCATCACTATCAATTCCCGCTCTTCTTCAAAAACCTTTACGAATGGGGTATTAAAGCGCGCGGTAACATTCCAGTCAATGAATTTAACATCATCGCCCGGAGTATATTCCCGCACTTCGCTGAACGACATACCCCTACCCTTAAAAGTAGAATGGTATTCGCCAGCAAATATGTGGTTACTGAGTCCTTTTGTTTTAATTTCTATTCTCCGGACCTTTTTGAGTATTTCTGCTGTTGTCATTATAGTCTAAAGTCGTTAGTAGAAAGTAGAAAGCTGTTCGTTTTTTTTGTTGAACCTTATGCTGTAGTTGCAGCCTTAGCGATGACGCGGGTCAATATAGCAGCCATTCTGTCTGCGCGTTCCTGTGCCTGTTCTTCTGTCCATAGCAAGCTGGTAAGCGATGAAATACAGCGGCTGATAATGGCATCGCTAGCCGGGAAAGCCTGGTTAGCGTAATGCAATACCTGCTTTTTCTGTTCTTCATAAAATTTATTCATCCAGCTTCCGCTCTGCAGGTGTTGCCATTTGCGGATATAGTGCCAGTTATTATCGTACCAATAGAAATTACCTCCGATGCCTGTTGCGCCCATTTCGGCAACCGCTTCCCGAGCCATTTCTTCCGTTGGCAGGAAGAACGACAGGAAAGAACCGGTATTGCCAGCGGGGTCAGGAATTACCCTGAAGGTAAGGCCTTCAACATTTTTCAGCGTATTGTAAACTATGTCGTGGTTGCGCCTCTGTATGGCAAGGAACTCGCCAAGCCTGCGCACCTGCGCCAAACCAACGGCTGCATGCAGTTCAGAAATACGATAGTTATAACCGAGGTATGGATGCAGGTCAGCGCCGCGGTCTTTACCCATGTGGTCATGCCCGTGATCGCTGTATTGGTCGCACTTTTCAAAAATTTCTTTATTATTGGTAAGCACTGCGCCGCCTTCAGCACACGTTATTATCTTAACAAAATCAAGCGAGAAGGTACCGGCATCGCCTATAGTACCCAGGCGTTTGCCTTTATAGGTTGCACCAATTGCCTGGCAGGCATCTTCCAGCAAAAATAATTTATACTTTTCGCAGATAGCTTTTAATTCATCCATCTGCGCCATGCTGCCGCACATGTGCACGGGCATTATAGCTTTTGTTTTGGGCGTTATAGCGCGTTCAACCGCTTCCGGGTCAAGCGTGAGCGTTTCATCAATATCTACAGGTACCGGTATTGCACCTACTGAAAGTACCGCTTCGAAACTAGCCACGAAAGTAAAAGTTGGCATAATTATCTCGTCGCCGGCGCCAATGCCCAGGGCCGCCATAGCAGTTGTAAGGGCCGCGGTTCCGCTGCTTACCAGCTGCGCGTAGCCACTACCAAAAGTATTGCAGATCTCTTGCTCCAGTTCTTTAGCTTTCCATATTCCTTTACGCGGACCATCAAAACCATAGCGCATAAGGATGCCCGTTTCCAGTACATCATTTACTTCCTTGCGCTCCTGCGCGCCAAATAATTCATAGCCTGGCATAGTACAAATATTAATTTGGACAAATGTAGCGGTTAACTACCTTAAAAGGGAATGTTGAATACTTAAAATTTTCTGAAAAAAGGGGTATTTCCGCTTACAATGACCCCGCGTTTGTCGGGCAAAGTATCTAAATTTGAATAATAAACAATAGGTCCCATCATTATGAAACACCTGCGTACTTTAAATGTAGCGCTTAACGCTGCCTTCTGGATCGGTTTTGCGCTCTGCATAGCAGGAGTTTATTTCACTGTTTTACATTGGCCTTATGGGAGTTATATTCGCAGCACAGGCTATATAATTATGGCGCTCACCGGTGCTATCTGCCCTTTTGTATTGCGATTCCAACCCAAACTTGCAAAAATTCAACTCACCTTGTTGTATTGGGGTATGGCCCTGTTATTTCCTGTAATGAATTTCAAGCATGCACTATTGCAGAACGGGTTTTCGAAAACAACCTACTACGGCCTGGTGCAACTTACACTCCTTATGCTCTTATCGTCGGCGGGTATTTACCTTTACCGGTTATTTACAGGCGAGATGAAAAACGGCATACCACGCAAATTCGCCAAGATGGAACCCATCGAGCTAACGGGTGTTGAATTAGCTAATTATGCCGGCACCTACGTAAATACTCAATTGCCCCTCGAAATAACCATCACCAGCTGTGATAGTGAACTTATTGCACAGGCCACCGAACAGAAGCCCTTTCCGCTGCAAGCAATAGGTAGCGATACTTTCAGATACGATAAGGCAAAAATTGCCGTAGCATTCCATTCTAATGGCCAGGGCCTTACGCTGCACCAGCATGGCGGGGAGTTTTTGTTTAAGAAGGTGTAATTGTCTGAACTATGATTTTTAGGATTTAAAGATCCGGCATCCGGAAGCCAGTCAAAAGCAGACCTCCTAGCAGGAAAACAGAACGTTACACTCAGCGGATCTTATAATCCTGAAATCATAAAATCATAATTCAGACAAATTTTACTCACAGCAAATTATTTACGCCCCTATAGCTATAAGTGCTATTTTTGCAGCAAATATTCATATCATGAAAAATTTAGTGAAATTATCAGTTGTTGCCGCTGTTTCGGCAATGGGCTTTGCATCATGTAATAATGCAGCTACTGAAGGCAATAAAGGTACTACCGATACCATGCAGAAAGCGGTTCCACGCCAGCCGGTAGCTATTGCTAAGGTTGTTCCTTCTCCTGAATTTCCTAAAGCCAGCCTTAAAATGGGCGCTGTAAAGGCTGAAAAAGTTGGCAAAGACTCGACAAAAGTAACTTTCAATTTTGATGTGAAAGATTATGAGCTTAAGGCACAAACGCCTGATGCCGCTGCCAAAAATTGTAACAATTCTGATAAAGGTCAGCACATACACTTTATAATGGATTACACCCCATATAAAGCATTGTATGAGGCTAAAAATGAAATTACCCTCCCTAATGATGGTAAAGAACATTACCTCATGTGCTTCCTGAGCCGCTCTTACCATGAGTCTATCAAGAGCCCGGGTGCTGCTGTAGTTTATCATTTTAAAATTGATGAAAAAGGCAACCTTAAAAAGTTGGATGAACCTAAAACCCCAATGCTGTTCTATAGCCGCCCGAAAGGCGATTATATTGGCAAAGACACTGCTAATGTGTTGCTGGATTTCTACGTTTGGAACGCATCGCTTGCCGCTGATGCATACAAGGTAAAAGCTGACATAAGTAATGATAATATTCCAAGCCAGACTTTAAGCACAGTTGTAGACAAATGGGAATCGAACTTCATTCAAAACCTGGGTACAGGTAAGTGCAAAGTGGTTCTTACACTGGTTGACAAAGACGGTAAGAATGTAGATGGCCCTATGACAAACGCAACCCGCGAATTCAATATGGCTGCAGCTGAGCCAATGAAATAATTATTATTCTTTGTTACCCCTGCATAGCCATGCTGTGCAGGGGTAACTCTTTTAAACACTTACCTGCCGGCAGCCGGCAAACTCCATTTTGTTATGCAGAACAGATCTCCGCAACAACTCAGAAAAATGATTGCCTTTCTTGCCCTGGCGGTTGCCTTCTTCATGGCGGCTGTTTATGTATTGTTGTACCTCTGATGCAATTAAGAGATAAATGTTTGGTTCGCAATAACGCCCATGCAAAATGAATAAATCGCTACGGTTGGTCATCTTGAAACTGGCTTTTTTGCTACTATTGAGCGCTAATAGCTTCGGGCAATTCTCTATGTTCGATAAGCACTACTTTTCAGAATCGCCCAAAATAGTGCATCGCGACGGGAGGTGTTTTGTGCGATATAAATACGGAACTTTCCCTGACAATTTTTCTTTCTTCTTTGCCACCTGCTCTAAGATAAAAGACGACAAGCTTGTATTTTCTTTACCCTGCACGGCTAGTTCCGGCCACCGGACAGAGGGACAGCTACAATTCGAAGAAATTAAGAATCATGAGAAGATACAACTCATTAAGGAAGGCGTCGCTTTTTGGTTAGAACCTGACAAAACCCTTACCGCTCTAAGCGTTGATAGCCTCGCAGACGATGCGGAGTGGCTTAAGGCGAGAGCAACCACA
Organism: Chitinophagaceae bacterium; assembly: GCA_947447265.1. Taxonomy (GTDB): domain Bacteria; phylum Bacteroidota; class Bacteroidia; order Chitinophagales; family Chitinophagaceae; genus Flavipsychrobacter. The sequence goes on from CANFKC010000005.1 coordinate 79,863, forward strand.
TTGAAACACTGAGCATCATTTTGTAACAATGCCACTTAGCTTCGCAGCCAGCTTTCTGCTGAATATTTCAGCTCCCGTTTTATTCAGATGTTGCGAATTATAGAACATGTGCTTATCTGCGCACAGTTCATCATCAAGAAAATTCAGGAAGGGGAAATTATATTTTGCTGCAGCACTTTCAAACAAACTCAGGATAGCCTGCCGGTTCCGGAATACCGGGATGAATTCGCTGTAAATGGGCGGGAACACCAATATAACCTTAATATTTTCGCGACTACATAATGCCAGAAATTCATTAAATTTTGTCAGCGACTGGCTATCTATAACCTGGTCATAGGGGCTCATTCCGGGGCCATTGCTGTTGGCCGCGGCAAAGGCAGCATCCCAAGGCTTTAGTTGCCCTTCATAGCCTTTATATTTCGGGCCGGTTGCGCTATGGCCCAGGAAACTCTTTAATCCCTCTACTACCAAAGCGTTCTGGTTATTGTATTTGAACATGGGGAAATAGTATTCACCAAAACCAAATTTCCCTTTATACTTTTCGGTCATCTGCCTTATATCGGGGTCTGACAAATACGGGAGAAATTGCTGGTAAGCATACAGTTCATAGTTTTCGGCCAGCATCGAAAAATCGAGTGTTTGTACAACGTAACGCGGCTTCTTATTGTGTTGCAGGTAAATTTTAAACCTGTCGTACTGCATCAGGAATTTGGTTCCGTTCATGCCCAGGTTATAGGTGTTCAAGCCTAAAGCAGAATCCAGTATTTTTGGTGATACATGCACATAGGCGCGCGATGACCCTGTAATAACCAGGTCAGCATTTACAGCTCCATGAAAAATATCATTCCACTCGGAATAATAGTAGCTGTTCGATCTCCGCAATCCCATATCAACTATATAGCTGAACGCATACAGCAGGGGCAGCGGCAGAAGGCAAAACAATAATAAACGCAACACAAACCTTTTCATCAATAGTCTTTAAAACTGGAAGTATATGAATTGCCTTTTTTCAAAAATGCCAAAATATAAAATAGCCAGCACGCACCCGTAATATACCAGCCAGCGCAGGTATACGGGTTTGCGTTGCAGTACCGTATTCCAGCTGGCTTTTCCTTGTGTATAATGCACAAGCTCCAATATTGCTATTACCAACAGGCAAGCACCCAAAGTGTTTAGCGGAACACCAAATTTTAACTGGTGCGGCCGGTGCGCCAGAGTGGTAATTGATTCGCCAATGACACCAGGCAGGCGACTAACAATATAAAAAGCATCTTTATAATTATTGGCCCGGAAAAATACCCAGGCCACAGTAACTAACAGGAATGTTATAAGGCGCTGGATGTTGGTATTCAGCCACACCATTTTTGTAAGCCCAACAGCTTTCGACATTTGCGCCCGGATAGCGGCTGTAAGGTTGCCGAAAACAGAGTAAAAGCCATGTAACGCCCCCCATATAATAAATGTCCAGTTTGCACCATGCCAGAAACCGCTTATCAGGAACACTATAAATAAATTTAAATAGGCGCGTGGCACGGCTACTCTATTGCCGCCAAGCGGAATATACAGATAGTCTTTAAACCATGTAGAAAGCGAGATATGCCATCTGCGCCAGAAATCGCCGATAGAAGTAGCGTTATATGGCCGGTTGAAATTCTGCATCAGCTTTATGCCCATTACTCTGGCGCTACCGATTGCAATATCAGAATAGCCCGAAAAATCGCAGTAGATCTGGAAAGAAAAGAATACGGCGGCAAAAAAAAGCGATGTGGCGGTCTGGTGGTGCGGGTCGTTGAAAACGGGGTCAGTAAACAATGCCAGCCTGTCCGCAATAACCACCTTTTTAAACATACCCCAGGCCATGAGGCGCAAACCGGTAACAGCATTATCGTAACTAAAAAAGTGCTCTTTGTGAAGTTGTGGCAATATGTTTTGCGGCCGCTCTATGGGGCCAGCCACCAATTGCGGGTAAAACATTACATAGAGCGAATAAATACCGAAATGCCGTTCCGCCTTCTGTTTGCCCCGGTATACCTCAATGGTATAACTCATTGCCTGGAAAGTATGGAAGCTGAGGCCTATAGGCAATGCCATTTTAAGGAATGGCATATTATTATTGAAGCCAAAATGGTGCGCGAGTGCCGAAACATTGGCGTTGAAGAAATTGAAATATTTAAATACCGCCAGCACACCTATATTGGCTACCAGACTCATGATAAGGTATTTCTTGCGCTGCACCTTATCCCGGGCGTCTTCCAGTAAAATACCGGCAAAAAAATCAACTACTATAGTAAAACCGAGAATAAGGATGTATTCCGGCTTAAAGAACATGTAAAAAAAACACGATGCCGTCAGAAGCAGTACCCACCGCTGCCTGAAGGGCAACAGGAAGCATAACAAGGTAACTACCGGAAAAAATACGGCAAATGGCAGCGAGTTAAATAGCATTACGCTTTTATTTATCGAGTATTGCCGGCAAGATACAAAGATATTTGTGCATCTTTCATTGGTAAAGAAAGGCCATTCAATTGAGCCCATCAGCGAACTAGTTATGTTGTCACTTAACCAAAGGGCAAAATAAATACGCAATATAAAAGAACTTCATTTCGTCAGTGTTCTTTTAGCGGGAATTTGCCCGGGCAATAACACTTTTTATTAATTATTTTAATGTTTTGATAACAGCATTTACAAATAAGGTATGCGTTTTATTACATTATTTCCGTACTTTTGCACCCTGAAATATAAGGCCCTTCCTGATTTCTCTGACAGGAAGGGTTATTTTTAGGAGAAAAATTAAAAAAAATCGCACCCAAAACAGGGGGCGATCCAGAAGAGTTTTTTATGGATATTCGTAACATCGCCATCATTGCGCACGTTGACCACGGTAAGACGACATTGGTCGATAAAATTTTACACACAACCAACGTTTTTCGTGACAACCAGGAAACAGGTGAGTTGATAATGGACAGTAATGACCTGGAACGTGAAAGGGGTATTACCATTTTAGCTAAAAACGTATCAGTTACTTATAAAGGCGTAAAAATCAACGTAATTGACACACCAGGTCACGCCGACTTTGGTGGAGAAGTAGAACGTGTATTGAAAATGGCCGATGGCGTATTGCTGTTGGTGGATGCATTTGAAGGCCCGATGCCACAAACACGTTTCGTGTTGCAAAAGGCATTGAACCTGCACCTGCACCCTATTGTAGTTATTAACAAAGTTGATAAAGAAAACTGCCGTCCTGACGAAGTGCATGATGCCGTTTTTGAATTGTTCTTCCAGCTTGATGCTACCGAAGATCAGTTGAACTTCCCTACATTATATGGCTCATCAAAACAAGGTTGGTTCAATACATCATTGACACCTGCTGCTGACATTACAGCTGTTTTAGATACCATTCTTGAAAAAGTACCAGCCCCTACGGTTGTAGATGGTCCGGTACAATTGCAGATTACATCACTTGACTATTCTTCATTCCTTGGCCGTATAGCTATTGGTAAAATAACACGCGGTGTACTGAAAGAAGGCCAGCCTGTTATGTTATGCAAAATAGATGGTACCATGCAGCGCAGCCGTGTTAAAGAACTATATGTGTTCGTTGACATGGGTAAGAAGCGTGTTACTGAAGTACAGTGCGGTGATATTTGTGCTGTTGTAGGTATTGAAGGCTTCCAAATTGGTGAAACAATAGCTGATATTGATAATCCTGAAGCGGTTACCATCATCCCTATTGATGAGCCAACAATGAACATGCAGTTCAGTATTAACAACTCACCTTTCTTTGGTAAAGAAGGTAAATTCGTAACCAGCCGCCACATCCGCGACAGGTTAATGAAGGAGCTGGAAAAGAACCTTGCACTGCGCGTACAGGAAACTGACGATGCTGATAAATTCCTGGTTTATGGCCGTGGTATCCTTCACTTAAGCGTATTGGTGGAAACTATGCGTCGCGAAGGTTATGAGTTGACTGTAGGTCAGCCACAGGTTATTACTAAAGAAATTGATGGCCGTAAATGCGAGCCTTATGAAGTACTGGTTGTTGACGTTCCTGCTGAATTCAGCGGTAAGGTAATTGACCTGGTTACACAACGTAAGGGCGAAATGCTCATCATGGAAACCAAGGGCTCTATGCAGCACCTGGAGTTCGATATTCCTTCACGTGGTTTGATAGGCCTGCGTTCGCAGATGCTTACCGGCACACAGGGTGAAGCGGTTATGGCACACAGGTTTGCTGAATACAAACCATGGAAAGGCTTTATACCTGGCCGTAACAACGGCGTTTTGCTTGCAAAAACTGCTGGTAAAGCAACTGGTTACTCTATTGATAAACTTCAGGACAGGGGCGCATTCTTCATTGACCCTATGCAGGAGCTTTATGAAGGCCAGATCATTGGAGAGCACATTAAGCCAGGAGACCTTGTGGTAAATGTTGCGGAAACAAAGAAACTGACCAACATGCGTTCAAGCGGTACTGATGATTCAGTAAGGATTACACCTAAGATACTGATGACTCTTGAAGAGTGTATGGAATACATTCAGCAGGATGAGTGCATTGAAGTAACTCCATTGAATATCCGTCTTCGTAAGATCATGCTTAACGAAGAAGACAGGAAGAAATTCTCTAAAATGATGAAAGCTGACGCATAGTCAAAATAAAAAGTAAAATATTAAAAGTAAAAAAGCTGCCACAATGTGGTGGCTTTTTTGTTTTTGTGCTACCAGATATTGATGAACACCGCCTGCGGTGGATAATAGATAACCCACTAAAGATAGGAGCAGTATTGCCTATTTTCCACTGGTTTCCACAAAATAGCAAACGTTGACATATATATGACCGCCTTCAGGATTCTCCTGTCTTTTTAGATATTCCCGCGATTATGCCATCCCATCGGTATTGTGTGCCCTGACTGACTTTTGTACCGATTTATCACTTCCTCGCCGAATCAAGAAAGGTACCGGCAAGCATACCAGTGTTTTTTCATTAGCGGTACGAGGTCAAGGCTACATAAGCACCAAAAACAGGCACTTCCAGGCTAATACGGCCCGTTTTCGCCGAGCGACTGAGTATTCGCTGGGGACAGACATATCTTCTTTCGTTCAAAAGCTGACGCAACTTCTACAATATTATATCAATTCAACATCAAAGCACAGCACCGATATGAGGTTCAACCTTTTCAGGGTTGGCACTGCAATATCCAGAGGGTTTTCACCCATACTATGTGTATTTAAGTCCTTCTGACTGTGCCGATTTTTTGATAGTTAAGGGGGGGGGGGTATTATCCGAGCCCCCCGGAACCGAGGGAAATGTAAAAATTATGAACAGATAACACAAACTATGGCTCAAACCACCCTAAAAAAACAAAGCCATTCCTTTTAAGGGGAATGGCTTTGAGTATTGGAGAGAGAAAAATCCAGTTATTAAGACTTACTCTTTAATTAACCTTTGAACAACCTTCTGGTTACCTGAAGTAAGTTCTACCATGTAGACACCAGATGCGAAGTTGCCTAACTGAACAGTAACACTACCGTTTTGTTTAGTACCAAGGTTCTGGTTGTAAATGCTTACACCTGACAGATCAAGTACTCTAACATTTACTTCTTCAGCTTTACCATTAGTGAAACCGATAGTTACTTCTTCAGTAGCAGGGTTAGGAGTGAGCGCAACCTGTAAACCCTTGTTAGAATTAACCTGAGTAGGAGCCATGCTTAATTCAAACCTTGCCTCGCCCTGAGTTTGTTTGTCTTCAGAAATTGAGAACCTGTATTCAGTACCCTGTTGCAGCAATACATATTGTTTCAACAGTTTATCATGCAGATACAAGCTACCACCTTCAGGAACAACGATGTTGTCAGTTTTAATAATGAAGTCCTGAGCAACTGAACTCTGTATACCCAGTGGTATGATACCATCAGCTTTGTAAGGACGGCCATCGATAGCTAACTTCTGGTTGTCAGCTGACAAGCTATAGAAGTTAAGATCTGCCGGACTTGTTGGCTTACCAGCATCAAACCTGCTGTCGTCGTTATTAGTTGCATCATCGTTGAACTTGATGTTCAACATATCCCATGCATGGTAGTTTGCGTCATAGATGGTCAATGCTACAAATTCAGGATTAACTTTCAACAAGTTAGTATTTGCAGTTGCACCCTTGTTGCTTTCAGCAAATGTAAGCTGATCGCCGTTGTGCGCTGCACGAACCTGGAAGCAAGTATTAGCTTGCAAGTAGTAAGGCGTTACGCTTGAGATTACTACCGCCTGGAACTGACCAGCAGAACCAAGGAACGGATTCCAAACATAGAAGCCAGTACCGGTAATGTAACCTGCAAGGTTCGCATTGTAAACAACGCTACCGATATCAACAGGAGACGCGTAAGGGTTACCCACCATGTTGTAGTCCTGGCCTGAAGATGAACCTTTAGCCATAGTAACCGTTTGAGTTCCCTGATTCAAAGTACCCCACTGTGCAACTGTTACAGAAGAAGGAGTGTATGGTAAATAACCTAAACCTTCGCCCTTAGCACCGCGGAAATATAAACGGATACCCTGATATTGATGAATCCTGTTACTATCAGTAGTAGTGTATGCACTTGCAAACTGCTTCCAACCTGGGTCAGATGGTACTGCTGAATTACCAACCAGCGGATTGTACCTGAATGCAGAAGGAGCATTAGATGCAGTGGTAGTGAAACCATTTGTTGCACCACCAGGGCCTGTAACATCAATGTAGTTCTGAACTTGCTCCAAACCGATGTTGCTGGTGAACGGATGTGACCAGAAACGGTAAGCGCGACGACCACCTGGTATCCACTGCATTACTTTAGTAGTACCTGTTATTGCAGCACCCGAACCTGGTAATGATGCAACACGTGCAGTACCCAGAGAATCAGAATAAAGCACAAGGCTGTCACCAGTAGCAAGCGTACCAGAAGAAACAGCAAGTACACCTTTCACGAATACCTTAGCAGCAGTAGCAATTGTCGCGCCAGCGCTGTTATTCAATGTAAGGTTCTTAACACTACCGATACCGGTAATTATCTGAGCAGTTGTACCATTAAGTGTTGTAGTACCTGCACCCAGTATAGAACCGGAGTTGTTCAGGCCACCCTTAACATTAAGTGTACCACCTGTGCCGATTGTTACAGTAGCACCAGAAGCAATTGTGATATTACGTGTAGTACCAGAAGCACTCAGGCCGATAACAGGGCTGTAAGTAGTACCTGAAGGAATGATCGCGTCATCTGTAACACCCGGAACGAATCCGCAAGCCCAGTTGGTTGAAGTATTCCAATCGCTTTCAGAACCTGTAGTACCACCTACCCACTGCATTGGCGTTGGAGTGATAACTGTATCCCTGTTGATAGAATCAGAGCATACCGGGTTATGAACATCATACAATGTATACGTAGTAGGTGCAGTAATAGCGCCGGTTGTAAGGGTGTAAGTACCACCTGTTAACGTGCCGGTTAATATTGAACCGTGGTTTATCTGGTATGCAACTGTTGCACCCGGAGTACCAGTGAATACAATGCTGGTTGAGTAACCCATACAAGGAACAACCGCTGAAGTGATGCTGCCTGCAGGTGTAGCATATACCGTAAGCGTGAAGCTGTAAGTATTGCTGGTACAGAAACCATTTGATACTGTTATTGAACCTGTATATACACCAGATACTGATGTAGAAGGAACTGCAAGAGCAATAGTACCACCTGATAATGTGCCTCCTGTAACGTTGCTGAAACCATCAGCAAGAGCTGTAGATCCCCATGTAAGATTGTACGTTGTAGGAGAAGCTGTAGCACCTGAGTATGATATTGAAGATGAAGTTAACGGCTGACAAACACTTGGGTTAGCGCCAAGGGTAATTGTAGGGGTAGTAGAAATAGTATCAATACCATTCATTTGTGTAGTACAGCTACCAGGACCAGTTGCTAAAACAGTATAGTAACCGGCAACACACTGTGTACCGAAAGTAACACCAACACCGGTAGAACCAGATGCAGGAGAACCTATGGCAGTAGCGCCCCTGTATAACTGGTAAGTAGCAGATGATTGAGAGTTTGATGTACCTATTGTGATACAAGAAGCCGTACAACCGTTACCACCTGTTACTGTATAAGCCGCAGGATTTGTGTAGATGATAGTGCTACCTGTCATAGTTGCCTGGCAACCACCGGTTGCGCTTGTAGCAACAACTGTGTAAGTACCAGCTGCAGTTTGTGTACCGAAGCATATTGCAGAACCTGTACCTGTTACCGGAGTACCTACTGATGAAGCACCATTAAATAACTGGTAGCTTACACCGCTGGTAGAACCTGACTGGCAAATATTAACACCTGTTGAAGTACAACCGTTGCCGCTTGTAATTGTGAACGTAGAAGGAGTAGTGTTAACTATGCAACTGTCCGTCATAATTGTCTGGCAACCACCAGTGAGTAAAGAACCGATGATTTTGTAGGTACCTGCTGTAGTAACAGAAGGGAACGTAACCGGAGAGCCTGAAGTACCAGTTATTGCACTACCAACTGCCGTAGCGCCGCGGTACAACTGGTAGCTCACACCGCTTTCGCTGTTTGGTATACCTATAGTAGTACCAATTGTGCAACCAGTTGCAGGAGTAACTGTGTAAGCTGCAGGCAGGTTGTAAACGTTAACCGTACCAACCGCTGTGTTTGCAGCAGTACAACCGTTGTATGCGTCAGTTACAGTAGCAGTATAAGTAGTAGTAGTAGTTAAAGTAGCTACAGGGCTAACAGATGTTGTGCTGCTTAAGCCTGTTGCAGGTGTCCATGCATATGAATATGAAGGACGGGCGAAGCGCCATGCAGTACCAGCTACTGAGTTGTTAATTGAGTAGTTCACGTTATTCTGACCAGGAACGGTTACAGCAACAGTACCTGAAGGGTTCTGTATACCGCAAACGCCATTGTATGTACCGGTAGAGTTAGCTTTAGAAATGAACATATCAATGATGTTGCTTGTTTCAAAAAGCACGATCTGTGCAGTATTCTGGCCACCACCTGCGTAATCAGCAACGGCATTATACCTTACTACGAACTTCCTGTTAGGTGCAGTACCCAGTGTGGTATACTGTATGCTACCGGTAGCAGCATTCATGTAGTGCCAGAACGGAGCGATCATACCCAATGGAGCAGATGCAGAAGGAAGGCTAACAACAGCATAGCTGTAAGTAGGCGTTCCGAAGTTGATATAACCCTGTGTGTTGATAGTTACTGTAGAGTATGAAGTACCATAGTAGTTAAAGCTGAATGGTAATGATACTGTAGAGTATGCAACACCGCTAGGACCTGCAGTAACCGATGTAAGTGTAAGCGGAGCGTAAGGGATGGCTGTAAGTGCATAAGCACCAGTAACCGGAGATGATATCGCATCGGTAACAGTACTTGAAGAACCTGGGCAAATGCTTGCAGGACTCGCGACTACGGTAGCCTGAATTGAAGTATCGACCCTTACCCAATATGAAGTAGATGAAGTACAACCTGCCTGTGTTGCTGCTACACTATAGATACCTGAAGCAGTGGTAGGCGCACTAGATATGCTTGGCGTTGCCGAAGCAGATGTGAAGCCTAAAGGACCACTCCATGAGTAAGTGTAAGTACCGGCACCAGTAGAAGCAGTAAGGTTAAGTGTGCTCTGGCTGCAGGTTGTTGCTGCACTGATTGTTACCGGAGAACCATTAACTGTATAACCTGTAGTAGCATCAGAACCGCAACCTGTACTGTAAGTAATTGTCGCAGTACCTGAAGAAACACCGGTTACCAAACCACTAGATGGGTTTACTGTAGCAATTGATGGGGCAGAACTGCTCCATGCACCACCAGAAGTTGCGTTGGTAAGTGTAGTAGCTGAGCCGAAGCAAGTTGTTGTTGTACCTGAAATAGAACCAGGGCTTGTAATACCCACAGTTGCAGTTCCGGTAATACTACAGTAACCTATTGTGTAAGTAAGTGTAGATGTACCAGCGGTAGAAGATGCAGAGAACACACCGGTTGTAGCATCAATAGTACCGAAAGTAGTAGGAGAGTTGCTCCATGTACCACCTGAAACAGAATCGGTAAATGTACCTGTAGATAATGTACAGATAGATGATGGGCCTACTATTGCTGATGGAGAAACGTTAGTTGTCCATGAAGTAGTAGCCGCAGTACCGCAACCGTTGCTGTAAGTAATGGTTGTAGTACCGGCAGCAACTGCAGTAGTAACACCAGTTGAAGGATCAACAGTAGCAACTGAACTGCTTGCGCTGCTCCAGGTACCACCTGTTGTAGCATCATGCAGCGTAGTAGAACCACCAACGCAGATGCTGGTGAAACCAGTAATTGCAGCAGGTGAAGTATTTACTGTGAAGCTTGATGTAGCCGGAGAGCAACCAGATGTAGTGTAAGATATTACAGCAGAACCTGCTGCCACACCATATACTGAACCGGTAGAAGGGTTAACAGAAGCAACAGATGTTGCAGATGATGACCATGTGCCGCCGGTAAGTGTATTGGTAAGTGTAGTGCTTGAACCTATACAAACAACTGGTGTTCCGCCAATAGCGCTTGGTGCCGGTGTTGCTGTAATAGACCTTACAGAAGATACAGACGTGCCAGCAGATGAAGTACAAACGATAGTACACCTGTAGTAAGTAGTATTCGGAGTTGTAGTAGCAGTAGAAGATGAGTTGTAAGTTGGGTCAGTTGCACCACTGATGTTGCTCCATGAAGAACCATTAGGTGAAGTTTCCCACTGGTAAGTCAAACCACTTACACCCGCTGTACTTGGCAATGATAAAGTAGAAGATACCGGTGTGCAACCTGATGTAGCCGTAGCTGTAACAGAACCCGCAGTTGGTGTGCCCGCGCAAGTGCTTGGGTTAACCAAAACAACAGTATAGTCACGAACCTCACCATAGTAGAATGTACCTGTTCCGTTAGGGCAAGGGTCCATTGTAGGATAAGTGTGGTAGTTATACTCGTTTTCAACACGCATTCTTAATGTGCCTATGCCTACACCGCTTGGAATAGTTAGTGTAACGCTGTGGCCAGTACCGGTCCATGCATTGTTACCACCAACAATTTCAGAACCTTCGAAAGTACCATTGCTGTTAAAGTCTATCCATACCTGTGTATTCACGTTGTATGAAGATGCAGCAGTATTGGTAGAAATTGTAGCCACATATGTAGCACCGGTTAACAAGGTAGTCGATAATGAAGTCCTGTTAAGGTAACCTGTATTGTCACAAGCTGATGCATCATGTATAGAACCTATAATACCAACCAGATCATAAGTACCAATACTCATGGTATAGCTGCTACATGCATTGGTTGCATATATCCAACTTGGCGTACAAGCCGTAGGCATTACCCATGTAACCTTAGCACCATTAGACGTTGAAGACAAACCAGAAGCCGAGCAACCAACTATACACCTGTAGTAAGTATTAGTTGTTAAACCAGAGAATACATAAGTAGTATTTGTAGCGCCGGTAATTGAAGACCAGCTAGAGCTATCACTAGATGACTGCCACTGGTAAGTTAAACCTGCAACTACTGATGTACCTGACAGACTCATAGTTACTGTAGTAGCGCCTGAAGCTGTAGCAGGACTTGCAGAACATGTACCAGCAGTTGGGGTACCTGTACACATATTTGCACCAGTACCTGTAACGTTAAGCGAAACGATACCCAAGCCACCACCAGTAATAACAATAGTACCGCTGTAAGTTGATGCAGCAGGAGGGTTAAACCTTGCCTGTATAGTTGTTGCAGCAACTGTATAGCCAGTGTAAGCAATTGTATAGCTGCTCACCCATGTACCTGAAGTAGTATTGTATACCTGGAAGTTTGTAGGAGCGCTTACCGTAAGGGTGCCGATTGAAGGCGACAGGTACGAACCAGTAAACGTTGAAGACAACGCAGCTGAACTTGAACCAACTAAAGTAGTTGGGAACGATATAGTAGTAGGAGACAATGAATATACCGGAGGTACGTTCACCGTTACAGAGTAGTCACGAACCTCACCATAGTAGAATGAAGATGCAGACGATCCGTTAGGACAAGGAGAAAGGTAAGGATATGCGTGGTAGTTATATTCTGCTTCAGCCCGCATACGATAAGTACCAGGAGCAATGCCTCCGCCACCCGCAGGTAACGTAATGCTGAACGTACGAACCGCACCAGATGCTGCAGCACCGCCACCAACGCTCTCACTTGATTCAAACGAGCCGTTGTTGTTGAAGTCGATCCAAACCTGAGTTGACAGAGCATAGGAACCTGAGTTACCGGTTGTTACGGTATACGTAGAACCTGCCTGCAGGGTAACACCCATAGAAGCTGCCTGATCAATATAGCCGGTAGTAACACAAGCCGTACCGTCGTTGATGTTGGTACCAGATAAACCATTGATCTTAAAGTGATTAGCGGTTGTAGCCAACACCATACCGTTAGAGCACATTGTTGTGTAGTACCATGCCGGTGTACAACCTGATGGTGGTATGAATGCAATAACTACAGGAGATGTAGTGCTTGTTGTACTTGAATAGCTACAAGTAACCAGACACCTATAATATGTGCTTGCGCTGATACCTGTAAAGTTATAAGTAGATGTTGTTGCACCTGTGATATTTGTCCATGAGCTGGCATCAGGAGATGACTGCCATTGGAACGTAATACCACCTGTTGCTGATGCACCAGACAATGACAATGTAAATGCTGTAGAAGTACCACCGAATGTAGGACTGGTAGCTGCAGTACCTGCAGTTGGCGTACCAGAGCAAGCAGCAGAACCGTTACCAGTCATCGGGATATTAAGTGTAGTTAAACCACCACCTGTAACAGTTACAGTACCAGTGTAAGCAGCAACTGCTGTTGGCGTAAACTGACCGGTAATAGTGTAAGGCGATGATGTAGAACCTGTATAACTGTATGTATAGCTTGATACGTATGAAGAACTACCAGGATCTAATACCTTGAAGATAGCAGGGTTGGTAGAAGTTACCGTTAAGATACCTGATGAAGGAGTGAGATACAGTGCACTAAGCGTAGTGTTTGCAGTAGAGCTGGTGCTCACAACGGTTGGAGAGAATGCCAATGTTGAAGGCGTAGCTGAAGCTGTAGGAGGAACATTGATAGTGATCTTGTAATCACGAACCTCACCGTAATACTGAGACAGTGAACTGCTGCCTGAAGGGCAAACATACAGACTAGGGTAACTGTGATAGTTATATTCACCTTCAACACGCATGCGGCATAAACCTGGGCTCACACCTGCTGTTGCTGATGGTATGTTAACAGTGAATGTATGCGTAGCGGCTGCAGAACCAGCAACACCACCTACACTTTCAGTAGATTCAAATGTACCATTCCTGTTGAAATCGATCCAAACCTGGAAGGACATAGAATAAGACGCAGAACTACCCGTAGTAAATGTATAAGCAGTGCCCGCATTTAAGGTACAGGTCATGGTAGTCGCAGACTGGTCAATATAACCAGCGGCAACGCAAGACGAAGCATCACTTATTGAGCCAGAAGCACCAGTTACCATGAATGGAAGACTTGGGTTACCTATTGTCATACCATTTGTACAGCCTGTAGTATAGTACCAAGCTGGCGTACAAGTTGAAGGAGGATAGAAACCAACAAATATTGATGCAGTGTTAGCAGACAATGTAGATGCGCTACATGTTACCACACAACGGTAATAAGTGCTTGCACTGATACCCGTGAAGGCATAAGTTGATAAAGTAGCACCTGACACGTTTGACCATGTTGAGTTGTCAGCTGATGACTGCCACTGGAACTGAAGGCCACCTGCAACGGTATAACCGGTAACAGATAATGTGAATGCAGTTGCAGTACCACCCATTGATGGACTTATACTTGCAGTACCCGCTGTAGGCGTGCCTGAGCAAACACCAGCACCTGTACCTGTTACCACTATAGGATAAGCAGATGCAAGGCTACCACCGGTAATATTGATGTTAGCGCTATAAGAAGTAGCCGCAGCAGGGTTAAACTGAACCTGAACAGAAGCTGCAGTAACTGTGCGCGAAGTATAACCGATAGTATAGCTTGGCTGGTAAGATGAAGAACCCGCATCCCAAACCAGGAAGTTGGTAGGGTCACTTGAAGTTACAGTAATTGTACCTGTTGTAGGCAACAGATAGCTAGCATTCAATACAGCAGTAGAAACTGTTGGCGTACCACCTACAACTGTAGGAGGGAACGGTATTGGGTTAGGCGTTGCAACCGCTGTAGGAGGTACGTTAATAGTAACCTTATAGTCACGATAGTCACCATAATAGAAACTGTTGGTAGTAGTACCATCCGGGCAAGGATTCATTAAACCATAGTTATGGTAGTTATACTCAGCACCGGCCCTCATACGGTAAGTACCAGGTACAACACCTGCTGCACCAGAAGGGATAGTAATTGTGTATGTTTTAGGAGATACTGTAGATAACGCTGAACCACCTACTGACTCTGACGCTTCGAAAGCACCATTATTGTTGAAGTCGATCCAGATAGTGTTTGCCATAGTGTATGACGCAGAACCCGCTGAAGTAACATTATAAGTAGTACCGGCATTCAGCGTACAAGTCATTGTCGTAGAGCTGTTATCCAGGTAACCATAGGTACTGGTTGAACCAGCGCTGCTTGGACCATTCGCATCAATTAATGTACTTGAAGCACCTGCTATCTGGAATGGATAAGTAGATGTTGCCAGTGGCATCGGATAAGTAGAAGCGTTATAATAGAAACCTGGCGTACAACTTGAAGCCGGGTACCAACCGATATTCGTAATTGCTGAAGTAGCGCTCAGACCTGAAGCCGAACAAGTAACAACACATTGGTAGTAGGTAGTTGCTGAAATACCTGTAAATGTGTAACTGCTGTTAGTAGCACCGGTTATGTTAGAATATGTACCACCAGAACTAGAAGCAGACTGCCACTGGAAGGTTAAGCCTCCGGCCGTAGTGTAACCAGAAACAGTTAGTGTAAATACTGTTGTAGTATTACCAGCACCAGGACTTGCTGCTGCAGAACCTGCACTTGGAGTACCAGAGCACAAAGGACCGCCAGTACCATTAACCGGAATGTTAAGTGTGGTTAAGCCACCACCAGTTACGGTAATGTTGCCGGTTGATGTAGCAACTGCTGTGGGCTGGAATACAGCCTGGATAGTAGCGGTTGATGCAGCACCAGTATATGCATAAGAATAGCTGCTTACATAAGAGCTTGAACCAGCGTCATAAACCTTGAAGTCAGTAGGCGCTGTAACGGTAATGTTACCGCTTGCAGGCACCAGGTAACCAGCTACAAGAGCGGTAGTTAATGGCGAAGATGTTGTAGTTATTGTTGTAACAGGGAAGCTTAATGAAGCCGGAGTTGCAACCGCAACCGGTGGCACATTGATCGTTACCTTGTAGTCACGACCTTCACCGTAGTACCATGAACCAGCGGTTGTTCCCGGAGGGCATGGGTTAAGACCCGGATAAGAGTGGTAGTAGTATTCACCAATTACCCTCATACGGTAAACGCCCGGACTAACACCTGCAGAACCTGATGGAATTGCGACGCTAAACGTACGGTTAAGGCCAGTAGAACCGCCAACACCACCAATGCTTTCTGAGCTCTGGAAGGTTGCGTCATTATTAAAGTCTATCCATATCTGGTAAGACATTGCGTATGATGCAGAACCCGCACAGGTAGCATTATACGTTGTACCTGCGTTTAAAGTAACGTTAGTTGTTGCATAATTATCAACAAATGCAATTGAGTTACATGCAGTACCATCAATAATAGAATCGGTTGCACTCACCAGTTTGAAAGGATTACCAGAAGTTGCAACAACCATTGGATAACCGCAAACACTTGATGCATAGTACCAAAGCGGTGTGCAATATACATTCACCTGAGTAATAGAAGAGGTAGTACTGATACCTGAATATCCGCACGTAAGAACGCACTGGAAGAAGGTAGCGCCAGTAAGGCCGGTAGCACCATAGGTTGCATTGGTAGCACCAGTAATATCACTGAATGTACCTGCACTACCTGAAGTTGATGACTGCCACTGATAAAGAACGCCTAGCGCTGAAGTAGCACCAGAAAGTGACAATGTAAATGTAGTACCAGAAACACCGGCTGTAGGCGTTGATGAAGCTGTACCCGCAGCAGGAGTACCTGTACATGCGTTAGCAGCAATAGCAGTTACCGGAACGTTAAGTGTAGATATACCGCCACCTGTAAGCGTAACGTTACCTGAGTAAGTACCTGCGGTACCTGGTGCCGGGAACCTTACGTAAACGCTGGAGTTGGTTACAGTTGCGCCAGTGTAGGCAATTGTATAAGAGCTCGCAAACGAACCACCCGCTGTGCTCGCTACCAGGTAAGGACTAGGTGCCGTTACCGTGACATTGTCGCTTGAAGGAGTAAGGAAGTATGCATTAGCGATGATAGCTGTTGATGTAGTAGTTGTACCTGTACCTACAACACCGAAGCTATAAGAAGTAGGAGCTGTAGTAGCAAAAGGAGCCGGGTTAACAATGGTAACCGTGTAGTCACGACCCTCTCCATAAGAGTAGCTGGTCATACAAGGGCTCATACCAGGGCCTGAGTGGCCAGAACTGTTGTAATCGCAAACACCCCTCATCCTGAATCTACCAGATGGTGCGGTAGGAGGAATTGTAAGGGTAACAACGCCGCTTGTGAAGGCAGTAGAGTTGTAACCTACTGATTCAGTCGTTTCAAAAGTACCGTTACTGTTAAAGTCTATCCACCATTGGCTGTAGCAGGCGTAAGAGCTCGCACCACCACCAAAGGTTAAGGAAAGGTTGTAAGAAGTTGCCTGGTTAAGTGTCACAGACAATGCAGTCCTGTCATAATAACCGGTTGAGTTACATGCAAGCACGTCATTAATTGAAGTACTTGAAGCACCATTCAAACGAACGCTACCAGAACTTGCACCAACAAAACTCATGGTATAAGAAGTACATGCATAAGAAGCACTGGTTGGTGCAGGTGTACATGGTGTTGCTGTTGATAATACAAATGTAGCAGTACCAAATGCCGATGTAGCAGATGATCCTGAAGCGGTACAGGTAACTACGCACTTGTAGTAGGTAGTAGCGGTAAGACCAGTGAAGGTATAAGTAGCATTGGTAGCACCGGTGATGTTAGTATAAGTACCACCAGAAGTTGACGCTGACTGCCACTGATAAGTTAAGCCAGAACTTGTTGATGCACCTGAAAGACTTAATGTGATTGACGTTCCGCTACCTGCAGTTGCCGGAGTTGCTACAGCAGTGCCTGCTGTAGGCGTGCCAGAGCAGGCAGAAGAACCTGTACCGTTAAGCGCTACGTTTACGGTAGTTAAACCACCGCCAGTAATAGTTAAGTTACCAGAGAACGAACCTACACTCGGAGGTGTGAAGTTTACCTGAATTGTAGTAAGCGCCACGGTTGAAGCGGAATATGATATAGTATAGCTCGACACGAACGAAGAACCATTCCAAACTGCAAAGTTAGTTGGAGCAGTTACTGTAAGCGCACCAGATGAAGGTGTAAGATAACTTGCTATAATAGTAGTATTGATAGCAGATGCCGATGTTGTAGGCAAAGTTGCCGGGAAGGTAATAGCCGTAGGGCTTGCAACACCGGTAGGTGGCACCTGTATAGTTACCTTGTAATCACGCACATCACCATAGTACCATGAACCTGCGGTAGTACCCGGAGGGCAAGGGTTAAGTGATGGGTAAGTATGGTAGTAGTATTCAGAAATTGCACGCATACGGTATGTACCCGGTGCAATACCAGCTGATGCTGAAGGAATAGTAATAGTAAAGTTATGCGGAGATGTATAGCCAAGGCCAGACGCACCACCTACTGATTCAGATGATTGGAAAGTACCATCACTGTTGAAGTCTATCCAGATCTGTTCAGACTGTGTATAGCCGGTGCTGCCTGAAGTACTTACACTATAAGTAGTACCTGCATTCATTGTACAAGTGATACTTGTTGCGGTCCTGTCCTGGTAGCCATAAGCACCGGTAGTACCTGATGTAGAAGCAGCAGTAGCGTCAAGAAGTGTACCTGAAGCGCCCACAATCCTGAATGGATATGTTGCAGTTGCAAGGCTTGCAATAGTTGACGGAGAGTAGTAGTATGCAGGTGTGCAACTTGAAGCTGGGAACCAGTTAGCTGCCGTATAAGCAGTAGTAGCGCTTAAGCTGGAGAAGCTACAGCTTACCACGCATTGGTAGTAAGTAGTTGCAGAAATACCTGTGAATGAATATGTAGAGTTAGTTGCACCAGATATATTAGTATAGGTACCGCCCGAAGTAGAGCATGACTGCCACTGGAAGGTGATGCCACCAGATACAGAATAACCTGTGCAGGTAAGCGTGAATGCAGTAGAACCGTTACCAGCGCCTGGGCTACAAGCCGCAGTACCAGCTGTTGGTGTGCCTGAACAAGCTGCAGCGCCGTTACCTGTAACAGCAATGTTAACTGTAGTAATACCGCCACCTGTAACAGTAACGTTGCCTGAGTATGCGGTTACAGCAGTAGGGCTGAAACGTACCTGGATACCATGGGTAATTGCACCACCGGTATAAGCTACGGTGTAACTGTTGGTCCATGAAGATGAACCCGGATCGAATACATCGAAATTGGCTGGAGCAGTAACTGTAATGCTGCTCGCAGTTGGGGTCATGAATAAACCGGTAAATGTAGAAGTCATTGCTGCTGATGAAGTACCTGTAGTAGTAGGCGCAAAAGCAAGCGTAGAAGGGGTTGCACTACCTGTAGGTGGCACGTTGATAGTTACCTTGTAGTCGCGGATATCACCATAGTAATAAGAGCTGGCTGTTGATCCGTTAGGACATGGGTTAATACCAGGGTAAGTATGGTAGTAGTATTCTGCAATTGCACGCATACGGAAAGTACCCGGAGTAATACCTGCAGAACCTGCCGGTATTGTAATATTGAATGAATGCGGAGCTGTATAACCTAAAGCCGCACCACCAACTGATTCAGAAGACTGGAACGTACCATCATTATTAAAGTCAATCCACACTTGCTCTGACATCGTATAACTTGCAGAACCAGCTGTTGTAACAGCATAAGTGGTACCTGCATTCATGGTACAAGTCATTGTGGTAGCCGTATTATCTACATAACCATAAGCACCGGTAGAGCCCGCACTTGAAGGTCCGGCAGCATCAACAAGTGTAGTAACACCTGCAATTCTGAACGGAGTTGTTGTGGTAGCCAATGGCATTGGGTAAGTAGATGCATTATAGTAGTAGCCCGGAGTACAACTTGATGGCGGGAAGAAATTAGCCGTACATGTTGCACTGGTAGCGGTAGATGAAGATGCGCTACAAGTAACATTACACCTGTAATATGTAGTTGCAGATATACCCGTAAAGTAGTAGATGTAATTTGTTGCACCTGAAACATTGGTCCATGAAGAACCATCAGGAGAACTCTGCCACTGGAAACTGATACCACCCGAAGCCGTAAAGCCGGAGCAGGTAGCAGTGAATATCGTGGAAGCATTACCAGTAGTTGGAGACATAGAAGTAGTACCTGCCGTTGGTGTACCAGAACAAATTGCGGCACCGTTACCGGAAACAGCAACAGTAGAAGTAGTGAAGCCACCACCTGCAATACTGATAGTACCAGAGTAGCTGGTTGCTGCAGCAGGTGAGAACCTTACGTTTACTGAAGTAAGCGCAACAGTACCGGCTGTGTAAGCAATAGTGTAGCTGCCTACGTACGATGAAGAACCCGGATCAAACACCTGGAAGTCAGACGGATTTGAAGAACTGATAGTCAAAGAGCCAGCCGAAGGTGTTAAGTAAAAACACTGCATATAAAACTGCATTGGCGAAGAACTGGTTCCCGTTGTTGTTGTAGGGAATACAATACTTGTTGGTGCATAGTTTAACGTTGGCGGAACGTTAAGGTTAACTGTGTAGTCACGCACCTCTCCATAATATTGAGAAAGTGCAGTGTTAGCAGTTGGGCAAGAATACAATGCAGGATAAGAATGGTAGCTATACTCACCTTCCACCCTCATACGATACGTACCAGGGGCTATTGCAGCGCTACCTGCAGGTATTGCAACTGTAAACGTACGAACGCCGCCAGTAGCAAGGCCAATACCACCAACGCTTTCTGTAGCGTCGAAGGCACCATCACTGTTAAAGTCGATCCACACCTGATAACTTGTTGTATAAGAACCAGAGTTACCGGCAGTAAATGTATAGGTTGTAGCAGCATTCAGCGTAACGCTGTAGCTGGAAGTCTGGTCTTTAAAACCTGAACCATTACACAATGTACCATCGTCAATTGACGTTCCTGATGCACCATTTACTTTAAAGTGATTAGCTGCGGTAGCCACCGTAGCGTAACCACTAGAGCAAGATGTTGCATTATAGTAGAAGGTTGGTGTGCAATATAAAACTATCTGCTTAACTGATGAATAGGAAATACTGCCCGAAGCCGCGCAATAAACCAGGCAATAGTAGTATGTAGTTGCAGATAAGCCTGTTACTGTTGTTGTAGGGTTTGTTTCACCAGTGATGTTTGTCCAGCCACCGGTACCGGTTGATGACTGCATCCATTGGTACTGCAAGCCACCTGCAACAGTACCGCCGGTAAGGCTCAGCACAATTGATGATGATGCAGTAGCAGATGCTGGCGTTGCAACAGTAGTACCGGCTGTAATTGTACCGGAGCAATTTGCTGCAGAAGTACCATTGACAGCTATATTATAAGTACTAGGTACAATGCCGCCACCTGTAATAGTTATGTTACCGGTTGATGTGCCGGCAGATGCTGGCGCATTGTAACGTGCATAAATTGAGGTTGCTGCTAAAGTACTGCCTGTTACCGAAATGCTGAATGTATTTGACCAGGTTGTGCCATCAGGCGATACCTGAAAATCAGTAGGCGCAGTAACGGTAAGCGATGTTGACGCTACCATTGAACTACCCGTAAGTACTGAAGTAAGGTAAGTTGATGTAGTGCCCGATGTAACCACACCAAAATTTAAAGAAGTTGGTGTTGCTACCACTACAGGCGGCTGGTTAGTAATTATTACGGTATAATCACGCGCCTCTCCGTAAGTATAACCCGTCATACATGGGTTAACTGCAGGTGGTACGTAAGATGTGTATGGTGTTACCGCCCTCATCCTGTAGGTTCCGGATGCAACACCGGCTGGAATGGTAAGGGCAACAACGCCACTTGAAAATGATGTTGAGTTGTAACCAACAGTTTCGGTAGATTCGAACGTACCGTTACTGTTAAAGTCAATCCACCATTGGCTGTATACACTATATACTGATGCACCACCACCGAAAGTGATACTCACGTTATAGCTGTTACCTTTATACATGGTAACACTCAGCGCTGTTCTGTCGCGATAACCGGTTGAGTTACAAGCCACGTTATCTGTAACGGTACCTGTAGCACCACCAATGGCAACACCTCCAACTGTAGTTGCACCACAGAACGACATTGCGTATGTAGTACAAGATGCAGCGCCACTTGTTGGGCCTGTAGCTATTGACGGTGTGCAAGATGCCGACGGCAATACAAAGGTGAGTAATTGTGAAGCAGAAGTTGCTGACCCATAGGTAGGGCAGGTAACTATGCAATGATAATAAGTATTGGCCGTCATACCAGAGAACGAATAAGCGATATTCGTTGCGCCGCTTATTGCCGTCCAGGTTGTGTTATCAGGAGATGATTCCCACTGGTAAGTTAAACCACCCGCAGCTGTTGCGCCGGTAAGTGACAGGTTGAATGTTGTAAGGTTAGAACCGCTTGTAGGCGTACTGGTTGCACTGCCTGCTGATGGGGTTGCCGAACAAGCTGCCGCACCATTACCTGTAACCGGGATATTTAAAGCGGAGGCTAGGCCACCGCCGGTTATGGTGATGTTACCGCTGTAAGTACTTGCAGCCGGCGGTGAAAATTTTACATAAATACTGTTAGCCGTAATAGTTGCTGAAGAGTAGCTTATGGTATAAGTACTTGAGTAAGTACCACCAGCAGTGCTGCAAACTGTATAGTTAGTTGGGGCAGTTACCGTAACCGTACCAGAAGTTGGTAAAAGGAAGGCACCTGAAAGTACAGTAACTAAGGCTGCAGAAGTTGTACCTGTAGTAGTTGGTGAAAAGGTAAGTGATGTAGGAGATGCAGTAGCGCTTGGTGGTGGGTCAATTACATTGATCAGGTAATCCCTGGTTTCACCATAATAGAAAGTTGCACCGGTAGTGCCGGTAGGACATGGGTAATTGAATGGATAGGTCTGGTAACTTGAATAACCCAAAACAACCCTCATTCTTTTATAGCCGCTGCTAACAGTTCCCGGTATTGCCGAAAGCGAAATATTGGAAGCGGCATTTGCAGTAATGCCACCGCCACCAATTGATTCTGAGTTCTGGAAGGTACCATCATTATTATAGTCTATCCATACCTGAGAAACCATGCTTCCGAATGAACCCGGACGCATAGTGATTGTGTGCGTATATGTTTTGTACAAAGTTACATCCTGAAGATTGATATCCGCAGTTCTGTCAGTGTAAGAAGTTGGAGAACCAAAAGAAGAGTCTCTCAGGGTATTGATATCGCCAGCCATAGTTATTGGAGCAAACGAAGTGTAGCCCGACATTTGAACTGGTGTTGAACTCGCATAGTTAACATAGTACTGATAGTAGTGGTAAGGAGTACATGATGATGTAGCAAAAGTAGTTATGGAGTCAACTGATGAAGTTGCTGATGAACTTGACGCACTGCATGTTACCACACATTTATAGTAAGTTTTGCTAGAAATGCTGGTAAAAGAGTAGGTACGGTTGGTTGCACCTGATATATTGGAAAAACCAGCGGTTGCGCTGGTAGTTGACGATTGCCATTGATACGTAATACTTGCATTTTTAGTAGCGCCTGCAACATCAAGCGTTATACCGGTAGTAGAGTTACCGGCATGTGTACTGGCAACTGCCGCACCTGCACTTGGTGTACCTGAGCAGGTAGAAGGCGCTGTGTAGTTAATAGTAAGGTAAGGCGCATGACTTGCAGTGGTTGTTGAAGTCGTGTTTCCCGTTTCACCTATAATAGTATATATCTTAGGTGTGGTTGCTGTACTCTGCGACACATGGTTCATACAGATGGTAACCTTGGTACCTATATTATCCGTAAAGAAGCGGTTAGCCAATGTTTGGGTAACGTTACCTACCGCTGTACCATATCCGGTAGCTGCGGCAGTTACTGCCAGTTGGTATTTTACACTACCACCTGTAGTACCTGCGAGCAGCGGCCCAACAGTATCGGACTTACTTACGTTAGCCCACAACGAATGTACGTTGGTGTATTTAGAAAGGTCTCCCGGAAAACCATAGGTATAATAAAAACCCGATGCTGTACCTGCTGTATACGCCGAAACGTACCAACCGTAGGTAACAGAGGTAATAGTAGAACCTTGTGGTATGCTGCTGAGATCGAACACTGCATAACCTCTGGCTGTAAGGTTAGTCGTAGCGACTGTGGTGGTGCGCCCGTGCTGCACTGCAATGTTACCAGTGGACCTGGTCAGCGAATTTGCAGCGTTGGTTAACGGGTAACCAGAAATATACCCGGTATTGCCGGTTCCTGATGAACCTGTAGAGTATACCGTCACAACCGTACCGAACGCAGCAATATGGAGGCAACACAGCAGGAGAAACAAATAGATCTTCTTCATACGCACAATGTTTACTAGTTTAATTATAATTTTTAATTTTTTCAGAGATTGCAATAAAAAACGATTATCACTCTTGCCAATTGAGCAAGAATGACCGTGTTTTCAAGGTATTACGAGGTTGGTGATTATTTTAAATGCTACAAGTATGTCTGACATTTCCTGTAACAGCAATATTTTCTTTTGTTCGCCAGGCCATAAACCAGACGTTGTTTGCAATTATGGTGAGTAAGAGGGTGCTTTAAGCCGCAAACAAGGAAAACATGTTTCAAAGTAAGCAGATACTACCGGGCAGTTACCAAAAAGCGGCAGCTGGCGATTGTTTTCACGGTATTCAGGAGAGATGGTGATGTAATTTGAGCCTGAAGCATTGCTGCTTTTTAACCCAGTAAAATAGTTTTCAAGAGACGGGTGTTATTTTTCAAACAATCTAAGCGCAAAAAAAACTGTGTTTTCGAAAAAAAAATCGGGTCAAAAAAAATTGGCACTCCTTTTATATATTGACGAACTATAATTTTCTGCTTTTTGGTGGCTTTCATCGCCACTTTCCTGCTATTTTACTTAACTAAAACAGGCATTATTACCTGCTAACAACACAAACGTTATTAAAACATTAACTTTTGATTGCTGCTCCAAACTTACCAAATATTTTTTGTTGCAGCAAAATAAATTTTCTTCATTAACAAGTTGTTAACAATTGAGAGTTCGCCTAAAAACGCATGTTATTACATCTAAAAATTGATACACTTGCATTTAATATGCCCGCGAAAGGCTTGAATACTAGGCTTTTCGGCCATTTTTGTAAAGTGAATTAATATTTATTTAATTATTTTCAGATAAGATTAATTTTGCATGTTATTTAGTTGCATTTTTATTTTTGTCGTATTTAATCTATTTATCTGCAATAATCAACAAATCAACCCCATTTTCCGCGGAGAACCCTGTTTTCGCCACAGAAATGATTCCGGCATGAAATTTCGACAACTTTAATCGCCTGAAAGTGGCGTCCAGAGCGGCTTTATCCTTACAATATTCTTTTGGTCCGCTAAAATGATGTACATCGTTGTCATTCAAATGAATACCGTCACAATTTTTACATAACATAGCAATGACCAGCATCTTTTTTGGAATAACCGGAACCACTGTTAACCGCGATGCCAGCGATGTTTTATCCATTTTATTGCAATGCGCTGCACCTGCAAAAAGTAGGAATGATGTCATTTTGCTTCGCGATACCTGTTTCTGCACTTCTGCATACATGTTTTCATTACGGGCCTTGTAGGCTTCATAGGTATTTTCATTAGCCATTATCTCGTCCGCTATACTGAAATCGTCGCCATAATAACTGCTAAAATCGCCCTTAAACAATTGAAACTGGTGCCGAGTGCGTGCGTAGCTATTAACGAGGTTATGCCCGTTTACACGAGCAATATTGATGGTATCCAGGTAATGAACAACAGCCTTTAACTGATCGGGCACGTTTTTACCTGCCGGCTTTAACAGCCGCAGCACTTTAACGAACTCCATACGCTCAAAATCAAACCCATGTATAGCTATAGCGAATCCTGTAGTGCTATTGTATTCATACAACCGTTTCCAGAAACTCATTCCATCAGCATTTGATGCATACACCAATGATGGATGTGTAATAAAAGCGGTATCTCCTGTATTTAAATAGCTATTGTAAAGGTAGGCTGCAGCATGGCCTACTTCCATAAACACGTCGTTTACACCCTTGCGTTCATGCAGGTACTTAATGAAGGCCAGCTTAATTTCAGGCGTAATCCGGGCATCATGCAGCTCACCAACAATATAGCAACCGGCATTGTCAAACAGACTGTTAGCGTCTAAATTGAGCCCGGTACTATCACTCCTGAAATAAGCAGGCTCCTGGCAATACGCTGTGTGATGCGCAAGCCCCAACAAAAACAGAAAGTAAAACAAGTACTTAGTCATAGCTTAAAGCCCCCTGCTATATTATAAGTGGAATTATTTGATGCTATTTTAAAAAATTGCTACGCTCAACCCTTACCTGTTAAAGATCACTTTTTCCAGCTCACCGGAGCGTTCAATAAAACTGGCCCTGTACTGTGGCAGCGCAAACCAGCGTTGCTCTTTTTCGTCCCATTGCTGCGGAGCTGCGTACCAGGTTATTTTCTTTGCTCGGGTCACAATAAATATATCAGCATAGGGGGCACAATTTGAAGCAAAAATGGAATTATCTGACAGTTCACAAATACTGCCGCCATTGGTAATTTTAGGCTTCATGCCCTTATGTATGTTGGTGGCCAGTATCGGGCAGTCGAATGACCAGATTTTTTTACCGGGGCCTTTTCCGCTTGCCGGCTCGCTAAAAAGCGTTAATTTAGGTATGGGTTCCTCCGCACAAGAGTTATTATCGTATATCATCATATACCCTTTTGCTGATTTGCGACAGTTATGTTGCAGGCAAAACAATGGCCGGGTAAATGTATTGGCAATAGTGCCTGCCGGGTAGTTCACCTTCACCACCTGGTCAATATTCTTAAAACTTACATACACTGCCTTCTGTCGCTCATCAAAGCAGAACGCATTTTCATGTATATCAAATTCACTACCCGCAGGCCTCTCGTAAGGAATATTTGCATGCTGGTAGAAGGTAGAAGATTTCCACGACCAGGTTACATTTCCTGCCTTGTCGTATTCTATAACCGTTCCGAAAGTTATTTTCTTGTCGGTTACCGGGG
The DNA here is from genome assembly GCA_947447265.1 of Chitinophagaceae bacterium. Classification (GTDB taxonomy): domain Bacteria; phylum Bacteroidota; class Bacteroidia; order Chitinophagales; family Chitinophagaceae; genus Flavipsychrobacter. The sequence continues at coordinate 106,347 of CANFKC010000005.1, forward strand.
TGGCAGGGTCTACCGGGGTAGCGGGTGCCCAGACTCTTTTTTCACTACCCAGCACCATATACCTGCCGCTGTTAAGCCGGGTAAACTCATGGTGATAATATTCAATACTGTCTCCGCTCACCTTGCCGTTATCCGGTCCTTTCCACAATACGTTGCAGTCATAGTCAATTTCGTAGGGCACATCATTCATAATAAGCGTAATGGTATGCTGCGGCGTAAGTTTCAGGTCCCGAACTACCATGCGGTCAAATTCAGCCCCGGCAAATGGCCGCAGGTACCAGAGCGGCGCCCCGTTAATATCGTATAGTATCTTATTGAAATCCAGAAACAAGTAGCCGTCTTTCCGCAACTTGTCTTTTGTTGTTACATGCAGGCGAACATGGTTGGTATCGACCATACTAATAGCATCGGTGCTGAAATGCTGCAGGTGCACTACCGCTTGCTTGTCAGCACCCACAATCCGCCAGGTATACTGCATGCCAAATGCAGGCAGTCGCAACACCGCACGGCCATTCCTTCCTGCGCCAGCAGCTACAATATTCCTTCGAAAGGAATCGAGATTATTATAATATCCTTTCGCGACCTCGAATTTAAAGCTAGCGCCATTTTTGGGTACATCAGCCGAAAAACCAACCAGCACATAATTCAAAACAGCACCTTCAGCAGGGAAAACGCGCGCATAATGGACTGCCGGTATACACAGTATGGCAATAAGAGTAACTAAATATCTATACATAAACAGGAAAACAAAAACGCCCTTAAATATACTATTAATTAACTTGCGGCAATGTTTGCCGACATCATACTTCCACTTAACCTGCCTCAGCTGCTCACCTATGGTGTTCCGCTGGAGATGCAGGACCTTATTATGCCCGGTATGAGGGTGGAAGTAACCTTGGGCAAAAACAAGCAATATTCTGGCGTAGTAGAGCGGTTGCACAACTTTAAACCAGAGGCTTACCAGGTGAAACCCATCAAGAGTATAATTGATGATGTACCGATAGTTAATGAACAACAGCTCCGCTTCTGGCGCTGGATATGCGCCTACTATATTGCCGCACCCGGCGAAGTAATGCAGGCAGCCTTGCCCGCCCACCTTAAGCTGATGGGCGAAACCCGTCTGCAATGGATAGCCGACGACCATACCGTATATAAATGGAGCGGGCCGGCCAATATGATTGTGGATGCCCTGCTTTTAAAGAAAGAAATTACCATTTCAGAAATGCGCAACCTTGTTGGGGTGCGCTACTTTGCTACTGTACTGAATGAACTGCTGGAACAAGAGGCTATCTGTATTGTCGATTCGCTGGAGCCAACGTATCGTACCCGGAAAGAAAAAGTAGTATTACTGGCAGAAACTTACCATGAGGAGCCCGCACTGATAGCCCTGTTCGACCAATTGCAACGCGCGCCAAAACAACTGGAACTACTGATGGCGCATACCGAACTTTCTATGAAGCGGGGCGTTGTAAAACAAACTGACCTTATAGAAAGAACCGGCGCAAGCAGCGCACAGGTAAAGGCATTGGTTGACAAGGGCGTTTTCGTAATAGAAGAAAAAGATGTTGACCGCATACCTGCACGCCTGAAGCAAAGCGAAAAGCAGGTGGTTTTCAGCCAACACCAGCAGGAAGCTTACGATGAACTGAATAAGGGCCTGCAGGAAAAAAGCGTTACGCTCTTGCACGGCGTTACCGGAAGTGGGAAAACACTGCTCTACATCCGTAAAATAAATGAGTACCTGGCCGAAGGCAAGCAGGCGTTATTCCTGTTACCGGAAATAGCCCTCACCACGCAGTTAGTGGGCAGGCTGCTCGCCTACTTCGGCGATAGCCTGGGCGTATACCACTCGCACTTTAGTAATAATGAACGGGTAGAGATATGGGAGAAAGTGCGCAAAGGCCAGTACAAAATTGTGGTTGGGCCACGATCGGCATTATGGCTGCCCTACAGCAATCTGGGTATTATTATTGTTGATGAAGAGCATGATGGCTCCTACAAACAAAAAGACCCTGCACCCCGCTTTCACGCGCGCGATGCCGCTATTTATCTCGCCTCGCTTTTTGATGCCAAAGTAATATTAGGCTCTGCCACGCCATCGCTGGAAAGCCTTTATAATGTGCAACAGAACAAATATGGTTATGCGCCCTTAAAGCACCGCTACCTGGGCGTGAAAATGCCTGCCATAGAGGTAGTCAATGCCAAATCATTGGAGACCGTTAAGAAGCAGGGCAATAAAATGATAACGCCTGAACTGGCACTCGCAATTGCAGAAGCGATGGGCAACCACAAGCAAACCATTTTATTTCAGAACAGGAGGGGTTATGCGCCCTTTCAGATATGCCTTACCTGTGGGTGGGTGCCACAATGCAAAAACTGTGCAGTATCGCTTACCTACCACAAAAGCACTGACAAAATGCATTGCCATTATTGCGGACTTAAAGCCGCAGTGCCGAGCGCTTGCCCGCAATGCGGGGGCACCAGCCTGGTAAGTAAAAGTTATGGTACTGAAAAAATTGAAGAAGAGGCACAGCTACTCTTCCCCACCGCACGAATAGCGCGCATGGATGTGGACAGTATGCGCGGCAAGAACAGCATGGCTACCCTGCTGGAACTGCTGGACAAAAATAAAATAGACATACTGGTAGGCACGCAAATGGTGGTTAAGGGACTCGACTTTGCCTCTGTATCGCTGGTAGGGGTGCTGAGCGCTGACAGCCTGCTGAGTTTCCCGGATTTCAGGGTGAATGAGCGGGCGTTTCAGCTGATGGAGCAGGTGAGCGGCAGGGCAGGCAGAGCTGACGGCGAAGGCAAGGTAATTATACAGGCATATAACACCCAGCACCCTGTTTTACAATGGGTGAAAGACCATGATGTAGCCACCTTTTATCGTAACGAGATCAAGTACCGTGAACATTTTGCATACCCACCTTACAGCCGGTTGATAAAAATCATTTTCAAGCACGAAAATGAGGCCAAAGTGCTTGCAGCAGCCAACCATATGGCAGCAGCTATTTCGGTGTTCTCCACTTCAAAGCTTAACGACCAGGCCGTAAATATTGTAATGCAGGGCCCTGCCCCCGCGCTGGTATCGCGCATACGCAACCAATACATACAAGAGATATGGCTAAAGTGCCCACGCGACAACAAGATACTAGACACCATAAAAACCTGGCTCAGAGCCCAAAAACAACATACGCTTGCCATTAAAACCCACAGCAGCGTACAGCTTATTTTTGATGTAGACCCTGTTTAAATAATGGTGAATTCTAAATGGTGAATGGTGAATTGGCGCTTAGTGCAAAGTGGGTGGGGATTTGTTGGATTAATTGAAAAGTTACATTTTACTGAATGTTCTTACAAAGTAGGTAAACCTAGGGCGAACAAGTGTTTGTGACGAAAATCTTATTTATCCGTAATTTCACTAACAGATATGCGCAAACCTACCCGGCTTATACTTGCACTTGTTCTAATTTTGTTGCACCCATTTTGCTCCATGGGGCAATTCGAACATCCTGCGCCGATCTGCAGATACCTGGATATACCTGTTTCGCTGGTAACCGGCCAGCCTTACATATTTAAGAACGACGATGAGGCTACTATAAAAGCGCAGCACATAAAAAATATCAAGGTCATGCTGCCCAGGCAGGCCGATATGCCCGATTCGCTTCCCAGCTTTACGGCAGGCATTGTGCGCTGTACCAAAGATGGAGAAAAACTGGTTTTCTGGTCCGATCATTACAGGTTAAAAGATCCCGATAGTATTGAGTATGATGCCAATGGGCACTTAATTTACTATGAGTACATCAATAAATTTGAGGTAGGCTGCGGAAATACTGCCCATACCAGTTTCATAAGTTCGGGTATTACAAACTCATATAAAAGCGACAAACTACAGCAGTCTGTGATAACGTCTACCCGGGACGAGATAACTCATAACAAGGCTGCAGGTATAGCACCGCTGGCGCGACCACGTACGGTACAAAATTACTATTATGACAACCGGGGTTTGAAGATACTAGAGAAATCTTTTTCTGTAAATGCTATGTTCACTGATTCATTCCAGCAGCATAGCTCTATACAGTACGCCTACGACGCTGCAGGAAGAATCAGGTGGCAGCTCATTTTGAATGAAGGAGATGATAGCATTCCTGCGGCCACGCTGAAGAGAGCCGGAGAACGGATAGATGGCATGTATCTGCGCTATAGTATGTATGACTATACCGATTCGTTCCTGGCGCTAGATCGTGCAAAAATGCCTAAAACAGCAAGTGTGCGCCAAAGGCAACAATTGCAACAAACGATAGACAGCAACACAAAGAAAGAGCAAAGTATACTGGATAGTATTCAAACACATGCATCAGACTGGGTATTCTGCAGTTACAATAAAGCCGGAAAAATCATTAAACGTGCCCGCATCCTTAAGTACAGCATTCCCCAAACTGTGGAGATAGATTCCTTCATTTACGATAAACAAAACAGGCTGGTTTGCTGGCGGACCTCTAACCTTTTGGAGCACCTGAAAGAATGGCGGTTTACCTACAATACCAAAGCACAGGTAGTCCGCTGCGCATTTACCGAATTCAACGGTAATGGCTTCTTCAAGCCCGTAAAAGGCATTTTACATAGGCAGGACAGGATGTATACACTGACTTATTCAGCAGAAAACAGGGTAAGTTCCGTAGTGGACGCAACGCCTTATAATAATCATGTCCCTGCCAGTAAGCCGTATATGGTGCAATATGATTTATATTAAGCGAGCCCTAACACAATAATACCGGGCAGCTACCGTTATATGTTATATTTTTGTCTCCATAGCAGATAGCCCCGCCTGCTCAGTCATCTTAAAACTTTTGGTATGAAGGTTCTAACAAAGCATTTACTATTGCTCGCTATGGCATCGTCAGCATTTACGCTGCAGGCGCAAACTATAAGCACATTTGCGGGCAGTATGGCGAAAGGTGCCGGGTATAATGGCGATGGCGGACAAGCAAATGCCGCACAGCTCAATAAGCCGTCATCTATAGCGCTTGATAAAGCTGGCAATGTTTACATCACCGATTTTCAGAATAATGTAGTGCGAAAGGTTAATGCGGAAGGTGTAATTACCACTATTGCCGGTAATGGTACCGAAGGTTATAGCGGAGATGGTTATAAAGCCACTGCGGCGCAATTGCACGGCCCATGGGGCATAGCGGTTGATGAAGCAGGGAATGTATATTTTTCTGACAAAGAGAACCATGCCATACGCAAGGTAAACACAGCCGGCATCATTACTACAATTGCCGGAAAAGGAAAGGCGGGCTATAGCGGCGATAAAGGCCTCGCTACTGCTGCGATGCTCGATCATCCGCTGGGCCTGGCTATTGATAAAGCAGGCAATATTTATATCGCTGACAATTCCAACACAGCAGTGCGTAAAATAAATACTGCGGGTATCATTACCACTTTTGCTGGCAGCTTTTCGACAGGCTACTCGGGTGATGGCGGCCTCGCAACCAACGCCAAATTTAAGAACATACGTTATGTGGCCTGCGATGGCATTGGCAATGTGTATATAAGCGATACCTGGAACTCCGTAATACGCAAAGTGGATGCCGCAGGGTATATAAGCACCGTTGCCGGAAACCATACTTCCAAATACTCGGGAGACGGTGGCGCTGCCACCAATGCAGGCATTTACTTCCCGGTAGGTATTACAGCAACCGATGACGGCACTTTATTTATTGCCGACAATCATAATCACGTTATTCGGAAAGTTGATAAAGACGGCATTATTACAACGGTTGCCGGCAATGGAACAAAGGGATACAGTGGTGATAACGGACCTGCTACAACGGCGCAGCTAACCAACCCTACCAGCATAGTTGCAGCCCCCGATGGCCGGCTGCTGATTGCGGAATTCGCACACAATATTATCAGGCAGGTGAACGTACCGGCACAGGTTAAAAGCATGAGCGAAGCGGATGGCACCCGGTTAAATGTATACCCGAATCCTTCTCACGGGGCCTTCAGCGTGCAGTTACCCGAGTATAAAACCCCAGCCAGCATAAGTGTGGCCGACATAACCGGCCGCGTTATTGAAACACGCATGATGGAAAAGAACAGCACACAGGTTGTTTCATTCAACCTCATAAACGTTGCTGCCGGCAACTATATTGTTAAGGTGGTAGTAGATGGCAATACTAATACTGCAAAAGTGGTTATTGAATAGGATTGTACTCCCGCAATTTTATCAAACGAACAAAAACCTATTGAATAATAAAATCCCCTTCTGGTGCTTAACCAAAAGGGGATTTTCTATTACTATCGATTTCAAAAATGGTTATCGCATAACAATGTAGGTTTCTACATCCTTCCGGGTAATTGATTTGCCAGACAGAATGATGAGGCGCTCTACTACGTTGCGCAATTCTCGAATGTTACCGGTCCAGTTATATTCCTGCAGGGCGTTTATGGCGTCTTGCTCTATTTCTTTTTCGGGCTGCTTGTAATCTTCTGAAAGTTCTTTTAAGAAGTGTTGTATCAGTAGCGGAATATCGTCCCTGCGGTTATTGAGCGATGGTACCTGTATCAGTATAACGCTCAGGCGGTGATATAAATCGAGCCTGAATTTTTTGGCTTCCACTTCTTCCAGCAAATTTTTGTTGGTAGCTGCAATAACCCTTACATCTACTTTTATTTCTTTTTCGCCACCTACGCGCGTAATTTTTCCTTCCTGCAATGCACGCAACATTTTAGCCTGTGCATCGTGGCTCATGTCACCTATTTCATCGAGAAACAATGTGCCGCCACTGGCTTGTTCAAACTTACCCAGCCTTTGTTTTATGGCCGATGTAAAAGAGCCCTTTTCATGGCCGAATAATTCACTTTCTATAAGTTCTGATGGTATTGCTGCGCAGTTCACTTCAATCATTGGGCCTGCGGCACGTGCGCTGAGCTCATGTATGCGCCTTGCCACCAGTTCTTTACCTACGCCATTCTCTCCGGTAATCAGTACACGGGCATCGGTAGGCGCTACCTTTTCAATAGTTTCCTTAATACGCGCCATGCCTTCGCTCTCGCCTATCATCTCGCTACCCTTAGATATTTTTTTGCGAAGTTGCTTTGTTTCTGCCACCAGCGATTTCTTATCCATTGCATTGCGCAATGTTATGAGCAAGCGGTTAAGATCGGGCGGCTTCGAAATGTAGTCGAAAGCACCCTTCCTTACTGCATCAACAGCCGTTTCAATATTACCATGACCAGATATCACTATGAAAGGGGTATCAGGCTTTTCGCTCCTGGCAAATTGCAATACTTCAATACCATCTTTTTTAGGCATTTTAATATCGCACAGTATGCAATCGTAATTATTGTCTTTTATCTTTTTTATACCTTCTTCACCATCTGCTGCTTCATCAACAACAAAGCCTTCGAAAGTGAGTATTTCGCTCAGTGCTTTCCTAATCGCCCTTTCATCGTCTATAACAAGTATGTTCTGCGCCATATGATCTCAGATAGTTTGTTTTTCCGGCCATTACTTAATAACCGCTATGCTATATAGTACTATAGCATTTTCTGTGCCGAAATTAGTGATTTATTATTTTCAGGAAAGGAAAAAGAAAATTACAAGAATGGAAACCGGACAAACATTACAGGCAGCAAAGCCTTATCCATCTGCTGTAATAAAGCTATGCTTACTTACAAATACACCCAACATACCTGGGTATGTTGGGTGCAGTAGTTATAGACAAAAAAATATCTTATTTAGGATTGGTAAGCACCAAAATAGTTTCCTTGGTAATAGGCTTAGCCAGATAATTAACGATGTTTTTGTTAGAATGCGCCTTTTCAATATCCCTGTCATCAACCGATGAAGAAAGTATGTAAACTTTGATGGCACTTTTAACGGAGTTATTCAGGCATTCGTATTTTTCCAGGAATTCCCAGCCATTCATTATAGGCATATTGATATCGAGGAAAAGCACGGTTTCCTTTTCATCACCAGCAAGTTTTGAATACTGCTCATCGATGAACTGCAATCCCTGTTGAGGATCAGTGAAAGTCATCACTTGCACTGTTCCCAATGCCTTTTTGATAGTTAGCCGACAAATCGTATTGTTCAGCGGATCATCGTCAATCACTATAAAACGGGCGGAACTATCCATATCTTTTACACTCAATGAGTTTTCTAGTTTTGTTAATAGCTGGTTCAAAGCGAATAATTATAAAATTAAGGTACAAATTCCGAAAAATTAAGGTACCATCCAAATGAATCTTGTATAAAAATATTTACAATTATAAAGCACAAATATAATACAATTTCACGCAAAACAACAAACTACTTTTCATTAACACATATCGTCATTCACAAATTAAGAAAGTAATTCAGCTCGTTTTTCAAATCAAGGTGGGGGTGGCTTTTCATGATTTGCTGCGCCTTTTCCGCATTACTTTTCATGAAATTTTTGTGAGCTTCCGTTTGCGGAAAGCGCGGCCTGTGGCGATGTGCAGTAGCTATCTCGTTTACCTGTTCCATCGTTTTGTAACTATCCGGATGTATGCACGCTTCTGAAAACTGCTCCCATACATAGCTTGTGGCCAAGAAGTTAGGGTGCACAAAATCAATATCGTAAAACCGATAATCCCGTAAAATATCAATGAGAACTTCATAAGCCGGGAAATAATGTACCTGGTCAAAATGGCAACACAATTGGTGCACAGCTTCAATAAGACGTGCTTTGCTGCGGTTATTTTCTACTACACCATCGCGTATATGCCGCACCGGGCTTATGGTAAATAGTACCTTTGCCGCCGGGTTAATCGCATTTAATTTACCAATAGTATTTCGAAGTGCGTCCAGTATGGCATCAATTGAGAGTAAGCGTTTTTCAAACCACTGTGATGGTGCCCTGTGGTTATTCGCGACGGGCTTGCCACTGTCTTTCAGATAGTACTGAAATGCTGACCCCAGTGTAACAATAACCCATTTGGCTTCCTTTATGCTCGCAGCCGCCCTGCGCTGCGATTCGTTTATCTTCTCAAGTGCCGCATCGGCGTCAATATCTGAAAAGCGGGTGTGATGGTCCCAGCTATTCCATAGCTCATTCAGGTAAAACAGGTCATCTTTATCATATTCGCGGCCTTCCATATAGCTATCAAGGCTATCGGCCACACTCAACGGATTAAATAAAATGCCGTTGGGATTTGATACAACATTAAACTTGAACTGTTGCAACCTATCGGAAATATGCTCAGTAAAACACGACCCGGTAAGCAGCAATTTATCTTGGTAAGTTATGGGCTGCTTAAGCGGTGGAATATCTAGTTTTAATGATAACTGCATGCCACAAAGATAATTAGCGCAGTGCAGAAAGCGTGCAGTGCTGTAAGCAGGCCACTAGCCTTACCTGCCCTCTTTCCTAAACCGGTTTACAAAAACGAACCCGGCAGTCCAGGCCAGGCAGGCAAACACCAGGATGAGCATTATACTTACGGGGAACCAAAACTCAGACACTGAATACAATTTCGCTTTTGCAACATTCGCCGGGTCGTAGGCGACCTGAACAGGCATACCCCTCGTATAAATGCTAAACGACATTACTTCTTCCTGCGCAAGCGTATGCAGGCTACCTGTATCCCCTTCATGCACAGCATCTCGAAAAGTAATTACGGGATAGCTGATAGTGTTGGTCAGTGGGCCTTTGGGCGTGTTGATAACCTCTTCTTTAGTAGCAATGGACTCTACAATACCCGGTACAATTGTAAGGGGTAGAAACATAAAGCACTTTACCAGGAAGTAAATGCCGAAAATAGCGATGTTGCCTAAAAATATTCGCATACTAAGAAATTAACCAGGTTTGCATTTGCCCCTTCCCTTTCACTTCAACCATACCACGGCTTGCAAATGTAATTGATAATTTTTCCTGGTTTTCTGATTGTTCTACCTCAACCTTAAAATTGTCTGTACAGTGTATCTCGCCTTCCACACCTGTCATTTCCATGCGGCTTGCGGTATTTACGGCATCGCCCCACAAGTCATAAATAAACTTCTTTTTGCCGATAACACCAGCCACTACCGGCCCGCAATCGAGCCCTATCCTGAAATGTATAAGTGTGCCATCTTTTGTCTTATAACCTTTCATGGTCTTCCTTATTTCCTGCGCCATCTTAACTGCCGCCATCGCGTGCTGCGCATTTACCTGGGGCAGCCCTGAAACTGCCATATAACAATCACCAATAGTTTTAATTTTTTCGAGGCCATGCTTTTCAGCCAGGGTATCAAAATGGGTAAATATTTCATTAAGCACCCTTACTGTATCTTTAGGATGCCGGGTCTCGGCAAATTCTGTAAAACCCGCCATATCTATGAACATGATGGTTACATTCTTATAGTGGTCGGCTATGGGATGCTCCTTCATTTTAAGTCGCGCCGCAATTTCTTTAGGCAGTATATTCAGCAGCAGCACTTCGGTCTTCTTTCGTTCTTTAATAATGAACATAAGCATAACAAGGAGTATAACCATGCCACCCATAAAAATGTACATATTCTGCTGCTTCACTTCAGCATCGCGCCTGGAGCGGAGTATTTCGGCATCCTTCACTTCTTTATCGTGCTTGTTTTCGAGTATTTTTATCAACTTACTGTTATCGCTGGAAAATATGGAATCGTGAACATTTACATACTGCTGAAAGGCCGCCAGCGAGCGCTTCGATTCTTCCAGCGCTTGCTTGTAGTCACCTAAAACCCGCTTCCCGTCTGATGATAAAGCATAGGCGCGGGAGAGCGTTTTGCTGAATTTCATAACCCCTTTCAAAAAACCGATTTCGCGGCTCGCTTCCACTGAACTATTGAGATAGGATATGGCAAGCCGGAGATCTTCCCTCCTGTCTGCCGAAATAAGACTATCGGGCTTTACTACACCATCAGGGCGGCGCGCGATTGCATAGTAGTTCTCGCCGATATTACCCAGCGTTAGTGCACTGCCACTCTTATTATCCGTCTCCGTAAATACGCCCAAAGCTTTAAAGTCATAGGCCAACGCCTGGCCAAAATCGTTCAGCGAAGCATAGTTGGCGCCAATATTTGCCAGCGATGTAGCCACGTCATTTTTATTACCCAATTCGGTGTTTATCGCTAATGCCTGCTGCAGGTATTCGAGCGCCTGCTTAAAATTGTTCTCCTGTTCAAAAAGGTTGCTCAGGTTTTCCAGATTGTTGGCTATTCCCTTTTTATAGTTGACCTTCCGGTTAATTTCCAACGCCTTTTCCAGGTTTTCCTTTGCCTTCGGTATATCATTCCGGTTCTGGTATACGGTTCCAATATTGGCCAGGTTGCCCGCAACACCTTTCGGATTTTTCAATTGCTCATTTATTGCGAGCGCTTCCATATAGTAACGCAGCGCTGTCGGGTAGTCAGACTTAGCCTTGCAATTGATACCCAGGTTATTGTCAGACATCGCTTCGCCAGGCAGCCACTTTATTTTCCTTGCCAATATCAGGCCCTGGTTGGCATAACTTATACCTTCATCAGGGTCAATACTATAAAGGGCATAAGAGAGGCTGTTTAATAAAATTACTTTTGATGAATCTTCCCGCTCCCCCGTGATGGCAGCCTTCAATGAATCAATGCGCTCCGTTCCCTGCTTTTGCGCCAATACGGCATGAGCACATAACAAGATGATTAGTAGGGCAGTATACTTTGTTTTACTGAAGAGCATGGTTATAAAGGCAGGGCTAATTACAACCCTGCTCTGTAACATACGTATTTAAACCCCGGTTCGGTCTGCTTAAACCAGATTGACCGTTAAATTAAATTTTCCAAATTTAATTTGGTTTTTCCGTTTTGTAACGTACATTTACGTTATGGAACGCAATAAACAATTACAAACCCTTACTAAAGCCGAGGAAGAAGTAATGCAGATCATATGGCAACTGGACCGTTGCCTGGTAAAAGACATCATTGAAAAACTGGGCGACCCCGATATGCCGCACAGCACAATTTCATCGGTGGTAAGGATACTGGAGAAAAAGGGATTCGTAGACCATAAAGCGTACGGAAAAACTTACGAATACTTCCCGGTAATAACTAAAGAAGCTTATGCGCAACACGGGGTTACCAGCCTTATGGAAAAATACTTCGGAGGGTCTCCCCGCAAACTCGTCAGCTTCCTGGTACAAAGCGAAGACATCAATTTAAAAGAACTGAATGATTTGATGAAAACACTGGATACTCCAAAAAAGAAATAAGCCATGCTACAGCACCTTTTGAATACCACGGCAATATGGTTGATAAGCCTCTTTCTATTTGATGTTTTCCTGCGCAGGGAAAGCTACCATGGTTATAACAGGTTTTACCTGATGTTTACCTTCTTACTCGGTGCTATACTTCCCTTGCTGCAATTCAATAAAGTAGAAAAGTTATATGGCGAACGCTTAAGCCAGCCATTAAACGAAATGATAAGGGTAAAGCAAACCATTGTAACAGCATCTGCACCCATTACCAATTCCATAAGCGGCGAAGAATGGTTACTGCTTTTATATATTATGGGCGCATTGGTAGTATTGACTACGCTGGCAGCAGATATTTTTAAGGTTGTCAGTTATTATAGTAAGGGCAGGAAGACTAACGCTGATGGATGGACAATAGTCTGTACCGGCAAAGAACACGCACCATTTTCAAAGCTTAATATACTATTTGTAAGCAGCAAAAAACAATACAGCCCTGCAGAATGGGATATGATACTGGTTCATGAAAAAAGACATGCCACACTCTTGCATTTCATTGATCTGTTGCTGATGCAGTTGAGCCGAATACTGCTCTGGTTCCACCCGCTCGTATATGTATATAACAACCGGCTGCTGCTGGTGCATGAATACCAGGCTGATACTGCATCAGCAGCACTACCAAAGGTGTATGGCACCTTCCTGGTAGAGCAGGCCATGCTGCGGGGCGCACCAATAATTACGCATTCTTTAAATCGTTCACCCATAAAAAAACGTATACTCATGCTTACAAGAAAATCAAACAGCGCCGCAAGAACAAAAATGCTGGTATTTGTGCCATTGGCAATGGTGTGTATTGTCTGCTTTACCAAAAACAGTACATCGAAAGAATTTAGAAAGAAGGGAGACAAGGTAACCTATAGAGGCAACACCATTGAACTTTCAAAACCTGTAACTGATACCCTTAAAAAAGAAGATGTAACCAATAGCCTGACCATACAGCAAGTAATTGTTACGTCGCCGAAACCGGTAAAACTCAATGGAGAAGCCATACCGCAAAATGTAGATAAAGGCCCTGTATTTACCGGCAGCGAAGGGAACATACGAAATTACATTATTAAAAACGCAAGGGAACAACTCACAGCACTTGAGGACGGTATGTACACCCTGGACATATCGAACATACTGATTGACGAAAAAGGAGAAGTGGCATACTTCAATTTTGAAGACGTAAAACGTAGCCGCAGGCAAGAAGAAATAATAACCATAAAACCCGCGCAAGTAGAGGTTTCGAAGAAACCGGACCCTGAAATCACCGTAACCATAACGAGTGGTCCACAGGCAGGAACAACCGGGCGCCTATTAAGAAATACCGGTGAGAAGTATTTTGCTGAAATATCGCCTGAAAACCAGGAAGCTATCCATAGAAAGGTGAACGAGTTGATGAAAGATGCACCCAGGTTTACACCAGCAACTGTAAGTGGTAAAAAGGTTTCAGCTACTTATCAGTGCCCTCAATTCTGGAACCATTTTAAGGTGGAACAACATAAACTATACGAACTCAGCGGAGTTGATAATTGGGTGGAAGTGAAATGATTTTACATCAACAACATTAGAACAGTCTAAAAACACCAGGCCATGATACAATATCTTTTAAATGTTACAGCTATCTGGCTGATAAGCCTTGTGCTGTTCGATGTTTTCCTGCGCAAGGAAAGTTTTCATAGCTACAACAGGCTTTACCTGTTATCTACATTGGGTTTGGGTATAGCGTTCCCGATGTTTGATTGGGGTGCTACTTATGAATTAAGCCGAACAGCGATAGCGTTACCAGTAGCGCAGATAGCTGATACCCGCCAAACCGTCGCAACTGTATTTGCGGGGGCAACTTCAACCAGTGTAGCAACACAAATTAATTGGTGGATAGTTGCCTATCTGGCGGGCGCAGGCGTAGCGCTTACAAAAATTGCCATTCACCTATTAAAACTCGCCAGACTTTACAATAAAGGATGCAAATTGAAAGAAAACGGTTATACCATTATAGAAACAGGTGAAGCACACACACCTTTCTCCTTCCTGAACCTGGTGTTTGTAGGCGAACGAAATGCATACACTACTGTTGAATGGAAGACCGTAATAGCACACGAATTACAGCATGCAACTCAACTGCACATTATTGATGTCTGCATCATGCAACTGGCAAGGGTTGTATTCTGGTTCCATCCGCTGGTTTACGCTTACAATAGCAGGTTGCTGACCGTACATGAATATCAGGCTGACAGGGTCGCGACGACTAAACACACACAATATGGCCGCTTTCTGGTTGAACAAGCCTTGTTAAATGCCGCGCCCTCCATTACACATTCATTGAATCACTCCCCTATAAAAAAACGGATACTTATGCTTACCAAGAGATCGACCGCCATAGCACAATTGAAAACGCTTATTTTCATACCATTAGTGCTGATATCATTCCTTTGCTTTTCGCAAAACTCCAACAGTAAAATTTACAAACCTAATGAATACGGTACCATTATATTTGGAGACAACAAGCCGGAATACAGCAGCACAAAATTTGATGAAATTGCCGCAGGTGCAGGTGTTGCCGAATGGAGCGATCATTTTTCAAAGGCAGTAGCTACCCGGAAAACAACATCGGTGCCACACATGGTAAAAATGAATGGCAAAACCATTCAGCGGGAAAGTTACTGGAGCAACGAAAATGACTGGGTAATGCCGGCCATGTATAAAAAACTGAAAACAGAACTACTAGCGCTGGAAGATGGCTATTACTACCTCGGTATTAAAGACCTTATTGTTGATGAAAATGGCAATATCTGTGCCTTCACTTATGAGCGAATACTCGGCCTGAAGACCATACCCAACAGCAGCCCGATTGAAGAACGCCCATTTATACCGGTAAATGCAATGGTGGAACAAAAGATATTCAACAAGATATGCGCGGAACTTGCTGGGTTCCCTAAGTTAGCACCCACTGTTATCGGCAATAAAAAAGTAGTGAGCGTTAACAGCCTGTTTGGCGATTGGTGCGCATATTCGCTAAAAGTGCAAAATCACAAATTATACTGTGCCACTAAAGAAGCGTGGGTAGAAATATAACGACAGTAAAATAATTGTTCCACCTTTTAACCAACGAAGCCATGTTACAATACATCTTAAACTCCACCGCCATCTGGTTGGTAAGCCTTGTACTGTTCGATGTTTTTCTGCGCAGGGAAAGTTATCATAGCTACAACAGGCTATATCTTTTATGCACCTTCATTTTAGGCATCGTATTACCGCTCGATATCTGGCATGGGGCAGCGTCAACATACAATTTACCCGATGTGGCGCCGGTTCAGCGAATCAATATTGCACGGCAAGCCATTGTTGAAACAGCAACAGCATATTCGCCTGACTCTATTATTAACTGGTGGTGGGTAGCTTATGGTATTGGCTTCACGATAGCACTGGCAATACTGGGGAACGATATTTTTAAGCTGGCAAAAATGTTCCGTAACAGCACCCGATCTTACCAGGATGGTTTAACCGTTATGGAAACAGGCGTAAGCCATACCCCTTTCTCTTTCCGGAAAACTGTATTTGTAGAAAGTCGCGAAAAGTATAACACTGCAGAGTGGCAAACTGTAATAACACACGAAGGCCACCACGCCAGGCTCAACCACTTTGCTGATGTATTGCTGATGCAGTTGGCTAGACTGTTTTTCTGGTTTCATCCGCTGGTGTATGTATACAATAACAGATTACTTACAGTGCATGAATACCAGGCAGATAAGCAGCCCGGCATTAACCTGCAGCACTATGGCCGCTTTTTAATTGAGCAGGCATTATTGCAAAGGGCACCGGCCATAACACATTCCTTCAATCATTCACCCATAAAAAAGAGAATACTCATGCTTACCCGTAAATCAGGAGCTATAGCTCACCTAAAAATGCTAGTATTTGTACCATTGGTGCTTATATCTGTGATCTGTTTTTCACAAAAAGTGATTGCCAGAACTTTTAAAGCAGATGCATTTGGTTTTGTAAAACTTGGCGAGAACAAATTCGAGACTTATGCCGCAAAACCTGATACCATTGAAATGGAAGAGGAAAACGGTTCAATGGTTACAAAAATAACAAAGAACGACCCCCATGTCATAAAAATGGACGGCAAAAATATTGAACATTCAAATCCCGCGTTCAAAGACAATGCCTCGCCTTCAGGCTACCTGTTTGGTAAAATGAAAAGAGAATTAAGTCTGCTTGAAGACGGCTATTACAATATAGGCATCGGAGATGTGATAGTTGATGAAAAAGGGAAAACGCGCGCCTTTTATTACCAGCATATATGGGGAGGAAAAAAAGAAAATTCCAGCTTGTCAAACTTGAAAGACGATAAGATAGTTGTGAATAAAGAAACGGAGCAGCGCATCTTCAACAGCCTTTGTAAAGAACTATCTGATTTGCCTACCTGGCAACCTCCGATGATAAACCATAAAAAGACCGTTAGTGCCAATAATATGTTTGGCGAATATTGGGGCAAGCCTGCAATAAAGGTCCTCAACCATAAGGTATATTTTAAGGAGCAGGACACTTGGATTGCATTGTAGTAATTCTTATTATTACATTAGAAATGTAAACTTATGGAAACAGGTAGCGTACTTGCGCGGAAACTGCTAACCATTTTAGCTGTGCTACCTATGCTACTTGTCAGCATTAGCGGCTCTTCGCAAAAAGTGATGACCAAAACGTTCACGGCCGGCGAATATGGCTTTGTACAAGTTGGCAACAACACGTTTGAATTTTCCAGGGCTGCCCCTGACACTGTAGAGATAGAAGATGTGGACGGGACAATGGTAAAGAAAATTGTAATGACGGACCCTTATCCATTGAAAATGGACGGGAAAGATGTTTATGATGGCGATTACCTAATTTTTAAGGGCAGTATTACCCCGGCCCAATACCTTTCCCAAAAAATAAAAAAAGACATACGGTTGCTCGAAGATGGTTTCTACAATTTCAATGCGACCGACATTGTAGTTGATACTAACGGAAAAATATGTGCACTCTATTATCACCCGATTTATGCGCGTAAGGGTGATTTGGCAAAAAACAATAGTGATAGAAAAAAGCCACTGGTCATAGAGAAAAAACTTGCGCAAAAACTGTTTAACGATATTTGTAACCAGCTCGCGAATTTCCCGAAATTAACCGCCCCTGTAGTGGAAGGGCAAAAAATTGTCACCAGATGCAACCTTAGCGAGCAATCTTCCTATTATCAGTTGAAAGTTCAAAAACACAGGGCTTATTTCTACAATAAGGAAAGGTGGATCGAATTAAAATAAGTTGTATAATTACATTTAAAATTTAAGCTCATGAAAGTTAAATGCCTTACACCTGCACTTCTAAGAACATTCATTGTTACCCCGCTGCTACTGGCAGGGATTGTTGGCTTTGCACAAAAAAGCAGCACTAAAACCTATGTACCTGACCAATATGGTATGGTCAATCTCGGTGCTAAAATAGAGTATGATAACGGCAGAACGGACACCATGGAAATGGAAGACCCTGCCACGAAAGAAATAATAAAACGAATAATAAAAAGTGACCCGCGCCCTGTAAAAGTTAACGGCAAAGAATTTATTGTTGAAGGCGCTGAACCGGCAACTTTTAAAGGTAAAGGTACGGTGCAGGAATATGTGTTTACAAAAATGAAAGGCAACCTGGCTAAGCTCGACGATGGCTTTTATACTGTAAGTATTTTCAACATAATGGTTGATGAAAAGGGTAAAACATGGGCATTTTCTTACGAGCCAGTGAATGGAACAAAAACAGAAGCTCCCCAGCATAATGAGCCTGCAATAAATGTGGACCCTAAAACGGAGAAAGCAATATTTGAGAACGCCTGTAACGTAATGGCGAACTTGCCACTATGGAAGCCCTCTGAACAAAAGGGCAAAAAAGTAGTGGGCGAAGGCTATGGCAGCACCTACCGTGAAAAATTAAAAGTACAGGGCCATAAAGTATACCTGAAAATAAAAGACAACTGGAAAGCGCTTTAACCAATTTTCCTGCCCGGCCTGCTGTGTTATGCTTTGTAAAACTTTTGTATCATTACAATTAAAATTGATTGTGATGCTTACTAAGCCCAAACAAGTAACCGCACAAATAACGCTGACCGTTCTGTTTATACTACTTTCTGTACCCGGTTTTGCAATAAAAAAGAGTGCTAAAAAGTATGCAGTAAACCCATACGGTATTGTAACCCTCTATGACGACAAATTCATCTATTCCAAAGCAACAGTTGATACAATTGAGTCGGCGGAACCGGGTAGCGATGTCGAGATAAGAAAAATTATTAAAACCAAGGGCAGGCCCGTAAAAATGAATGGCAAAGTTATTCATGATGAATTACCTGTATTTAAGCAAAAACACAACCTGGAGGAACACTTACTGAATAAACTGCGTGGCGAATTAAACAGTTTGCCTAATGGTAAGTACACTCTGGAATTATACAATATGATTATTAATGAGGATGGAAAGGTTTGTGCGTTCTCTTATGAAGGTATATCAGCCTCAGAAGCTGAAGACGAACGCGGGAAAAGCGTTTTTGTTATTGATAAAATACAGGCGCAACACTTATTCCAGAAGATCTGTACTGAATTGACCAACCTTCCGCCATTTGAGGCGCCTCAACTAAAAGGCAAAAAAATTATAAGTGTTAGTAATCCTATTTATCCTAATCAATTCTGGATACGGGACCATAAGATCCTCATAAAGCAAAAAGACCAATGGCGCGACTTGCCTGTATTTTAATATTTGATATAGAATATAAGCTTTAAAATTCGCCTCTATTAACAATACTT
Organism: Chitinophagaceae bacterium; assembly: GCA_947447265.1. Classification (GTDB taxonomy): domain Bacteria; phylum Bacteroidota; class Bacteroidia; order Chitinophagales; family Chitinophagaceae; genus Flavipsychrobacter. The sequence goes on from CANFKC010000005.1 coordinate 125,423, forward strand.
TATTACCGGAAAAAATTAAATTTTCGCATATTTAATGGATTTTTGTGCCTTAACATTCCTAAGTGAAGACATTAATTAATTTTTTTATACTGGTTTTGCTTTTCAGCATTACCAATTCTTACGTATTTGCGCAGGCAGGAGGACCAGGTTCAGGTAGCAGTAGCGAAGCTAAACTGGGTAGTTTATCCGGCAAATTGATTGACGATAAAAATCAACCCATCTCCTATGCAACCGTTACTTTATTGCGTATAGATTCCGGTGTAGTCAATGGCGACCTTACCAAAGATGATGGCACCTTCCGGATAGGGCCCGTAAGCATGGGTACTTTCCGTTTAAGGATAGAATCTATCGGTGTTACTACCAAGTACCTCACAGTAGCCATTACAGCTGATACGCCCGATAAAAACATGGGCAACATAAAAATAGCCGCCAGCGAAACCACCCTGAAAACAGTGAACATTGTGGGTGAAAAAACCGCCATGGAACTAAAGGTGGACAAAAAGGTATTCAATGTTGAAAAGAACATTACCAGTGCCGGCGGCAATGCAACTGATGTACTTCAAAATGTACCTTCCGTTTCAGTTGATGTAGATGGCAATGTGAGTCTGCGTGGCAAAAGTGGCGTAACTATTCTTATTGATGGCAAACCCGCTACCCTGCTGGGTTCCGATGTAACATCAGCTCTGCAGAGCTTACCTGCTTCCAGCATTGAAAATGTTGAGGTGATCTCTAATCCGTCAGCAAAATACGATGCATCGGGCACCACCGGAATCATTAACATTGTTACCAAGAAAGATGGTCGTTTGGGCATTAATGGCAACCTGACATTGGGCGCCGGTACCCGCGATAAATACAATGGCAATTTCGGACTGAACGTGCGCAAAGGCAAATGGACAGCCTTTATGAATTCAAGCCTGCGTATCAACAATACGTTTAATGATGTTATTACCGACCGTAAAGACATGGTAGCCGATGCAAATGGTAACACAAAATCGTACCACACATTTGAGCACGTGCCGCGCCATTTCAACGGGTCTTTTAATTCTATTGGTGCTACTTACGACCCTAATAAGTACAATTCGTTTACAATAACCGAGAACATCAATAAAATGGGGTTTGGCTATAACGACTATTCTGTTTATTCTGTTTACAACAACCCTAACCAGGCAGGGAGCGCAGCACTGCAGCAAACCAGGTATAGCATTGCCAATGGCGGACCTTTTTCTGTATCCTCAGCGATTGACTATAAGCACAAATTCAAGAAAAAGGATGAAGAACTGAGCATTGACGGTACTTATGCGGTAACAACTGTATCGCGTGAAAACAGTTACCATACCTATAACGACAACTATGCGGGCATAGACCCCAATTACCATATCTACCAATCTGCGCCAGGCTCAGGGGGCAATTCCACTTTCAATGCATGGGCAGATTATACCAACCCTATGCTTACCAAGAACGGCAAATTTGGTGCTGGTGTTAAAACACAACTATACTGGTTTAACAGCCACAACACCCCCATTATTGACAGCGTTGTTACCGGTAAAGAAGTTGTTGATTCCGCACTGCTCATCAGGTATGACTATACCCAGCAGATACATGCAGCATATGTAAACTGGAGCGACCAATTAGATAAGTTCAGCTACCAGTTAGGCCTACGTGCAGAAGACGCAGAATATAGCGGAACAAATGAAGGCAGAGAGGTGACAAAATTAAAAAACAGCTTCTTTAACTTCTTCCCGTCGGCATTCGTTTCTTACCAGATGGCTAACCAGCAGAGCATTTATCTTAACTATAGCCGCAGAACCAACAGGCCTAACTTCTTCCAGCTGCTGCCTTATAAAGACCTTTCTAACCCGAGTACCGTGAGCACCGGCAACCCGGCACTTGATCCTGAATTTATTGATAATATTGAATTCAGCTACAACAGGCTTGATAAAAAGGGCAATAATCTCATATTCAGCGCTTATTTCCAGTATACACAGAACCTGATAGAACGTTTCGTATATTCTGACCCTGCTAATTATGGCGACAGGCTGGTATCGATGCCTAAAAACCTGGCCAGTGGTACCACCTATGGCGTTGAAGCAATCGGCAACCTGAAACTCACCAAAATATGGGACGCTACATTGAGCGCCAACGTATTTAAAAACGAATTAACCCTTGGTAATGCTTATGCAGGCAGCGGCCAGACTTTAAGCGACCGCAGTGGCTATGGTAGCTTTGCTAAACTGAATACCACTGTTAAACTACCCAAGAGCTTTTCTATCCAGATTAATGGGAACTATGAATCACCTAAAATTGTAGCCCAGGGTAAAGTAAGGGAAACCTACTGGTTTGACCTTGCCGTTCGTAAAAACCTGCTGAAGGGTAAGGCCACTATCGTGGTGAACTGTTCTGACATTTTTAAGACGCACCGTTTTATTAACGATTATGACTTTGGCTACTTTACTCAAACCATAAACAGGGTTAAAGAAACACGCATAGGCAATATTACATTTACCTATCGTTTCGGTAAAACAGAGTTTGGCAAGGATATTGCAAGTGGTAATGCAGGCGGTAAACGCAAGCCTGAGGAAATGAAACCCAAAGACACGAAAAAACAAACCCAGCCTAATGGCGAAGACCGCGGCAAAAACCTGAAAGAAAGTGACGATAACGACCAGGGTGGCAGCGGACAAGGTGGAAACCAGGGTGGTGGCGGAGGCCAGAAAGGCAAATAAGCCAAAACCGATTTTAAGTGTACCTTTAAAATAACAGTGTATTATGATAAAGAAAATAGCATTAGGTGTTATGCTTTCAATGGGCATAGCCGCAACAGGACAGGCACAGATTTTTAAAAATGTGGTAAAGAACGCAGGAAATGTTTTTGGCGGTAAAAAAACGCAGGGAAAGACCCTCGGGCCAACCAATACCGAAATAACAGCGGGCCTGCGTGAGGCGCTGGAAATAGGCGCTAAAACCGCAACCAACAAACTTTCGCTCAAAGATGGTTTTCTGGGTAATGCACTAGTTAAAGTATTGATGCCACCAGAAGCAAAAAAGGTAGAAAATGCGCTCCGCACAATAGGTATGGGTAGCTACGTAGATAAAGCAATTGTGGCTATGAACCGCGCGGCAGAAGACGCTTCGCAACAGGCACTACCTATATTTGTGAATGCTATTAAAGGTATGACGATACAGGATGCATTAGGCATTCTGCGCGGCAGCGACGATGCAGCAACACAGTATCTGAAAGGTAAAACTACCGCTCAGTTAACGGCTGCCTTTAAGCCGGTAATCAGTGCATCGCTGGACAAAGTGAATGCTACCAAGTACTGGGCGGAAGTGTTTGATATTTATAATGCTTTGCCTACTACCAACAATAAAGTAAACCCCGACCTTACTGGTTATGTAACTGAAAGAGCTTTAAACGGCATTTTTCTTATGGTAGCAGAACAGGAACAAAAGATTCGTCTGAACCCTGCAGAGCAGGTTACTGACATTCTGAAAAAGGTGTTTGGCAAGAAATAAGCAGGCGGCGTTTTCGCTAAAGTTATAAGGAACATTAACAATGATTATATTTTACAAGGGCGCAATGTTTGCGCCCTTTTTTCTTTGTAGTCAAGAGCAAATACCCGGTGCAATGAATATGCTACGCCTTTTCCAGCCATGCAACACCTAATGCCGTCAATGTATTATCGATCTGCACAAAATGGCGTTGCTGGTGGACAATTAAGAACCTGAAAGTATCGCCCAGCCTTATTTTAATAAACTTGCTGATGCTTATGGGCACTGTAATCCGGGTCATGTTTGCCTTGCGCGCAGCCTTTATCAGCTGCAATAACCTTTGCTGACCAGCTATAAAATCGGCTATTGCCTTAACATCGCTGAAGCCCAATATTGCAATGTGGTCTTTGGGTGCCTTCATGGTATTCTTTATTTTTCCGTCATTGCCCGGTTGCATCATTTTCGCGAAGTAATTCCCGATCAGACCTGGCTTGAAAGACGCTGCAGCAGGTAGCTTCCGCCCTTTGTTCAGTGCGTCAGTTATATGCGGAAGGTAGTAGTTATTATAGCTGTTAAGGTGGTATAACACCTGCAATACGCTCCATTTACCCTCACCGGGCGCAAGCGCCAGGGTAGCACCCTTCAGCGATTGCAGGTAGGTAGCTTTCCGAATGGTCTGCTCAACATTTTTTTCAAGCGTATCCAGTAAATTCTGGCTGTTATAAAGTGGCATAAGTGATATTTTTATCAAAAGTAGCCCAGCACATAGGTGCCATTATTGGTAAATACCAACATTTCTATAAACGCACATTATTCAGCAGTTTACTGAAGTTGGTCGGGTCAACACCAATGTAAGATGCGAGATACTTATGGGGTATAAGGTTCAGCACCTGCGGACTGCGCCGCAGCAGGGCAGTAAATTTCTCCTCTGCACTGAAAGCAGTAAGCTCTATTTGCCGTTGCAGGGTGCCCGAAAGCACTGCTGTAAGTGCCACCCTTACCCATGTTTCAATACTGCGGTGCTGCCGCATTACCCTGTCAAAATCATGATAGCTTATCCGCAGCAACTTACTGTCAGTAAGGGTTTCCAACTGGTACAATGAAGGCTTCTGCAAAAAGAAACTGTCAATGATGCCCGAAAAAGAAGGGGCATAAGAAAATACAAGGGTTACCTCTTTATTATTATGGGTATAGCAGGCCCGCTGCACCGCTTCAATAACCAGGTAAAGATACTGTTCCGTATTACCGGTACGGGTAAGTACCTGCCTGCGCTTCACGTCAATTTCCGTCCATAACGGGCATAGGTCAGCCAGGCAGCATCAGTGATGGCGCTGAATGAAAAAATCTGCCTTTTTAGTATGTCTTGATGTGCGTGCAAACCGGCCTGTATCAGCCATGAAAATAAGGAATGGCCGGGAATAAAAAAATCCGGACGCACCATGTAGCACCCGGATTTTGACCACCAAATTAATATCAACCTGTATATAACGCCGCAGCACGAAATTAATTGTACTGGTGTGAAAAAATTGCCACTATACTTTCAAATGGGTATGCATTGAGATTCATTAGTTAGCATATAAGCGTAAAACCCAACGATATGTTAATAAAGTGCTTTGCTAAATGAAGGATATAGTTTATATTTACGATGTTAGGGTTTTACGTTCAATTAAATTGGTATGAGGAAATTATACGTACTGGGTTTTTTATTGCTACTGGCTACTTCTGGTTTTGCACAAACAGCGGCCTCCTATAGCTTTTCTGCTTTCAGCAGAAGCTTTAGTTCTATTGTAGGCGCATCGGGTACTTCATCAACAACCGCCATAAGCAGCGACGATGCTACGCTCACTTCCATAAGCATTGGTTTCAACTTTACTTTTGGCTGCACCACCTATACCCGGCTATCAGCCTGCTCCAATGGGTGGCTATCTCTGGCTAACTCGTCAGACTATGGGTATTTTAACCAGAATACGGTTGTTGCCGCTTATGCGTTTATTACTCCCGGCTCAGGATTTTTAATGGGTTACTGGGATGACCTTCGCGGTAACGGCCATACGGCCTACTATAGTACTACAGGCACTGCCCCTAACAGGATATTTACTTTCGAGTGGGACAACTTTCATACCTATTCAGCTTCAGGTAATGCTACATTTCAGATAAAGCTCTACGAAACCACCAATGAGATAGAATATTGCTACGGCTCAACATCTTACAGCGGAATGTCTGCCACCATAGGCATTGCCAACAGCACTTCAGATTACCTTACACTCAACAATCGTGGCGCATCGCCAACGCCTTCCAGCTCTACTTTTACAACTGGCATTGGGTCATCGCCGGCTGCAAACCAGGTTTACAAATTTTCGCCTACAGGTTCCCTTATTGTGGCGCCAACAGCCAGCACACCCATATGCAGCGGCAGTACACTTAACTTAAATGGCACCTTAACCACAGGTACCGCAACCAGCTATTTATGGACAGGACCTGGCGGTTACAGCTCTACCCTTCAAAACCCAACCCGCACTTCAGCTACAACAAGCATGTCAGGCACCTATGTATTCAGGGCCACGAGCGGCTGTGGTTCGGTTACTGATAGTGTGGTGGTTAGGGTCGATACTACCCCTACAGCTACCATAAGCGGCACCACCACCTTTTGCAGCGGCGGCAGCAGCAGCATTACATTTACAGGTACCCCCGGCGCTACGGTTGTTTACAACATAAACGGCGGCAGCCCGCTTACTATTGTTTTAAGTGCAGGCGGAACGGCAACGCTGTCAACCGGCATATTAACAACCGGCAGCACGCCTACCACTTATACCTATTCGCTTGTAAGCGATACCCTTGGCAGTTGTTACCAGGCATTATCGGGCAGCGCAGTCGTAACTGTTAACCCTATGCCCGGCACAATTACCGGACCAACATCAGTATGTGAAGGGTCTACAATAAGCTTGGGTAATACATCTGCCGGCGGCACCTGGACCAGCAGCAATACATCAATTGCAACAATAGGTTCGACCACGGGCATTCTCGGCGGCGTTAGTGCAGGCATTGATACTGTTACTTATACGCTTACGGGCGGATGCTCTGTTACCTCGGTAATTACCGTTAACCCGCAACCAGCTGCGGTTACCGGTCCGGGTGCAGTTTGCGAAGGTTCTGTAATAACGCTCAGTTGCGCTACAACAGGCGGCACCTGGAGCAGCAGCGCAAGCGGAATTGCTACCGTAAATAGTACGGGCGACGTTACAGGCGTATCAGCCGGCACAGCAACTATCAGCTATACTTTAACCGGCGGCTGTGCTTCTACCGCTACAGTTACTGTAAACCGCCAACCGGGTGCTATTACAGGTTCACATTCAGTTTGCATCGGCTCCACTACAACATTAGGTAACAGCCTGACAGGCGGCACCTGGACGAGCAGCAATTCATCAATTGCAAGTATCGGCGCTACCTCGGGTACTGTTTATGGCGTTGCAATAGGATTGGTTACTATTACGTATGCCATGTCTACCGGATGCCAGATTACGGATACGTTCCGCGTTAACCCAATGCCGGGCGCTATAACTGGTCCCGCTACAGTATGTGCAGGTTCTTCTATCAGCCTCTCTGCAACGCCATCAGGTGGCACCTGGTCGAGCAGCGCGGCAGCAACCGCCAGTGTAGATGCTTCAGGTAGTGTTACCGGCGTTGCACCAGGTTCTGTAACCATAAGCTATACACTTCCGGGTGGTTGTTATACTACACAGGCAATTACCGTTAATCTTTCTCCGACAGCTATAACAGGTCCTACTGACGTTTGTGTTGGCAGTGCTATTACGCTGGCCAGCAGCCCGGCAGGTGGCACATGGGTCAGTACAACCACAAGTGTTGGCACTATTGACGCTTCTACAGGCGTGCTAACCGGAATTACCAGTGGTACTACCGTTGTTACTTACACTATAAGCTCTGGTTGTTCTATGCTTCGCACTATTACGGTTAACCCATTGCCAACACCGCTTATAGGCCCTGATACACTTTGCGTAGGGGTTACGCTGACTTATTCAACAAGCGGCGGGAGTGGCATCTGGAGTAATACCGGCACAACATTGTACTATGATTCATTTACCGGCGTAATTACTACCGTAGCACCCGGCAACGATACCCTTATTTTTACGTTAATGACGACCGGCTGTTCCGTTTGGAAAGCCATTACGGTTGATGCAGGACCGAGCGCCATTTTCGGCACCTTTGCTGTTTGCGAGGGTGGTACCGCATTTGTTTATGATACCAGCGCCGGCGGTGTATGGAGCAGCAGCGACACCACAATAGCGAATATTGACTACAGCGGAACTATTACCGGTGTGAATGCCGGCACTGTAACCATCTACTATACACAAACAACGGCAAGGGCCTGTGCCGCACAGGCAACCTTTGTTGTGAATCCGTTACCTGCGGCAATTGGCGGACCATCGGCAGTATGCCTGAATTCATCAATAACGCTCACTAACTCACTTGCAGGCGGCACCTGGACAAGCAGCGACGCTTCTATTGCAACCATAACACCAACCGGTGGCGTCCTTACCGGTATTGCAGTTGGCTCCGTAACCATCACGTACACATCTGCTGCAGGCTGCGAAGCTTACAAAACCATTACCGTAAATGCATTGCCGGGCACCATTACCGGCCCATCGGCAGTTTGCCAGGGTCTTGTTATCACTATGGGTAATTCAGTTCCGGGTGGCACATGGAGCAGTAGCAACAGCGCTATCGCAACGGCCGATGCTACGACAGGTGATGTTACCGGGGTTAGCGGTGGCGGTGTTATTATATCGTATGCTTTAGGTACCGGCTGCTATGCAACAACATCGGTAACAGTAAACCCAACACCGGCATCTATTTCAGGCGCGCCAGATGTATGCCTAGGGTCTACAACTTTATATTCTGACGGCACAGCCGGAGGCTCATGGAGCACCAGCAGTTCAAGTATAGCATCAGTAAGCGCCGGTGGCCTTATTACCGGCGTAGGCACGGGCTATGCGACCATTACGTATACTTTAGCTACTGGTTGCCTTACAGCACGCACTATACTGGTTAATCCTTTACCAACTGTTATTACGGGTGCTAACAACGTATGCGTAGGTTCTACCACAGCACTTACCGATACCGTTACCGGTGGCTCGTGGACTACCAGCAGCAGTGCTATAGCATCAGTAGACCTTATAACCGGTATTGTTTCGGGTGTTAGCGCAGGCTCATGCACTATTACCTACACTATTGGTTCTGGCTGCTTTATTACTATGCCTTTGACGGTTAACCCTTTACCGGCTTCCATCACCGGCACATTCAGCGTTTGCGAATACAGTAACGTAACACTGAGTAATGCAACCGCAGGTGGCACCTGGACCAGCGCCAACACAGCCATTGCCACTGTTGACCCATCAACGGGAGTTGTTACGGGTATTGCGGCAGGCAGTACGTTCATCTACTATACCCTGCCTACAGGCTGTAACCTCAGCGTGGCCTTTACCGTAAATCCTGTTCCGGTGGCAATTACGGGCACCACCTCAGTTTGTGAAGCAGGAGCAACCACGACATTAAGCGATGCTACCCCCGGCGGCACCTGGACAACCAGCAATGCTGCGATAGCTTCAGTTAACAGCGCATCAGGTGTAGTTACCGGTGTAACTGCAGGCGCTACCACAATAACCTATACTGTTGCCGGCTGCTATAATACCACAACTGTAACCGTACGTGCATTACCAGGCGCAGGTATTACTCCGCTTGGTGATACAGTTATTTGCCCCGGCACATTCGTAATACTTACCTCGACCACCGGCACGGGCTATACCTACCAATGGTATAATGGAGCCAGCGTTATTGCAGGCGAAACGAATTCGTTCTACACCGCTTATGGCGCAGGCAACTACCGTGTATCGGTAACCAATACATTTGGCTGCAATTCACTTTCTATTCCAATGTCAGTTACCGTGAGTCCATCTACCGCTACAATTACTCCGGGTAGCACTACAACTTTTTGTGTAGGTGGCAGTGTGGCACTTAATGCGAATACCGGCACCGGACTCACTTACCAGTGGTTGGTAGGCGGCACCGCAATAGCGGGTGCAACCGGCGCAACCTATGCGGCCATTACCAGCGGCAATTACAGTGTTGTGGTTACCAATGCGGCAGGTTGCTCGGCAACATCGACAGCAGTAAGCGTTACTGTAATGGCAGCACCTGCAGGAACCGTTACTGTTACCGGCCTGCTTAGCTTCTGCAGTGGCGACAGCGTATTACTCAGCGCTGATTCGTCAGCAACTGCAACTTACCAGTGGAAATTAGGTGGCACCAACATTGCCGGCGCTACAGACAGAAACTATGTCGCTTCAACACCAGGCAGCTATACCGTTTATGAAGTGAATGCAGCAGGTTGCAATATTACCTCAACACCCATAACGGTAACAGTCTTCGCATTGCCTTCGGTAGCTATTTCCGCAGCCGGACCTACTACTTTCTGCATTGGCGGCAGTGTGCTGCTTTCAGTGCCAGCGGTTGCGGGCAATACCTATGTATGGATGAATGGCGGCACCCCAATTACCGGTGCTACCAACAGTTCTTACCTCGCCACAAATACAAGCAGTATTACCATCAGGGTTACTTCGGCTTCAGGCTGTGTTAATACAAGTACTGCACCGGTTAACATTGTAGAAGTATCAGTGCCAAGCGTTATACCAATGACGGCACCTTATTTCTGCTGGGGCGGCAGTGCAACACTGGGTGTAAGCGTGAGCACATCGGCAGGCGTAACTTACCAATGGCAGAACCTCGGTGTAAATATTGCGGGTGCTACCAACGCCACTTATAATGCAACAACATCGGGCAGTTATTCCTGCGTTGTATCTGTTGCCGGCGGAGCATGCGTAATAGGCACAGTAGCTGTTGCCGTTACCGAATATCCTTTGCCAAACCCGGTAATTCTTTGGGATGGTACCCGATTAAAAGTAAGTCCATCGTTTGTTACTTATCAGTGGTTTAAAAATTATACGCCAATTGCTGGTGCAACAAGCTGGTTTATTACACCAACTGATACCGGCCGTTATGCGGTGCAGGTTACGGATAGTAATGGCTGCCATTCTATATCGCCTGAATATCCGCTAAACCAACTTAATACAACCGGCATCGCTACCATTCAGAAAAGCGATGTGCTGATATTCCCTAACCCGGCAGAAAACATAGTACATATTTCAGCTCCGGAAAAAGTAAGGGCGATATTGACTACCATCGACGGTAGAAAACTGATGGATGAGGCCAATGCAACCGAACTCAATATCAGTAATCTTGCAAATGGCATGTATATGCTGTTGATTTATGATAAGGAAGGCAGCATGATCAAAGCCGAAAAACTGACTAAAAACCAGTAGTACATTGCCGGGCTTCGGCACTACAATTTTACTTACAAACGAAGGCTCTTTTACCTGATGGTAAAAGAGCCTTTCTCTTTGGGAGATGGTTGCAATACCAATCAGACATTAAATCTGCACTAAATAGCTTGTAAAATTAACCACCTCCCCCGAATGAGCGCCGCTGAAGGAGCGGCGCTCATTCGGGTACTCCTCCTTCAAAAGGAGGAGAGTGTGTAAATAGCGCAAGGTGTTATTTAAATGTCTAAGCGGCTATTATTTTGAAGTCCTTCGGACTATGCCGGTTCTAAAAGTTGTACTGATATTATCCCTGCAAAAAACCTATCAGACTATCTCTGCTGAGCGTAACAGGAAGACCTTCATTGGCACCCACAAGATCGCTGGCCAGCATGGTTTTTGACTCCTGTAGTTGTTGAATCTTCTCTTCAATTGTATCCGAACAAATCAAGCGCACTGCAACTACATTTTTCCTTTGCCCAATGCGATACACCCTGTCAATAGCCTGGTTTTCTACAGCGGGATTCCACCATGGGTCAACTATATACACATAGTCTGCTGCAGTAAGGTTAAGGCCCGTGCCGCCGGCTTTAAGGCTGATCAAAAAAACGCGGATATCGTCATTTTCCTGAAACTCATTGACCACCTGCTTCCTGTTGGTAGTTGCCCCGGTTAGGTAGCTATAGGTTATGTTGCGTTGTATGAGTTCGGATTTAATAATATCGAGCATTCCCACAAATTGCGAGAACACCAGTATTTTATGCACCGGCGACTTGTTTTCAATTTCCGACATCAGCACCTCAACTTTTGCTGCCGATGCTGACGCAAATTTTTCTTGCCGCAACAAGGCTGGTGCATTGCATATCTGCCGCAACCTTGTCAGGCCCTTTAAAACATTGACTGAATTTTTCGGCAGCTCCTTGTCGGTAATAGCGCATATAAAATCGCGGAATTCTTTTTCGTAGGCATCATAAACGGCACGCTGGTCGGGCTGCATCTCGCAGCATAATACCATCTCTGTCTTTTCGGGTAGTTCTGTAGCCACCTGCGCTTTTTTGCGCCTCAGTACAAACGGGCTTATTTTGGCTTTCAGCTCATTCAGGGTCCATGTACGGTCAAATTTATCAACGGGCGTAGCATAAATATCGCGGAAATAGCGCCGGTTACCGAGGAGGCCAGGGCACGCAAATGACAACTGTCCGTACAAGTCAAACGTATTATTTTCGAGCGGTGTACCTGTAATAACTATGCGGTTGCGGGAACTAAGCTTTATGGCAGCCTTATATCGCTCTGAATCAGGGTTCTTAATGTTTTGAGACTCGTCAAGAAATACATAATTGAACTTATACTTCTGCAAGAAGGTGATATCCGCAAGCAAGGTGCCGTAAGTAGTAATAACCAGTTCAAATTGATCAAAATTGCTGGTGTTAGTTACGCGGTTGCTGCCCACCAGCGTCAGCACCTTAATTGATGGTGCAAACTTATCTATTTCGGCCTTCCAGTTAAAAACAAGCGATGACGGAACAACCAGCAGATTAGTATTGTGGGCAACTTTAGCGCGCTGCGATAATATAAAAGCTATTACCTGTATGGTCTTTCCCAGGCCCATGTCATCAGCGAGGCAACCACCAAAATTAAGATCGTCTAAAAAGTTAAGCCATTTCAATCCCTCCATCTGGTAGGGCCTGAGCGTGGCATTTAAACCCACTGGTAACGGCACGTCTGCCGCTGTAAAATTCGCAATCTTATTTCGGTAGGTTTCAATATCATGGCGGACACTTTCATCCAGCATTTCGTCGTCAAAAATTTCTGAGAGGGAATCAAAACTCATTTTCGGCAGGCAAAGCAAATCGTCTTCGGTAAAGTCAGCCGCATTGAAGTAGCGGGAAAATTTTTCTACCCACTCCGTTGGCAGAATACCTTGTGTACCGTCATCGAGCGTAACGTATCTGCTCTTGCTTTGCACCGCTTTGGCCAACTTTTTCAATGATGCTTTCTTCTTGCCAAACCTTACATTAACTTCTGTATTGAACCAGTTGATGCCACTGGTGACTTTTATGCTTACTTCTGCCTTGTTCGGGTTCAGTTTATTGTTCTTAATGTCGTTAAAACCTAGAACAGCAATGCCATGATCGCGCCATGACTCAAACGTACTAAGAAACCACTCTTCGTCAAGGAATAGACTCTTGTGCAGGTAAAAATCTTTCAGGTCATTATCTAGTTGTTCCAGAAAATCAGGATGCTGTTGTACCAGCATTGCAACAAATTTTATTTCCGCATCATTATCGCGCTGTACCAGAAAGTCTTTACCATGTTCATCCCTGCCATAGACCTGTTTTTTACTGCGCACTGGTATTTCTACATCGCCATATTTAATTACTGGCATTAAAACTACATGTGCACCAGAATCAGACAGGTAAATGATCTTCTCCGGCGCTGCATTGAAGCCCTGCTGCGTAAGTTGCCGCGGAGTAGCCTTTTGTATGTAGGTGTAATTTATGCCGGCACCGGTTTCAATCTTATCGAGCAACAGGCTCTTCAGGGTATCAAATTTGCTATGATGCACCATTACCTCACCACCCTTTCTTTTAAAGAAATTTACGGCCTGTATGAGCTGTAAACCGGTTGCCAGATAAAAATTACCATCGCTTACCACAAAGTAATTCAGTTCGGTTGTTATGTCTTTTATGTTGCGTACCGTACCGTTAATTTCCAGGTAGCCTGTCCATATAAAAAACGGTGGTTTATCGGTTACAGTATACGTTATCTTACTTTTCAGTAGCTCAAGCCTGATTGGTATCAGCGCTGCTGCAACTATGCTTTCAGATACGTCGCTATTGTGGTAATAAACGGGTAGACCAAGGGGATTCTGTACAATTGATGCCAACGCGTTAATGTCAGCATTTGAGGTTTTAGTATCGCTCTTATTTTCAAAACCAGCTATAGCAGTAAAAAACTTCACCTGCGCTGTATCGGTAGTGCTCCATATAAGTTCCTGCGCTTCAATACGGGCCAGCGGATTCTTTAGCTTTCCTTCCTTTGTTGTTTGCGCTTCATACAGCTCCACTACCAGGTTTTTGTAAAACTTATGTCGCCGCAACACAATGCAACGCGTAACTGGGCCGGGGTCTGTATTGGGAAACGCACTGGCAGTTTGTGGCAATAAAATATCGGCCAGTAAGCTAATACTATCTGCAGTTACAGGTAATAGCGATAATTGTTTGGGTGTAAATACGGTCTTGTTAGCGGTGTAGGCAGAATTGAAGAAAAGGTCGAGATCCGGCTCGTGCTCCAGACCGTATTCGGGCGCAGGCACCATGAGTCTTTTTCTGCGCAATACGGTATCAAAGAACAGCCTTATTTCGTCGTTGCTGCTAATGGTGTGCAATACCAACGACTGAAAATCACAAATCCTGCCACTATCGGCACCGCAGTTACAGAGCAGTGTGAGTTGCTCCCGCTGGTTGAGCACTGTCACTTCGACTGCGTAATTGGCGGCCTGCACATAGCTGAACACCCCTGTGTCAGGCTCCAAAAGTACAACTGAGAGCTGCTTCTCGCTCAGTCCCCCGGCAATCCAACCTTCTGTATACAACTCCCCTGCCTGCGGAAAACTTCCGGCAGGCTGGCCTATTGCAAATATGTGCTCGTTGTTATTGTTGCTACCGGTGAACCTATCCATTAACGCCTAAAAGAAAGCAAATGTCTTGCTATTACTTAAAACTATCTAATAAATAACTGACGAAAAGGAAATATTGCCTACATCGAATATATGGCCCTCCAAATTGCTTTGCTCAACTGATTCGTTCGGCATTTTTGGGCTTTGACAGCCATACCAGCAAAAGGGCAGAAAGAGCGCCGGACACTGCCCCAACCAGTAATACCTTCATAAAACCAACCGCCTTATTGCGGCCTGATAATGCCAGCAGCAAACTGAGTAATGTGTTAAGGCCAACTGCCACCGTAAGCACAACCAACAATGTGTTATTTCCCATTTTATATTTCCGGGTAAGGGTTAGTCAATAATATGCGCGACGTCTGTCAATACAAAGTTATAATTCCCTGTGCTTGAATCAATGCGGAAACTCAACCCGTCCAGCTCAGCGCCGGAAAAGCCACCGCCCTTTACATCTTTATAGTGCTTTATACGAAAGCCACCTGCGGCACTGTCGGTTATATCTAATATCCCCTTTGCGCAAAGCCCTTCTCCCTGTGCGAACATGCCCATATAAATTCTGCCGTTCTCTTCTATGTAATTATCTATCCAGAACCTGGTTTTTCCGGGTGCTTGCCTGTTTAATTGCTTCACCAGTTCTGCCTTGTATTCTTTTGATGCTACCGGATATTTATCAAAAACCGGGTTAATGTTTTTACAAGCCGGCCGATCGCATGATGCAACTGCTACAACTGCGACGGTAAAAAGCAGTAATGTTAATAAGGAACGTATTTGCATAGTTACAGATCTGCTTTTCGACAGGTTACCAAAATAGACAGGTGCAATAATAACTTTCATTTTGAGTTCTTATTGTACAAATCTCCCTAACTTTATAAAAATGCTTTAGCTATGAAAACCGGAGTCTGGAACCAGATACTTACCTACCTGTATATCCGCAAACGCGATCCAAATGACCCTAAGAAAATTGACCTGACGCTGATGCATGGCATGAACCGCATTTCTTTGTTCATGTTTCTCATTGGTATTATTGTTATGATCGTGAAACTGATCAGGAGATAAGGGAAATTATCTCAGCTGCGGCACCATCAGAGGCGTGGCTATTGCCCAGTTTATGCCATAGTTCCGCATAGTCTTTTCGCATGGCTGCCTTATAGGCATTATCTTCCAGCAGCCTGCTCAGCTCGGCCTTCAGGTTAGTTTCGTTCAATTCGTCCTGTATCAATTCTTTTATCACCGGCTTATCCATTATCAGGTTCACCAGCGATATATACTTTACTTTCACCAGCTTTTTAGCCAGCCAGAACGACAGTGCATTGCCTTTATAGCAAACTACTTCGGGCACCGCAAAAAGGGCAGTTTCCAGCGTAGCAGTGCCACTGGTTACCAGGGCAGCTTTTGCCTGGCGCAGCAGGTTGTAAGTACCACCTTTAACCAATGTCACCGGCGCACTACCTATCATATCTTTATAAAGTTCATCGGGCTGCGATGGTGCCTGGGCAATTACAAAACTGTATTGCGGAAAATGCTGCACCATTTGCAGCATTACGGGCAGCTTAGCCTTAATTTCCTGTGAACGGCTGCCGGGAAGTATAGCTACCAATGGCTTATCAGCTAACTGCTGCTGTATAGGTTTGCATTTCTCTTCGTTCACCACCTCAATAAGCGGGTGACCAACATAGGCAACATCATAATTCCACTTTTTATAAAAGTCTTTTTCAAATGGCAGTATCACTATCATCCGGTCCACATCGCGCTTTATCTGTACTACGCGCTTTTCTTTCCAGGCCCAAACCTGGGGCGATATATAGTAAGCAACCTTTATACCCTGCTCTTTAGCCCACTTAGCAATGCGCAAGTTAAAACCGGGATAGTCAATCAATACCAGCACATCAGGCTTGTATTGGGCTATATCGGCCTTACAGAATGTAATATTTTTGAAAATGGTAGGCAGGTGGGTGATTACTTCCACAAAACCCATAAACGCCAGTTCGCGGTAGTGTTTTACAAGCGTAGCTCCAGCAGCCTGCATTTTATTGCCACCCCAGCAGCGAATGTCAGCATGCGCATCCTGCCGGTGCAATGCCTTTATCAGGTTACTTCCATGCAGGTCGCCACTGGCCTCACCGGCTATAATGTAGTAGCGCATACCTTACCAAACGTATCTTGCAATAACAATAAAAACAACATACAGCATGGTAGCTATGAAGACGCCACGCGCCGCATGATCGTACCGTTTTGAATTAAAGAAAATGAAGGGAGCAAGGTTAACCAGCATACTGAGGGAACATACCTTGAACATAGTGTCTTTGGTGTGCATGAGCATACCTAAGTAGTCAGATACGCTATCATGACGAAACCAAACGAATTTCATGATGAACAAACCCAGCACAGGCCCAATTAAGCCAAAAAGAAAACCTACTATCGGATTATTTCGAAGCATATTTTGCAAAATATGCTGCAATATACAAAGTATGAAGGGTAGTTGCAGAACCCCCGTGCCAAATGACCCGCAGAACGGTTGATTTTAACACAAACGAACGTTACAGTAGCCCAATGTGCAACTAGCCGTGCAGCACATACAGCTCGCGTTCAATATTCAGTTTGAGTGTGTAAAAATCGAGATTCCTGATCTGGTTAAGAAAAGTCAGGTCACTGTCATCCCGGTGCATTGCAGTATCGTCGTAACCATGCAATACCAGCTGGTGCAGCAATGATAATTTATGTAATAGCGCCTTTTTCTGTTCCAGTGTTTTTGCATCCATCTGGGAATAGCCTTCCATACTTTTAAGATACATTTCCATAACAAAGATTTTAAAGGGTGACGATGCGATTTTAAGTAAGCGTACATGTTTCCATGTCGTTCGCTGCTGTAAATTACTATGGCGAGCCACCTGTTTCCAAAAAAAGTTCACGAACGGTCAGTTTAGTTCACGAACGGTATATGAGGGCCACTTTCATTAACAAACAGCTGTGTTTCAACAGGTAAAAAGACCTACGCACACAAAAGGGTTTTAGTTTTTTGGTTGGAGAGAGGATTATTGTAATAAGCAACACAAGCGCTAACATCAGGCTCTCGGCAATGCCTGTGTAATTTGACATGCAGCATCAGTCTTTCCATTATGCCCTTAAGTTTATTATTGCCAATTTTCAGGTATTTACCTACCCTTTCTTCTATCGTCATAAAAGTGCCATAAAGTTGAACAGCTTACCGAAGAAATATTAATTTGCGCCCGATATTACTGTTTACGAACTCATTAAGTGAAACTGAGAACAATGAAAAAGTCGCATGCTATTTTACTCACACCCCTATTCGTATTGGCAATTGCATCTTGCAAACAAAAGGAAGAAGAGTGGATTTACGGCGGGCATGAAGACACAGTGGTACATGGTAGCCAATACCGCCATTACAATGGTTTTTGGTATCCTGTATACAATAACATGATCTCCCCTTCAGTTTACCGTGGTTCTTCGGCCGGACAGATAGCCACACCAGGCTATGTGCCTGCCAGGGTTAGTGGCGGAGGCAATGCACATGGGGTAAGAAGCGGAGGTTTTGGAAGTTCAGCGGCACATGGTGGTGGTGGAGAATAATGGCAACAACAACAGAATAGAAAGCACATGAAACGTATAACAATAGCTCCCCGGCCAAATTGGGAAGACAAAATAAAAGAACAGGGTTTTGTTTATTACAAAGGGTATTACAATGAAAATTCGGTTTACGAATTTACTGCCGGCGAAGTAGATGCTATAGAAGCAGCTACCACGGAAATATTCGACCGTTGCCTTGATGTGGTGCAGCATGTAATAGATCACAACCTGTGGGATGAGTTTTTTATACCCAGGCAATACGC
Organism: Chitinophagaceae bacterium; assembly: GCA_947447265.1. GTDB lineage: Bacteria > Bacteroidota > Bacteroidia > Chitinophagales > Chitinophagaceae > Flavipsychrobacter. The sequence goes on from CANFKC010000005.1 coordinate 143,830, forward strand.
AGAGCTTATAAAATGGTCGTGGGAGCAGGATAACCCGGCCTTCTATGGCAGGTTCGACCTTGGTGTAAGTGCAGATTGCGGGCAGATAAAATTGCTGGAATTTAATGCAGATACCCCAACATCATTGCTGGAAGCGTCGGTTATACAATGGTACTGGCTGCAGGATTTTGATAAGAACAAAGATCAGTTCAATTCTATTCATGAAAAGCTGGTCAGCCACATGAAGGTGTGCAAAGACTACCTCTATGGCAATCTGAAATTATGGCTCACCTGCGCCCGTGGCAGTGATGAAGATTTTATGACGGTGAAGTACATGCAGGATATTGCGCAGCAGGCCGGCATTGCCAATGACTTCCTGTATATTGACGAGGTAAGCGTAGAGGATAGTTACCTTGTTTCACCTTTTGTAACGCCACAGAAGGAGCCCATCAACAACCTCTTTAAACTCTACCCCTATGAGTGGTTGTTTCATGAAGCGTTTGGACCCGAACTGGTAAAAAAACGCGACCATACCCTTTGGATAGAACCACCCTATAAAGCAATACTGAGCAATAAGATGCTGCTGGTATATTTATATAAACTGTTCCCTAACCACCCGAATATTCTGCCGGCCTATTATTCTAAAGACGGCGAAAACACCAGCCATATGCGCTCTTACGCACGCAAACCCGTTTTAGGCCGTGAAGGCAATAATGTAAGCATATTTAAAAACGGCAATCTGGCAGAACAAAACAATGGTGAATATGGCGAGGAAGGTTTTGTGCTGCAGGAATATTTTGATATGGCCAAGTTTGATGGCAATATGCCGGTAATTGGCAGCTGGTTAATAGGTGGCGTTGCGGCAGGTATGGGCATAAAAGAAACTACGGGACTTGTACATAATAACATGAGCAAGTTTATACCGCACTATTTTTAATGCTGCTGAGTTGATGAAGCTTGTAGCCAAACGAGAATTTCTTTAGTTTTCGTCCTGCTCGCTTTGGCGTGGCCCTATTTTCCTTTTAATGAGGTATAATACAAGCTGTGTTTCCAGGTTCCGCTTGTCTAATGGCTCGCTGTATATGCCTACTGCATTGCTTTCTTCATTAATGGTAGCGATATCGTTGTTATCGCTGAAAGGGCCTGCAATACCCAGCGACGGCTTTTCGTCCGGGTCTTCGCCACGTAATTCAAACAGGTAGAATTTCTGCATCCTGTTTTTGTAAAGGGTCTTCTTCATACCCAGAGGAATAATTTTGCTGTAAGCGTCATCTTCATCATAGCCCGCCATATAGCTTTCAGCAAAATAGGCCTGTGTAAGATACTTCTTCGGGTACAGCTGCATGAGGTTCTTGCCGATGAGCAATTCGTAGACTGCTATACGAAAGTACTTATCTGCCGCCAGGCTATCAATCACTTTTGCATCAGGAGTTATATCATGTTCGCAAAGCAATTCTACCGCCTGGTTACGGACGTAATTACTTTCTGAATACTGGTATTGTTTAATTTCTTCCCACGCCTCCGCGGTCTTGAATTTCTTCAGCAACCTCAATATATTATATGCACTGTAACCGTTTTCGCGCAGGCGCTGCTCGCGGCTTTTTGCAATTACGAGCGGTATGCTTTCCGTTAGCTTTTCCAATGATAAATAGCCGCTGTCAATAAGGGTATTCGCCATCATGCAAACGGTATAACCAGATATGCTATCACCAGCCAGTGCAAATAACGCGGGGTATAATGCCACGGCTTTCTGCTTATGACGCGTGAGCACCATGGTCAAAAGGTATGGTGATCCCTTTTGTGGCGGTGCTGCCAATAACAGCTCCCCTGCCTTTTTAATGCCCGCAGCAGTGTCGGCATCATTTACCAGCATTCCAAGCACATTAAATTGTTGGCCTCGTTTTTGAATCATTTTATTGTTGTACAGTTCCGCTTTCTTATCAAGCGACAGGTATTGCGCTAGCCCGGAAATTGACTCCAATATAAAGCCACCTGCAGTATTATACCGCTCGGAATCGTCAGGGAATACAGTATTCACCTGCTCCAGCAAAAGCGGGAGATCGTGCTTTGTGAATGCGACCTCATCCATTTTTTTGCGCGCCTTATTAAAAACAGCAGTATCGTTGCTATGAAGCACTGCCATAAAAAGATCGGGGGAGGTTTGCACCTGTGTAGGGTCGTTCTTTAATATCTTCAGCGAAGCATAATACTCATTGATCGTGCTGTTATCTTTCAGCCAATCCGGGAAATTACAATCGAGAATTTAACGTGTCCGGCCATCCAGCACTTCTTTTACTTTATGCCATTGCTGCGTATTTCTCTTCCGGGCAATAACTTCGCCGCATTTCATGCCATTTTCTGTATAGTACCTGTATTGGGGCAATGTATCGCTGGTTGTGAGGCTGGCATCCAACCATTTCCTGAATGAGGCTGTGTCATTGGCCACCCAGTAGAAACTACTCAGGTGCTTTACCAGCACATAGTAGTTTATCAAAGCAGTTGAGTCCCAGCAGCGGTAAGTATGTTGTGTTTTAGCAAGATAATCAGTTTCTTCTTCCAGATTTGTTTCCTCGTAGCTGCCCGGTCCGGCAATGCTGAATGTACCATTGACTGTTTGCGGCTTTATATCTACAGGGGTTATGGGGTGCACATCAATACTTTGCAGAAATGAATCTGCAATTTTCGCGCCCTCTTCAGTATTTGCAGTTTGCGCTGATATTTTATAAACCCTGTTACCTGCATATATCATTATGCCGCGCACCTTTGTGCCTTTGTAATCGCCGGTTTCAAATCGGTCTGCTTTAAAAATGCCGTAGGTAGTGGGTATTATCTTTACATCAACATGCAGTTCTTTATAAGTGGTTTTAAGCGATTCCGGCCAAACATCATTTTTTACATTATTGTAGCCAATTGCAGTTTGCACGCAGCAAACAAAGTAATATCCGCCTATAGCCGGGTCTGCTATGGTATACATAATTTGTTTCTGCGTAGAATCAGCGGAATATGTTGCGGTACGCGTTGGCTTGTACTCGGGCACGCGCACTGCCACGTGTATATCTCCGAATTTTCTGTTGCTGAATGTTGTCCTAGCTTTATTAATGAGCCTGAAAGAATTAAAAAATGAATCGGCTTTACGTACTGACCAGCTTTTGCCATAGGCCATCAACATATAAACATCAGTATTGCTGCCGAGTAATTGTATGTGGTAGTGAATTGCGTCTTTATCAGTAAAGTAGAATTCTTTGCCTTTCAGTCCCTGGGCAGATATTTCATCTTCCTCAAAATCCTTAGGGCTCTTCACCATTGCCTTCTGCATCTCTTCTATAACGCTTTCGGTTGATGATGGGGAACTTTCCGGCTTGGGTATATGGCTCACCAGGTAGTTGGTACTTGTCGTTAAGTCGGTGTACATCTTCATTTTAACTAACCCTCCGGTGGCATCCACATCACTGGGTGTTCCGGGCATCTTAATGCTGTAGCCATCTTTCTCACTTACAATATTCAGCCATATACCCGCAGCATGTGCGTACTTATAGTCAGCGCCATTTGTTGTTGTCTCGCAAATTACCGGCTCCACTTTGTAGCCTTTTCCACGCAACATGTTTAAAAGCCCACCATTGCCTACCAGGTGCAAGGCACCTACCGCCGCAAACAGGCTTTTGTTATGCATAATACTATCCATGCTTCGCAGCATTACGAGGTTACGTTTGGTAAGCAATGCGTCTTCCGCAGCCGGATTAAAGATGGACGATATTTTTTTCAGCTTTTCGAGGTCTTTATCCAGATACAGCTCCACCATCTGGTCTTCAGCTGATTCTCCCATTTTAAACAACGCCAGCACCTTTTTAGGATCAACATCCGTTAGTGTGGAATTTTCAGTCAGCCGCAGCTGATCTTCCATCTGCTCCAGGCCACCTATCAGCTTACCCTTATCCCTTGCAATTGTATACAGGAAGGCGTCCATGAAGGTTGGCATATCATCCTTCCTGGTTCTATGCTTCATAAACTTATCCTTCATCAGGTATATCTGTTTTATGGTAAGTTCATCAGGGTCTATGTTACTGCCTTCGGCCATGTTGTCCTTCAACATTTTCAGCTCGTCTTTGGTTAGCAGATCTTTAAGCTTCTTATCCTTCTTTTTTACTGTGGTCGCCTTTTCTGACTCCTTATCAATGAGCCTGCCCATGTAGTCAGAAAGCCCGGCATTTACGCTGTCAAAATTGACTTCGAGGGCAAATACTTCCGTATTATCAATGGCTTTGTATAAAGAATCGGGGAAATTGAACAGTGTTTTAAGCCGTAGGTGAAATGTGCCGAAAAGGTAGGATGGCTTAGTCATGCCATTGCCGGAAATGCGCCACAGCATGCTTTTCGCCTCTTTTTGGGCAGATGACTGCCCAGCTGCCAGTAACAGACAAAGTAACAACGACAGGGTAAACCTTACTTTCATAAGTTATTATTTTATTGTTTGGCAAAAGTCGGGTTTTATGCGTAATCCGTACTATAAAAGCAGCGGAAAATACGTTGTAGCAATAGATTTAGCCTAAAAACAACTAAAAATTGCCGGCCAGTATACCCATTGTAAGTATTTAACTATTTTTGCGCCACTATGGCAAATGAGAATAAATTACAAAATATTATAGGGCACTGCAAAGAATATGGTTTCATCTTCCAGAGCAGTGAAATATATGATGGTTTAAGTGCAGTTTACGATTACGGCCAGAACGGTACGGAACTAAAGCGCAACATCCGCGACTACTGGTGGAAGAGCATGACGCAGATGCAGGAAAACAATATAGTAGGTATTGATGCAGCCATTTTTATGCACCCTACTGTATGGAAGGCCAGCGGGCACGTTGATAATTTCAGTGACCCGATGATTGATAATAAGGATAGCCAGAAACGTTACCGCGTTGACCATCTTATCGAAGCCTTTGTAGAAACCCTGGATAAAGAGAAGGGAGATGCAATGCTTGCCCAGATGGACCAATTGCTGGCTGCCAATGATTATGTCGGTTTAAAGCAACTGATTGAAGATAATAAAATGAAGTGCACGGTAAGCGGCACCTGCAACTGGACAGATGTTCGCCAGTTTAACCTGATGTTCAGCACGCAGCTGGGTTCCGTGAGTGATGAAGCAAGCGAAATATACCTTCGCCCGGAAACGGCGCAGGGCATATTTGTTAACTTCCTGAATGTGCAGAAGAGTGGCCGCATGAAAATACCTTTCGGTATTGCACAAACAGGTAAGGCCTTCCGTAACGAGATAGTAGCGCGTGGATTCATTTTCCGGATGCGTGAATTTGAGCAGATGGAAATGCAATTCTTTGTCAGGCCTGGCACCCAGAAAGAGTGGTACGAATACTGGAAGGAAACCCGCATGAAATGGCATATGAGCCTCGGTATTTCGCCAGAAAAATATCGCTTTCACGACCACGTGAAACTGGCTTTCTATGCGGATATGGCTTGTGATATTGAATATGACTTTCCGATGGGTTTTAAGGAAGTAGAAGGCATTCACAGCCGCACTGACTATGACCTGAAGCAGCACCAGCAATTCAGTGGCAAGAAGCTGACTTATTTTGATACCGATATTAACCAGCACTATGTGCCCTACGTAATAGAAACATCAATAGGGCTTGACCGTACCGTTATGCTGTTATTGAGTGAAGCGTATTATGAAGAAGACCTAAGTACTGCTGAAAAGCAGGATAGCAGGGTAGTCTTGAAATTCCCACCAATGCTGGCACCAATAAAACTGGCTGTATTACCACTTACCAAAAAAGATGGCTTGCCTGAACTGGCAAAAGACCTCATCAACGAATGTAAGCCCCATTTTAGATGCTTTTACGAGGAAAAGGACGCCATCGGTAAGCGTTACAGGCGTATGGATGCATTGGGTACTCCCTTCTGCATAACCATAGATCACCAGACGAAAGAAGACGGCACTGTAACCATCCGCTACCGCGACAGCATGGAGCAGGAAAGAATCAACCTTGCGGATGTAAAGAACATAATTCTGGATAAGATCAAGATGTTCTAATTGATAGTCAATTGTATAGATTTATAAGGCTGCCCCAACCGGGCGGCCTTATTTTTTAGCTTTCAGTTAAACAAAAGTACCTACATGCAGTTTAACATTTTATTGTTTGCGATACTATAGGTTTTGCAGTATTTTCATTGCCAGAAGCCGACAAAATTTACCCATCCGCAACTATGAAACGATGCTTGCTTTTTCTCCTATTATTGTTGTCGCTAAGCTGCTATAGCAATCCGCTTATTCACTTTAAAGTGAGCAGGCCGCTTTGTGTCCTTACGTTTTTGCAGGCAGCAAGCGGCAATGGCGCAATGCTTTCGCCTACATTAAAATCTTATATCAGCAAAAATATACCTACTGACGATAGCGTAAAATTCAATGCTGTACTTCGCCGCTTTGCCGCCCTGAATTTAGACCTTACCTACACTGTACCAGACTATCCTGAAAGCAGGCTAAGGCCCAGATCTACCCTTGACCTCATTACAATAGCTGCCATACAGGCAGCCGACCCCAATGACTTTATGCAGCGTATTATTGGTATTTTGCCCAATGAGCAGTGGCTGGAACTGAACGGGATAATGAAGGAAGCCGGCATTTATTACGAACAGATGCTGGGCATACCCTATGCCAAAGCCATGCGTAAACAGCTTTTTGAACTGGAAAAATATAACGAAAAGCTGGACGATGTTTTTAACCGGCTGAAACGGTTTTACGGCACTACCTGGAGCGAAGAAATTCCCTTCACTATTGGCGTGTATGCCATACCGGGGAAAAAGGGCAACACAACAGCTACTCCGCATAGTAATAGCCTTGTGTTGGCTGTACTTACCGAAGAAAAAGATTATGCTATGCGGGTAAGTGTTGCATTGCATGAAGTATGCCATGTATTTTATGCCGAGCAACCCCTCGCGCTGCAGCGGCAACTCGATAACTTTTTTCAGGGCAATACCCTGCCGGGCGCACAGTTTGCTTATAACTACATTGATGAGGCCCTGGCTACCGCCTGCGGCAATGCCTGGGTGTACCATGAGCTAACCGGGCACGATGATACCGGAAGCTGGTATAACGACGCCTATATTGACGGCTATGCCCATGCCATTTACCCTATGGTAAAAGGCTACCTGAATGAAGGCAGGCAAATGGATTCGGCATTTATAGCAAGAGCAATTGATAAGTTCCACGACAAATTTCCTGCCGCGCATCTTAACTACCAAAACCTGCTGAACAAGGTAAATTTATATACCGACGCCAAAGACCAGCAGGAATTTTCTATGATAAACGCCACGGTTAACAGCTATTTCAGGGTTACCAGTTCTTACGGTTCTTACCCCATAACTGACCCGCAGACCGAGAGCGCGATAGATGGTGCGAAGGGCACCCAATTTTTTATAGTACATACCCAGCACGAAAAAAACTTTAAACTGCTTAAACAGAAATTCCCGCAGCTAAAAACTGCATCTTACCGCAAGGATGGTATTTTCAGTTTTATTAACAGTACCGGGGCTGCCATTATTGTACTCAATATTAAAGACATTACGGAGCTTGAAAAAGGAATAAGAGCACTTGCAAAAAATAAAGCGATAGACCCCGCCAGTATGTTTACCACTATTGAATAAACATGCGCTGACTACCCTTTTATTTTCTTCAGGAGGGAAGGCACAAAAAATGCGAGGTTCAGGTATACCAATTCTTTTATATCGAGCCCGGGCGAGTATTTTACATATTCGGGCATATATTTAAGATAGTTTTTAAAGCGGTTAAGGCCGGTTTTACCAGCAGCGCCTTCCAGCAATCCCCACTTCGCGTTTTCAGCAAACTTTTTATTGAATATGTCCTGGTACTTATAGTTGAAATAGGTATTTGCACTATGGTACATCTTGAGCAGGCTTTCCCTCCATTCCCTTATTATCTCCGGGCTTTTTGTCATACCACCCGCCTGGTTGCGGTAGGCGGCCAGCTCTTCATTCAGCAGTTTTGCTTTTCCTTTGTCAGCAATAAGCAACTGAATTGCCCTGTCGCCACCAACAGCCTCCACTAAAAAAGCGGGGAAGGGCCTTGGCAGCAAATTCCTGATCATCATTGATGGTGTGGGTACTATGTTTTCCGAAGCGAGTATGAAATCTTCAATGGTATAAGTATCCTTTTTAAATTCATTGAAACCCAAGCGTCTTACCCCCTCTTCCGTTACTATATCCACGGGTGAAAAGCATAAACTATAGTCGGGGTTGGCATCAAGAAAATCAACTTGTTTCTGAAGTTTATAGGGACTGGTCCAGTAGTCATCGCCTTCGCAAAAAGCGACATATCCACCGGTGCATGCCTCCAGGGTTTTCAGGGTATTGCCAATAGGACCCAGGTTTGGACCAGCCGGCAACAGGTTAATTATTGCCGGATACATTGCCTGGTAGCGTTCGCATATAGCACGGGTACCATCGGGGCTGCAGTCATCGCTGATGACCAGTTGGAAAGGGAAATTCGTTTTTTGACTTACGATGCTTTCTATGGCCTGCCCAATAAATTTTTCATGATTGTAAGAGATCATGAATACGCTCACTTTAACCATCTTTCTCTTTTTCCTGTTACCGCATTATTGGCCTGTTACTAAAATATCCATCCGATAATTAGAAAGCTCCGCATCCTGGTCATGAATCATACATTTAACGCCGTTCTTCGCGCAGGCATTTTCCACTTCTTCCCTTGTCCACCATTTTCCAAGGCCATCATTGCTGAAATCGCCGTTAGCTTTGTCAGTTAGGTACTTTTGCTTCCGCTCGTCTGTATTGTAATAGTTCCACATCAGGTCGGCATTCGGAACGCCTCGCAACAGAAAATGGAAATTATCACCCGAAATAGCAACTACCAGCTTCAGTATCTCTTCCAGTTGTTCTACCGAAAAATAAGCGAGTGAGTCGTTATTAATATATTTATTTGGACGTACGCCCGGGAAAGTAGTGTTGAAATTTCGCAGAAACTCTATGCCGTCATTTAGGCAATAGGTTATGTTGTCCGCCTTTTTAAACTGGTTTGCAGTGTTAATTATGTGCGAAGAAAAATCTACACCTATTATCCGGCTCACCTTGTCTTTCAATTCATAGGTAAACAGACCGTTACCACAACAAAAATCAACCAGGATATCCATACTTTTCAAGGCAAGACCTTGGGTTATTTCGTCAAGTATCCTTTCAAATACAGGTTTTTCAATCGGCTTCTTATAAATTGTTCTTGCTACCTGGAAGTAAAGATCAGCGTCAGAAACCACTTCCTGTTTTCCATATTTATTTAAAAGATAATTATCCCAATACTCCTGCCACTTATCAAAATGCTCCATAAAATTTTTGTTACTGCTTAAAAAATGAGGGTATAAAACAATGCACATTTAATGTTTGTGCCAACCTGCAGCCTGGAAATACTATACAACCGTAAAATCCCGGTTAATTTCCGGAATAGAGAAGTATTTGGAATCCAATAAAATTCTTACGAACAATTAAAATCACAATATTGCATCGCATACTCAACTTAGAATTGTCTATCCCATAAGATACGATGGCAATAAATATGACGAAGGCTGCTGTTAGCAGCTTTTGGGGGGAGGTGGATTAATTTCTTTGCAAAAAAGGTAAAAATAATTTTCTGCTATTGGGAATTCATATTTACTGAAAAGAGGAGGTAAATCAGCCTGAATATATATTATTTCTGGAATAGGTACAATAACAGATGAAGCTCTTACCACGCGAGTTCTCTTATGTTTCTTCTTTTCAGCATCCTCCTTCTCAACAATATTACTTACTCTGGAGTATTTTGAAATTTCAGAGAAATGCTTCGGTGCGGAATGGTCAAAATGCATCAATGATTTGCTCGCCACGCTTTCACCGGTGCAATACCAGCAAAACAACAGTGTTGCGCATATCATCTGAACAATATAAACGTACCCTACCCTCATAAGTAATTTAATCCCTTTGGTTCAAATTAAACTCGCAACAAAATTATGCCGTGCCAAATCAAGGTCGTAACCTATTGCAAATGTAAGCTTAAGGTAGCACTTTATATAACTTTGAAAAAATAAATTTATTATATGTGCATCAACAATTGAATAACAATAATCTAAGCTAGGAATTATGGTAAAGCCCATTGTTATTTGTCCTGCTTGCCTATCTGCTGCCTTATTTGTGATAGCGATTCGCTGAACTGCTTAGTAACAGCGCGCACGTCGGTCATTTCCGCTTCAAGGTCCGCAAGGCGGTGATATACTTCGGCTGGCTCAGCAAAATCGCTGGATAGTTTCAGGCGACAATACCAGATTTCCAACACATCATCCGGACTTATTTCATAAGTTGGATATTCCTTTCTATGGTTAATAGTATCCGATTTCAGTACCAGCTTACCACGCTCCTGTATCCGGTTCAGTACCCGTTTTACAACAACCCCATCCTTGCACACAACAACATGCACCCTATTCTCTCTAATTTCCGCAAACGAACTTACCCACTGACCAATTACCCTGTCACCACTCATAATATTAGGCGCCATGGAAGGGCCCTCCACTTCGAACATGCGATACGTGCCATTATTCAGACCTGGTAACCGTAAATTGGGTAAGCCGCCAATAAAGTCAGTATCGCCATAACCAGCAAGGTAACCCGCCCTTGCTTTAACAGGCACATAAACAATATTTTCCTCCATGTTTTCATTCACGGTAATTACACGGGGCATTCTCTGGAACGCTTCATATTCTGTTTTAGGCTCACTGGCAATGCTATAATTCATGCCGGGGTTACCCAAAGGGCGTTTAAGCGCATTTTGCGGAACCGGATATTTAGTTGGCGAACCGAGATTACCATTACCTGCAGCTTCCGGTGCAGCTAAACTACCGGCATTATTAAGAGCAGGCACCAGCATTTCACCTTTACCCGTAACCAGCCAATACAAGTTCAACTCAGGAAAAGCAGAGACAATACTCTCAATTTTATCAGCACCAAGCTCCCGAACCTTATCAATATAACCATTCGAAAGGTTGGTTCTTTGATAAAACTCACTTTTTTTAATGCCCCGAGATGCAATATAGTCACGGATCCTGTCAACAGAAGTCATAAAAAATAGATTATTGTCTAAATTTAATTTGTTTATTAGATTTTACTCTCTTATTTTTGTACTGCAATAACACCAATACTCTCACAAATATAGTGAAAATAAAACCTAAAGAACAAATTATATGCAAAAAAACGCCCGAATACACTAAAAAAGACGGATTATCCTCTAAAAACAGCGAATCAGCACGTCATTAGCGACAACTCGCAACACAATACTCTATTAGAGCAATCTCTAAAAAATGAATAAACCACCCAGAAAAACGAAAAAAATAACCGTATATGAAAACAACAATTGTAAATGAAAAACAGGAAGCAGAGATAAACGAGATCATTGCCTTTGCTGAAAAGACGGTATACCTGCGCACCGGGGTAAACCTGCGCATATTTACCAATGTTAAGAACAGGGCTGCGGATACCCTTACCCACCCACCAAAAACAATGCTTGAAATAATTGTTCGCAGTTGCGGATGCACCATGGAAGAACTGGTGGCTAAAAACAGGCGCCATTGCATAGTAGAAGTAAGGCAAATAAGCGCATTGTTGCTCCGGAAACACTACGATGGCCTCACATTAAAAGAAATTGGCGGCATGTGGGGCTGGATGGACCATACCACCGTGGCCCATAGTATAGATAAAGCCAATCAACTGCTGGAAAACCGGGTGGAGCGCTTCACCTCCCGCTACATAAAAGCGGCGGCAGCTATTGAGCAATGGCTTACTCATAAAAATAACTCCTAAAACAATAACCTGAAAAAATTGAATGATGATGTCAAAAATAGCCCTCAAATACAAAATAGGCAGGGAACAGGTGCAACAACTGGTAGACCTGTACGCCAACTACCTTGAAAAAGCAGAAACCGGCAATGAACATGAGGTATTGCTCTTTAGTATAATGCAGGATATGTATGCCCGTATGGTGCAGCTTACCAAGGCTGCCGCCGTAAACTGCATACTTAAACTAACCGATACCGAGGCAATAGCATTTTACCAGCAATGGAGCACCTGCGATATAAGCGCCTGGAGATACGCCGACCTTATTGTGCGTAAAATATTGCAGGCGATAGATAAAAAAGCCAGGCAGTACACCAGAACAGCCAGATAACACCACCCATGAAAAACCGCTAAAATTATATATAATGGCAAAAGCAATTGCAAAAAAGAAGGTGACGCCCGCGGCGTACCACAATGCCCTTACAGCTTATGTAAACAATGAACTTGAAGCCCGTGGCCTGGCAGTAAAACGCGAAAAGGAAGTAGCTAAGCTTGATGAAAAGTACGACCCGCTTTTTGAAGCGTACATGGAACAACAAAAAGTACACAGCGCTATTGTGCAGGAATATTGCGCTACAAACCGGGAGCAGCTTTTTGCTGCAAGTAAAATAATTAAATCGGGTACGTACGATGTAGGTTACCGGAATGGCAAGGTTAAGATTGACCTCGTGGAAGGTAAAACAGAAGAGCAGGTGCTGGCACAACTAAAAAAGCACATGCCGGACTATGTTCGTAACGTAGAGCAAATAGCCAAAGACAGGCTTATAGCCGACCGGAAGCTGCCCAATGTTATTAATGCTGCAGCATCTTGCGGATTGCGATTTGTGGCCGATGAAATGTTCTTTATAAAAGTGAAGGAAGGACACAAATAGTGTTGGTTAAAATGGTGAAGAGGCATCCCGCTTAAAATGGGATGCCTCTTTTTATTGGAACAATTATGGGAATTTCACTAATCTTGCGGAAACAAAAAAGGCAATGACAACGCGGATACTTACCCTGTGCATAATGTTAGCAATTGCAGGATGCAGGAATAACGATGTAAAAGTAAAAGAGGTAGAAAGCAGGATGGCTGAATTGTATAAGATAAGCCAGGAAAGGAACAGCAGGCAACAAACACTGCTACAGGCCGACCCAAACGCAACAAAAGGCATGATAGCGGTAAATGGCGTTAAGCAATTTAATGATGAATACCTGATAACGCTGAGCCATAAAGATTCTGCCCTTATGCGGGTAGCTATTGACCATAATGTGTTGCAAAAAGAAATTGAAGTATCGAAGAGCGGACTGTTGAGAACTATAAATGGCATAGACGCCAATTCCCAACTGGTATTTTCAAAGCGGCTCGATTCTTTGCTTGCGGTTATTGATAACTCAACGCCTATTAAATAGCGCTACCAGGAAAGGTGGCGCCAGTTAGTTTTGAACCATTCCCGCCTCGGCGATTGCTTGCGGAGTGCCTGCAGCGCCGGAATCTGCTTAGCGATAATATCGGCTATGCGGCCAGTGCTGATAAAGAACTCTTTCTCAAGCATCTTCAGCACTTTTTCATAATTTTTTAGCTTGTTATTGTAAAAATAGTAGCGGGCGGTAAGCAGTTTTACCTTTTCCTCATAAAGCGTACCCGACTCTTTTGGTGAAATAATATCTTCCTGTTCGCCCGGCGCGAATACTTCAGTTATAGCTTTTATTTTATGTTTTCCTCATAGCATAGTGCTAACAAAATTAAAGGCAAAACCAGCCGCTGACAACTGTTTTGCACACACTATGCATTGCGTGAAAGTGATGGGGGAAACGGGCAACATTCCAAAACAATAAAGCCGCCCAATCGGACGGCTTCGTTGTTTATAAATCAGATGATTATTTACTTCTTTTTAGGTGCCGGTGCAGCTTTGGGTCCACTGTCCTTTTTGCCACCACTTTTTTCAGCTTCTTCAATTTGCTTCAGGTAAAAGTCATTCGGATCTAATGCCCTTAGCTTATCAAGGTAGATGGTCATTTTTTCTTTGTCTTTGCTGTTAAAATAGTAAGCAGCAAGGTATTCGTAAGCTTTCAGCACGTCAGATTTTTTATCTTTCTTGTCTACGTCAGCACCAATCTTCTCAATCCATTTCAGATAAAGCGGCGCTGCCGTTCCCTGCGTTGCTTCAGAATCGACATTGGCTAAAATACGCGCATGCCAGTAAGTTGATGAAGTCTGTTCAGGATATTTCTCTTCAAAACGCTCTGCAGCTGAAACAGCATTTTTCAGGTCTTTGCAGTAGTAATACATTACTGTGCACCAGAAATGATCGAGCGCCTGTGTTGTAGGGTTGCTCTTGATCAAATTGTTATACCATTCTGCTGAACGGCAATATTCTTTCTTACCACGGTATGCTTCCGCTATCTGGCGATAAATGTCAGTCTTATTCTTAGCTGTATCACCTTCAATGCCCTTCATATAGTAGAAAGTAGCAGAATCGAGGTTGTTTAACTTCAACCACAACTTACCATATTCAATGTAGGCAGCCGGAGTGATACTTTTAGGCTTTTGTATTGCGAAATAAGTACGCAGGTTCTTCTGTGCTTCAATAGAATCGCCGCAATCAGCCTGTGCAAAACCAAGTATACCATAAAGAGAAGTCTTCTTGTCAGCTGGAGGATCCTGGCTCAGCAATTCCTGAGCTTTCTTAGCAGCTTCACAATTCGCTTTTGCCTGATATAGAATTTCCACAAAAGATATCTCGTCTGACATTGTGTTGTCGGACAAAGTAATATACTGCCTGATGTTCGTTAAGGCCATATCGTACTTACCTGTACGCTGGTATGCCTGAGAAAGCGATTTGAATGGCAATGGGTTTGTATTGTCAGCATCTTTTGCTTTACCATAAAACTCCAATGCACTAGGGTAAGTACGCGCCTCATACCAAAGATCACCAATACGGCTCAACACTAATGAGTTCTTTGGATCTTTCTCTACAATAAATTCGTAGTTGGTCATGGCCTCACCACCACCACCGGTAATTTTACGGTAACTATCAGCAAGCCCTAAGTGTGCTTCAATATTATTGGCATCTTTTGCAAGCGCATCTTTATACCATTGTATAGCCTGTTGCAGGTCTGTGCCATCAGAATAAGTTAGGGCTTCAGCTGCGTATACAAGCGGAGCCACTTCTTTCTTTTTTGCTTTAGCAGCAAGTCCCTTAGCTATTTCGTTACCCTTTGCTGCATCCTTCATTGCAAAAGCAACGCGTGCAGTACCCGAAATATTAGCCGGATCGTCGGGGTATTTTTCAAACTGGTATTTCGCTTTTAACGTATTACCAGCGTCCAGATAAGAAAGTCCGAGATAATAGTTTGCCCTTGCATCTTTTACAGAAAGCGGGGTAAGTATTTTCTGGGCGGTCTGGTACTTTTTGTAGTTATACATTTTAATACCTTCCTCCGGTGTAGACTGTTGCGCTATTGCTCCGAGAGCAATAGTTACTGCAGCTGCCGTAATGATCATTAATTTTTTCATATAATTTACTCTAACGTATTTTTTGGTTAATTATTTTTCTCGTTGTTTATTTCCGCGCTTCTTACAGTTACTTCCATACGCAACGGAAAAAGATGTGCATGTCCGAAAATGAGTTGCCCACGTGGCCCTGCTAAGAAGTTTGCAAATCCTGTGCCAAGTCCTGGATAAGGTTCGCGGCTAACATAATAAAGTTTACGAACAAGCGGGTATTCTTTCAGTGCTATATAAGCTAAATAAGGCTGCAAATATACCTTCATGGTATCGTTATATAAAGCAACGACTTTAACATTTTTTACAAAAGCGCCGGTATTGTCTTTATCATTGCTATCGGCTATATCGCCAAGGCCGGCAAAACCAATTGCATTGGGGTTTTTAATAACATAGTCCATTACTTCTTTGCTGTTCTTGGCAGCATATACATTGCTGCCCAGTTTCTGGCCAGCCAGCAATGAATCATTAATATAGCGCAGCAGGCTGGATGCCTGATTATCGAACACCACAGTATATTTTTTCTTGTAGCTGCCGGTAAGTATTGCCTTAAGTTGGTCAACGCTCAGCAGGCTGTCTTCATTTTCATTGCTGATTACCGCTGCAACGGCATCTTTAGCCAGTGGTACCGAGGTTGGGAATATCTGTTTCTGTTCGCAGAGGTCTTTTTCAGCCTTGGTAAGGTCGCGGGTAACTAATATTATACGTGCCTTATTTTCGAAATAATCTTTGAAACATTCCCCTTCCGGTTTGTAATGGATGTGGATTTTTGCATTCGGGAAGCTGCTGTCAAAAACACTGAGCTGCGACTCAATAACTGCTTTATAGGTTTCATCAGCTGATACATCTATCTCTCCTGAAGAAAGCGTATCGGTGTGAGCAGGCTTGTCATCGCACGAAATACCAAGTAGACTAAAAAAAACGAGAAAAACTATAATACCCAGTCCGCGCATAAAGACACAATTTTACTGATAATTCAAAAGATATAAACATTTTTTAAACTAAGTAACAAAAGTTTAACAGGCGATCGCATGACCTAGAGGCGCCTGAAGACGCTGTTACCTGCTTTTCAGGTCAACAATACCCCTGTATATACGAAAGCCACCATAAAGAAAAAGGAGGCCGCACATAGCATAAGCAACGCCGTTGCCGAGTTCAATAGATGCAAAACGTTTAGTATAGGCCATACCAATTCCCAAAACAATATACAGCACACCCATACCGATATCTAATGCTATCCTGAAGTTGCTGTAAGATGCGCTGCGCTCATTATTATTATCCTGACTCATACCGGTATTTTGGTGCAAATGTAATTATTTGTATTAATAGAAGCGGAACAACCAATTTTCCATAAAAGCGGCAAAATAACAATTGAGCGGTCTGTTTCTGTCCTCATATCTTAATTATCAATCAGCACCCATGGTTGCAAGGCATCGGCAATTTTACGGTCGTTGCCAAGGCGCGGAACTTTGTTCTGACCACCCAGTTTACCTATAGAGCGCATATAGTCGATAAAGCTGTTTTTCTTCATTGGCCTTATCTTCAGCGTCTGTAAAATATTACCGTTCATCAGGTCGTCGTAATAAATATTTTTCTGCCTGAGGTAGTTATTTACTGTTGCAGCGAATGCGTTAATGTCAGCAGGAACTTCTTCAAATTCTACAAACCATTCATGATATGGCTTGCCTTCGGTTACCTGTATTTTAGG
Organism: Chitinophagaceae bacterium; assembly: GCA_947447265.1. Lineage (GTDB taxonomy): Bacteria > Bacteroidota > Bacteroidia > Chitinophagales > Chitinophagaceae > Flavipsychrobacter. The sequence goes on from CANFKC010000005.1 coordinate 160,896, forward strand.
TGCAATTGTGAATTCAATAATCCGTGCATTATGCTCGTTGGCGGCATGCATCATAGCATACTCAACCTCTTCACCAATAACGTGTTCACCAAAAGCCGAGATGAAGTGTTTTACTCTTCCCGTAACTACCAAACGATATGGATTGGTGCTTACAAAACGAACAGTATCGCCAATGTTATAAGCCCATAAACCCGCATTGGTGCTCACTATCAGGGCATAATTCTCTCCCACTTTTACATCGGCAAGCGAAAGGCGTGTAGGGTTTTCATTTCCTATTTCACCGGCAGGAATAAACTCATAAAACATACCGGCATTGGTATTCAGCAACAAGCCTTCACCACCCGGAATATCCTGAAAAGCAAAGAAACCTTCTGAAGCCGGGAACGTTTCAATCATATCAACATGCCCGCCGAGGCTATCCTGCAACTTCGCCTTATAGGGTTCAAAATTTACGCCCCCATGTACTATTACCTTAAGTTGCGGGAACAGTTCTGTGATTTTTTTACCTTCATTTCTTTCACTCAGCCAATCGAAGTACATCTGCATCCATGGCGGTATCCCGCTGATCAGCGTCATATTCTGGTGCATAGTTTCATTCACTATTTTATCCAGTTTTACTTCCCAGTCTTCAATGCAGTTTGTTTCGTATGTTGGCATCTGGTTACCGCGCAAATAGCGCGGCACAAAATGATTCACAATACCACTTAACCTTCCTGTTGGTATGCCTCCTACTCTTTCCATTTCCGGCGAGCCCGAAAGAAAAATCATTTTACCATCTGCAAAATCAGTGTTGCCGGTCTCCGCCATGTAGCATAATAATGCGTTGCGTGCGCCATTAATATGGTTGGGCATGGAAGCCTTGGAAATAGGTATGTATTTTACGCCGCTTGTAGTGCCGGAAGTCTTCGCAAAATAAATAGGCTTTCCTTTCCATAACACATTTTGCGTACCATTTTTTATTTGGTCAATGTAGGGTATAAAAGCTTCATAATCGCGTATCGGCACTGCCTTCTTAAAATCGTTGTAAGTAGCTATCGCGGCAAAGTCATGTTCTTTCCCAAATGCTGTTACAGCGGCGGTTTTGAGCAGATACTGCATAGTTGCCTCCTGATCAGCAACGGCCGTCATCATACCCTTTTTTACAGCTGAATGAACGAATGATGCGTAGGGCTTTGCAAGCAGCGATTTTATTTTCATCAGGGGAGATTAATTGAGCTCAAAGGTATCACTAAATAGTAGTGAATTACGCATCACTGTTTCGGGAGATAAACTACCGTTCTGCAAGGCAAAAATAATTGCCTGATGCGAGGAGGGCAATGACCAAGATTATGGCCAGATTTATTTTAGAAAAACAATAACATCTTTTGATTGCTGTAAGCCGGAGATTATTTATTTTTGATTTGTAGCACAGTAATTCAGGTGTAAATTTTATTTTTTTCAGGGCAATAATTTGATAATGAATACCTCGCTCGGGAAAAAATAAGCAAAATTTATTGTTTGATATAAAAATCTGTATTACCTTTGCGAAAATATTTTAGGTTTATCATGTTTGTAATAGTAAATATTGCGGGTCAACAATTCAAGGTTAAGCAGAATGACGAGTTGTTTGTACACCGCCTTGAAGGTAATGCTGGGGACAAAGTTGAGTTTTCAGATATTTTGATGGTTAGCAACGGAGGTAACATCACATTTGCGAATTCTGTTTCAAAAGTTCATGCGGAAATCATTGATCATTTGAAAGGCGATAAAGTTATCGTATTTAAGAAAAAGCGCCGTAAAGGATATATGAAAAAGAATGGCCACCGCCAGTCTTTGACAAAGATCAAAATAAACGAAATAGCTTAATTGACATCCCTCATTTAATAACTAATAAAGAGTAAGTACAAGAAATGGCACATAAAAAAGGTGAAGGTAGTGTAAGAAACGGACGCGACTCACAAAGTAAAAGATTAGGAGTTAAAATTTTTGGCGGACAGCCTGCAATTAATGGCAACATTATCCTTCGCCAGAGGGGTACTGTTTACCATCCTGGTACTAACGTAGGTCTTGGTAAAGATTTTACCATTTTCGCACTTACTGACGGTATGGTTGAATTTCGCAAAACTCGCAACAAAACATTAGTTTCTGTAAAGAAAGTTAACGAAATCGCTACGGCCTAACCCCCTGATGCGATTTTGCCATAAAGATTTTTGTTTAACCCTTAAATTCACAAGTTATGGCAACAGCAAAGAAGGCAGCAGCACCAGCAAAGAAAGCGGCAGCTCCTGCAAAGAAAGCAGCTCCTGCGAAAGCAGCAGCACCAGCAAAAAAAGCGGCAGCACCTGCTAAGAAAGCAGTTGCTCCGGCAAAAAAAGCGGCTCCGGCCGCAAAAGCGGCAGCACCTGCTAAGAAAGCAGCTGCTCCTGCAAAAAAAGCAGCTCCTGCTAAAGCAGCAGCGCCAGCAAAAGCGGCGGCTCCAGCTAAGAAAGCAGCTCCTGCTAAAAAAGCGGCAGCACCTGCTAAGAAAGCAGCTGCTCCTGCAAAAAAAGCAGCAGCGCCTAAAGCGGCAGCTCCTGCTAAAAAGAATGCTGGCCCTGTTAAGAAGGCAGCCGCTAAGAAAAAATAATTACCTTTTTCTAGCGAAATTAAAAAATGAGAGACTGTTTATTACAGTCTCTTTTTTTTATGTCTTGCAAGGAGGATATTTCCCCGGTTTGACGATGGATTAACATTCAAAAGTGCGCTTAATTCCGCCAACTTCGAGTACCCTCTGCGTGCTTCCAGTTGAAATCCTAATGCTAAAATTTACTGGCTAAGTGGTATAATGCAATTAGGGAATAGGTACCCCCTTAACGGATAAAATATAGGAAGGAGCGCAATGCTATTACCTGAAAGGCTACCGGCCTGAGGATTGCTACTAGGAACGTACATAAAAGTTAATACTGGTCTACATTACGTTTATTCCAGTCTACTATTTTCCAGTTGCCATTTACCTCATACATAAGCTGGTAGCCCGCGGCTGGGTGTTTTAAAATAAGATCGTAACAGTGCCCTGCATCGGTAATAATAAGTTTGTAGGCTTCATTTTCATAGCTATTTGCACCGAGATATTTATACCACCACCAGCCACCCCACTGGTTAAGGGTAACGGTTACTGTGCTGTCGCTTGTCACCCGCACATGTGCACCATCTTCAAGCGTATTAAGGTTGTACGAAACAACATCATAAACCGTATTCGTAATTTTCGGTTCGTTGTATAGATCATACATCATCTTCCATACACTGTTGGGCTGCGACCCCAGCATTAATATACCGTTCATGTTTTCGGGTGGGTTAAGCAGTAGTATAGTTTTACCTGGCGGCAATGAAACAGGTTGAACCAGCCGCTTAACCAGGTAGGCCGATTTCTTCCAGTAATTGTTGGTAACGGTCAGGCAGTACATATTGCATAAGCTGTAAACCGCAAATAATACCACACTTACACGGCGTAGTCTTTTGTGCGAAAACACTATTGCCAGCAACAGGAAAATAAAAGGCTGCATGAAGTAAGTATAGCGGTCGAACCCCACAAGCTGAATTGTTGGTATTGGGAAAGGCGTAGCGATAAGCACCATGGCGAGCATCCATATCAGGAAAAGACCAGCAGCTTTCCATTTTAAGCTCGTCTGCTTAAAGAAAAAAACAAGGTAGGCACAAACGGCCAACAACGACAAATAAACTACCGATAGCAATGCTTTGTGCTCGCATAGCCTGTAAACGGCCTGGCGTATATCATTACTAAAATACCGGCCCATGAATATTACATGGTATAGCAACTTGGGCATCTTGCACAAAAAATCTATACTCAGAAGGTCATGCGGAGGAGCTACGTGTGCCACCAGCAGGTTTATTACATAATGCAGTACAGCCACATGGGCAAAATACAAGAGCAGTTGCGGCACAAAAAAGTAGAGTACAGTTTTGCGCAATATTGCTTTATCGTAGCCAATTACCAACCTATAATACAGCGCCAGCGATAGCGTAAACCATGGCGTGAAATAAAACACTTCCAGCGAATAGGTAGAGCAGCCATACAGGATGGCAGCCCACCATATATAGCTCCGCTTTTGGGTGTAATGATATTGCTGTACCCACCGCAAAATAAGCAGTACAATAAGAAAACCCTGCAAATAGTGATAGCAAGACTCATGCACGACTACTTCAGTATTTAACGGGCAAACGGCAAATAAAAACGATGCTGCAAATGCTATACCTACAGCCTTATCAACTTTTGAATCAGCAAGGATATTTTTGGCCAAAGTAAAAACCAGCAGGCAGTTAACGGCATGCAGGCTTACCTGCAAAAAGTGCCACAGCAATGGGTTGTAGCCGATTACTTTGTAAATGCCATAAGTTACTAATTGGGTAAACTGGTAGAGGCTCAGAGAATCGGGGCGGTTAATGAAATCCCAGAACGGGGCATACCGGATGGTATATAACCAACCGGTAAAATCGCCTACCTCACCAGCTTTGGCAGCCGGCAGGTAAAGTATAAACACAGTTGCCCAGAGCGTAAGGAATACGTACCAGTTGTTTTTGAGCAAGTTGCCTACAGAAAATTTATCCGGTAGCGATGTATTCATAATTCGTTTGCGATAGCGCTTTTATGGAGGCCTATACCAGTACTTCCTGTATTGTCCATCATTGCAGCGCTTAAAAATTAAAGGTAACTTTTTGTTTTATTATGTCCTTATAAAGCGGCACAAGAGGCTTACTTAAAAAGCGCGGCCATGGTCACTTCGCTCTGCACCAGGCCAGCATACTGAGCCTTATTTTTTACACCATGGGTCGTTATCATGGTCAGGAATAGTGTTTTGCGTGTTTTTGTATGATCGCGAAATGTGCTGATTTTGTGTTGCAGTTCAGCAGCATAACCTTTTGTCAATTCAAATTCCCCAATCGAAAACTTCATTTCGCATATATTAATGCAACGGTCCTGCCGGTCTATAAGCATATCAATCTGCACACCCTGTTCATTTTCTTTAGGGTGGTGCCGCCACGCTGATGTTTCTGTGTGCACGCTCTCTATGCCCAGCGCCCTTTTTATCTGTACTTCATGCTTCATGCAAATACTTTCAAATGCGCTTCCGCTCCAGCTTTTCCAGGATTGCCCGGCAGAAAACTTCAGCCAGCTGCCGGCACCTGCTTGCCTGCTCCCCTCAATAAATTTTATATAGAAGTTCGAATATTCATCCGCCAGTTTATAAACACTATCCTTAGCCTTCTTGCCAAAAGGTATATAGGGCGTTATAAAACCTGATTCCGTCAATTCGTCTAATACCTGGGTGGTGCCGCCACCTGAAGTAAGTTTACACGCGGTAATGATCTCGCCCCTGGTCATGCCAATGCCTTTTTTAGCCAGCGCACGCACTACATCAATATGATAAGCCGGATTATCGAAAAGTGAATGGAATAGGTTTTTAAACTCATCGTACAACAGGCCATCCTTTGTGAAGCAGGCCCTGTCTATTGCCTGCATAGCGCTTTCACCTGTTTTAACTTCTTTAAGGTATTGCGGAATGCCGCCCATAGCCATATATAGCTGCAATACCTGGTATTGGTCAAGGTTTATTTTCCGGGCCGCGAAAAAAGCCGCTGTTTCACTAAGTGTAAAGGGCTGTAACCGAATGCGATGTGTAAGCCTGTTATGCAGGCCACCCCGGTTATTAATTACCTTTTGTATCATCCATGCGGCAGCAGAACCACAAATAATAACAACAAGATTAGGTTGGCGCGATGCCCACATATTCCAAAAATTCTCAAAGGCCTGCATGAATCCGGAACGAGGAGTAGACAGCCATGGAAACTCATCAATAAATATTACAGTGCGCTTCTTTTTTACTATTGGTGCGAGGTGGGTTTGCAGCATGGCAAAAGCGCTGAACCAGCTTACGGGTGTAGCTAACGGCAAACTACCGCTGGCTTTGGAAAGTGCTGCGCTAAAATTTTCGAGTTGCTGCTCACGGGTTGCACTGTGTACACCAGATAGTTCAAAGGCCATTTGCCTTTGAAAATAGGTGCGTATCAGGTACGTTTTACCTACCCTTCGCCTGCCGTAAACTGCTACCAGCTCAGCTTCTCCCGAATTTTCAATTTGCGAAAGAAGTTGCTTTTCCACCTCCCTGCCTACAATGTCATCCATAAAAATATTCTTATAGCTCGCCAAAAGTACTATAAAAAGGTGACATTTGGCGAAGTAAAAGAAATTATAACTCGCCAAAAGTGGGTAAAAAAGTATAGATTTGGCGAAGTATAGCGAATGACAACTTGCCAAAAATGGTGAATTACGACTGGTTTTAAGCAGCATGTAAAAGATTATACAACTTCATATTATGCTGCGGTTCTATCCCAGGTAATCCATAACTCACTCATTGGCAACACTATTTTCTTTTATTTGTGATAGATATATTAAATTAACGGCTTAAATATGCCTTATCTCTTATAAATGCGTACCTTTGCGCCCTTATTTTCAAGTTCTTCATGGATCGTAATCAGGTTATTGGTTTTGCATTATTAGCTGCATTACTTATTGGGTATATTAGTTATAACCAATATGAGCAGAAAAAATTAGAGTTACAAAAAAAGTCAGACTCAACTTCAGTGGCGCATACGCGCCCTAAAATAGATAGCATTACAGCTCCGGCAACGGCAGCTATTAATGATTCTGCCACCGAAGCGCTCAAAAAATTACAACCACCCGCTTTTAATGGCACTGCGCAAACAGTAACGCTGGAAAATGCCAGGGTTGCTATCCAGTTCAATACTAAGGGTGCAAGCCCGGTATCTGCCGCATTGAAGGAATACAAAACCTATGGCGGCAAAGACCAGCTTTATCTTTTTAATGGTACCGGCAACTATTTAAATACCATACTGCCTTATGACAATGGCAGGGCAACCAATACCCTCTACTTTACCCCAACTACTAAAACTGAAGCTGACGGAAGTAAATCAATCAACTTTGCAGGTGACCTGGGTAACGGTAAAAGGGTAGATATTATATATACACTGCCTGCCAACGAATACATGATGCATTGCAATATTGTGCTCACGGGCATGCCTGCGCAGAATGTGAAAATGGCATGGCAAACACAGGCATTACATACCGAAAGGGATATTGCCACCGAGCGCCTGAACACACAGGTATATTACCACTTTAAAGATGATGATAACGACTACTTTACCGTGCGTAATAACGAGGAAAAGACATTCCATAGCGACAATGCAACTAAATGGGTTGGCTTCAGGAAACAATATTTTACCAGTGCAATTATAAACGACGATGGTTTCAGCAAAGTTGATATTAAGGCAACAGCAAAAACTGAAGACAGCAGTATTGTAGCTACTAACTTTACTGAGTTCATTACCCCGCTTAAAGGTGCAGGCAATGTTTCTACAGCTTCTTTCAGGTGGTATTTGGGCCCTAATGATTATAATACACTTAAGAGCTACAAAATAGGCCTTGATGAAATGATACCATTGGGTTATGGTATCATGTCGTTCGTGAAGTACATTAACAAAGGTATCTTAATTCCTATTTTCTACTTCCTTTCCAGCTTCATCAGCAACTATGCAATCATCATTATGCTGATGACCATTTTCATCAGGCTCATTACTTCTTTCTTTACTTATAAGAGCTACCTGTCATCAGCTAAAATGCGCATACTCAAACCAGAACTGGATGAACTACGCGCCAAGATAGGTGACGACCAGCAAAAGATGGGTGTTGAGCAAATGAAGCTGTACCGCGAGGCTGGTGTTAACCCGCTGGGTGGTTGCCTGCCAATGCTAATACAGTTGCCAATTTTGCTTTCCATGTACTATATGTTCCCATCGTTCATTGAGTTCAGGCAAAAGAGTTTCTTATGGGCACATGACCTTTCTACCTACGATAGTATTTTCAGCTGGACTACCAATATACCGCTGCTTTCATCAGTTTATGGTAACCACATAAGCCTGTTTACTTTAATGATGACCGCATCGAGTTTGTTCCTGGCTATCTATAACCGTAACATGACCCCGCAAGACCCTAATAACCCTATGATGAAATACATGCCTTATGTGTTTCCGGTAATATTGATGGGTGTATTTAACAAGATGGCAGCGGCGCTTACGTTCTACTATACCTTCAGTAACTTATTGAGCATTGCACAGCAGTTTTTAATACAGAAATTCTTCATTAACGAAAAGGCTATTCATGCTCAAATACAGGCCAACCGCAGTAAACCTCCAGTAGCATCTAAATGGCAACAAAAGCTACAGGAAATGCAATCAGCGCAGGCTGACAGGGGCAAGGTGCAGCCACGGACCAACAAAAAATAATTGTACACTTAACCTATTTGCAACCCGCCACATTGTGGCGGGTTGTTTGTTTTAAATGCTTTTTAAAACCTGAGAAATACCAATCGTGCATCTTATTCCTGCGGGCATATAAAATATTGGGACAAAATTTGGGTAAAAATGTAACTTACCTATTCAATCCTTCACCTAACATGAAGCATTTTATATTTTGCGCGGCTCTCCTCTTACTATCCTCATTTTCAGAATATGGCTTCTGCCAGGTAAATGTCGGCAAGTCTATTGATTCCCTTATCCGGGTCAGCAATCCGAGGTTTTTTAATGGTGTAATACTGATCTCAAAAAACGAGAACGCCATCTACCAAAAATGCCACGGCTATCGCGACCTGGCTAAGAAGACGCCTTTAAAAATTGATGACCAGTTTCTTATTGCTTCTATCAGCAAACAGTTTACCGCTACTTTAGTTTTAAAGGAAGTGCAGGCCGGGCACATACAAACACAGCAAACTATACGGCATTATTTGCCCGATTTTAAACAAAAATGGGCGGACTCTGTAACCATTCAGCAACTACTGAATCATACGTCAGGGATAGCCGATTGGGATAAAAACCTGGCTCATGAACCGGGAAGTGCGTTTTTGTATAAGAATATTAACTACGCCATATTAGGTAAGATCATAGAAAAAACTTCCGGCAAAACGTATGCTGCACTAACGGCCGAGTTGTTTGAGCGCTGCAAAATGAAATGGTCTACAGTGCCACCGGGCCATGGCAGAAAGAGTAACATTAAAAAGCTGGTAAAAGGTCACGCTGAAACCGACAATGGAAAGTATAAAGAGGAGAACGTATTAGGCGCATTAGATTTGCCAATGATGGGCGTACCTGCGGCAGGTATGATCTCTACTGCCGGCGACCTTGATAAATGGACGTACTGCTTACATAATGGAAAACTCTTAGCAGATAGCACCTACCAAATGATGATTACTGGCGCTGCTATACAACCGCACCGGTGGGGAAAACTGAAATATGCCGATGGGATTAAAACAGATAGCCTGGACGGTATTTTGGAACTGAGTATGAGTGGTTATGTGCCGGGCTTTATTTCAACAATGATCTATTATCCGAAAGCCAAAGTTAGTACGGTCATTCTAGAAAACATATCGCCTTCCGCTTCGGATATGGACCGGGTGTACTACTTTCATGATGAGATCAGGAAGATTGTCAGAAGGTTTCTTTAGTGTTGAATTTCGTACGCTATCGCTTAAAAGAAAAATCCCGTCATGGGGATTTAAAGCTTGTGGAGAGGAGCGGAGTCGAACCAGTTACCTCTTTCCCGAAAGCCTTCGGGACTGCAAGCGCTCTAGCCAAATGAGCTAATTAACCACTGAACGTACTTTCTGCTTTTCTTTCTCTTGATTTCCTTCTCTCTGCCAATAGCTTCTTTCCTAGTAGTAAAGTATTCCGTATATTTCAACTCCCAGTCTACTGCTGCTGAACTATAATCAGAAATACCGCTATTGTGTTGCTTAAGACGCTCATCGACATTCTCAGAATATCCAACGTAATACTTATCGATCGACTGGGAATAAATTATGTAAACTGCATACGCCATCTCTTAAAAAAGAAAAATCACCCGAGGGTGATTTAAAACTGGTGGAGAATACCGGAGTCGAACCGGTTACCTCTTGCATGCCATGCAAGCGCTCTAGCCAAATGAGCTAATTCCCCAATAAAAAATGAACTAAAAACAAACTCCCT
>CANFKC010000006.1 GCA_947447265.1 Chitinophagaceae bacterium
CCCCAGGGCGTAATCTCTTTACTGGTATAGCTTATGTCGAATTCCATCGGCTAATTTCTCTATTGCTACGCATTAGGATTTGAACCTCAATTTACTCATTTTAATCCTAATGCGTAATCTGGGTTTAATAGTACAGAGCTATATAAAATATAAGCTGCTAGCTGCAGAATGTAAAACTGCAGACTATTTCATGCCCCAGGCTTTCAATATCTGGTCGGTATGTATTTTGCTGCGTACACCGCTTATGATGTGCGCAATTACTCCTTTTTCATCAATCAGGAAGGTGCGGCGGAAAATGCCAATGAACTTGCGGCCATACATTTGCTTTTCGCCATGTACGCCGTAGGCATCCAGTATCTTGTAGGTTGGGTCGGCAAGCATGGTGAAGGGTAGTGAGAATTTGGCTTCGAATTTTTTATGGCTTTTTTCGTCATCGGGGCTTACTCCGAGTACCACAATTCCCTTATCTGTAAGTGCGGCATAATTATCGCGAAAGTTGCAAGCCTGTATGGTGCAGGTGGGGCTGTCGTCCTGAGGGTAGCTGAACAGAACAACCTTCTTTCCTTTAAAATCTTTTAAGGATACTTTATTGCCATTTTGGTCAAGGGCGGTAAATGCTGGTGCGGTATCTCCTGCTTGTAGCGACATGCTTGGTTATCTTGTAAAGGTTAAAGTGTATGTTGTTGCGTTCGCATTTTCATCTTCGGCTTTAAACAGCAGTTTGTGTTTGCCTCTACTACAATGCTCGTCAAATTTATAGAAAAATGCGCTGCCGTGTTGCTCAAAGCATACCCACTTATCATCAATATACCCATTGAATTTTTTTACGGAAGTTTGGGCGTCTTTTACATTAAGGGTTATTTGCTTTGCTTTAGCAAGATTGGCATTTTCTTTATGTGCACTCTTTACTACCGGGGGGATAGTGTCAATATCCAGCCAATAGGTACCAAAGGCACGTACTGGGCATTTATACCAGCCATCTTCAACAGGAGCTGCTGCGGAACCTTCTTCTTCTTTACCATCACTGTACATCATCGTTATCTTGCTGCGCAGATCGAAAGGCACCGGGCGTGTAGGTTTTATTTTGAGGTCAAAATAATGGTGTATCGGAACGTAAGGGTAGTGTATTTGATACTTATCGGAGTATGCTCCATCGAATGGCAGTTTGGAGAATTTATATCTTACCCTGTCATATAGTTGGTTTTCATCAAGAGTGAAGCGGACGTTAGGGTCGTCATCAAAGACATTGGAACTTCCGGGAGAAAATGTGCCATAATCCGAGCTGTAGGTAGCTTCGCTCAATTTAATAAGGCTGTCAGCAATGTAAAACTCAATTTTACTTTCGTTACCATTCTCATCGGTTATCAGTATTTTGACCTTTCGCGTTTCGTTGTCGTGTAATCTGATATAGCCCTTGTCTGCATTTAGACCGGAATAAATTCTATCAAGTTTGTTGCCACGTTGTAAGAAAAACAATTGAATCCATTTGTTATCAATCTGCTTGGTTTTATAGTCAACGTAGGCATTAATGTATCGGCTTTCATCATAACCAATATCGTCTAAGGTTATCTGGCTATAAAGGGTATCATCTAAATACAACTTAGCGGTATAAAAGGTCAGCGTATTGTCGCTTCCATTCATATAATCATCGACACGTATTCCTATTCCCAATTTTACGTATGAAATCCTAACGGTGTCACTAGTTTGTTTTGGTTTATAGACATTTTCTCGTTTCGTCAATGGAACGATGTTGGGATGGTAATCGGAGTTGTAAAGCTCTAAACCATAAAAAGCCACTTCCACTGGCACCGGCGCTATTTTATCTTCGATAGGCAGCCCAAATAATTGCGGGTTCAACGGATGTTCAGTTTTGGTGTTTCGTATCTCGAAGTGAAGATGTGGCGCAGTCGATGCGCCGGTATTGCCGGAAAAGGCAATCAACTGACCTTTTTTCACCGGGAATTGCGACGCTGTAAGTTGCAGGTCTACATTCCACTGCTGCTTTTCGTATTGTTTGCTGCGAACGTATTTCTGTATGGCTGGCGCAAAATCGTTAAGGTGTGCATACAGTGTGGTGTAGCCATTGGGATGGGTGATATATAGGCCATGGCCGAACCCTCCCTTTTCCATTTTTATGCGTGACACATAACCATCGGCTGCAGCGTGCACGGGTTGGTTTTCTTCACCCTTGGTTTTAATATCCACACCGCTATGAAAATGCCCGAGCCTGCATTCACCAAAATTACCAGCTAAAAAAATGGGAATATTCAGCGGATTACGGAAGTAATCGGTAGGGTAGTTGCTGGTAACAGGGGTAACTTTTTTTTGTGCAGAAGTACAAACAGCGAACAGCAAAAGAATTACCAGGCTAACGGGCCGCTTCTTGATCATAGCTGATAAAGTTACAGCAAAATTACCCGAATTAAGTTTGAGATTTTTTCCCGATATTAATAAAATGTGGAATCGCCAGCAAAGGCAACGGCCACGCAATTCATAATTAACCATTTACAAGTAATAGTTACTACGGTGCTAGCCTGCACTTGCTCCAAATGCCATTTGTATCTTTTGTGAAAAGGATGCGGTCATGCATGCGGCTGCTGCGCCCTTGCCAGAATTCAATGCTCTTAGGTATTACGCTGTAACCGCCCCAATGTGGCGGGCGGGGAGGATTGCTACCTGCGAATTTTTCAGTGTATTCTGTGTAATTTTTTTCAATTACCGTGCGGTCGGTAATTACGCTGCTTTGCGGGGAAGCCCAGGCGCCGATACGGCTACCTTCCGGGCGGGAATGAAAGTATGCGTCACTATCTTTTTCGTCAAGCTTGTGTACCATACCTTCTATGCGCACCTGGCGCTCTAATTCCTTCCAAAAGAACAAAAGGGCAACGCTTTTGTGCGTGTCCATCTCATTGCCTTTATGGCTGTTGTAATTAGTGAAGAAGGTAAAGCCACCACGCTCCACACCCTTCAGCAGCACAATACGTGCATGAGGGGTGTTATTGGCACTCACTGTTGCCAGTGTCATTGCGTTGACTTCTGAAATTTGTGCTTTCAGCGCCTCATCAAACCACCGGTGGAAAAAACCCAATGGGTCTTCTCCTACAATGCTTTCGTCAAGCGCTGCAAGGCAGTAATCCTGCCGTATGTCGGCAATATGAGATGGTGAAGTAGACAAAGTTTAATTATTTACTTTCGTCAGTGCCCAAATATTTGAACATTGCATAAAGAATTTCGATAGTAAGCAGCAATGTGAAAACCCACATAAGTGTAGGGCCAACATTCTTGTTTATATTGTCGTAGAAAGCTCCGAGTACCAGGTTGTTCATCGTTGTATGAATTTGCGCCTGCAAGATACAGTGTTAACTTGAAAAGTAGAAATATGGAAAACAATATGTGATGCTGGTTTTTTGATTAGTCATAGAATAAGGGCTTTTTCACCCATATAGGACCATTTTTGCCCTTCTGATTTGTACGGTTGGGCGCATTGAAATACCAATCAGTTGTATGTTATTTTTTCATTTTCAAACGGCAGTTCATATCCACTCACCACTTAAATAAGCTATTTTGCCGGTAATCGTTAGTCAGTTCTCATTTTTGTAATTATCTTCATTCTCAAATTATACCGCACTCAATGCTGCTGCGCCATGTGCCTTTCTTGAAATCGGTCTTCATATACTCCTTTACTGCCTTTGGTGGTCCGCAGGGGCATATGGGTATGATGGTAAAGACGTTTGTACAGAAGCGCAAGGATGTAACCGAAGATGAGTTACTGGAATATAATTCTTTTTGCCAGATGTTGCCCGGGCCTTCATCTACTCAAACTGTAACACTCATAGCATTAAAGCGGGGTGGCATACCGCTGGCCTGCGTTACCTTATTGCTTTGGGTTTTTCCGGCGGCATTAATAATGACGCTGTTCTCCTTCCTGATCGTTTATATTATTCCGGGCAATGGGCATATGGGTAAGAATATTCCCCTGAACCTGTTTACCTATATACAACCCATGTCAGTGGGCTTTGTGTGCTATGCAGCAGCCCGCATGATGAAGACCAGCGTTAAATACCTGGCAACCAGTAGTATTATGGTGGGCAGTATTATAGCCACTGTATTGTTCCGGTCGCCGTGGGTATTCCCCGCAGTACTGTTTATAGCCGGCACACTCAGTAACTTCAGTAATAAACGTATCCCCGGCACATTGCAGAAACCTAAGCGGATTAACTGGATTAACCTGTGGTTGTTTGCGTCTATCTTTTTACTTGCGGGTATTTTCAGTGAAATAGCCAGGACCGGCAATTGGCAACATGGGTTCGTGTTCCACTTATTTGAGAATTTTTACCGTTTTGGTTCCATAGTATTTGGCGGCGGACAAGCCTTGCTAGGTATGATCTATTACCAGTACGTTGATGCTCCCGCCCACTTACATACACATGCTGTTATTACGTCGCAGCAGTTACTTACGGGGTTTGGTTTAGTGCAGGCGGTTCCCGGGCCTGTATTTTCGGTATGCACTTATATTGGTGGGGTAGCTATGAGCCAATATGGCCCTGTTTGGCAGCTTGCAGGGTGCCTTATTGCAACAACAGCAGTGTTTTTACCCAGCACTTTATTGCTTTTCTTCTTCTTTCCTATTTATGAAAATCTGAAGCATCACGTTATCATTTTCCGTGCACTAGAGGGAATTAATGCTGCTATGGTAGGCATTATATGGGCTTCAGGTATTGTTTTGTTCCAGTCGTTCGAATTTGCGTGGAGCAACCTTGTCGTAGTGCTTATTACCTTTTCATTGTTGTATTTCAGCAAGATACCTTCGCCACTGATTGTGCTAGGCTGGCTGCTCATGGGCTGGACTTTCCACGTGTAACTCCTATTCTTTAAGCAGATCGTTAATGTCGCGTATTAAGGTAGTTACCTTTTCGTTATCAAGGCCATCATAGAAACCTCTTATCCTTCCAAAACGATCAACCAAAACATAATGCTGGTCGTGTATAAAGTCATCTTCAATTGTAACACCGTTGGCTGTGTCTTCCGCATTTATGAGGTAGCTGTAACGGGCCATATCATATAATTGCTTTTTATCTCCGGTTAAAAACATCCACTGTTTAGGGTCGGCATCAAAGCGCGAGCCGTAGGCTTTCAAAGCTTCAACAGTATCTTTTTTCGGGTCAACGGTATGGCACATAATAATTACGTTAGTGTCGCCGCGAAAAGCTTTGTACACTTTCGTCATATTCTCATTCATCTTCGGGCAGATGCTTCTGCAGGTAGCAAAAAAGTAAGATACTACTGCAATTTTACCATTCATATCCTTTTCCGTAATTGTTTTTCCGGCCTGGTTGGTGAATGAAAAATTACCAATGTGGTGGTTTTGTTCCTGGCCTATCACCGGCAGGTTCGACTTCTGATGCACCAATGCAACCTTATAATAGTAAGCGAGGAAGCAAACACCCAAGATAATGAAGAAACAGATGAGCATCAGCCCGGTCTTTTTGTTATTCATGCTGCAAAATTACATAACGCCTGCAATTAGGTACTAATTTTCTATTTATAAATATGGTGGGTGAGTAATTGCTATTTGTGTATGATTTAATTTTATATGTGTATAGTGATGTTGGTCTCTTTCAAATTTATTTTTAAAGCTGCACAATATAATCGGCGTATTGTAGTTTACTTTTAAAATCAAAGTACTTTTTATGTCATTAAAACGTGTATTGTTCTGGGTTGTTTTCTTTAGTATAGCCATGGGTTTTCTGGAATCGGCCGTAGTTATTTACCTGCGTTCGGTAATGTACCCGGGCGGATTTACTTTTCCTTTACGGCCGCTGAACCATAATCTTGCGGTGGTAGAATTGTGGCGGGAAGCCGCAACTATAGTTATGTTACTGGCCGTCGGCATGCTGGTTGGCAAGAATAAGGCAGAGCGTTTGGCATACTTCATCTTGTCATTTGCAGTGTGGGATATATTTTATTATGTTTTCCTTTATGTTTTCCTGGCCTGGCCGGAATCGCTTTTTACCTGGGATATTTTGTTCCTGATACCCGTTCCATGGGTTGGGCCGGTTATAACCCCCGTCCTGATTGCTTTAACAATGATAGCATTCGCGCTGACTATAATAAGGTGCTCTTCACATGGCAAAGTGGTATCATTACAAGCGAAAGAGATAGGTCTGTTGGTAATGGGCAGCGCAGTAGCCGTGGCATCGTTTATTGAAGATTATGTGCGCCAGAACGGGGCTATTGTATACCAGAAATTGAATAGCGGCGGTAACCTGCTTTCGGAGATGGGCAGTTACGTACCGGACCGCTTCGACTGGCCGCTGTTTGCAATGGGAGAAGGGTTGTTGGTGCTCGCCTATATACTTTATTGCAGGCGAATGAAGATTTTTGCAAAAGCCCCGGTTAATGTTGCATCCGCTTAGCGAAGAGCACCAATATGAATATTTGCTGCAAGTATTCATCCGCCGCCAACTGGGTCAGTTACCGTCAACAGAATACTTGCCGGCGCCAACAAAAAGTAACCCTACATATACCGCAAGCAATTCAACTGCTTCAGCTGCATCTTTTATAGAATCGCCCGCATTAATATGGTGCAATATAGCGACCAGCATAGTGACGATCATAAACATGCAAACCAGCCTGAACCAAAGCCCCAATACTGTAAACAATCCACCGACAGTTTCGGTAAGAGCCGCCATAAAGCCCCAGAACGCAGGTGCAAAATGAATACCCAGTCCGCCCATAGCAGTACCAAGTTTTGCCCAGCTATCCGGATTGGTTATTTTAGGCAGGCCATGCAAGATCATCATAATACCGATGCCCGCACGCATTATCAGTATGCCTGTGTTCCTGTATTTGCCGAGTTGTGAGAAAAGCGCCATGGTTGGTGATTGGTTGGGTGGTTTAGTATTTTACGTAATTTACTAAAAACGAGATTGAATTGGGTATTTTATTTGCTGCCTAAAGTTCTTTGTTGCACATTACCAGTCTCCAGATCCACCACCACAGGAAAATGATCGCTGAAGCCACCGAGCCAATAGGCGCCTTTAAACGAGCGGTAGGGTACCGAAGGTTGGCCGTGCATAGTATCGGTCATAAACGCATATTGGCAAATGCGTGCAGATACAAAGTGCAGGCCGCCTGAAATCTTGGTAATGCTTTGCGATAGTAAAACCTGGTCAAAAAGATTCCATGTTCCGCGATAATATTCTGTTCCATGCCCTTCGCGGTATATATTGTCGAACGGGTTATAAAAAGCGGTTGACGGCAGGTGAGCGGTATCACGTACACTGCCCAGTATTGCAAGGCTGCTATCGTTTGGGTTGTCATTGAAATCGCCCATTACTATTATTTTAGCATGCACTTCTCTATTGCGAATTGAATCGATGCGCCTTCTTAATTGTTGCGCCACAAGTATGCGTTCGGTCACACGGGTGGTGGTGTCATCATGCCTCCGGGATGGCCAGTGGTTTACAAAAATATGGAGCGTATCGGCCGCAGCAACGCCGGTTACATAAAGTATATCTCGGGTGGCTGTAACGGTATCGGCCATCTTGATGGGTATCGATTGCGTGGCTATAATTTTAAGGCGTGCAGGGTCATACAACATAGCCACATTAATGCCACGAATATCGTGGCCTTGTATCAGAATGGGCTGGTAGTTAATGCGCTCTAATTCCGGCTGATGAACGAGGGCTTTCAATACATCAATATTTTCTATTTCAGCAAGCCCAATTATTGCGGGGAAGTTTTTGCGGCCATTGCTCAGAGTATGAAATACGGTTGCAATGTTATGTAACTTTTGTTCGTATATTTTGCTGGAGTAACGATAATTGCCTTCTGGTGTAAATTCCTCATCGGCAGTCGCCGGATTATCCAGGGTGTCGAATAAGTTTTCGCAATTGTAAAATACGATGGTTATTGCCCCTTGCCCACCTGGCGAATGGCAGCTAGGCAGGCATATGATTAGTGTAAAAGCCAACAGGGTGAATAGATTGCGCATTGGCTTTACTTTTTCATTAACGGATTACGGCAATAGTCTTTTTTCTTACCTTCACAAAAATACAAATAGCTATGTCTCAAAACCAAGCATTAATAGCAGAACTTAAAACGGAATCTGCGACTACACGCAAAATATTGCTTTGCGTACCTTCTGAAAAGAACGATTGGAAGCCTCATGACCACTCAATGCCTCTCGGCCGCCTCGCTACGCATATTGCTGATTTGCCGGGATGGATCACTATGGTAATGAATACTGCCGAACTTGATCTTGCTACTATGGACTACAAGCCTTATGTAGCGCCTTCAAGCGAAGATCTTGCCGCATATTTTGATGGTAAGGTAAATGAGGCTGTTGCTGCTCTTGAAAACAGTAGTGATGATAATTTCGACGCTATGTGGACACTGCGCCGCGGCGACCACATCATGTTTGCGATGCCTAAGAAAGTGGTGTTGCGCTCTATGGCTTTCAGCCATATGTATCATCACCGTGGCCAGTTAAGCGTATACCTGCGTTTGTTGGATATCGCAATACCTGGTATGTACGGTCCGAGCTATGACGATACGCAGGCTATGAAGGCTGCCGCAGCTGCGCAGGCTAACTAATTCAAATAGCACTAAATGAAAAAAGCAGCCCATGGGCTGCTTTTTTCATTTATGTCAGGCCGGCAAAAGCTATTGCTCAGCGCGGCTTTCTTTTACTATTTTCATACTAGCAGTGCAGCCGAGGCGGGTTGCGCCGGCGTCAATCAGTTCTTTGGCGAAACTGAAAGTACTGATGCCTCCTGAGGCTTTTATGCCTATCCTGTCAGGTATATGTGCCCTGATTAGTTTTACTGCATGAACTGATGCACCGATATCAGCAAAACCGGTTGATGTTTTTATAAAATCAATTTTGTAATTGCTGTATAATTCGCAACACCTGATTATTTCATTGTCAGTAAGTATACCCGTTTCAATAATAACCTTCAATACTTTGCCAGCGTCCTGTATTGGTTTAAGGCAGGCTACTATTTCCTCTTCAAGCAGCTTCCAGTTATTGTTTTTCAGCGCGCAAAGGTCGTGTACCATATCCAGCTCATCCGCACCCATATCCAGCGCATCGTTTATTTCGCGCAGCTTAACATCTGTAACGTTGTAGCCTAACGGAAAACCGATAACTGTGGCTATTTTAACCCTGGAACCATCCAATAGCTTTTTGGCATCGGATACGTAACGGGGTGGTATACAAACAGATGCGAAATTTTCCATCGAAGCTTCTACACAAATCTTATCAACCTCAGCGAGGGTGGTGGTTTGTTTCAGTATCGTATGGTCAATGTAAGAGGTTATATTTAGCGACATCAATAATCAGTTAATGATTTACAAAACTACTACCAAGATACAATTTAAATTACATCTAATAACTTTTTTCTCAAAATAATTAATCCCAAGATCAAGATATTGGCTAAACGGCACCTGTGCCGTTTAGCGGTGTTTTATACCAGGTTTTTAATTATTTCTTTAGCAAATTCACTCGTTTTCAGCAGGGTAGCGTCGTTCATCAGGTTGTAGAAATCGACAGTTACTCTCTTTCTCATAATGGTTGTTGCCAGCGCCTGTTCAATGTTTTGAGCTGCTTCTGTCCAACCCATGTATTCCAGCATCATTACGCCGCTTAACAGCAGTGAAGATGGGTTCATGGTATCGGTGTTAGCGAAACGCGGTGCAGTGCCGTGAGTAGCCTCAAAAACGGCATGGCCGGTATTGTAGTTGATGTTAGCACCCGGAGAGATACCGATGCCACCCACTGCCGCAGCCGCTGAGTCGGAAATATAGTCGCCGTTCAGGTTAAGTGTCGCTACTACAGAATAGTCTTGTGGTGCAAGCAATATCTGCTGCAGGAAGTTATCGGCTATTACATCTTTAATTACCAGCTTACCCATTACCTGAGCATTTTTCATTTGCGCGTTGGCAGCGTCTTCGCCCTGGGTCTTTTTTGCATTTTCCCACTGTCCCCATGTATAAACCCTATCGCCGAATTCACGTGCCGCCAATTCATAGCCCCATATCTTAAAGCCACCTTCGGTGTACTTCATAATGTTGCCTTTGTGTACTATAGAAACGGATGGTAGCTTATTATCCAGCGCATATTGTATTGCCGCACGCACCAAACGCTCACTGCCTTCTTTCGAAACCGGCTTAATGCCAAAAGCAGAAGTTTCAGGAAAGCGTATTTTTTTACCTGCACCTAATTCATTGGTAAGGAAATCGAGTAGCTTCTTAGCTTCAGGGCTGCCCTGCGCATATTCGATACCTGCATAAATATCTTCAGTATTTTCCCTGAAGATGACCATGTTTACGTTTTCAGGATGCACTACAGGAGATGGAACCCCTTTATACCACTTTACCGGGCGAAGGCAAACGAAAAGGTCAAGCTCCTGGCGCATAGCCACGTTCAGCGACCGTATGCCACCACCTACTGGTGTGGTCAATGGCCCTTTAATTGATACCAGGTATTCGCGGGCAATGTTTAATGTTTCAGCTGGCAGCCATTCGCCGGTCTGGTTGAAAGCTTTTTCACCAGCCAGTATTTCTTTCCATTCAATTTTACGCGCGCCTTTGTAGGTTTTTTCAATCGCCGCGTCCATTACCATTTTACTGGCGCTCCATACATCAGGGCCAATACCATCACCTTCAATAAAAGGAATTGTTGGGTTATCAGGAACGTTTAACACACCATTGTTCATGGTTATTTTCATATCAATTCAATTTTGTTTTGCGGATGCGAAGATATTCAAAACTAAAAAACTGCCAAGCTAAAATATATTGTTCCCTAATGATAGTGGTCATATACTATTACTCAAAGAGATATGCGAGCGGAAATAAAGTCTTATACGTGGTGATAAGGTGAATTATTTAAAATGCTGAACGCACGGTATACCTGCTCGGCAACAATTAATCTTACTAATTGGTGTGGAAACACCAGCCCTGATAATGACCACGTCTGATTAGCTCTTTTTTTAATAGCGTCGGTTACTCCGAACGCGCCACCGATTAATATGACCACTGTTTTCACTCCCTGGTTCATACATTGCTGGAATTGTTGCGCCCATTGCGAAGAAGTGAGCATTTTGCCCCGCTCATCAAGCAAAATAAGGTAGTGGCCAGGCTGTAGTTTTTTAAGCAGCATTTCTTCTTCCTGCTGCTTGGCGCGCACGGGGTCGGTAGTGGCAACTTTTTTCGGTAATTGAAGTACCACCAACTCAATTGTGTTCCATGGCATGGTTTTCTGGAAGTAGTGTTTAGTGCCTTCATCAATAAAGTTATCGCTCTCTTTACCTATAGACCAAATTTCAATATGCATCAGTTAACAAATTTTTAGGAGTATTTTGCAGAAAAAGGGAAAAAGAATTTGCAATAATACACCTTGTTTCATATCTTTGCACTCCGAAAAAGCAGAACGGCTGCGTAGCTCAACTGAATAGAGCATCTCACTACGGATGAGAAGGTTTCAGGTTTGAATCCTGACGCGGTCACAGACAAATCCCCTGGAAGTTTACTTCCGGGGGATTTTTGTTTTAGGGCCTTGTTTGGGTTAGAAAGAATCTGCTTTCTATTTTCCATCGGAGATACGGCAAATAATTAATACCTTACATAGGATTTTTATATAGCTATTTATGAGGCGGGAAAATATAAAGGCTTTCTTTTTCATTTCAATTGCATTATTGTTTTGCGGCGATTTTTGCCTTGCACAGTCAGTGCCAGACTCCAGTGCGGCGCAAAAACAGGTAAAGCAATCTTTAAACAGCTTACGGAAGAGTGGGGCAAATCTCTTAGGGAAAATTAAAAATTATGCCATGGTAGCGGCAAATGACTCAACTGCAAAGCCTGACAGTAACATAAGTGTCCGCAACGATCCCCGTCTTGTGCCTGCTATCGAAGCCAAACCTGTTCCGGTACTACCAATGCATACAGATTCAGTTCAGATGCACATTGGGTGGGCTGATGGCAGAATGGCCGAATTTAATAATGCATATACGTTAAGGCGGCACGAATTCCGGTTGAATATAATGGGACGGTCTTCTTACGCCATCACAGACAGATTAGAAATGTCAACGTATCTGCCACTGCTCATCATGCCGAATCTGTCATTCAAGTATCGTTTCCTCGATACGCGGCATTTTGCAGTTGCTTATGAACTTGGTGGCGCATTTGGTGTTATACCTGTGGCCTTGGCCACTGGCTTTGTAATGCCCGGAGGGGCAATGGGGGCAGGGACCATTGGAGTTTTTACAGGCAACGATGTTTATGCAAAACTCTTCTTGAGCTGGAAACCAGTAAATAAACTCACCTTTTCTGTTCGTACCAGCGCTTCACGGCTAAAACTGAGCTACCATGGAATTGGTGCATTTGCAGCAGCTGGTGGTTCAGGTGGCGGGGCTGAAGTGATGCCTATTAATTTTAAGCTGGTAACAACCGGCTACTATATGGCAGGCTTCGAAACGGATTATGCGATAAATAAAAGGAACGGTCTGGTTGCGAAAATATCGTATAGCAGATTTTCACTTGGCGAAGGTGGCATACTTTTCCCTTCGCTTACCTATGCACACGCTGTCCGGAAGCATTTTCATTATGCATTTGGTATCTATAAAATATTAGATGTGCCGCACTACTACATAACCAAAGAAAAGACAAACAATCCTTTACCGTTCGATCTGCACTATAACTTTTACTGGATATTCAATAACAGGTCACATAAACCGCTGCACAATTAAAACAGCAGGGTTTATACTAATACACAAAGTGGTATTCGTTGATTCTTTAAGGAAGAATTACATTAATGGATTTGTGACCAGAAGTACTTTCTGCGAAAGTCTTTTCTAAAAACTTGCCACCTGCAGCGGCCTGATATTTGATCCATACCTCTTTACGTATGCCATTTTTATACTTTCCACCACCAAATGCTGCAAGAGAATGATGATAATTTTTTACCAGGATTTCGCCTCCGGCTGTAAGCAAATCCTTCCTTAAACGCCCTGTTACATCAGGATCAAAAGGTGAGGGTTTATCAACTTGTCGGAAACGTGCATCGCAGATAATAAGTGGCATAGATAACCTTATTTGTGTGTGGAAAGTCGGAAGGTAGTATTAATGCTGTGAAAAATCGAATTTATTTTCTGCGAGGCATAATTACATAGCCATTATAGGCCCAAATTGATGGTACTTAAATGGGCTTCAATACTACTATTTTTGCTAAAGTGGGTGCCAATACTTCAGGTAAAAAGCAGTGAATTTTATAGGCTTTTTTACTTGTTTTTTTGTATTCCATTTTTTCCTTCTTCCGAGAATTTCATTTAAAATTTATTTTTTGTAATATTCATTCGGTTAAATGTTTGCATATTCACTTGTAAAGCAGGCTATTTTATTAATCGATGGTTATAGTGGAAAAATAATTGAATTATTATTCTTCTTTGTGGCTTGCGCTAATTACTTTTAGGATAACAAAATTACCGCCGTTATGAAATTGTTATTTAACAGGAGCTTGCTTTTATCTTTCCTTTTTTGCTTTGTTTGTGCCAGGAGTTTTGGAACAGTTACAACGATTTGGTCTACAGGTACGGCCAGTAGCTTTACTTCGGGTAATATAGCCGCAATATCAAGTGGGACAGGTACCCTGACAAGAAATGACAACTACATAGTTGTTCAGGATTATCGTACTACTTCCACAACACTCGCCAGCAACAAGGGCTATGCGGTATTTGACCTTAGCAGTATACCTGCCGGGTCTACCATAACCAGCGTAACATTGGGTTGGTTTGATAGTGCTGTTGTGGGATCGCATTCTTCGACTACTACATACGCTGTATATGGCTATCCCGGTGATCTGTCGAAGATGACAAGCGTACAAGCCCTGAATAATGCAATGGAAAATACACTTGCAGCCAATTCGGCATTTGCTTTGTATTCAACAACGGCCACAACAGGGTTCGGAACTTCAATTTCGAACAATACTGCAACCCTTACCAACCCGTTCTTTGCCACATATACGGGCAGCAAGATATCGATATGCTGGACGATGGCGTCTAACACTGCATCGAACACTGCTATTCATTATATCATAGGGGAGCGCGGAAACACTACCACAACTACAACAAACTATCACGCTCCGTACATGACGGTTACGTATACGGCTCCGGGTACTTGCTCAGGATCTCCTGCATCGGCAACTTCGTCAGCAACGCCTGCGTATGGTAACTCAACTACCACCCATTTACTCAGGTTATCAGGTTCTACTACTGCGTCTAACCTTACTTTTCAGTGGCAGTCTTCTCCTACCGGTACCAGTTCGTGGACTGACATAAGCGGGGCAACTACCCCGACCTGGACATTTACAGGCGTATCGGCAGTTACTTATTACCGTTGCAACGTTGGTTGCGGTGCCAGTGTTACAGCTTCTTCAGTCAGTTCAGTCGGTTTAATGACAGCTTCTTCCTGCACACCTACTTATAGTAATGCCTATTATGCGCGTGCGTGGGCAGGCACTACCTATTACTGGGGCAATATGACGATAGCTCCCATTATTTTCAGTGGCGGAGGCGGAACATCGCTTATTGATTCGACTGCGGCATCTGGTACAAGTTATGCCGACCACACCGACGACATATATTGTCAGGGGCTCAGACTCTTTAAGTCCAACACCTATAATATCTCTATGCGGTCGGGATTGAACATACCTCAGAACGTTCAGGTGTGGATAGACTATGATAATAACGGTGCTTTTGCTTCTTCTGAAAGTATTGGCGGAGGTGCACTTGCAACAGGTGCTACGGTTTATAATTTCACGACTTCGGCTATTTCTTCCAGTGTTGCAACTGGCTCTTACCGTATGAGGATAAGGTCAACTTATTCCAGCCCGGCATATCCTTCAATTGACCCTTGTACCGGCTACACCTACGGCGACTGCCGTGATTATCTGGTTGCCATCTCCGACCCTCCTCCGGGCGCAACAGCAACACCTTCTTCATTGTCATTCACTACAAGTTTTGGCCCAACCACTGTTGGGAGTACATCACCAGCTTTGAGTTCAGCAGTTAATGCAACGTTCCTGTTGCCAGCATCCGGTACTATTACGGTTACCGCGCCTGCTAACTTTACTGTTTGCAGTACTTCTACCGGCAGTTACGTTTCTTCTTACACCATATCTTATTCATCGGCAACATCCACTTCAACGGTATTTGTAAAATTTTCTCCTTCGGCAGTAACATCTTATAGTGGTAACGTTACTATAACCGGAGGTGGCATTGCTTCTGCCGTAAACATACCTGTTTCCGGTAACGGTTCTTCAGCTTGTTCGGGTACGCCTACTGCAGGTACGGCGGCAGCCAGTCCAGCCAGCGGTAACAGCACTTATACGTTTACCCTTACGTGCGCTGGTTTTACCGCTTCTGGAGGTATGCAGTTTAATTGGCAGTCATCGCCGGATAGTACAAGCTGGAGCGATATTTCTGGTGCCTCCACTGCAGTATATACATTTACGGGCATCACTTCCAGCACCTATTACAGGTGCAGGGTTACTTGTAGTGGCTCAGGTTCATCTGCCAATACTTTTGCTGCCTATATACAATATTTTTCACCGTCAAGCTGCACGCCTACATGGAGCAGTGCGCCCGGCAGTTATACTGTTGGCATAGCAACGAACCCCTTTAAGGTAAACGGCGCTTCAGGTACTACGATTGTTGACAATGCCGCTCCTTCTGCAGGTTATGTTGACAATTCAGCTACCATGGGCTGTACCTTAAATACTGGTACAGCATACACCTTTACGGCGGGAAGCAGCTCCACGCCACCCATGTCTTACCAGGTGTGGATAGACTTTAGCAATGACGGCGTTTTCCAAACTTCAGAATCTGTGGGCGGAGCCAATGTCAATGGTTCTACAACACCAACATTTATTGTGAACATACCAGCAGCCAGCAGTGCTATAACAAGCGGCTACTACCGTATGAGGGTAGAAGCAGATCAGTACTATCATGCTTATCCTGGTTTGTTGCCATGTCCAAATGGTTCTTCAACTTTAAACTATAATGGAGAAGTAAGGGATTACAAGGTTAGGATTATTGCAGTTCCTTATGCCACGGCGACACCATCAAGTATCTTATTTCCTCCAACAGTACCGGGCACATACTCTGGTATAGTCAATGCTACTTTTTCGGCTTCCTACCTTTCTCCCGCGGCAGGAAATATTACTGTTACTGCGCCGGCCAATTTCCTTGTTTTTAATGGCTCTGCATGGGTAACCAGCTATACCATTTCTTATACATCATCAACGGTAACACCTACTACCGTGCCGGTTTATTTCGGTCCGGGCGCAACAGGTACATTTACCGGTGTCAATGTTACTTTCACCGGTGGTGGCATCACTACACAGAATGTGGCTGTTTCCGGTGTTGGCGCGGCTGTTTGTTCCGGTACACCGGCTGCAGGCACTGTAACCGCCAGTCCTTCGGGTGGAGGAGCGTCTACCAACTTTACGTTGAGTTGTACCGGGTATTCTGCATCAGGCGGTATCCAGTTCCAGTGGCAGTCTTCCGGTGATAGTTCAACCTGGTCAAATATTTCAGGTGCCACACTGGCCAATTACAGTTATACGGGCACAAGTTCAAACACATATTATCGTTGTAATGTCACTTGTTCTGCATCTTCGGTTACCACACCAACGCCTGCATTGCTGGTGCCTTACATTACCCCTTCAAGTTGCACGCCTAACTGGCAGTACGGACCGTACTATTACACAGTTGGTACAGCAACTAGTCCTTTTAAACTGACAGGTTCTACCGGGTCAATTAACGATAACAGTACTCCATCGAGCGGATATGTTGATAATACCGCTATTTATGGCTGTACTTTAATAGCCGGTAATACTTACACGGTTACTGTTGGTAATCCCGGTACTACGGGTTTTGGCTACCAGATCTGGTTAGACTTTAACAATGATGGTGTTTTCCAGACCTCTGAAAAAGTTGGTGGTATGGCTTCGACTACTGCGGTGGCTCAAACTATACCCATTGTAATTCCTTCAGGCAGTACGTCTATTACTCCTGGTGTATATCGCATGCGTGTAGAATCAGAAACAAGTGGTTCACATGCCTACCCTAACTTATTGCCTTGCCCTAACGGCAGCAGTACTTCTAATTCGCAGGGTGAAGTAAGAGATTACAGAATTACGCTGCAGGTGAACCCAACACCGATTGTATCGCCAACAACTATTTTATTCCCGCCGACAACTGTTGGCTCAAGTTCACCAACAGTTAACGTAAACTTCTCTGCAATGTATCTTGCGCCTGCAGTCGGCAATATTACCGTTACAGCGCCGGCCAACTTCCAGGTATATAATGGTACAGCCTGGGTTACCACCTATGCAATAGGCTACACTGCCAATACGGTTGGTGCAACTACTATACCTGTTCAATTTAACCCGACTGCAGCTACAACTTATTCTGGTACCAACGTTACTATTACGGGTGGTGGGCTTACCACTATTAATATTGCCGTATCAGGCACTGGTGCTGCAGTATGTTCTGGTACACCAACAGCTGGTACAGCCAGTTGCAGCCCGCTTTATGGCAACAGCAGCACTTCGTTTACATTAACATGCAGTGGATATTCAGCTGCAGGTGGTATACAGTTCCAGTGGCAATCGTCTTCCGATAGCAGCACGTGGTCTAATATTTCGGGTGCTACATTAGCTAACTATACTTTTACCGGCTTTACTTCGAACAAATATTACCAATGCATTGTTACCTGCAGCGCCTCATCTTTAAGTGCTACAGCAGCTACCGGACTTATCAGGTATCTGGCTCCGTCAAGTTGCACGCCATCATGGTATAGCCCGGGTAGTAATAATACTTATTCATTGGGTAATGCTACAAATGGTTTCAAAATAACCGGTTCGGCGGGCTCCATAGTAGATGCGACAGCCGCAAATGCAACCGGCCTTGGATATACTGATAATACCGCAACATTGGGTTGCACGCTTAATGCAGGCAGCACTTACACTGTTTCCACCGGTTCCAGCACCACAGGCATGAGTTTCCAGGTTTGGATTGATTTCAATAATGATGGAACTTTCCAGTCTACAGAATCAGTTGGTGGTATTGCAGGTTCTACTTCAACTACACAGACGTTTACTATCACAATACCTACAGGTAGCGCTTCAATAGCTCAGGGTGTTTATAGAATGAGGGCAATGAGCGAATACAGCGGTGCAGGGGCACCGGCATATCCTAGCCAGAATCCATGCCCTCCGGGAACTACACCATACTATTATGGTGACGTGCGTGACTATAAAATAACATTGTTTGTGCCTCCGTTTGCTACGGTATCGCCAACTTCGTTAACGTTCTCGCCAACTACCATTACTACCAGCTCTGCTGCACAAACAGTGAGCTTGACAGGGTCTTATTTGTCTCCTTCTTCAGGTAACTTAACCGTTACGGCACCTACCGGCTATTATGTTTCAAGCACGACTTCGGGTTATGCGAGCAGTTATACGTATTCATATACCGGGTCTGCGTCATCGTCAACTATTTATGCAATCTTTAGTCCGACCACCGCTACAACATATAGCGGTAATATTTCGGTAACCGGTGGCGGTATTGCAACTGTTAACGTTGCCGTTACGGGTACAGGCGCAACGGCGTGCTCCGGTACACCTACTGCAGGCACGGTATCGCCAAGTCCTACCAGCGGAAGCAGTGCGACAACATTTACATTAAGCCTTACAGGCGCTTCAGCGCTGGGCGGGCTGACTTATCAGTGGCAATCAGCATCAACCTCTGGTGGTACTTATACGGATATTACCGGTGCAACCAATGCTACCTATGTGTTCAGCGGATTAAGTGCTACTACCTACTATAAATGCGTCGTTACCTGCACGGCAGGCGGAAGCCCGGCGACAGCAACGTTTGGCACAGTTACATTTACATTGCCTACAGCCAGCTGTACACCGGTTAGTGGTAACCCTGCAGCCTCATGTACGTCAGTTTTAATGCGCTTTTCTTCAGTTGGTATAACTGGTGAAAGTGGTACTTCGATAGCTGATGCGACTGCCTGTAACAGTACAGGTTACCTTAACCAGACAGGCTTATCGTGCACATTAAATAAAGCAAGTACCTATACCATGACTGTAACTACGGGTACTTCCAATCCATGCTATACACAGTTCTGGATAGATTTTAACAGTGATGGTACATTCCAGTCAACAGAATCAGTTGGCGGCTCGTCAACTTCATTTACCGGAACAAGAGTTATTACAATTGCAATCCCAACAACAGTACCTTCCGGAACCTTCCGTATGCGAGGTATTATGTCATGGCAGAGTAACTCTCTCATCTATCCGAATATTGATCCATGCTTACCGGCATCGCAAACGTATGGAGAGGGTAGGGACTATACTGTAAGGGTACAAAACCCGGGACCAATATGTTCTACTACACCAACCTCTCTCGATTTCGGTACGATCTTAACAAGTTCTACCTCAAGTGCACAGAGTAATGCAATTGCGGCATATTTTATGACGCCTACTTCAGGCAACATCACAGTAACTGCACCATCTAATTACCAGGTCTGCAGTACCGTTGGTGGAACTTATGCCAGCTCTTATACCATAGCATATACGCCTGCTACTTATTCATTAG
Source organism: Chitinophagaceae bacterium (assembly GCA_947447265.1). Taxonomy (GTDB): domain Bacteria; phylum Bacteroidota; class Bacteroidia; order Chitinophagales; family Chitinophagaceae; genus Flavipsychrobacter. The sequence continues at coordinate 19,671 of CANFKC010000006.1, forward strand.
GTACATTGTCGTCTGCTACTATCTATACTAAATTCGTTGCGCCTGCCTCAGTAGGTACTTATGCCGGAAACATTACAATTACCGGTGGCGGTCTTTCAGGTATTGTTATACCAGTTGCCGGTATCAGCGCCAATCCTTGTACGGGTACTCCGGCAGCGGGTACAGCGTCTGCAACACCATCAAGTGGAATTTCCGGTACTACTTTCGCGCTTTCATTAGCGGGTGCTTCTGCAGGGTTGAGCATTTCTTACCAATGGCAATCATCAACTACAGGTACTTCAGGAACCTATAGCAACATATCAGGAGCAACAAACCCTAGTTATTCAGGTGCCCTTACTACCAGCACTTATTTCCAGTGCGTAGTAACGTGTGGTAACTCTGGTATTTCTTCCAGCTCAACTGTAGCGTTTGTGCCTGTTTGGTGCCAGCCTGCATTTGCGTCAACCTCAGGTTGCTCTATGACTATTATAGTTGCAAACGCATCAAATCACTTTAAATTAAATGGTTCTACAGGGTTTATCAACGACTCTGGCGCTTGTGGCACTAACTATTCTAATAATTATGCTACCATGAGTTGCACGCTTAACTCAGGCACCAGCTATTCATTCACTACCGGGGGCGGTGGCTCTATTGGTTATGGTGTCAGCGTCCAGATATGGATAGATTTCAACAACGATGGTACTTTCCAATCAACCGAGAGCGTTGGCGGTATATCCAGCTACAACGCAACAACTGCCGTGCCAACGGGAACAATTACTATCCCTGCGGGTAGCGCGGCAATTGCGCCGGGTACTTATCGCATGCGCGTTGAAGCAATTAATCCAGGTACAGGCTACCCTGGCATGAACCCTTGCCCTGACGGAACATCTACCTACAGCTATGGCGAGGTGCGTGACTACCGAATTACTTTGAATGTGCCGCCTATCGGTTCAGTTACGCCAACTTCTATGGCGTTCCCGATAACGACTATTGGGGCAAGTTCAGCACCAATAACTGCGACAGTTTCCGGTATTTACCTTACGCCGGCAACGGGTGCCCTTACAGTAACCGCCCCAACACTTTTTGAAGTGTTTGACGGAGGTTCTTGGGTAAGCTCTTATACTATTTCCTATTATTCAAGCACAGCTTCCGCTTCCATACAGGCACGTTTCAGCCCGGTTGCATCTGCTACATCTTCTGGTAATATTACTATTACCGGTGGTGGTTTAAGCACACTTAATATTGCAGTTACCGGCACCGGTGCCACTGCTTGTTCTGGTACGCCTGCAGCAGGTGTTGCCACTGCAAGTCCTGGTTCTGGTGGTGCCAGCACAACTATTACTTTAACCTGCTCCGGTTATTCTACATCTGGCGGCTTGCTATTCCAATGGCAGTCAACCAGCGATACCACTACGGCCTGGACTGACATCGGCGGCGCAACAACTGCTGTATATGCAGTAACAGGAATTACTTCTAATATTTATTTCAGGTGTAATGTTACCTGTAGCGTATCATCAATAACTTCGTCTACGCCTTCAAGGCAGGTTATCTTCCTGCCGCCGTCTAGTTGCACACCAACATGCAGTAACCCTACTGGGGCGTGCAGTTCATTTGGTTTGTATATCGCCAGCACCACGAACCACCTTATGCTTAATGGTGCTATTGGTTCTATTAACGATGGTGGAGCTTGTACGGGAACTGGCTATGTTGATAATTCAGGTTCTATGTCATGTACGCTAAGCGTAGGTACGACCTATACCATGACGTGTGGTAGTGGTGGATTTAACAGCATGGCTTACCAGGCTTGGATAGATTTTAATAATGACGGTATTTTCCAGGGTTCAGAAAGTGTAGGTGGTCGCACTACGGTTACTACTGCAGCTCCGACTTTTACTATTACCATCCCAACTGCCAGCAGTTCGATAGTTGTTGGTGGCACATACAGGTTAAGGGTAGCAGGCGACTTTAGTAATAACTATCCTTCTCTTCCGCCTTGCCCTACTTCCGGTACGTCAACTTATGGCGAAGTAAGGGATTACAGGGTTACCCTTAATTCAACGCCGGTAGCGACAGTTACACCTGCGTCTATGGCTTTCTCTCCAACAACAGTGGGTTCAAGCTCATCGCCTATGAGCAGCGTATTGACTGCAGCATACCTCGTGCCTTCGTCGGGTACCTTCACGGTAACGGCTCCGTCAGGTTTCGATGTTTATGACGGATCGTCGTGGACGAGCAGTTATACGATAAGTTATTCCGGCGCTTCACTTTCGTCTGCAACTATCCAGGTAAGGTTCAGTCCTTCAGCAGCTACTTCCTATTCAGCTAACGTTGCTATTACTGGTGGTGGTATTGCAACTACTAATATAGCAGTAACGGGCATGGGTGCAGCAATTTGTTCTGGTACACCAACAGCAGGAACCAGCGGCGTAAGTGTTGCAATGGCTGGTGCAACTACACCAATAACACTTACCTGCACAGGCTATACTGTTTCAGGTGGCATCCAGTTCCAGTGGCAGTCAACGGCTGACACTACAGCTGGCTGGTCAAATATTGGAGGTGCTACATTGGCATCATATAGCTTTACCGGTATCACAGCTAATACTTATTACAGGTGTCAGGTAACCTGTAGTGCATCCGCTATAACTACTTCTACAAGTGCTGCATTTATACGTTTCTTTGCCGTATCAAGCTGCACTCCATCATTTGTTAACTACGGTTGCGCATACGGTATGGTTGTTGCCACTCCTACTAATCACTTTAGGTTGAATGGTTCTGCGGGCTCTATAGATGATGCTAACGTATGCAGTTCTTCAATACACTACAGGGACTTTACTTCCAGCCTTGGCTGCACACTTACAGCAGGGGCATCCTATACAGCAACATGCGGAAATGGTGGCGGCAACCCTGTTAGCTACCAGATATGGATAGATTTCAATAATGACGGTACCTTCCAGTCAACTGAAAGCGTGGGTGGTAATGCCGGGTCAACTACTGCAACTGCAGTGATGACCTGTGCGCTTACTATCCCTTCCGGAACAACGACAGGCGTAGTACCTGGTATATTCAGGATGAGGGTTGTTTCATTCTACTATTACAGCGGTACTTATCCAAGTATTCCACCATGCCCTAATGGTGTGTCTCCTAGTAACTATGGCGAAGTGCGCGACTATGCTATTACCTTAAATGTGCCGCCTATCGCAGTTATCACTCCAGCTACATTATCGTTCCCTACAACTACGGTAAGTTCCAGTTCATCGCCGCTTACTTCGGTTGTAACAGGGAGTTATTTGACACCTGCCGCGGGAACGATTACGGTAACGGCACCAACCGGCTATACTGTATTTGATGGGTCGTCTTATGTTGGTAGTTATACTATTTCGTATACTGCTGCTACTTTAGCTGCTACTACTATTTCAGTTAGATTCAATCCGACTGCTGCAACTACCTATACCGGCAACGTAACTATTACCGGTGGCGGTTTATCAGGTGCGAATATCGCTGTTAATGGCACTGGCTCCAGCAGTTGCTCAGGCACACCAACAGCAGGTACGGCTACATGCACACCTGCAACAGGTTCAAGTGCTACAGTATTTACCATAGGCCTTACCGGCACGACTGTAGCTGGTGGGTTAACCTACCAGTGGCAATCATGCGCGACTCCATCCGGCACTTATGCCGCGATTGCGGGGGCAACAAATACTACTTATTCTTTCTCGGGACTTGCTGCAACAACGTATTACAACTGTGTCGTAACGTGTTCAACGTCAGGTTTATCTAATACAGCTACATACGATACGGCTACTTATATATTCCCGGCGGCATCGTGTACCCCGGCGCCAACTACGCCGTCTTGCGGTTTCGGCATGGCGATGACATCATTTGCACTGGCAGGTGCACTCAGCACTTCTATCGCCGATGGGTCTGGTTGTTCCGGTACCGGTTATCAGGATAGGACAGCTTTGTCATGCACACTATACAAGTCATATTCCTATAACACAACGCTCGGCTTCAGTTCAGGTAACCCATGTATCACCCAATTCTGGATAGACTTTAACGGGGATGGTACATTCCAGACCACTGAATCTGTTGGTGGCACCAATACCTCATTCTCAACAACTACCAATATCACTTTGACCATTCCGTCAGGTGTAACATCGGGTGTTTACAGGATGAGGAGTGTATTGACATTCTATGGTTCGGGCTATTCTTACCCTACGCTTAATCCGTGCATGACATCGTATACTTATGGTGAGGCAAGGGATTATAAAGTAAATATTACAGATGCTCCACCATTAGTTACTGCATATCCAACTACTATTGCATTCGGTGGTGTTACGGCCGGTACAGCCTCTCCGGCACAATCATTCTCCATGGTAGGGGCATTCCTGGTGCCTACTTCAGGTACGCTTACCGTTACGGCTCCTGCCAACTATTCCGTATGCAGCACATTGGGTGGCACTTATGCAGGTTCTTACACGGTAGCATATACTGGCGGAACTCTTTCTTCTACCAATGTATTCGTTAAATTCAATCCACCAACTGCAGCCTTCTATGGTGGTACAGTACAAATATCCGGTGGTGGACTAGCTTCATCAGTAAACGTTTCCGTGAATGGTACTGGTGCATCCGCTTGTTCCGGTACACCGACTGCGGGCACTGCAGTAGTTACTCCATCTACAGGTACAATTTCTACACTATTTGCACTCAGCCTTACAGGCACAACAACCGCAGGTGGTTTAACTTACCAGTGGCAGTCGTCATCTACCGGTTATACGGGTTCTTACACCAATATTTCAGGTGCAACAAGCCCTACATATTATTTCACGGGTATCAGTTCTAATAAGTATTTCCAATGTATCGTCACTTGTCCTACTTATGGTACATCAACATCAACCGTTGCTAATGCTACATTTGTATTACCTACACCATGCTCAACGCCTATAACTTATGGGTCATCAGCTTGTTCAGCATCAATGGGAGCAACAATTCAAGGGTATTTCCTTACAGGTTACCTTGGGTCTTTCAGCGATGTTCTGGCATGCGATAATACTGGTTACCGTGACAGGACATCTCTTGCTCCGGTATACCTAGTTACGGGTAGTTCGTACAACCTTACGCTCTCAACTACTTCAGTTTCTCCTTATAATGTGAATGGCCAGATATGGATTGACTTTAATGGCGATGGCACCTTCCAGACAACTGAAAGTGTAGGTGGCGGCAATAGCATGACTGGTCCGGCTAATAATATTACACTAACTATACCTTCGGGAGTAGGCACTGGTATATTAAGGATGCGCGCACTTGTTACCTACGGTTCGGGTGTTAGCTATCCATCATTAAACCCGTGCGGAGGATATAACTATGGTGAGATCCGTGACTATAAAATAATTATGGTTTCACCAGTCAGCTGCAGCGGAACGCCAGCTCCGGGTCCTTTGACGTCATCGGCCACTTCCGGTTGCAGCCCCGTGGCAAGCTTATTGTCGATGCCTGACCTCGCGGGTATAAGCGGCCTGACCTATCAATGGCAGGCGTCTACTACCGGAGCCGGCGGTTCTTATACCAACATCTCTGGTGCTACAGGTTATACTTACAGTTCATCTTCAACTGCGAATGCTTATTACATCTGCTCCGTTACCTGCACCGGTTCGGCTTCAACCGCAAATTCCGGCAGCCAGTTTATTTCGGTAACGCCATCACCTGGTGCCATAACAGGTACTACCGCTATTTGTGTAGGTGCAACTACTACTTTGTCTAATTCATTGAGCGGCGGCACCTGGTCAACTTCAGCTTCAGGTGTGGCATCTGTAAATCCGTCTACAGGTTTGGTACGTGGCATGTCGGCAGGGTCTTGTACAATTTCTTATACAACATCTGGTTGCTCGCCAGCTACCTCAAGTTTCACGGTTAATGGTACCCCTGGTGCAATATCAGGCTTTACCAGCCTGTGTGTTGGTGGTTCATCAACACTTACCAACCCTACGGCTGGTGGCTCGTGGAGCAGTGCTAATACAGCAATTGCAACCGTAGTGCCTGCTACAGGTGTAGTTACGGCAGTAGCAACGGGTACAACAACCATTACCTACAGCAATGGTTGCGGCACTGCAGCTACAACCGGCTGGACTACAAACGTATCTCCATTACCAATAACTGGTCCGGGATCTATTTGCGTATCTTCTACAGGAACGTTCACCGATTCGGTATCTGGTGGTACCTGGAGCAACTCCCCAACTACTGTGGGTACGATAGGTGCTTCAACGGGTGTATTCACAACATCTGCATCAACCGGAACTTCTGTAATAACTTATACTATTGGTTATTGCAGTATTACGGCTAATATTTCAGTGGGCAGTTCAGGACCTGCAGCTATTACCGGACCATCTATTGTTTGTGCTAACAACAATATTACGCTATCCGATGCCACCACCGGTGGCTCATGGTCAAGCTCCAGCCCATCTGTTGCGAGCGTGAACAGTTCGGGTACAGTATATGGTATTACTTCAGGAAGCGTTACAATAACTTACAGCACAGGTTGCTCTTCTCCGGCAACACAAAGTGTAACTGTAAACGGTTCACCTATTGTTATAACTTCGTCTACTGCTTGCAGCCAATCGGCGCTTTCTATGAATGCCGGTACTGGCGCAGGTACGTATACCTATTCATGGAGTGGCCCTTTAAGCTTTACTTCAACTGCACAGAACCCTGGCATTTCAAATGCATCAACATTGCGTTCTGGTATTTACAGTGTATCTGCAACACAGAGTGGTTGTGTTACTTCTAAATCATATTGGGTAACTGTCGATAGTACACCACAGGTAAACGTTACTGCGTCTCCGGCAATAATTTGCCCAGGTGGCACCAGCAACCTTACCGATGTTGTTACTTCGCCGTTAGCGGGCTCCAGCAACTATGTTGCATACGCTATTCCGTATGCTCCAATTTCGCTTACGTCAGTTACGGCCGGTCCTGTTGGCGACAACGTTAATGCAACTGCAACGCTTCCATTCAGCTTTGATTTCTATGGTACGTCTTATTCATCCATGAACATTTCTACCAACGGCTATATCAACTTCGGGGCAGCCAGCACGACTTTTACCGCATCTGCCTTGCCTAGTGCTGTAGCGCCGCTCGCAATGATTGCTCCATTCTGGCATAACCTGAACGCGGCGGGTGGTTCTATATCTTACGCTACAGTAGGTACAGCGCCATACCGTACATTCGTAGTTAAGTTCAATGGTGTTGCTGATGCGTCTGGTGGTGGAACAAATTCGGGCCAGATAGCATTGTACGAAACCAGCAACATTATCGAGATGTTCATTTCGCAAGCCAATACTGCTTCTACGTACCTTGGTGTTTGTGGTATACAGAATGCAGCCGGTAGCCTGGCAGTAACTGTTCCGGGTCAGAACAACGTCAACTATGTTATTAATAACGCAGTGGCTGGCACAGGCTGGAGGTTTGTTCGTCCGAGCTATACTTATTCATGGTCTCCTGCAACAGGCCTCAGCAGCACGGTTATCAGCAGCCCTGTTTCAACGGGCCTTACGGCAACACAGATATACACGGTCGTTACTAAAGACGTAAACAGTGGATGTACAGCTGGTAAAACTTCTCCGTTAACGGTGAATGTCTTCCTGCCAACTGCATATACTATGGCGCCTGCTAATGGTTGTTCTTCAGGTACAGCAATAACATTGCCTTCGTCTGAAACCCTGGTTAGTTACCAGTTGTACCGTAACGGCTCTACGGCAGTAGGTTCCCCGGTTACAGGCACAGGTAGCAGCATATCTTTCGGTACACAAACTATACCTGGCATTTACACAATTGTAGGTACCGTAATAGCGGGAGGCTGCACGCAATCAATGTCTGGCTCTACAACTATATATACAAGTCCTTCGGCTTACGCTGTAACCGGTGGAGATGGTTGTACCATTCCAGGTATTGCGATAGCATTGTCAGGTTCAACAAACCTGGAAACTTACCGGTTATATAGCGATACTACTGCCTTCGGTTCGCCTGTAACTGGCACCGGTTCAGGCATTAGTTTTGGTACTATTACAACTGCAGGTAACTACACGGTTATTGCTACTGATACATCAGGCTATTGCCGCACTACCATGACGGGTGGTTCTGTTATTAACCAATCGCCAACTGCTTACAATGTTACTGGTGGTTCTGGCTGCTCGGCTGATGGCCTGAATATTGGTCAGTCTGGCTCTGATACTGGTGTTTCTTATCGTTTATATAACGGCGCGTCAGCAGTGGCAGGCCCATGGGCTGGTACCGGAAGCTCTTATTCATGGGGTGTATATTCAACACCTGGCACATATACTATTGTAGGTACATCAACAGGTGCAGGTGCTTGCCAGACTACTATGTCCGGCAGCGCATCCATTACTGCATCGCCAACTATTACATTGGCGGCCGATACTTTACACGTTTGCCAGCCATACACATCTGCATCGCTCAATTATTCAGCAACAACAGGTTCTCCTACTACATATAGTCTTACATGGGATGCCGCTGCATTAACTGCAGGGTTCTCGTCCGTAACTTCAGCTTCATTGCCTGGTAGCACTATCGCTATCACAGTTCCAGGCACTGCTGTAGGTACTTTCAGGGCTGTATTCACAGTGGGCACTGGCTCTTGCCTGAGTGTGGCTGATACCATTACACTGAACGTTTATGCAGCTCCGGCAGGTTCCATTACTTCGGCAGTTGCACCGTGTGTTGGCTATGCTACTAATATTGTTTTCACCGGTACATCAGGCGCTACATTAGCTTACAAGATAGATGGTGGTACCATACTCAATGCAACGCTTACGGGTGGTACATTCTCTTTAAGTACAGGAGCTATTACTTCGGCTCACACGTATACTTTGTATGATGTTCACAATCCGGCTTGTGGCGTTACCATAGACAGTACCATTACAGTTACACCGACACCAATGCAATGGACAGGTACTGTAAGTACTGACTGGAACAATACAGCAAACTGGTCTTGTGGATTTGTACCAGGTGCGTCAGATGATGTTACTGTGCCGTCTGGTACTACATTCCTGCCAGATATTGCTGCATCAGCTTCAGGAACTGTTCGTAATTTAACTATCGGTTCAGGCGTGGTTATCACACTTAATTCAGGTTCTACCCTTAATACCAAGGGCAATCTGGTACTTAATGGCACTATTACCGGCTCGGGCCTGTTGACGCTTAATGGTACATCAGCCCAAATAATTACCGGCATAGGCACTGTTAATAATTTTGACCTGAATAACAGTACTGGTGCAACTGTAGGTAGCAGTTCTAAATTGACAATCAAGAGTACATTAGGAGTAACTGCGGGTGCGCTTGCAACCGGAGATAGCGTTGTGTTGTATTCTGATTCTATTGCTTCAGCTCGCGTCCTCACGCTACCAGGGTCAGGTTCATCTATTACCGGTAATGTACGGGTAATGCAATATCTACCTGGTGGTTTCCGCAGGTATCGTTTCTGGAGCCATCCTTTCAGCAACTATATCGGCCTGAGCCAGATACAAAATAACATTGATGTAACTGGTGTTGGTGGTTCATCAAACGGATTTACTACTACAGCATCAAATGCGCCATCTGCCTTTAGGTACAATCCTAATGCAGGTAATTCAGCATTGCCTTCCGATCCGGGCTGGAGGCCATTTACAAGTACCTTTACAACAGACGATAGTAACAGGATTCACAAGTATCAGGGTATACGCGTATTCTTCAGAGGTGCGAAAGGCGAAGGCCTTGGGTATGCTCCGTACACACCGGGAAGTGCTACTGTAACACAGTGGGGCGCACTTAACCAGGGCGACCAGACCATTTCCCTTGCTAAAGGTTCGGGTGCAAATCAGGATTATAACATGGTAGGTAATCCTTACGCTTCTCCTGTTAACATTGGCACTGTAATTACGGCTGCTAAAGTTGCCGGAAACATAGCAGGTGGTACCTTCTATATCTGGAATCCTTACCTCGGTACAGCGGGTCAGTTTATGGCTATTCTTATAAACACGACAACACCTACGCCATATTACATACAGGCGAATACCTGCTTCCAGGTTCGTGCTGCACATAATAACGATACGCTGAACTTTACGGAAGGAAATAAAAATGCCACATCAACTTATACATTGCTTAAGGCAATGCCAGAAGCGGTAAGCCTGACTATCTACGATGCTAACTACCACCCTTGGGATATGTTAAATATCCACTTTAACCAGGATGCTACCGAAGAAAACGATGATGTGAATGATGGTACTAAACTATCTGCCCCTGATTTCGGCTTCTTCAGTGTTTCCGCTGATAAGAAGGACCTCTGTTTAGACGTTCGCCCTTATGAAGCTGGTAAGGTGATTCCGTTGGGTATTAAGAGCGACTACGAGCAGGATTTCATTATGAAAACTGACGGAATAGTTGTTCCGGGTGGTGCTAAGCTTTACCTGCACGATAAGTTGCTGAAACAATATGTGTTGTTACAGCAGGGTACAGAATACCGTTTCTCTGTAAGTAAAGACAAAGCAACCCAGGGTAGGGAAAGGTTTGAATTGAGCATGGAGCCTGCCACGCAGGAAGTTGGCGGTCGCTTACATGTTACCATGGTACCGAACCCTGCTACCGACGAAGTGAAGATCAGCTTCACTGGTGGCAAGAATGAGGCTGTTGCTATCAGGGTGTTGGATATTGCAGGCACTAGCGTATACAATAAGAACCTTGGCGCGCAAACCAGCGGCATGGTTAAAATATCGCTTAGCGACCTAGCTGCCGGCATCTACATGGTAGAGCTTACTTCAGGCAATGAAAAAGTTGTAGAAAGATTGATAAAAGAATAGTCAATTTTTTAAGAATAGTTTTACAAAAGGTTCCAACGATAATAGTTGGAACCTTTTTGTATTTTCAAACTGAGGCAGCGCAGCTGAGCCTTTTTAATTTTTTACTTTTAATTTTTTCTTTTTAAAGTACCTTTATCGTGTCGGCTCCATAACGCATGGGCACTTTTTTATTTTTTACATTTTATTTTTTCTTTTTCATCTAATGATCCGGCTGAGTGTTGTTATTATCACCTTTAATGAAGAAAAGAATCTGGATAGGTGCTTAAAGTCAATACAGGATGTTGCCGATGAAATTGTGATAACAGATAGCTTTTCTACGGACAAAACTATTGAGATAGCTGCCCGGTATAATGCCGTCATCATTCAGAATAACTTCCTGGGCTATGGCGAACAAAAGAACTTTGCCACTTCCTGCGCCAAACACGATTGGATTCTCTCGTTAGATGCTGATGAAGCCTTGACACCTGAGCTGCGCCGAAGCATAAAAGCAGTGAAGCAAAATCCCGATCATGTCTTTTATGAAATGCCACGGCTCACCAGCTATTGCGGTCAGTGGATTCATCATGGTGTCTGGTACCCCGACAGGCAAACCAGGCTGTATAACAGGCAAAAGGGCAGGTGGGTAGAACGTAAGGTGCACGAGTACTGGGCAACGGCAAATAACGAGCCGCTAGGGCTGCTTAAGGGCGATTTACTGCACTACAGCTTCTCATCAGTAGGTGACCATTTACAGAAAATTGAAAAGTATAGTGAACTTTCCGCGAGGGAGGCGGTTTCGAAACAAAAAGACGTCACTATTTTTAAGATGCTTTTTTCCCCGTTCTGGCACTTTTTCCACGAGTACTTTGTGCGTCTCGGCTTTCTCGATGGTTACTATGGTTATATTATCTGCAAACTGTCGGCCTATTCCGCATTTTTGAAATGTACCAAAATCAGGTTATACAAAAGGGAGGAAAAGCAATTAGCCAATTAGCCAATTAGCCAATTCGGCAATTCGGCAATTCGGCAATTCATTGTTTGAACTTATAAAGATATGGCAAAGCTCAGTTGCTTATCCCAAAATTAGCGCTGCGGTAGGGCATTTACTAATTCCCAAATTGTCAAATTCCCAAATTAAAAAAGACGCTCCGTGGAGCGTCTTTTTTGTAATAAGTATCAGTATTGAAATTAAGCGATTTCAACTTCAGCACCAGCTTCCTTAAGCTTGCTTGCGATATCTTCAGCTTCGCCTTTGCTAACGCCTTCTTTCACGTTCTTAGGTGCGCCATCAACTAATTCCTTAGCTTCTTTCAGACCAAGACCAGTAAGGTCTTTAACGATTTTCACAACATTCAGCTTAGAAGCACCTGCACTCTTCAACACTACGTTGAAAGCAGTTTTCTCAGCAGCAGCAGCAGGGGCGTCACCACCACCAGCAGCCATAACAACTGCAGCAGCAGCTGGCTCGATGCCATATTCTGATTTTAATACGTTTGCTAATTCCTGTACGTCTTTTACAGTAAGTGCAACTAATTGTTCGGCTAATGCTTTAACGTCTGCCATTGTATGATTTTTTAAAATTGATTTTTAATGAAAAATGGTTTGTACTCTTTACTAAATATATATTGACTTGGAAGCCGTGTTTAATTCGGCAATTTGGTAATCCGGCGATTTGCCAATGTTTCCAAAGAGCCTTGGTTTAATTCAATAACCGCCGTTTAGTAACTCAATTGTCGAATTACCAAATTGGCAAATTGTCGAATTATTCTGCTGCCGGAGCATCAGCCGCTGGGGCTTCTGCTGCAGGTGCTTCCGGAGCCGCTTCTGTAGCGGTACCTTCTGCCTTGCTTTCGTGGTGGTGCAACAATGCAGCCAATACGCGTTTTGCAGGTGATTGTAACAATCCGATAACTTCGCCGATAAGTTCGTTCTTGGTCTTGATCCTTGTAAGATTAACCAATTCGTTATCGCCTGTAAATACATCGGTGCCTATCAATGCTGCCTTAAGAATTGGCTTATCTTTAGTGCTGCCATCTTTACGGAAAGAGCTAAGGATAAGAGCTGGTTCTTTTGGAGATTCAGAGAACATAAGTGCAGTTACACCATGTAATGAATCATAAACGCCTGCGTATTTCTCATCGTTAAAGCTTTCAAGAGCTTTCTTAATGAGGGTATTTTTCGCTACCTTAAGTTCTACTTGTTTTTCGAAGCAGAGACGGCGCAGCTTGCTCACCTGTGCTACCGTTAATGATTCGGTATTGGTGATATAAAAGTTGTCGTACTGAGAGAATTTTTCTTTCAGTGCAACTATAACGTCATTTTTTTGAGCTGGAGTCATTTTTTTAAATTTGGTAATTTGACAATTCGGCAATTTGACAATGTCCCGCCGATTTTTTCAAATTGTTAGTTAATTTTTTCCGCCATTCGCTAATTGTCGAATTGGCTAATTGTCGAATTGGTTTAACCAACTGATTTTGTATCAATAGAAAGGCCTGGGCTCATAGTTGCTGCCATGCTGATACCTTTTAAGTAAGTACCTTTCGCAGTAGCTGGCTTCATACGAACAAGCGTATTGATCAGTTCCTGTGCATTTTCAGCAATTTTTTCAGGCGCGAAAGACACACGGCCAATAGATGCATGGATGATACCAGCTTTATCTATTTTGAACGCGATCTTACCACCTTTAACCTCATTAACAGCGTTTGCTACATCATTGGTAACAGTACCTGTTTTTGGGTTAGGCATTAAGTTACGTGGTCCGAGTATTTTACCCAGTTTACCTATTTTAGGCATTACTGATGGAGTAGCAACTACTACGTCAACATCTGTCCAGCCTGATTCTATTTTTTGTACAAACTCATCCAAACCTACGAAATCAGCGCCAGCAGCTCTTGCTTCAGCTTCTTTATCAGGTGTGCAAAGTACCAATACGCGTTTTGTTTTACCTGTACCATGTGGCAGGCTTACAGTACCACGTATTGCCTGGTCAGCCTTCTTAGGGTCAACACCAAGGCGGATATGTACATCAACCGAGCTGTCAAACTTGGTTAAGTTTATTGACTTAACCATAGCAGATGCTTCGGTAAGTGAATATTGCTTTGTTTTATCTAGTTTAGCTTCTATTGCTTTTCTTTTCTTTGTGATTGCCATTGCATCAAAAATTTAATAAGGTGGATAATTAAGCCCAGGGAGCCGTGCCTTCAACTGTGAAACCCATGCTGCGTGCAGTACCGGCAACCATTTTCATAGCGCTTTCCAGTGTGAAGCAATTTAAATCGGGCATTTTGTCTTTGGCGATCTCTTCTACCTGCGCCCATGTTACCTTACCAACTTTCATCCTGTTTGGTTCTTTTGAACCATGAGGCTGCTTAGCAAGTTCCATCAACTGCACTGCAGCCGGAGGAGTTTTGATAACAAAATCGAAAGATTTGTCTGTATAAACGGTAAGTGTTACCGGGAGGATCTTACCAGCCTTATCCTGGGTGCGAGCATTGAACTGCTTGCAGAACTCCATAATGTTGACGCCTTTTGAGCCGAGCGCCGGGCCGATTGGGGGAGCTGGATTCGCCGCGCCGCCCTTTACCTGTAGCTTTACAAAGCCACTGATTTCTTTAGCCATTTTTAATTTTTTGGTGTTAACGAATTGATTTACGGTTACCCGTTACAACTCTTCCAAATGCAACCTTGTTAAAAGAGCAATATGAGAATTGGAGTGCAAATGTATGAATATAATTAATTCAAATTGCAAATGAGGAAAAATATTTTTTTGGGTATATCAAAAGCTGGCTCGCAAAAGAAAGAATTTTTTTGTAATAATGCATTGCAACATTTATATTTGTCTAATCATTAACTAAAACCCCTATTATGAAAAAACTATTTACACTACTCATTGTATTGTTCGCATACAATGCCGCCAATGCTCAGTATTACTGGTCGGAACAATTTGAGTATCCAAATGATGGTTATCGGAGCCGTTTCGTAATGGATACCACCCACGCTAACAACAGATGGCAAATAGGACACCCCAATAAGGTAGTTTTTGACTCAGCTTCCTGTTATTCAATGCCAAACGTTATAGTTACAGATACGGTTAATTATTTCCCACCTAACGATACGTCAGTATTTACCATGTATCATGTTTATACTCATTACCCGATGATGCAGGTCATGTTTTACTATAAATTAGATATTGACACGAACATGAAAGCAGTAATGGAAATATCGGGCGATAATGGGGCTAATTGGATAAACCCGATTACTGAAGATACAACATATATGTTTTATTGGTCCAGCAAGCCGAGTTTAGACACGTCAACTGCTTCATGGCAGGCTTTCGAACTGGGGCTTTATCCCTGGGCAAGTGCGATTGCTGGAGGGAGTTACACTTTCCCTCATTATCGTACTTCCGATACTTTACTTTTCAGGTTTACACTTATTTCAGGAAGCGACACTACGCATAGGGACGGTTGGATGATGGACGATTTTATGATTGTGAATGCGCCAATGGAGGGCCTTGTGCACTCTGTTGATCTGGACTTGAATTTGAATTGTTATCCGGTGCCTGCTGCCTACCGGCTATTCATTGCTAATAAAAAGCCACTTACGAATAAGGCCTTCATTACTGTGACCGATGTTTATGGTCGCGAAATCTACAATATGGAGACCAATGATATGTTGGCAACGCTTAACTTCAGCCTACCTGACGGGGTCTATTGTTTGAAATATCGAACAGGTGGGAATGTTAGTATGAAAATGTTTACTATCAGGCATTAATTGCTAACAGGCTAGTCAGTAATGATTACTTTCTTTACTGCCCTTGCCCCAAGGTTAGCCATATGCATAAAATATATCCCCGATTGTAATCCGTCCCGGGAAATAGTAATAGTATGTGGCCCTGCCGGATATGCCTGCTTCGTTATGGTCCTCACCATACGGCCATCTGAATGATAAAGTTCAATGGATACTAATCCTCCCTGCGATACAAATGGAACCGTTGTATTGTTAGTAAATGGATTGGGGAAATTCTGTGACAGCATTTCTGTGCTTGCCGCACTTTGTTTGTTCTTCCTGAAAATAGGCAGAACCTCAAAATTGCCCGGCAGTACTTTATCGAGGATGGCTCGCTCAACCTCAAACCAATCAGAAAGTACCGATGCGTATACGGAACGGAAGTCGTGTTGCATTTCAAGATTGTCGTATACAGTTGCGTGTTCGGGTATTACAGGGTTGCTACCTATAAAACCAGGGTTTACACCACTGCCAAAGACCATTACAGGGCCTGCAGTACCATGGTCTGTGCCCACACTCGCATTTGATTTTATGCGCCTCCCAAACTCAGATATGGTCATTGCAGCCACTCTGTCGTCAATATTCAACTGCCTGCAGTCATCGAAAAACGCTGCTACAGCGGCGGATAGCTTACCTAATAATTTTGAATGTTTACCAGCAGATGTGTCTGCACTATCTACCTGGGACGCATGAGTGTCAAATCCACCGAGGCTCACAATATAAACGGGTGTATTTAACCCTCCTGCTATCAATCGTGCTACAATTTTTAGCTGTTCAGCCAATGCATCAGAATCGGGGTAAGCGGCCTTATTTTTTGCTTTGGCTGCTGCATTTTGCAGCGCGCTGGTATATTCATGACTTTGTTGCGCCACATATCTTAAAAACGTAAGCTCGTGCCCAGCCTTTGAGTTTGGTGCCGAGGCCACTTCATTGTTTATAATGTTGTAGAAACTATCAATCGTCGATATGGCCATTCCCATACAAACGTCAGTACCCATAAGCGCAATAGAAGTTTCGTTGCCTATTTCTATTGCCAGCGGATGTGGAAAGTTGGAGTTGGGATAACCGTTTGGGTAACCAGGATGCTCTTCGCTCAGGTACCGCCCCAGCCAGCCTGTGTTAAGATACTGTAAGGAGTCGGATCCGGTAAGCCATATGTCCGTTGCCCTGAAGTGAGAAAAGCTTTGGTCGGGATAGCTTACACTTTGCACAACGTTCATAAGTCCGTCGTTATACATATTGCGCAGCCCGCCCAGCGCAGGATGCAAGCCGGTCGTATCTGTTCCGTTAAGTGGGAGTAACTTGTTTTTCGCAATAACGAGATTTGGGCGGGCATTGGCAAGCGCACTGTATTGGTCAATCGGAATGATAGTGTTCAATCCATCATTCCCGCCTATCAATTGAATGAACACCATTACCTTTCCATTTTCTGCAGTTTGCCTGGCAAGTAATTGCAATAGCGGGTTTTGCCCAAGTGTCCTGATAGGTAATCCGTTCAATGCAGTCGATAGTACTGCAGTATTGGCCAGGTGTAAAAAATCTCGTCGTTTCATTGGGCTTGTGGTTTAACAGAGCTGGTATTCTGGCAGCCTTAATAGAAAAGTATACATTGGTGTCAACCTGTTTTTGGCTATTGCGGTATTTTCAGGGGACGGGTCCGCCAGGTAGTTATTCCATATGTCAGTCCAATATGACTCATTTGTCTGGCCCGCAAGTAATATGTTTTTAAGAGTATCAATATCAGTGGTAGCAATGTCAATACCACAATGCACACGCTGTAAGTACTGAATAAGGGCAGTCGCATTGCCTGCTACTGAAATTGTCCTGGTATATTCGAGCACGTCAATAGTAACCGTTGTTGATGTTCCGCTGGTATATCCGGTATTCAGCATCGTGTCACAAAATTCCATACGTAATGGCAGCGTACTTGAATTAATCCACATCTCATAGTATACCGGTGATTTATAAAAAGCCGGCCATCCGGCAACATTCGGTGGTTCGCCCAGGTCTAATCCGAGGATATTTCCAAGCAGATAGGGGTAGGTCCAAAGCGCATAAATGTCTTTGGTAGTCAAAGTTCCGGGGATATTTACGTTGAAAGAGCGAAATGCGCCTATAAGCAGATCAAGCGGTGTTTTTATATAACATCCGGCATTATTATTGTCAAAAAAATGTTCGCTTTTTAACAGTGCGCTTAGCACCGGTTTTATTTCAAAGTTATTATTGATAAATATAGTAGCGAGTGATTGTATGATGCTGCTGTCAACAGCCGTATCAATATTGTAGTAAACGAAAAAGCGATAGAGCTTTTCACAAATAAAATGTGCTATCTCCTGCTCTTTTGTAAATATCAGCTCAATTAGTTCGTCGGTTTCGTTTGCTCCGTTGCTTCCACCTTGCCCATGTATGACGCTATCACCGTAGAAGGAGGAAAACTGTTTGTCCGTCGTGTCATGTAAGGCCGGTTGGAAAAAACTTTCAAATGATATGTCATTTACCTGCCAGCCGGTTAGTACCCGGGCGGCAGCCTTAACATCGTCTTCGGTATAATTGCTACTATTGTTCTTTCCAACAGTAAACAGTTCCTGTAGTTCTCTTGCATAGTTTTCGTCGGGAGCATTTTTTATATTCTTCGCACCATTAAGGTACATAAGCATTGCCGCGTCTTTTGTTATTGATTTTACTAGGGATTTGAAATTGCCAAGGGCGTTGTTTCTCAATAAAATGTGGTGGCGGTAACTTAGCTGAGCTTGTCCTACAACATAAACCTGGGTGGCAAAGTGGTTGTGCCAGAAGAATATCATCTTTTCCATGACACTCAGGTTCTGATTGATGAGCAATCCAAACCACCACACTTTGAATGATGCCTGCCGGGTTGAATTAACGTCGCCATTACCAGTAATTGCGTTCACCCATGTTTGCCCGCCGGGAACTCCTGTAATATCAGGTACGCCATAATCCGTGTAATTGTTGAGTGGTGGGGCAGGGGGTGCAGGAATGTTATCCAGCAAAAAATCTACCGCGGCGCTCAGACTCATTCCCTCCAATGTAGTAAGGTCGCTTTCCTTTACGCCAAACATGGTCCTGCGCAACAGGTGCCTTACCTGCGTTGAGGTCCACGGGCCGGTATACTCATTTAATGTTGTGGTAGTTTTATATGCACCCGGTAATTCCTTATTTGCGTATTTATCGAAAATAGGGTCAATTTCAGGGGTGGTAATTTCTTTCGTCTGGCTGGTGGTCAATTGCTCAAGAAATTGCCGCCTGTTTAGTTTGCTCATGTTGCTTAATAGGTCCCGGTCAACTAAGTTATGATTTCCCGATGTATTGGCAAAATTGTAATGGAAATCAATTTGCAACTCATGAAATTGTTTTTAATTACCATCAAAACGCATGGTGCAATAGTTGTATTTTTAGGGTCGTATCGCAATTATCTATGTTTAAACTGATCACATTCTTCCTCATCATTTCTTTCAGCATAAATGCCCAAACCCTGCAATGGCAAAACATAGTACCCCAAACCGATGCCTCATTTCGTGGCCTTTCGGTGGTCGATGACAGTTTTGCCTGGGTTAGCGGCAGCAAGGGTTGGGTAGGCAGGAGTACTAATGGTGGTAATATTTGGTCCTTTCAACAGCTGAAAGGTTATGAAAAGTGTGATTTTCGCTCGGTATACGCCTTTGATAAGAATAATGTGGTTATTGCTAATGCTGGTTCGCCAGCTTTCATATTGGTTACGCACAATGCTGGCACAACCTGGACTAAGGTTTACCAGGATGACGACTCGCTGGCATTTTTTGATGGTATCGATTTCTGGAACAAAAAGAGCGGTATTATATATGGTGACCCGAAAGATGGACATATCAACATACTAAAAACTAGTGATGGCGGACAAACCTGGCACGAATTACCGCAAAAGAGCAGGCCTGCCATGGCTAAGGGTGAAGCCTCGTTTGCCGCAAGCGGTACTACTATAAGGTGTTCAAAGCATGGTGGGGTAGCAATAGCAACCGGGGGCGCCGTTTCGCGGTTACTAGTTTCTGAAAATCGAGGCAGGCGATGGAAATCGTTGCCGACGCCAATAATACAGGGGCAAAGTACAACCGGTATATTTTCTTTTGCCTGCTGGAATAAAACGAAAATGGTAATTGTTGGCGGCGACTATAAGCAAGATACTTTGAGGAAAAATCATATTTTCTGTACAAAAAACGGAGGAAAGCAATGGTTTGCACCAACGGCCCCTACACGGGGTTATAGAGAGTGTGTTAACTACATAAACAAACAAACACTGCTGGCTACCGGCCCCACGGGTTCAGATATTTCATACAATGGAGGAGAAAACTGGCAACCAGCTAATGACGAAAAGCAGTTCCACTGCATAAAAAAGGCACGAAAGGGCACTACAATAATAGCTGCAGGTGGCGCAGGGAAAATAGCCATTGTCGTAATTCTTTAATTAGCGTCATAAATTTGTTTACCGACGAATTAATGGTATTTACCTACAAATTGGGGTAACTGCTCTTATTTTAGTATTTCTTAAACTTTTAATGCCTGACATTTGCGCTGCAATTGATAAAACACACGTATAATGAAGCATTTAAGGTACATTTTTCTTTTTCTTTTCGCAGCAATATCGATTCCATCTTACGCCCAGACCGACAAGAAATTTGTGATAAGCGGAACAATAAAGGATAAGAAGAACGGAGAAACGCTAATAGGCGCCATGGTACAGGTAACCGACCTGAAAAATACCGGTGCTATAAGTAACGATTATGGTTTCTATTCTGTAACTATCGCGAAAGGTAGCCATAATATTGATATTTCTTATGTGGGTTACAAGCGTATTTCAATTGCCGTCGATCTCGAAAAAGATACCACCATTAACCTGGCATTAGAGGGCGAAGTCGCTAACCTGAAAGAAGTAGTGGTATCGTCGGTAAGAAAAGATGCCAATGTAACCAATACGCAGGGTGGTATGGAAAAGCTGGATATTCGGGAAATATCGAAGATACCCGTATTTTTTGGCGAAAAGGACGTACTGAAAACATTGCAGTTAACGCCGGGTATTAAATCAGCCGGAGACGGCAATTCCGGTTTTTATGTGCGTGGCGGTGCTGCTGACCAGAACCTGATATTGCTGGATGAAGCTACGGTGTATAATGCATCTCACTTATTGGGCTTCTTCAGTACGTTCAATAGCGATGCCATAAAAGACGTTACTGTTTATAAGGGCACTAATCCATCGCAATATGGCGGTCGCCTGGCTTCCGTGCTTGATATTAAGATGAATGACGGTAATGACCAGAAATACCATATTGGCGGCGGTATAGGCCTTATAGCTTCCCGTCTTAATCTGGAAGGACCTATCAAGAAGAATAAGGGATCGTTCCTTATTGCTGCAAGGCGCACTTATGCCGATGTCTTCCTGAAACCGTTCCCTGATTACGCAGACAACAAACTTTATTTCTACGATCTTAACCTGAAAGCCAATTATCAGCTGAACGACAAGAACCGTATTTTCCTTTCTGGCTATTTTGGGCAAGATAAAATTGGCCTGGCCAATACATTTGGTATTAACTGGGGTAATGCCACCGGCACCTTGCGCTGGAATTCCATCATTTCCTCAAAATTGTTTTCTAATACGTCGTTTATCTTTAGCAACTACAACTATAAAATCTCTATTACTTCCAGCTCGGTTAACATCGATATCAAATCAAAAATTGAAGACTTTAACCTGAAGCAGGATTTCACTTATATACAAAGCCCGAAGAATAAATTGAAATTTGGCTTTAATAGCGTGCACCACACTATTACTCCGGGTCAGATCACTTCAACAAACGATTCCGCACAATTCGCTAAACTACAGGACCGTTTCGCCTGGGAAAATGCAGCATATGTATCAGATGAGCTAACCGTTAGCGATAAATTCAGCCTCATTTATGGATTGAGGCTCACTGCATTCAGCTTGCTGGGGTCAGGTGATTTTTACAGCTACAACGCAGCGGGCGAGGTGTCTGACTCTACCCATTATAATACCGGCGAGTTTGTAAAAACCTATGTTAACCTGGAACCTCGCGTTTCAGCATGCTACCTGCTGAACAAGACGAGTTCGTTAAAAGGCGGATATGCCCGTAACGTGCAGAACCTCCACCTCATCAGTAATTCCACATCTACCAACCCGACCGACCTTTGGATTCCGAGCAGCAATAATGTAAATCCTGAAATTGCTGACCAGGTATCGCTTGGGTATTTCCGGAATTTTAAGGAAAATAAATTTGAGTTCAGTGCGGAGATGTATTACAAGAATATGCAGAACCAGGTGGACTACAAGAACGGAGCCAACACACAAGCCAATGACAAAGTGGAAGGTGAGCTGTTATTCGGTAAAGGCAGGGCCTATGGTGTCGAGCTATTCCTGAAAAAGAAATATGGCAAATTCAACGGTTGGGTGGGTTATACCTTGTCGCGCTCTGAAAAGCAGATCGATGGTATTAACAACAGCGACTGGTATGTTGCAAGGCAAGACAGGACGCACGATATTTCCGTGGTTGGTATCTACGACCTGAACAAAAAATGGTCTTTCTCCGCAGCATGGGTGTTCAATACGGGTAATGCAGTAACCTTCCCAAGTGGTAAGTACTATATTGATAATCAGGTGCAGTACCTGTATACCGAAAGGAACGGCTACAGAATGCCAAACTACCACAGGCTCGACATTGGCGCAACCTGGTATCGCAAGAAAACCGAGAAGTTTGAAAGCAGCTGGAGCTTCAGTGTTTATAACGCTTACGGTCGCCAGAACCCTTACGCAATTACCTTCCAGCAGAGCGAAACAGACCCGAATAAGACCGAAGCCGTGCAAACTGCATTGTTCCGTTGGGTACCATCATTAACCTATAATTTCAAATTCTAAATACCCCATATACTATATGAAAGCTTTTCTTTCCTTAATAGCCATAGCTGCCGTTTTTTCATTTGCAAGTTGTCAGAAGGTCATCGATATTGACCTGAATTCGAAAGATCCAAAAATTGTGATTGAAGGTATTGTGACTGACGATACGCTTACGCCACAGACTATAAGAATAACACAGAGCGTTAACTTCAGCGCTACCAATAGCTTCCCCGCGGTAACAGGAGCGGTAGTAACGCTCAAAGATGATGCCGGCGACAGCATGTTACTTACTGAAACAACTCCTGGATACTACCAGACCAGCAAAATGCACGGTATACCGGGCCGAACTTATTTCCTTAATGTGAAAACAGGTGGCAAAACATACACTGCTAGTTCGAAAATGCCATTAAAGGTGCGGTTTGATTCTTTAAAGATAGAAGAGTTTGGATTCGGTGCTAATGCAAGCAAGTCAATTGTACCCACGTTTCGCGACCCTGCCGGCACAGGCAATAATTACCGTTTCACGCTTTACGACAATGAAATCGTATCCACCTTACTTTATCTATACGACGATATGCAAGTAGATGGCGCTATTAACCAACGCCCTCTTTTCAGCCGTGATGAGAATATGAAATTCGCGGTAGGCGATTCGGTAACCGTGGTTATGATGTGTATTGACAGGCCGGTTTATAACTACTTTTTCAGCCTTAGTCAAAACAGTTCAGGACCTAATCAGAGCGCGACACCAGCTAACCCGGTCACAAATATTGATGGCGCCACACTGGGGTACTTTACCGCACAAACAGTGGAGGTGAAGAAGACGTTTATAAAATAAGAATGCGTGTTACAAACCAAGGCTTGATTGTTCGCTGGTATTCCAGATAATTTTACTGAGCACTTCGTGCGAGGTAATAATGTCTGACCTGTAAGAGTTCGTCGGTGTCCATTTTTTTGTCACCGGGTCTATTTTCTGTGCTACAGCTTCCCAAAGTAACTGTTTGTTTTTGTTAACTATGAAGAGATTGAAATAGGGGGAGCAATTAGAAACGAAGTATGATTTGTCTTCCAGCTCCTTAACCTTGCCGCCATGCCTGTTAAGGTTGGTAACTATATCGCTGTAAGTATCAGGGCCCTGGGGACATTTGAAATCCCATGTTTTCAAAAGTGCCTCATTGGTGGCAGCAGGCTCTTTAAAAACAACAATTGAAGGACCGGAAGCCTTATGATCTTCATTGTTATTGTAAAGGTATAGACCTGATGCTGAAGCACGGACAGAGTGCTGTTCGCTGAACTGCAGCGCTGTTTGCTGGTAGCCATCATTGCCGAAATGCGGTCCGTATTCCCGTAGTACTTTTCCACCGGGATAGCTTACCACCACAATTCTGTTTATATTTTTGAAACTGATGTACAGCTTTCCTTCCTTTTCATTGAGGTAAAACGCGTTGGCGTGTGCATCAATGTCAATTGTGCCATCGGGGCCTTTATGAAAGAAAATATCTGAATGCAAAAGGTATTGAAATGAAGACCATCTCCATACTACTTTTTTTGCAGCGTTGTATTCAATAATCGTGGTAAATGGCGCTAAAATGGTTTTGCCGCCAGGCGCAGCGGTACTTGCCGCGGAAAGAGAATTGCTGTCGCATGTTGGACCTTCGCATTTTTTCCACGGCCTATTTTCATTCCCCATTATCATGTAATTCCCGTTTCGGAGCCTGTTCAGGTCATGGTGAAAATTGCCTTCGCCGGTTATGTTGGCATCTGCATTCTTAGGTGGCTCCCATAATGTGTTGCCGTTGTAGTCAATTTCCCGTGGTCCATCTTCACCTAAAATTGTAATTGTTCCGAAATTTGATGCTTTAATATCGCGGACGTCCCTGTTGGTCGCATCATAATTTTTAAGGTTCGGCAAGAACCATACTGGCTCCCCCTTCATATTATACAGCATTTTATTGCCGTCGTTAAATACGTACGCATCAGCATATTTTTTGGCCGGGGTAGTTACATGCATGCGGTAACTGGCATATTCAACCGGCAATACCTGTGTATTAAAATGGTAAAGCGGGCTCTTAATTGTTTTATCACTGCTGGTTACACAAATAATTTGCCACGTATAATTGCGGCCAAATGTCTTAACCTCCTCAATAAAAGCATTGGTTTTCCCTGTAAACGTCTGGCTTATGTTTTTTGCAAACTCGTCTTCGAGAAGGTATGCACCCTCAGCTATTAATAGTGAATATTTTGTTGCGTTTCCAGCTAAGGCAGGCACTTTAAAGCCGATGAGGCGGTAGTTAAGGCTACTGTTTTCTATGGGTTGAATTTGCGCGTGTAGCTTTAAAACAAATACCTGGAGAATGAACAAAATTAGGGTTAATCCTTTTTTCATGATCTTGTATAGGGAATAAAGGTATATACATGATCTTTGTTTTTCGCTCTTTTATTAAGATTTCTTCGACCAGATAATATAATTTTTTTTAGCGTTATTAATTTATTTTTAAATAATTGTGTGCAATGCTCCCTGATCGTTAAGCCAGATCGTATTTTCAGCATCCTTTTTGTGGGGTAAAATATGGGAACGGTACACTGGTATTGCTGCCTATTCATTCAGGTCGGCAATTGGTATGTATTTAATGCGTAATTTGAGTGCGACGTTTCGGCTTTAGGCCAGAAACTATTTTTTTATAGTTACTTCTTTTACTTCTGCAATGCCCTGGAACAAGAACATACGGCCTGTGCGCACATGCCTGCATTTGGTTCGCGTGCGCAGTTTTTCAATTTTCTGGTAGGTCTGGCCGTCTTCTGTTTCGAAGTATTTGTTTATCTCCAGGTCGTCCACCAGCAGGTAGTCTTGTTTATGTTCGTCGTATCTGTAAAGCGCTTTAAAAAGACGCGCATCCGTGCAGGTACTTGCCGATGGGTCATGCAGGTAAGCATATAAGGCTTTTTCTACATCGCCGGGAAAGAACCGTTTGCCCAAAAATGGAATAAGTATATGCCTGAATTGTGTTTTCCACTCCTTGCCATGGGGGCTTACCTTGTGGCCGAAATGCACATAAGTAAACATGTGCGCTAACTCATGCAGCAGCGTAATGAGAAAACTGTAAGGGTTGAGATTTGCATTAACACTAATGCGGTGAAAAGGCTCCGCAGTCGTAGGGTTGCGGTAGTCGCCCAATACGCTTTTACGCTCGTGGGTAACGGTAAGGTGAATAGTATGCGTTTTAAAAAAGGGGGCTACCTCTTCAAATGATCCTGCAGGTAAAAACTGCTCCAGGAATCTGATGGTTGTCTCTTGCTTTTTCATATATTATTTCACGGTTCTGGCCAATTTTGACAGCAGCAACGTTTCTGAAGCGGTATATATTGCATAAATGCCAAAAAGAACAAAAATACTTGGTTTATACAGGGTAGCCCTGTTCGATACTATATAAATAAGCATGGCAGTAAGGCAAACCATCAACTTAAATACCGAGGCGCCCGATACACCTCTTATAAACGCCCACGAAGTTCGGTCAAGTTGGCGGGTAACCATGTAGTAGGCACCCAACGATAACACAAACATAATTACATTGCCTGTTTCCAGCAGTGCGAAACTGTACTTTGGCAATAAATATTGCAAAAGCAACAGGCCACCGGTTAGCAAAATAAATATGGTCACGAATGTTACTATAAACTCCTTCTTCATTATTTGTTCTTGTTAAGTTCTTTAATTAGTCCCCACAAAGAAACGACTAATGCAATTAATGGAAAAAGAATTAAAAATAAAGGAAAATTCCATCCCAGATACTTATCCAGTTTATAGCCCAGCCACGCGCCCCCGCCAAGCATTATCATCCATTGCGTTGCTAATCCTACATATCTCATGGCTTGGTTTTTAACTATTTTCTGTTACCTACACTAAATTAAGGCAAAGAAATTCTAAGATAGGAAGTATTTTGTTAATTCGGCAGCATTGCAGGGAAGGCCGTTCCCTTTTTTTACTTATTTTTGAAACAAATATGCAAATTGAAGGCAGTGGATGCCCCATATAATTTTATGGCGCTTTTTGCGTTATTTTATTGGTAAACGAAATCAGGACCTTGAAACTAAAATTAATATTTCTTTTTATATTAGGATGCCTTTTCCTAAACTGTGTGCCGGGTTTTGCCCAGAGCGCAGCTGCAAGGAAGCGGATGGATTCTATTGATAATGCTGCTAAGATGCGTGGATACCGCAATAGCAAGCATTATAAAGATAGTGTTGCCAAAGCACGAAAAAATAAAGCTTCAGCCATAAAAAATGCCCGCGAAGCTCACCTCGACTCAACAAAAGCGGCCAAGGAAAAGATAACCGATTCGCTGGCTTCGATCCGCGAAGTGAAAAAGGATAGCCTGACTGCAATACAAAAAGAGCGCGCCGATAAAGTAAAGAGCAAGAAAAAATACAAGGAAAGTAAAAGGTATTCTGACAGTGTTGCCATTGTAAAGCGAGAGCGGTCAGACGCTATGAAGCGGAAGCAAAAAATTTATAAAGATAGCGTTGCCAGTGAACGGCAGCGGGAACAAAACCTGACCAAGGGCGTGCGTAAGCATGAAATGGATAGTATTAAGGCGGTTCGCACTAAGTTTAACGACAGCCTTAAAATTGTGCGCAAAAAGCGCACCGATAGTATGGCGAAGATGAAGCTTGCCAAAAACAAGCAGCTCAACGTAAAAGACAAGCAGAGCGAGGCCAAAAAGAAGTTGGCGCTGGAGTTGAAATTTAAATCGAAACGGGAGGCGTTTACCAATAAGTCCATGCTTAAAAAGCGATGGTCGCCACTGCGTAAACTTACGCAGAACTCGTTTACGCATTACAACTATTACTACAATGCTAACCGTAAGCTGGAGGAGGCTAACGCGAATATGTTGCGAGGAGGGGTGAAGGAAAATTATGACTCCCTCATAAAGATATTCCCGTTCGACCCAGACAGAGATTCGTCAATGCTTGCCGCTGATATGGATAGTATCATCCACAAAGTATCCATCGGTATTCAGATACATGACCCGCGTGTAAAGTGGGGTAATGATATGTTACTGCTTATGGGGCAGGCTTATTATTATAAGGGTAACTACAAAAATGCAGCAGCTACTTTTAAGTATATCATCAGCAATGATGAGGAAAACAAGAAGGCCGAAGGCGGCCATCAGAAAGGGCCGACTTCAATAGTAGAAGAAGAAAATAAGGGTGGTTTCAATTTGTTCAAACATAAGTCGGTGCATAACGATGCCATTATATGGCTGGCGCGTGTTTATACCCAAATGAAAATGGTTGAAAATGGCCAGGCGGTATTGTCACTCCTGTCAACCGATCCGCATTTACCTGAAGACCTCGTAGGCCAGGTGGCCATTGGCAGGGCTTTCGGTTATATGTCTGAGCAGAATTATTCTGCGGCGTCTGAGCAATTAACAGTAGCGATTAATGACGATTACTTGCCCGATTGGCTCCGTATGCGTGCTGCATTTTTAAATGCGCAACTAATGCAGCGTGATGGTAAGTACAAAGAGTCGGTTGCCAGTTATGAAATAGCTTTAGATTATTTCCCTAAGATAGATATGGATTTTTATGCCCGCAAGAACATTGCCTTCAACACGCTTTTGGCGGGTGGTAATGTAGGGGACGGCATAAAGCCACTGAAAAAAGTGCTTAACGATGGCAAGTACACCAGTTATTACGATCAGGTCTATTTCGTGTTGGGGCAAATGTCAGCCAAGGCAGGCAAAACGAATGACGCCATTGATTACCTCACTAAAAGCGCCATAACACCCAAGGCAACCAAGAAGCAAAAAGCGATTTCTTATGCTGCGCTGGGCGATGTGTACTATGGCAGGGGTAGCTATAATGATGCAAAAAACGCGTATGATAGTTCTGCAAAATATGCAGCAGGCAGCAGTATAAAGGATGCTTCCGTTATTGCAGCGGCTCAAAGGAGTAAGGGCCTGGTAGAGATATCTCAGCCAACTGCTATTATTCACGATCAGGATAGCCTTAGGGATCTGGCTGAATTGAGCAAAAAAGAACAACTTTCTGTCGTAAAACGATATATCCGCTCGCTGGAACAAAAGCAGGCAGACAGTATTAAGAATGCCAAGGATGCAGGTGAAAGTGGCACAGCAATTACTGACGCAGCAAGCGAAACAGGGGAGACGTCCACCTTTTATTTTGCGAATCCTACGTTAATGCAGACAGGCTCCAACGAGTTTAAACGCAAATGGGGTAACCGCCCGCTTACCGATAACTGGCGCAGGGCATCAGGTGTGGCATTTACCGGTGCATCAGGTACCAACCAGAGTGGTTTGGAGGAAACACCGACGACGGGAGATGATAAAGTTGCGCTCGCGGCCAACGGACTGCCAACGGAAGAAAGCCTGCTGGCAAAAATACCTAACACTGCCGAGCAGAAAGAGCAATCCATCAAAATGGAAACACGCGCCTACATTATGTTGGCAAAAGCATACCTGAAACAATTGGATGACCATGTGCAGGCATTAAGCACGCTTGACACACTCGATTCTCGTTTCCCTGATCACAACCAAAAAGAAGAAGATATTTATCTCCGGTACCAGATAGCCATCCGCACAGGCAATTTAGAAAAAGCACAGGCGTATGCTACTGAGTTTTTGGCTAAATTCCCTAAGTCGCCATATGCTGATCTGCTGAAACCACGGGCTGATAACGACAAACTGGCATCAGCAAATGGTGGCAAACAGGTAGCGCAGTATTTTGATGAGACCTATGAACTCATCTTAAAACATCAATACGCAGAAGCGCTTTCTAACATTAGTGTTGCGAAAAAGGAGTACCCAGCTAACCCCGCCTTTAAAAAGCGTTTCCAGGTAGCAGAAGCTATGAGTTATGCAGGACAGGGTAATTACAATATGGCCGATACAATTCTGGCTGGGTTTTTGGCCGCCAATCCTGCTGATTCGCTTACCGGCTGGGCTAAAGATGTTTCCAGCTATATTGCTGACGTTCGAAAGAATGGCATTCCTAGCTGGTATAACGATACCGCCGGCATTGCAGCAATGAAGGCCGGCATTAAGGTAAGTCCGGTTAAAAAAGCAGAGGATGCTAAAAAGGCTGCTGCCCCGGTAGTGCCGCCTCCACCAAAGCGTCCTGCTGATGTGCCGGTTGCTTATAGCTACAAACCAACGGAACAGCATTTTACCATGCTGGTATTCAATAGCCTTGATTCCCGCATGGGTAAATTTAAGGAGGCGGTAGAAAAGTTGAATGCCACGATGTCAATCAACAACCCTATGCTTATTGACCTTTACAGAAATAATGAGATAGTAGTTACGGTTCAGCAGTTTGCAGGCGAGCAGGCCGCCCGCGATTATATGGATTCGGTAAACACTAACGAATTGCTTAAAGACTACAAACCGGAAGAGTTCAAATTCTTTGTTATCTCTGCGCTGAACTATAAAAAGCTGTTCTGGGAAAAAGACCTCGAACTCTACACCAACTATTATAGTACCTACTACAAGAAACCATAATCGCTCTCGGGTCGTAAGTATATACGGCAGTTCGCCAAATGAAACGCAGGTATGAGGTTTTTCTGTTTCGTTATTTTAGCCCTGTTATCGGCCCTTGTTGCACCAGCCCAAACGAATCAGTTGAGCAAAGTAAAGCAAGCGCGCATGCCTAATTGGGCAGATTCTTTTGGCGTAGTTTCCCCGCAAAGTAAGTTATCTTTTGCAACACCCGCCGTTCAGCACAAGGCCACTCGTCAATTGTTACCGCAAGATTTTTATACCCGCAATTTCGGGTTTTTCTGCAGGCAGGAATTATATATGTACAAAGCTGGTATCCCGGTATCGTTCCGGCTAGGTAGTATGGAAGATTGTAACAGGCTGGAACAAAAAGGGCATTAAGCTATTCGCCCAATGCCCTCGTAATATTTCTTGTAAGTTGGTTATTTCCGGCTATTACATCGTAACCTTGAAGCCAGTAAATATGCAGTGATTAACCGCAGTATCACCAGGCGTTGTATAGTCACGCTCGTAAGTATCCAGTATCAGCTTATTGTCGCTTTGCAGTGTTATGTGGTATTTTTTGTAATAGTTTGTTTTTACTTTATCAGGTATCGTTAAAGAGTAAGTACTTTCCGTACTAAATACAGTTCCCGATAAAATATCTGATGGCTCTGATTTTTGCTTGATGATAACGTTAGCCACTTTCTTAGGTAAGTCAGCGGTGATAAATACGGTATCAATTGTTTGCGCGCCATTATTGCACTGCTTGTAGCCTGCAAAAACGCCTTTAAAACGATCTATTGACTGTGTAGAGCAGGTTGGTCCTTCAAAGCCTGACGGGCATTTGCACACACCCATAGTGCATGCACCACCGTTTTTGCAGCTTATGCTGGAGCATGGATCTTTTTCGCAAGAACTATAAAGTACAACACCTGTGAATGCCACAAAGGTTGCCGTTGTAAGAAGAATAGACTTTATAAACTTCATGGGTAACTAATATTTGTGCGTAAGATACAAAAATATTTCAAAAATGCAGTAATTCAATCGCCGCTTTTAACCGACCTCCCCAAAGCGTCTCGCCTTTGCTTGGCCTGGTCTCCCGACTCCGTTATAACGGCCGCCGGTCTTCTGACCTGCCAACAGGCATTAAGTATACTAATTTACGCTACTATAGGCATGCAATAATTCGCTTGTATTGCCGGGAACCTAAATTTTTATCATAGTTGTTTAATATTGCGGCATACAACGACTTGAAATGAGATACCTTTTGCTGCTGACCCTATTCGTAAATACTGCTTTAGCCCAGACAATGTTGCCGGTGGACTGCAATACAGTTTTTGTTTGCATTGACTCCATTACGTTAAAAGAAATGCAGAGCAATAAATATTTAACGGATACATTATGTATTTGCCGTCAGAACGCTACCGCTACAAATGAAGAGCAATATTCTGGCTGGTATATGATAGGCCGTGCGGCTACGCTGGAGTGGTTCTTGCCCAACCCCCATGGGCATTTTGGCGACCATCCCGGCGACATTGGGGTAGAGTTGAAGACCAGGAAAATTGGCCAGCAAGACAATTTGCTACTCCAGGCACTTAAGCAAGGCCTTTCTGTAGATACCGCCACTACTGCAATTCAAGATAGTACCACTTACCTCCCCTGGTATCGCACACTTACGCCAAAGGCGAAGCCAGAGAATTTACAGATCACCAATATAGAATATACCAGAGAATACTTGACTGATCTTGGTTTTGAACCACGCGAAATCAATGCGGCAATGACTTTCGCGGATTTTAATACACATCTTGCGAAAGGGCGGCCCTATCCGAGGCAATTTTCCCAGATTACTGCTGTTTCACTGCAACTGACTACCGCTCAGCTGAAACAAATCAGAGCATTCTTACGCTTAAATAATTTTAAGGACGATGGGCGGGCATTTCATAACGGACAGTTTAGTTTGTTCTATAAAACCAATGACCGTTTAGACAAGGTGAAATTGACAAGTATTGAACTGGAATTGCTTTCCGACCAAGGGCATCGGAACATTGCTTTACACAACCTGGACTTGAAGGTAACGGGGAAGCGGGCCGTTTTTGCCTTCAAATAGAGTTAAATCACTCCAGTTTCATCACGAATGGCGTCATATTTCCTGCGGTTTCATCAATAATTTTAGTTAGTTTTGTTTAATAATTTTTAAAAAATAATAAACAAGAATAGCGCCCGCTTTTTGGTGAAAGAACGTATAAATATTGTATGGCTAAAACGTGACTTGAGGTTTACCGATAATGAGGCGCTCTATGTGGCGCAGCAGCAGGGTATACCACTGTTATTGGTATATTGTTTTGAGCCTTCCATTATGTCCCACCACGATAGCGACGACAGGCACTGGCGGTTCGTTTACGAATCGTTGCAAGACATGCAGGAGCGCTTAGAAGCCATAAACGGGCAAATTGCTATTTTTCATAATGAAGCACTCACGGTATTCGAAGGGCTGAACAGGCAATACACTATTAATGCTGTTTTCACTCATCAGGAAACCGGTAACAAACTAACCTTTGATCGTGACATAATGATGTCCGGCTTCTTTAAAGAAAATAACATTCTTTGGAAGGAGTACCAGACCAATGGCATCATCAGGCGATTAAAGTCGCGCAATAACTGGGCCGAGCGCTGGAAGCAAAAGATGGCGGAGCACCCCAGGATAGTGGATGAACATAAGTGGAATTTCATTTGTCTCGAAACGACGTTTTATAATGCACTCCGGGGCGCGGAACTACCGGCAGAAATTACCACCCGCAACAAAAACTTTCAGCAGGGTGGCGAATACTGGGCATGGCGCTACCTGGAAAGTTTTATTAAAGAGCGGTATGTCAACTACAGCAAACATATTTCTAAACCGGCACTAAGCCGTAAAGGCTGCAGCCGCCTGTCGCCATACCTGGCTTACGGAAATATAAGTATGCGCATGGTGTACCAATACACCATGCAGCATTATGAGGCATCGGGCAACAAGCGGGCCTTAACTAATTTCATATCGCGGCTGCATTGGCATTGCCATTTCATCCAGAAGTTTGAGCTTAATTTCAATATGGAGTTTGAAAATGTAAGCCCGGCCTATGATAAACTTATTAAAACTAAAAATGAAGTTTATATCAAAGCCTGGCAGACTGGAAGTACCGGAGTGCCCTTAATTGACGCATGTATGCGTTGTGTGGTGCAAACAGGTTATATCAATTTCAGGATGCGGGCAATGGTTGTTTCGTTTTTTGTATTTAACCTGTGGCAAGACTGGCGGGAACTGCACTTTCTTGCGCGCCAGTTTTTAGACTACGAACCCGGTATACACTATCCGCAATTACAAATGCAGGCAGGGGTTACAGGCGCTAATACCATCAGGATATACAACCCGATAAAAAACTCTGAAGACCACGATACGGAAGCTGTTTTTATAAAGCAGTGGTTGCCGGAGCTTGCGAAAATACCTGCCCACTTAATACACGAACCCTGGAAACTAAGCCTGATGGACCAAATGCTCTATGGCTGTGCAATAGGAAAAGATTATCCCTATCCTATTGTTGATGTTGAAGAAACACGCAAGTATGCAAGTGACAGGGTGTGGGAATACCGTAAATGAATTATTACTATGAAAGGCGTAAAAAAGCAGAACCTGCCCGAGAAAATTTGCATCGTCTGTAACAGGCCATTTACCTGGCGCAAGAAGTGGGAAAAAAATTGGGACCAGGTATTGTGTTGCAGCGACCGGTGCAGGAAAAGTAAGCAGACAGGAAAATGAAAACACAACGAACACTTCGCCTTATTTTAGGAGACCAGTTAAACAGCCAACATAGTTGGTATAAAACTGTAGATGCTGATGTAACCTACGTAATGATGGAGTTGCGTAGCGAAACAGACTATGCAACACATCACATTCAAAAAGTAGTTGGCTTTTTTGCAGCAATGCGTGCTTTTGCCCGGCATTTGGCAGAGCAACAGCACAATATCACATACATTAAATTAACTGATGCCCGAAATCAGCAGAGTTTTGAAAAGAATATTTGCGCCCTTATTGAGGAAAATGAGTTTACACATTTTCAATACCAGTTGCCCGATGAGTACCGTGTTGACAGAATGTTGCAGCAACTGACTGCGGCACTGGCCATCGCCAGTTCATCGGTTGATACGGAGCATTTTTTTAGCACCCGCGATGAACTTGGAACGTTTTTTAAGGGCAAGAAGTTGTATTTAATGGAGAGTTTCTATAGGTACATGCGCAGAAAACACAATGTACTTATGGATGGTGATGAGCCTCTTAACGGGCAGTGGAATTACGACAGTGACAACAGAAAAAAGTTGCCAGCCAAGCATAAACCCATTGCTCCCATGCTGCTGAATATTGACGTAAGGGATATAGTTGCAGAGTTGGCAAATACAGATGTAAAAACAATTGGTAGCATTGATGCAGCGTCATTTTTGTGGCCGGTTAACCGCCAGCAGTCCCTCAAATTGCTGGAGTACTTTCTGCGCGAATGTCTACCGCTTTTTGGCACCTACCAGGACGCCATGGCCACAAACGAATGGTCGTTATATCACTCCCGCATATCCTTTTCTTTAAACACAAAAATGCTATCGCCGGCCGAAGTTATTGAAGCAGCAATAAAACAGTGGCAGCAGCGCAGTAATGAAATACAATATAACCAGCTGGAAGGTTTTATACGGCAGATCATCGGCTGGCGGGAGTATATGCGCGGCATCTATTGGAATAAAATGCCTGAATATGGTACGCTCAATTATTTTGAGCACAAGGCGAAATTACCACAATGGTATTGGACCGGTAACACGAAGATGAATTGCCTGAAAAACAGCATAAGGCAATCGCTGAATTATGCTTACGCACACCACATACAGCGCTTAATGGTTACGGGGAATTTTGCCCTGTTAGCTGGGGTGCACCCGGATGAACTTGATGCATGGTATCTGGGTATTTATATCGACGCGTTAGACTGGGTAGAAATAACCAATACCCGCGGCATGAGCCAGTTTGCAGATGGTGGCATAGTGGGCACAAAGCCATACATAAGTACGGCCGCTTACATTGATAAAATGAGCAACTATTGCGGTACTTGCTATTACGATAAAGCAAAGAAAACAGGCGATAGAGCCTGTCCGTTCAATAGCCTGCACTGGAATTTTTACGATAAGCATGAAAGTAAACTGGGCAACAATCCACGGGTGCAAATGATGTACAGCATCCTGCGCAAAATGAAGCCGGATGAAAGGGCGGATTTATTGACTCAGGCCGATTATTATTTGCAAAACATTGATATGCTTTAGTATGAAAACAGCAATTGTTTGGTTTACAACTGACTTACGGTTACACGATAACGAAACGTTGATAACGGCCATAGCACAAAATGACCGGGTAATTCCCGTCTATTGTTTTCAGGATTCGGAATATCGCACAACTGAGCTTGGATTTAGAAAAACAGGTGCCATACGCACGCAGTTTATTTTGCAATCCTTGCTTGACTTAGATAGCAATTTGCGGCAACTAGGTTCCGGGCTTTTGATAGTAAGGGGTGCTGCTGCCGAAGAGTTGACTAAACTGGTTATACAATACAATGCAACGGCCATTTACACCAAAGCTGAAGCGGCGCCGGATGAGTTAACTACTCAAAAGGAAGTGGAGAATATGGTAAACCCGCTAAACTGCGTGCTCAAAACGTTTAATACTAATACCTTATTTCACCCCGCCGATCTGCCATTCCAGACACAACTGGTTCCGGATATATTTACTGCCTTCAGAACTAAGGTGGAGCGGGAATGTAAAGTGAGGGCTGTGTCTGAACGACCGGACGCAATTTCTTCTCCGTCTTTGCCGGAAATTCAGCTGCCTGCGCTTTCTGACCTCCGCCTCGAGCCAGTTCAAATAGACGACCGGGCAGCTATTAATTTCCATGGTGGTGAAACCAGCGCTTTGGAGCGGATGCATTACTACTTTGCAAAGAGCAAATTGGTCTCCACCTATAAGGAAACCAGAAACCAGCTCGTTGGCGCAGATTATTCAACCAAGTTCTCTGCATGGCTTTCGCTTGGTTGCATATCTCCACGGTACATTTTTCATATGCTGAAGGAATACGAAGCACAGTATGGGGCTAACGATAGTACCTATTGGGTAATTTTTGAACTGCTATGGCGTGATTACTTTTGGCTGATGATGAAAAAATACGGCCGAAAATTCTTCTTAAAACAAGGGATTAAAGGCGTGCCAACAAAAGCCATAGCGCATAATAGGGAAGCGTTAATGAGCTGGGTAAATGGTAAGACAGGCGTAGACTTTGTAGATGCAAATATGCTGGAGTTAAAGTTAACCGGCTTTATGAGTAACAGGGGTAGGCAAAATGTGGCCAGCTATTTTTGTCATGACCTAAAGCTGGACTGGCGCTTAGGTGCAGCCTATTTTGAAGAGCAGTTAATAGATTACGACGTGTGCAGCAATTGGGGCAATTGGGCCTACATTGCCGGTGTAGGCAACGACCCGCGCCCCGACCGGTATTTCAATTTGAAAAAGCAAGCTGACCAATATGATGCCGACAAGAAATTCCGGAACCTGTGGCTAAGTGAATTGTAATTAATGAATCGAAATAATGCGCTACTGGATATTTATTTGATGGATTTGAATAGTTGGGCTGTACATTGTGGGAGAAAAATTGGGACCAGGTATTGTATTGCAGCGACCGGTGCTGGAAAAGTAAGCAAACAAACAAGTAGACGGCACGGCCGCTCACTTTTTATACAGCCACTTGAAGCCATTGTAGACCGCCTGATGGCCTATCGTTGCATGAGTTTCGTCTGGAAGGTAGTCGAGGTAAACACTTAGCTTTTTATTGTTGAGCGCCTTCAGTTTGTCGGCAAGCACATTGGCGTCAACTTCCATAACATGGGGTTCCGGGCTGGGTGCAAGACCCTCTTTACCAACAGCAATGAATACGTCTATTTTTCGGTTGGCATCCGTTAATACCATTGGCCTATTGAGTAGCGAAGCATTATCCCACCATAAGCTTGGGCTCACTACAAGGTACTTGTCGAATAGAGCAGGCCTCGTAAAAAGCACTTCTACAGCCAGCAACCCAGCTAACGACTCGCCAATGATCATTTTTTGCCCATTGGTGCGGTAATGTTTCCTGATATAGGGTTGTAGTTCATCTGCGAGGAAGCTGATGAACTTTGCTGATCCGCCAGTAGTAGGGAATCTTTCTTTCTCAGCCTTTATTGTTGTAGGGAAGGTCATGTCGCGTTCGCGGGCGGTATTGGCAATGCCTACTACTATCGATTTGGGCATCTTGTCTACCCAGGGAAAGGTGCAGAACTGCACGAGCCCTGCAATATGTATAAAATCTTCGTCTGCAGCGCCATCCAAAAGGTAGATAACAGGATAGGTGGCTGTATCTTTATCTGAATAGCCTTCGGGTAGGTAAATATTCAGCGTTCTCGTCTCAGATAATAAATTGGAGTGTATTTTCTCTACCACACCCAGCTTGAAGCTCCCAGCCTGTGCGCCGCAGAAAAATGACTCCAGAACACAGAAAATGACCAACAGTTTTTTCATCAACCAAAGGTAAAGACCGATGCCCAAATATATCCATGGAGGAAATACCGCAAAATGGGGTATTTATTCGATGGGGATGGGTTTGAGTAGCACGTTTGTTGTTTTGCCTGGCATTATTAGTCGTTTAATTGCTTCCGTACTGTCATTCCATTCCACTTTCCCCTCCCAATTCCCTATTTTAGTGCACACTAAAACAGCCCATGAGCACACCCAATAAAATCTACACATCCCCATTTAACATTACTGTGCTGGTAGCGGGCATCGGTTTTTTTATTGATGCTTTCGATCTGTTCTTGTTTAATGTGTACCGTATCCCTTCCCTAAAGGATCTGGGCTTAACGGGTAGTGAACTGACGTTGACTGGTGAAAGGTTGCTTTCTATACAAATGGCGGGCATGATGCTGGGTGGTATTATTACGGGTATTTATGCCGATAAGAAGGGGAGGGTAGCAGTGTTGTTTGGTTCTATCCTGTTGTATTCACTGGCCAATTTTGCTAATGCCTTTGTGCAGGATGTGAATACGTATGCTGTTATCCGGTTTCTGGCGGGTGTGGGCCTGGCGGGCGAATTGGGCGCGGGCATAACGTTGGTATCAGAAAGTATGTCCATTGAAAAGCGGGGCTACGGAACCATTATGGTGGCCACCCTGGGGGCATTGGGTGCGGTAACTGCGGGACTCATCGGCGACGTTTTACCATGGCGCTATGCATTTCTTGCCGCAGGTGTAGCAGGTGGTATTTTACTTATCATGCGGTTAAAGTCATTTGAGCCATCTATGTTCAGCGAGAGTAATTCGGCCAATAAAAAGCGCGGCTCATTGTTACTGTTGTTTTCCTCCCCAAAAAGGGTGCTGAAGTATCTGGCCTGCATCCTTATGGGTATACCCATCTGGTATAGTGTGGGCTTGCTCATAACCCTGTCGCCGGAGATAGCGAAAATGCATGGCATTACCGGTTTAAAACTATCCACCTGCTTCATCCTCTTTCAGGTAGGTATTACCAGCGGTGACCTGCTGAGTGGCATATTAAGCCAGTTGTTCAAAAGCCGTAAAAAGATTCTCATTTCGTTCATGGTGCTGGGCATACTTGCTACCATCTACCATTTTATAAGAATAGACCAAAGCCAGCAGCTCAACATTACTTCTTTCTTGATGGGGTTAGGCTGTGGCTACTTATCGGTATTTGTTACATCGACTGCCGAGCATTTTGGTATTAATCTGCGTGTTACTGTCACCGCTACGGTTACCAACTTTATGCGTGGCGCACTGGTGTTGTTAATTCCATTGCACCAGGGCCTTGAACATGCGTTTGGCCTCAGCCTTACCGGTGGACTTGCTATAACAGGTTGCATCGTTTGGTCGCTTGCTTTGGTTTCCGTGCTGGCATTGCCAGATACATTCGGCAAATCACTTGCCTTCACGGAATCTTAGGTGCGGGAGTATTGCGCTCACTTACGCTTTCTCAAAAACATAATTGCCTATTACCATCATATCTAATGCGGTTTCATAGAATAACGCCAATGCCTCATAAGGTGTTTCAACTATTGGCATGCCTTTCCTATTCAGTGACGTATTTAGCAGAATGGAAGAGCCCGTCAGCGCTTTGAACTTATCCAGTAACGAATAGAATTTTGCATTGGTTTGTGCGGTTACGGTTTGTACCCGGGCACTGCCGTCCACATGTACTATATCTTCATGGGCTATCTTGTATTCATCCTTTACCTGATCAACCAGTATCATATAGGGGCTTTCGTAGCCGTAGCAAAAATATTGGTTAACATCTTCAGCCATAACGGCCGGTGCAAATGGCCTGAAATCTTCCCTGAATTTTACATCTCTGTTTATGAAAGCGCGCACACCCTTTTTACGTCCATCGGCCAATATGCTTCTATTGCCTAAAGCGCGTGGCCCGAATTCAGCACCATCCTGGTACCAACCGATTACTTTACCATTTGCCAGGTGGGTGGCAGTATAATTGAAAACATCTGCTCCCAGCGCTTTGTAGGCGACATTCTTTTTGGGGTGGTCTGCTATAAACTGTTTTATGTTCTCATGAATTGCCGTATCGCTATATGGTTTGCCAAGGTAGGTTGATCCGTTATGTATGCGCCTTTCCTGCTTCAATACTTCCAGCCAGCCGTAATAAGCGCAGCCGATAGCAAGGCCATTGTCAGCTGCTGCCGGGGTCATGTACAGGTTCTTAATTCCCGTTTCCCTTATTATTCTTGCATTGGCAACGGCATTTAGAGCAACGCCGCCCGCATAACAAAGATTAGGGTGCGGCGCATATTCGTTTCTTTGTTTTACCAGGTATATTACCGCTTCCTCTACTTCCTGCTGCACCCATGCTGCAATATCAGCGTAATAGTTGAAGTCCTTTTTAAAGCCCTCGTAGTTGCCTGCAGGTCTATTTAGTAGGTGTTGCAGGGTATCGTTTACAAACACCCGGCCCCCTTCCAGCCGGAAGATTTTTTCCTTTATTACATTCCGTTTGCCATAGGGTGCAAGGCCCATCAACTTGCCCACATCATCCATATTACCAAAAACATAGTTGCTCGCCATGCTGTAAAGGCCGCCAATGGAATGCTGCGTTGTCGGCATCCTCAGGGTGTCACCGCCAATACTAAACGCTGAAAAATCTTTATACAGTGGTTGCAGCGCATTGCCCGTATATCTATAAAAACTGTCTTTTTCTAATGGCGCACCATCAAGCTGGTCAGGAATGTAAGCCCCGTCAAGGTCGTCGCATTGCAGGTAACGGCTGCCGCAACCATCAATTATTAGAATATTAAAATCATTAAAAGGGCAGGTGCCGATTGCGCTGTAGGCATGCGCCAGGTGGTGAGATATTGACACAAAAGGTACGTCGCAATCAGCTTTAAAAAAACGCTCACCTAAGTATTTGTGCTTTGCTATGGTTTCTTTCTCAAAATTTGCAGCCTGTACAACCAGCGAAAGGTCATCAACCGTAATGCCTGCGGCATCAAGGCAATATTGCACCGTAAGTTTATCGTTGCCACCATCATGTTTTTTACGGGTAAGCCGCTCTTTTTCTATTGCAAATAATAGTTCTCCATCTTTAAGAATACAGGTTGCACCATCGTGAGATAAGCCGGTGCCGAGCACATAAACAGGTTTTTGTTGCATGGTAACTAACGGTAGCTTTTTAGCGTTGCCAATGTAGGCATTTATAAGCTACCATAATTGTATTATTGTTCATTTTATCAACCTGTACAAAATTGTGAATTGATTGTTTATTGTAATTGGCCAGCGCACTTTTTTTGTTGCATTAAAAGCCCTGTTTATATAAAGATAATAAATTTTAATTTTTATCTGTAGATTGCATTTTGTTAACAAAAGAATTTTATATTTGCACTCCATAATTTTACTGGTGCAAGACGCATCAACACTTTAAACCGCATAAAAGTATTTGTATGAAAGTAACAATTGCATGTTTACTAATTGCTTTGGCTGTATCTTTTGAAAGCACAGGACAGATTCGCAGAGTTAGCAGGATGCCATGTTTGAAATGCCATAAGGCTACGAAAAAAGCCGAAAAGGCACACTCAAAATTGCAGCAATCTCAGTTTGTAAAGGTTGATGATAATGCGAACGCCACAGCTGGCAAGCACCATCGTAAAGTATCGTAAAAAATGAGTTAAAAAATCACCTACGGGTGATTTTTGTTTATGGTTGTCTAATTTTGGTGGGTCAACTTCGTATGCAGACCTGAGTGCGTTAGAAGTGAACATAAAAATTGAAATTTCGGCATGACAGACTTTTATCATCAATCGTTTTTCGATTTAGATATTTCCTATTCTATCATAATTGAAGATGATGGTAGCGTTGCTTATGCCTACTTGTTAAAAGACGAAAAGATAGTTGGAGATGTATGGCTCTATAACCAGGGCATAGCGCCAGCAGTAGTGGATTGGAAAAACAAGGACGTGCCATTCCTTAACCCATCGGTATTCTTATTAAGCGAGCGAACTATTGCCCCCATTAAAAAAGAGAGTGATTTCAATATTAAATGGACGTTGGAAAACCAAAAGGTCCAGGCGAATATTTATATCAGGGGAGCATTAATAGCGTGTCTAAAACCAGGTGATTTTCCTGGGTTTTCAACTTTGGTTTGCAAAGATGGTCCGCTTGCAAAGGCACTCTTAATGCCATGATTAAGCGGTGTTACTTCAGCGGTTCTTAACCGTAATTGGCGCAACTGTTTTCACTTGTGTCTTTAAAACTGCAAGTCATTTCGACTTGCGAAATAGCTTGTTTAGAATGAATAAGGTATAGCCCGATGGTTGTTGGTGAGAATCCCAAAAATGGCGGGAATAATATATGTGTAGTGTCTGTTTGTTTGCGAAATAGTTTCTATCTTAGGTGTAAAATATACCAGGATGGAACACAAAGAAATATATACTCAGATAGGGCAAAGGCTACGCCAGGTTAGGAAGTTGCTGAATGAAAAAATGGAAGCTGCAGACTCAGGCCATTGGGATGACGAAATTAAAGATTGCATGCCTCCTGGAGTAAATTGCGAGTGTGAACTAGCATTTGTTGATGCCAAATATTGAATACCACTTAACCGAATAATTGATCTCAATGGGACAAGGGGGATTTTGCAACATTTTTTTCCGGCCCCATTGGTGTTGCATTATCTCAGCAATTAGGTTCAGATGCTATAGACTTAGCTAATCTTCAATCTGGTACTTACAAAGTTATCCGTCATGAATCCGGCTACATACCTGCGCCTATCTATAACTTCTTTGCACCAGTGCCATTGTCAAGATTGAGTGCAGAGTGTATTATTCCGGTTACACTTAAATAAAGTACAAATGAAAGTATCAATTATCAATAAAAAACACAGAAAACTGCAAGGCAATTTTCGTTGGTTTGTAGTATTATTTGTAGTCTCATTGTTCACTGCTTTTGTAGCCTTTTGCGGTTTCACTACTAAGAAGCGCATTACTGCCTCGCATAAAGCGTATCATAGTCTAGTGTCACGCATAGATTCGTTTTTCATTCCTGTAAAGATTGGTAAAGACAACACCTTTATTTTTTCACGAGATTCAAACGCATACTATGTTTATTCTGAAGAAACAGACAGTATCTATGCTTATGACCTATCTGAACGAAAAATAATTGACGCTATTGGTATTAAGAATTCTAAATTGGGTTCAAAATTTAATTATTTCTTTCATGGGAATAAATTTTACGTACTTAAAAAATATGCAAGAGCTATCAATGAGTACCTTTCCCAATCTTTAATGCATGAAAGAGACTTTCACTTTAATGACAGCAGTTCGCCCCAAGTTTCTTACCTGCCAATAGATCTTTCATTCCAGATCAGTACTGACAGCAGTATTATTTTGTACAGAGTACCTAAGTACAACATAACGAATAAAGAGGAGAGAATAAAGTATTTCTCATCAAAAATGTTAGTAAAGGTTCAACTTGAAGGTCAAAATGCGAATGTAGTTGCCGAATTTGGCACATTTCCCGATGCTTATAGATCTGCCTTATACAATGAGTATTATCCTAAAGCAGTCTTAATGGGGGGTAAATCGGTGGGGTATATGTTCAGTGATAGCCCATACC
Organism: Chitinophagaceae bacterium; assembly: GCA_947447265.1. Lineage (GTDB taxonomy): Bacteria > Bacteroidota > Bacteroidia > Chitinophagales > Chitinophagaceae > Flavipsychrobacter. The sequence continues at coordinate 62,849 of CANFKC010000006.1, forward strand.
TTTATATTTTTGATAAAAATATATGCAAAAAGACATTTCTGAATGGGCTAGATGCCAATACCTTTATTCCTGTGAATTCAGATAGCAGTGCCTTACGTAGTTACATAACCAATTATAGCCTGATGAGTGAACGGTATGTTTCAGCATTGTATGATAAACAAAAAAAGTATTTATACGTTTTCCAGACACGTCAAGCACATAAAGTGAATGATAAATACCTGACCTTGTGGGAAGACAAACCACTCTCATTATATGTTGTGGATAGCACCTATAATGTGATAGCTAAAAAGGATTTTGAGCATATCGGCAATTACTTTTTTTCTTCATTCTTTTGCTACAACGGCAAGTTATACATGGGCAAATATCAGAATGGAAAACTACTTTTAGAAGTCTATGAAACTAAATAATATTCTACTTTTTATATTTTTATGTACTAGTTTTTGTGACCCAATTGTCGCTAAGCAAATAGTTAGGAATAAGGTCTATCACAGGTACAAGAACGAAACAGTGGAATTTGGGAACTATCTCAAGAACAAGTTCAATAAACGCATACCTAACGATACTACGTACTATTTTTTAATATCAGAGCGCGGATGTCATGGGTGCATTACGGGTGTCATAGATTCGTTTAAGCGTAATAGCAAGACACTTTTCATCGTGTCACCTACTGCAAAAAAGATATATTTCGGTAGAAATTTCAGCAGCCCCCATTTATTTGTTGATAGTACTGAGGAGATTAACCGTATAAGGTTTCATAAGGGCAATATTGCAGTTGTGGTAACTTCTGCTAGTAAGATAGATACCATTATTGCGCTCGAGCCATCTACCTTATCAGGTCAGATCAGGTGTTTGATAAAATAATAGGATAAATGAGATACTGGTAGAAATGAGGGTATTGATGTACCCAGGCTTGGCCCCCAAATTGGCGCATGTGTTTTCCACTTGTGTCTTTAAAACTGCAAGTCTTTTCGACTTGCGAGCTAGCTCGTTTACATTGAATAATGTACATCCCAATGGTTGTCGGTGAGAACACCAACAACGGTGGTAGCGCAATTACTTTTTACTCCCCATACACCAACGAAAGCACCTCTTTAAAAACCGTTGCAATACCAAAAAAGATCGCAGATTTTTTATAACCGATTTGGTACGACATAAATACCGCAGCAGCAAACAGCACAATTTCGATGGCCATTTTTAGCGCAAAACCGATTTTAAAGGATGCCTTGGGAGACATAAAAACTCCCCAGAATACAGCTAGCAGGAGTGCCGCGCCAATGCCATAAGCATATTTAATTGCAACCGCGGAACCTTGCCTGAAGCCCCACATAAAAAATGCAATAAGCATGCCTATTTCCAGCAGGAAGGCTATCGTCAAAAAAAGAGGTTTCAGCATTTGCATAATAGTAGTATTGAGTGTATAATTTATTGAGCTAAAATTAGGGAGATTGCTGGAAATAGGTATGCCACACTCATAAAGTGTGGCATAGCCATGTAGAAGATCTAAAACTTCAAAAAACTTAAGTGTTAAAAGGCATTCCAGCCCTGTGCCACAAGCTTGTGCTTGTTGCCTGATGGCGTGAGCAGGTGTGCGCCCTGGTCCAGCGGAGTTATGTAACCAATAACGGTAATATCGCTGTTTCGTATCGTTTTTTCGTAGTCTTCCTGCTTAATAGTAAAGAGAAGTTCATAATCTTCGCCACCACTCAAAGCGCAGGTGCTGGTTGGTATATTAAACTGCATGCCCATCGTTTTGGTTTCTTCGCCAACAGGTATTTTTTCTTCGTAAAGTATGCAGCCCACTTCGCTTTTTCTGCAGATGTGGAGGAGTTCAGAGCTCAGGCCATCGCTGATGTCTATCATGGATGTTGGGGTGATATTATGCTCCTGCAGCCACTCTACAATATCTACGCGTGGTTCTGGTTTCAGTATCCTGCCAATTAGGTAATCCTGATTTTGCAGGTCGGGTTGCACACCTTTGTGCTCCATGAAAATCTTTTTTTCACGCTCCAGTATCTGCAGGCCCAGGTAAGCGCCGCCCAGGTCGCCGCTAACACATATCAGGTCGTTTTCTTTTGCTCCGGCACGGGTAACAAATTTGTCTGGTGCCACTTCACCAATTGCGGTAACGCTTATAACAAAACCTTTTAGCGAGGTAGTAGTATCACCACCAATCAGGTCAACATTATACTTGGCACATGCCGCATAAACCCCATCATAAAATTCGCTCAGGGCCTCTACTGAAAACCGGTTAGAAATACCAATGCTAACTGTTATATGGGTTGGGGTAGCAAACATGGCGCAGATATCAGAAAGGTTTACTGCTACTGATTTATAACCCAGGTGCTTAAGCGGCGTATACATCAGGTCGAAATGCACACCTTCTATTAACAGGTCGGTACTGATTACTGTCTGTCGACCAAACTGGTCAATTACGGCGCCATCATCACCAACACTGAGTATAGTACTGGCCTGCATGGTTTCATTGTTCTTTGTAAGGTGTTCTATAAGGCCGAACTCGCCTAAATCAGCTATTTCTGTTCTGAATTGATCTTCCATAATACAATTGTAATAGTGTGGTATTCGCTGTAAAATTAAGGGATGTTACAGCGTTTCCCTTGCTTTTTATTTGAAATTTTAATGGTTGGCATTTGTCTCTTACCAATTGCTTTTCAGCATCTGGATGCGGCCGGCAATATAGTATATGGCTATCCAACCTATAGATGCACACGCCAGAATATTTTGCGAAGGCCCGGTTTTATGCGACATTTTTTTTAGCATATCTGCCAGCGGGAAACTAATAAGTTCTGCACTGCATTGCAAAGGCAGCAAATCGCCGGGATGGCTTGTCATTTTCCAGTTGAGCAGCTGTTGCAGCATAATTTCTACCACATAGCAATACAGCAGGAATATAATAATGGCAACGCCGCTCCTTTTTAATAATAAAGATAGCAGTAGCGCAAAACCGAAGTAATTCAATGTTAATATAAAAACGGAGCCCATTTTACTAATGTTGTTAGTAAAACCAGTTATTGGTGCACCATGGGTAAATGCAAAGAAAACGCCTAATAACATAGTAAATAGCGTTACAACGAGGCTAAGTGATACAACAACTAGCCATTTGGCGTGGTAAAATTCCTGCCGCTTCCAGCCATCAATAACGTTTTGCCGGTTGGTCCGGTACTGGAATTCGTTGGTGGTGAGAATGATGATAACTATAGATAAAAGACCAGAAAAGAATTTGGTCCAGTAAGCTACATTGTCCCACACGGCAGGGTAGGAATAGTTACTGCTAATAAAGTTGAAATCGCTTCCGCCGCCTAATTTCAATACCCCCGAACTGATACTCCAGTTCCAGAGCAGTAATAGCACAACAAACAAACCGGCAAGTACCCAAAATGTTACATACTTACTTATTTTAAGCCACTCTATTGAAAGCAATCGCATCATTTTAAGTTGATTTAAAGTGACTTATAGTTTGCATTTGATCCTGTTTATTAACTGTAAATTGCAAATTACTTAATGCAACTCAAGGGTATGTACATAAAGCCAAACAAAACATCAACAGATGTTTTGTTTGGCTTTTATTTTAAATAAGAGAGTTTGCTATATTTAGGTTTAATCAGGTAGTACAGAATTGGTTAAGTATCACAATTGCGATACTTTGACTCAATTTAGTTAGCAATAGCCATTTTGTTTTTGTCCTGTACAACTTGATAAAGCCTGTACACGCCAAACAAAACACCAGCTGCAATAAGGAATGCAGTACCGCCGTCTATAGGCACGTCAGTTACACCTGTATCCGTACCGGCGCCACCGTCAACTGTTTCAAAGCCCGCCTGAGCGAACGTGATCATTGGCATAGCTACACAAACCAATAACATCAATACCGACAACAAGCGTACCTTCGCTTTTCCCAGAGTTAGTTTCATTTTTTTCATCATGGTACACAAATTTAAAAATTGTTTCTGAAAAAACAACACGATTAACAATAAAATCACATTTCCACACTCAACCTCACCGTGGTATTATTTTCTTTAAACGAATTAAAACCACTTAATTATAAAAAATTATTATAAAACTATAAGCCGGATCCTGTATCCCGCCCTTCGGCGAAATGGTTATCATTTATCTGGGATGCTACTCACGCAACACCTCTAGCTGCCAACCCACAAACATCGGGCGAGCCACCCTCAATCATCTGCTTATTTGGCATTTCAGCACGCAAGGTTTGCCCTTATACCCTGTCACCAGGGTATACTGTAGTCTCTTACACTACATTTTCACCCTTATCCTAATAAAAGGACGGTAATTTTCTGTGGCACTTTCTGTCAACCCTACTTTTACGCGGACTGCCTACCCGTTAGGTAGTGCGCTGCTCGTTACTGTCCGGACTTTCCTCTCCGGTAAAAATACCGTAGCGATAACCCGTTTTATAATATGTACAAAGATAGATAAACTTTCTGTTAAAACAAAGTTGACCCACCCGAAAAGTGCCATTTTAGGAACGAACGGTCGTTTTTTTTCACTAACGGTAATTCAGATGTACATTTGTGGTCCCGAAATGGCTATATTAATGCAAAACATAATAAATATTCTGGCTATCGAATCTTCCTGCGACGAGACAAGTGCGGCCATCATCCAGGATGGAAAAGTACTGAGTAACCTCATAGCAACCCAGCAGGTGCATGAGCGTTTTGGCGGGGTAGTACCCGAATTGGCATCGCGGGTACACATGCAAAATATTGTACCAGTGGTTGAGATGGCTATAAAAGATGCTGGTATAGAAAAAAACGACATAACAGCGGTTGCGTTTACGCAGGCGCCCGGGTTGATAGGTTCTCTGCTGGTAGGTGCTTGTTTTGCAAAATCTTTTGCGCAGGCTCGCAAATTGCCACTTATTGCCGTTCACCACATGCAGGCGCATGTGCTGGCTCATTTTATTGAGCGCAACCCGCCATTCCCTTTTTTGTGCTTAACGGTATCGGGCGGTCATACTCAGATTGTTTTGTGTAAAGATTTCCTGGATATGGAAATTGTTGGCGAAACAATTGATGATGCTGCCGGTGAGGCATTTGATAAAGTGGCAAAAATGTTGGGTTTGCCTTATCCCGGCGGGCCTTTGGTTGATAAGTATGCAAAAGAAGGAGATCCGCTAAAGTTTAAATTCCCTATTTCTGAAATGAAGGACTATGATTTCAGCTTTAGCGGGGTAAAAACTTCGATTCTGTATTTTTTACAGGCACAGCGCAAAGCAGATCCCGATTTTGCTGAAAAGAACATGGCTGATATATGCGCCTCAGCCCAGCATACTATTGTAAAAACACTCATTAAAAAACTGGAAAAAGCTGCCGCCACCCTGGGTATAAAACATATCGGCATTGCCGGCGGCGTTTCGGCTAACAGTGGTTTAAGAAAAGCGCTCGAAGAAACCGGTAAGAAAAACGGCTGGACCACCTACATACCCCGTTTTGAGTATTGCACTGATAATGCAGCTATGATAGGTATTACCGGTTACCATAAATATTTGAAAGGAGATTTTGTTGATATGACTGTCAGCCCCAGCGCAAGGGCTGCCTGGTAATGGGTAACAGCTATTTTCAGTTTAAGCAGTTCAGGATTGAGCAGGGTAGTTGCGCCATGAAGGTGACTACTGATGCCTGTATTTTGGGTGCCTGGGTACCTGTATTGCCCGGCGTCAGGCGGATAATGGATATTGGTGCCGGTACAGGCTTATTAACGTTGATGCTGGCACAACGTACCGAAGGTGTTTTTATTGATGGTATTGAACTCGACTCCGACGCCTGCGCACAGGCAAGGCAAAATGTAAGTTCCAGCCCATGGGGAAACCGGGTAACTATAATTGAAGGCGATGTAAAGCAATACCATCCGGCGGAAAAGTATGACGTTATTATAACCAATCCTCCTTTCTTTAATAACAGTTTATTAGGTCCGGCAGCCGCCCGAAATGCCGCCCGGCACACAGTTTGGCTAAGTTATAATGAGCTTATTAATGCTATAGCAGCCAATCTTTCTACTGATGGGTATGCAGCAATCTTGCTGCCGTTGGAAGAAAGCAAAACCTGGAAAGAGGTAGTTGCGGCAAAAGGGTGGCATATTTTTAAACAGCTACAGGTTCTGCACAGGCCCGGCGCAGTTGTAAAGCGCGTTGTGTTGCTGATGAGCCCGACTGCCCGTGGTGCGGAAGAAGAAACCGAGCAACTGGTTATCCAAAACCAGGACGGCACTAACACTAGTGATTTTATTGCTTTGGTTCAGGATTTTTATCTGAAAGCGTAGCCAGGGGAACTTTACGTTTCGCGGTTATAAAATAAAGGCTGATCAGCATCCAGCCCACCCAGAATAGGTATGCACCTATATGAAACCGCTCGCGCAATAGTCTGTGACTAATATCGTCATCGAAGTCTGCCCACGTTAGGTACAGGCCACCAACGGCTGCTAGAAACAGCAGAAAGTGTACAATTTTTCCGGCAGTGTAAACAAAAGCTTTGTTCAGCACGTATTGTACAAAGTATAACACCATAAGCGCCGCAAATACAACAGCAGCGCCCTGCCACCAAACTTTAAGAAATTTATATTCCTTATGTATGAGGTTGATGCCAATGCGCCCAACGGTTGACATTTGCGACATCAGGTAACCCGATGTTACCGATACAATTGCCAATAAAATGAATAGTTGCAATGCCCGTTTCATGTTTTCGCTGGTTACTTATTATTAATTCCTTTTAAAAATATAACGGAGCATTTACTTGTTATAGCAGATGCTCCGTTGTTGTAATTATTATTTAAATGGTGTTGTTTAATTGCTATTAACTAAGGGCAAGTTTGGCACCTCAAGCTGCACTATAACCGTTTAGCGCCGTTGCGGGAAACAGCAACTAAAGTTGCTTACTGCATGTTTTTAGCATCCTTCAGGAATTGCTCCAGCCCGATATCAGTTAGCGGGTGCTTCAGCAAACCTAGTATAGAAGGCAATGGGCAAGTGCAAACGTCAGCACCGGCTTCTGCGCAACGAACAATGTGTAACGGATTACGGATAGATGCTGCCAGAACTTCTGTCATCCAACCCTGTGAGTTGTAGATGTTCACGATCTGCTCTATTAATTTAACGCCATCCCAGCTACCGTCATCAATACGTCCGATAAAAGGAGACACATAAGTAGCGCCTGCTTTTGCAGCAAGAATTGCCTGGCCGGCACTGAATACCAGTGTACAATTGGTCTGGATGCCATTGTCAGTAAACCACTTAATAGCCTTAATGCCATCTTTAATCATTGGCACTTTCACCACAATATTTTTGTGGATCTTAGCCAGCTTTTTGCCTTCCTCAACAATACCTTCAAAGGTAGTGCCCAATACTTCGGCGCTAACAGGGCCGTTCACCATTTCGCAGATAGTGAGGTAGTGCTGGTTAATAGCGTCGGCGCCCTTTATACCTTCCTTAGCCATTAGCGTAGGGTTGGTGGTAACACCATCTAAAATACCAAGGTCGTTTGCCTCCCTTATCTGGTCCAGGTTGGCTGTATCTATGAAAAATTTCACGTTATGAGTGTTTTATTTGTCGCAAAGTTAACTACTAAACCTAGTAATAAGAAAACTAAAAAGTGGAGTGTGAGTAACGTGGGAGAACAGGAGAAAGAGTGCGAAGAGCAGGGAGCGATTATATCATTATTGAAACACGTTTTAAAAACGTGACATGGGCTCCTTTAAGAAACTTTTTGAGGTTATTACGTTTTCGCCCCGATTTATTGGTGACTTCAAGATAGAGAACGTCATATCCATCGCCTCCACTCCATCTCATATTAGATACCCAAAGTTCGAATTTTCTTGTTGTTCTGTTAGGGTGAATGCCATAAAACCGCTCTATGTGATATATACCAATAGCATTGCCGTGCCAGCCATTGATGTCTTTGTTGAGATGGTATAAATAATTCCGTCTCGCGTTTTCTATCATAAATGAATCGTCATAGGGGCTACTTGTATGAAATGCTGGGTTCATCAAACATAGAGAATCTATTGCGCAAAAGATCATTTGGTCACTTAAGGTGCCACTTGTAAAAAGGGTTCTGAATTTTTTACTGCCATCGAAAAGATATATCCTGTTTGTGTCAAACTCAACAAATTGAGCACCATGGCTGGAGTCAGTTGTTATGCGTCCTGCGAACGTCGGTTGTTCTTTAAATTCATATTCCCCGCTGAATATGTTCGCTTGCCATTGGGCATCTGTACGCGCTTTATTTTTGCTATGTTTAATGATGTGTTTTTTGTGGTCACGGTCTTCTACAACATGCCATCTATATGCACACGATTCCATACATACTAATAAAATGAGGGTTATATAAATGAAATGGCGCATATCAAAGGTCGGCTAGTCAATACTGCGGAATAGAAGGAATATTATGAAATAAAGTCCGTTAAATTAATTGCTCCAAAAAAATGCGCAGCTGTGCAGACGTAACCTCCTCCTTCTCTATGGGAGAAGGGCCGGGGATGAGGCTCTTCCAAAACACACCCTGCGCGACAGCGCAGACGTAACCTCCTCCTTCTCTATGGGAGAAGGGCCGGGGATGAGGCTCTTCCAAAACACACCCTGCGCGGCTGCGCAGACGTAACCTCCCCCTTCTCTATAGGAGAAGGGCCGGGGATGAGGCTCTTCCAAAACACACCCTGCGCGGCTGCGCAGACGCAAACGCTCCCTCCTCTATGGGAGAAGGGCCGGGGATGAGGCTCTTCCAAAACACACCCTGCGCGGCTGCGCAGACGTAAACGCTCCCTCCTCTATGGGAGAAGGGCCGGGGATGAGGCTCTTCCAAAACACACACTGCGCGGCTGCGCAGACGAAAGTTCTCCCTTCGCCTTCGGAGAAGGGCTGGGGATGAGGTAACAACAATAATGTAGCTGATGGGAAAAACAAATGGACAAACCTGGAAAAGGTGACACAATCAAAGTATAGGGAACAAATAATCAGGGCGTCAAAACCCGTTAGGTAACCCATAAAAAAATGGACTTCTGAAGAAGCCCATTTACAATTTATAATTTACAATTTATAATTAAAATAAAAACTGGCAAGTTACTCACATCGCACTGCTACAACCACCCACCCTTGCTACATTCCTGTCCTGGGGGATTTAGTAGGAGCTAGTCGTATAAGACTTGCCAGAGCTGCAAAGGTAGTGTAAAAATCAAAAAAAGCGAACTGTTGAAAATACATTTTTTAAACACAAGTGTTACCCCTTTAATGGGGCGAAAAACACTATGCATTTTTGTGAAAGAATCAGCGGCACTATGCCTATATCTTTCATGTGAAGGAAATGCATATAGACTGGTTGCGCCTCTTAAATCTTGAACTAAATCCAGGTTGCGTCTTCGTGGCGTCTCGTCAAACTGCAACGCACTAATTAATAGCGTGTGTACTTTAACTAAATGACGTTGATGCTATACCCTTGATTTTTATTAATTTTGGCCGCAAATGAATATCCGGCTGCGCAGCGTTGTATTATTGGCTTTTATTATTTTGCTTACCGGGTGTGCTAACCAAACTACCCCAACTGGTGGTAAAAAAGATATTACTCCCCCAAAGCTACTTAGCGTTTCGCCGGTCGATTCCCTGCGCAATACAACCGTAAAGAAAATTGAACTGGAATTCGATGAGTACATTACGGTAGCTGATGCGATAAAAGAAGTACAGATATCCCCCATACTCGCCATTCAGCCTACGGTTGTAGGTTATGGTAAAAAAGTAACAGTAAAAATCGTTGACTCTTTACTGGAGCCTAACACTACCTACCGCATATCTTTCGGCAACGCAATAAGAGACCTGCACGAAAATAATGCCTTCCCCAATTACACTTACACCTTCAGCACAGGTGCCTATTTTGATTCATTGGCGTTGGCGGGTAAGGTGTTAAATGCCGCTACCGGCCTGGCAGATTCAGCGGGTATTATTGTAGTATTATACAATGCCAGCGAAAACGACAGCGTTGTTGTGCGGAAAAAGCCAAAGTACATTGCAAAGGTTGATGCCAACGGCCGCTTCTTGTTCAAAGGGTTGCCGAAACGCAGCTTTAAGATATATGCTATAAAAGATGCCAACGACAATCTGTATTATGATGGAGCTACTGAGGCTATAGCGTTTAACGACTTGCCTGTACTGCCGGACGATACTACTCGCGGCGATATAACGCTTCGCATATACCAGGAACCTGATACCAATGGTGTAATAGCTAAAGAAACCCCGAGGCTCGGCAAGGGTGAAAGAGGTAAAGAGGGCAGTGCTGCTGCACCGGCCTTCGACCCTAAAGGAACTTTTACTTATACAGTGGCTGTTGATACCAGCAATGCTACCAGGCGCACTTTAGATATTACGAAACCCATTTCCATCGCTTTCAACCACTTGCCTACAATTAATAGGAGTAAAGTCACGCTTTTTATTGATACAGGAGCTGCTGCAGTTGCGCAGGATGTGGACTTTAAGGTAGATACAGCCCACCCGGAATTATTATTGCTGCATACCGACTGGAAGGAGAATACACTGTACACGCTTAAACTGGCGAAGGGATTTGTAAAAGATTCTGCAGGCACAGAGCCGGTACCATCAAAATACATATTCCGCACAAAAGAAGATGCTGACTATGGCAAAATAACCATTAACCTGCCTGCCCGTTACCATAACAATAAGCACTTGCTGCAGGTAACAAAGGAAAAGGACACTGTTTACCAGAAATTAATAGCCGATACTTCAATAGTGCTCAAGAACCTGAGCCCCGGCAAGTATGACTTCAGGGTTATTGAAGACCGGAATGGGAACGGCAAATGGGACCAGGGTAACCTTTTTATGAAACTGCAACCCGAGTTGGTAATACCCTACAGTGGCAATATTACCCTACGGCCTGGCTTCGACTATATTGTCGATTTCGATCAGAACCTTAAAGCAAAGCGGTAGGGTAGGTGGGTTCTAGAAGACATTTTCGCTAAAAATCGCCAGACCTCACTTTCATAATCAACATATAATTTCCACACTTCACACTTTTTACAATTTTTCCTTACCTTTGCACCTCAAAATTTAAATTTTACTCATAATTATATAAAAAATGGCAGACTTACTGTTACAGCGCAACTTTGGAATTGCGGCCCATATTGATGCGGGCAAGACAACTATGACCGAACGTATCCTTTACTACACCGGTGTAAACCACAAAATAGGTGAAGTACACGAAGGTGCGGCAACAATGGACTGGATGGCTCAGGAACAAGAGCGTGGTATCACAATTACCTCTGCGGCTACTACCTGTTTCTGGAACTTCCCTACAACTCAGGGAAAACCTTTACCAGCAACAAAAAAGTATAAATTCAACATCATCGATACTCCGGGCCACGTGGATTTTACCATTGAGGTAGAGCGTTCTTTGCGTGTATTGGATGGTTTGGTTGCTTTGTTTTCTGCGGTTGATGGTGTTGAACCTCAATCTGAAACTGTTTGGCGCCAGGCTAACCGTTACAAGGTTCCACGTATCGGTTTCGTAAATAAAATGGACCGTATCGGTGCTGACTTCCTTATGGTAGTTAAGCAGGTTAAAGATATGCTGGGTGCAAAATCAGTACCACTGCAATTACCTATCGGAGCTGAAGATGGCTTCAAGGGTATTGTGGATCTGATCACCATGAAGGCTATCATCTGGGATGATGCTACTCAGGGTATGACTTACACTGAAGTTCCGATACCTGCTGATATGGTTGAAGACGTTGATTTCTGGCGCGCTCACCTCGTAGAAGCAATTGCTGAATACGATGACAAGCTGATGGAAAAATTCTTCGAAGATCCAAACAGCATTTCTGAAGAAGAAATTCATATTGCAGTTCGTAAGGCTTGTATCGATCTGAGTATCGTTCCAATGCTTTGTGGTTCGGCTTATAAGAATAAAGGTGTACAGGTTGCGCTGGATGCGGTTATCCGTTACCTGCCTAGCCCGCTTGATATTGAGTCTATCAAGGGTATCAACCCTGATACCGGCGAAGAAATTGAGCGTCACCCTAATGCAAAAGAGCCATTTGCTGCTCTTGCATTCAAGATCATGACCGATCCTTTCGTTGGTCGTCTTGCGTTCTTCCGGTGCTATTCTGGCCGCCTGGATGCTGGTTCTTATGTACTGAACGTACGTTCAGGCAAGAACGAGCGTATCAGCCGTATCATGCAGATGCACGCCAACAAACAGAACCCTATCGATTACATTGAAGCAGGTGATATTGGTGCGGCAGTAGGTTTCAAGGAAATCAAGACGGGTGATACCCTTTGCGATGAAAAGAATCCTATCATGTTGGAGAACATGTTCATTCCAGAACCGGTTATCTCTATATCAGTAGAGCCTAAAACTCAGGCTGACGTTGATAAAATGGGTATGGCTATCGCTAAGCTGGTTGAAGAAGATCCTACTTTGCGCGTTAAAACCGACGAAGACACCGGCCAGACCATCTTAAGTGGTATGGGTGAGTTACACCTTGAAATCATCGTTGACCGTATGCGTCGCGAGTTTAAGGTGGAAATTAACCAGGGTGCTCCTCAGGTTGCTTACAAAGAAGCGTTTACACTTACGGTTGAACACCGTGAAATATACAAGAAACAAACGGGTGGTCGCGGTAAGTTCGCTGATATCCAGTTTGAGATCGGACCTGCTGAAGAAGCTTTCCTTGCAGAAGGTAAAGGCCGCTTCCAGTTCATCAACGAAATCTTCGGTGGTTCTATTCCACGTGAATTTATCGCACCTATACAGAAAGGTTTCGAAGCTTCAATGACCAACGGTCCATTGGCTGGTTTCCCTGTAGAAAGTATGAGGGTTCGTATATTTGACGGTTCTTTCCACCAGGTGGATAGTGACGGTATGTCATTCGAGCTTTGCGCTAAATCTGGTTTCCGTGAAGCTGGTAAAAAAGCAAAAACTGTTATCCTTGAGCCGATCATGAAGGTAGAAGTTACTACCCCTGACCAGTACATGGGTGATGTTACAGGTGACCTTAACCGCCGTCGTGGTATGATGGAAGGTATGGATAGCCGTAACAACCTGCAGGTTATCAAAGCTAAAGTTCCATTGAGCGAAATGTTCGGTTACGTAACCCAGCTTCGTTCATTGTCTTCAGGCCGTGCAACTTCAGTAATGGAGTTCAGCCACTACGCTCCTGCTCCTCGTAACATCGAAGACGAAGTTGTAGCTAAGACACGTGGTATGAAGGCGAATGCTTAGTACATAGTATTTAGTACTTAGTAGATAGTACTGCTTATAGAATTGAAAACCGCTCCTCGTTTGAGGAGCGGTTTTTTTGTTGTTTGTAATTAGTATATTAGCAATGTTATTCTTGATGTATGAAGTATATATTGCCCCTAGTCCACGCGTCCCGCTTGGTCTCCACATTTGCAAGCGTCCCGCTTGCGAGTCTTTTGGCGCAAATGTTTTCCACTTGTGTCTGTTTCTTTGCAGGTGTTTTCCACTTGCGAAAATAAAATAAAACACATATAAGCGTCCCGCTCGGCCCCCCCCTAGTCCAAGCGTCTCGCTTGGTCTCTCCATTTGCAAGCGTCCCGCTTGCGATATAAAACAGTCTGGCGCTGTCCGTATGAAAGCCTGTGCGCAATAGCTGACCTGTTCCTACGAAATCTTCCGCTAAGTTTATTATATTTGAATACAAAAGCATACAAACTATGGCACGCCTCCTGTTGAAAAGTATACTGGTAGTTGCATCAATTGTCGCTCTATTGTCGTTTGATGTGCCGGTTGGCTGGCAGAAGAAGGGCACAGCGCCTAAAAAATATGACATGGGCATTGACCAATCAGTGCACCGCAAGGGTAGGAGTGTATATACCATTAAAAGTATTGAGGCGGTTCCTGAAAACAGATTCGGAACATTATTGAATATAGCCCCACAGGAAAAATATTTGGGAAGACGAGTACGCCTGTCAGGCTATATGAAGTCTGAAAATGTTGTGGGCTGGGCGTCATTCTGGATGTCTGTTACAGGAGAATCGAAATACAAATCTGTTTCCTTTGACAATATGGTTAACAGGCCAGTTAAGGCATCAACCGATTGGCAGAAGTACGACATAGTGCTGGATGTACCGATAAATGCTTCATCAATCAGTTACGGTGCACTGGTGTGCGGTACGGGCCAGATATGGTTCGATAATGTTCAGCTGGAAATAGTAGATAAAACCGTGCCGATAACAGATATGAATTTGCTGTCACCAAACGGTGAGCGCAATACCACCGAGGTTTATCCAGATAAATAAAGGATACCGACCCTAGTCCTAGGCATCTCGCTCGGCCTTCCCACCCACAAGCCTCCCGCTTGCTAGCCCGACTTATAATAATTCAACTACAAAACGCAGCAAAAATCTAATTTCTGCTGCGTTGACATGAGTGTCGTGATACTAGCCTCTTCTCTACAAAACTCCATTACACTGACATCTGAAGGGTGTACCATCTGTATTTCAATCCCAACAAAGAAATTATATAAACAACTTTAGCAATCTTGTAAAAGGTGCTAACGGCCGTTGCTGCAACTTTGTAAGCGATATAACAACACTATTTCTTACTTATAAAATTCGTTTTATGGACAGCATCAATAAGAACCAGGAAGAACACAACATGAAAGACCTGCAGGGTAAAGAAGCTGCAGCCAAAATTAAAGAACTGGCGGAAACCGCAGGCACGTGCTTTTTCTGCACCAACCTGCAAAAGGGAAAGGCGTTTTCTACCAGGCCAATGGGCATAATTAAAGTGGATAATGAGGGCGACCTATGGTTCCTGAGTGCTAACGACAGCGACAAAAATGCCGAGATAGCTGCCGACCCAAACGTGCAGCTATTATGCCAGGGCAGCCCGCACAGCGACTTTCTAAGCATTTTCGGTACAGCAACCATAACCACCGACAAGGCTAAAATAAAAGAACTCTGGACACCAATAGCTAAAGACTGGTTTACAGAAGGGGAGAACGACCCTCGTATCACTGTTATTAAAGTGGAGATGAAACAAGGCTATTATTGGGATACGGTGCATGGCCGCATAGTATCGCTTATTAAAATAGTAGCCGGCGCAATTATCGGCAAAACGATGGACGATTCTATAGAAGGCAAGTTAAAAGCATAAAAGATAATAAAACCAGCAAAGCCGCTACCGTAATTCCGGGGCGGCTTTTTTGCTTTGGCATCTATTGATTGGCGCCAACCCAGAAATGCATTGTCATGTAGGTAAGCCCTGACTGCACGACATACAATTATGATGGGCATCGCCCATCGTCAATAAAAAAAACGAGTCTCCGAGCCCGGTAAGGGCGAAATAATACATCGACAAATGTCAACAGCACGACGTTGCATGGAAAGGCTTAGTTTCCATCCCGTATCCATGTTAAAATCGTTCACCCTCGTAATTAAATACGTTTTCTGGCACGGATATTGGCTCGTTTAAGCAGGTATAAAACTTGTTTTTCATTGCTGCATTAGTTAGGTTAATATATTTATCTGGTTTATAAATCATACAGGTTGGGTTAAAAATTGTTATAGCTTTTGTAATAAGTTGCAAATAATGCCCAAACCCATTGGGATACACCAACTTTATGATTTATTTTTGAGTTTCTAAACCAACAGAAAAAAATATACTACCGTCTTTAGCGGCAAACAATCTATTTTTAATTATGAAGCGACTCACTCTATTTGCCACGCTGATACTGTTAAGTATGGCTTTTACCTCTATGGCCCGCACGGGTTATAAACTTCATGTAAAAATTCCTGGTGTAAAAGATTCTATGGTTTTCCTGGCCCATTACTACGGTGAGCCATTACCTAAGATCTACAAAAGGGATTCTGCCCGGTTCGATAAGAACGGGAATGCGGAGTTTACTACTAATGATACCACCTTTGTTGGCGGTATTTATATGATGCTGCTCTCCGATAAAAAGACCTATTTCGAGTTTCTGCTGAATAGCGGCGACGAAATAACGATGAATGTGAACCTTGACAAATTGCCTGATGGCGTTAAGTTCAAGAACTCTCCTGAAAACGAACGTTTCCAGGCCTATGTCGATTTCCTGAAAGGGTATAGCGCTGGCCAGGAAAAACTGAAGAATGAACTGGCTGCCGCTAAAACAGAGGCTGATACTGCTGCTGTGCGTAAAAAGGCGCAGGTAAGCGCTAAGGACCTGACTAACTACCGTCACGACTATGTCGCCAAGTATCCGGGTTCATTACTCGCCAATATTTTCAGCGCGCTTGAGGTGCCGATAGTACCGGAAGGAGACCACTTTCTGGAAGATGGCAAAACCAAAGACAGTACTTTTGCCTACAACTATTACAAAGCACATTTTTGGGACGGTTTCAACTATCAGGATGACCGCCTGATACACACGCCGATTCTGCAAACCAAGCTGGAAGAATACATGAACAAGCTGGTATTGCCTTACCCGGATAGTGTAAATGCGGAAAGTGACAGGCTTTTGAAAAAAGCCAAAGGCACTAAAGACCTTTTTAAATACACATTATGGTGGTTAACCCGTAACGTGGAAAACAGCAAGGTAATGGGCATGGACGAATGCTTCGTTTATCTGGTTGAAAACTACTACATGAAGGGTGATGCTTTCTGGTTGACTAACGAAGAGCTGACCAGGTATATGGACAGGGCAATGAAAATTGCGCCAAACGTAATTGGTAACGTTTCCCCTGAAGTAAAAACAAAGAATGTATTTACGCAGAAGGATGAGAGCATGATGTCAATTAAAGGGAACTGGACCTTATTGATATTCTATTCGCCGGATTGCGGCCATTGCCAGAAAGAGATTCCCGAAATAGATTCGTTATACGAAGTGGCATTAAAAGCTAAGGGCGTGAAAGTATTTACCGTTTCAACAGAAGGTGACAGCAAGAAAATACAGGAGTTCCTTACCAAGAACAAGCTGGACCCAAAATGGACCAACACATGGGATCCTGACCACCTGAGCGATTATAGGGGTAAGTTTGATGTTTACAGTACACCAACCATCTACCTGCTCGATGAGAAGAAGATCATCAGGGGCAAGAGGCTGGATCACTCTAACATACTCAGTGTAATAGAAATGCAGGAACGTAAAGCGAAAGACAAAGCTGCAAAAGAAAAAGAAAAGAAGAAATAGCTAATACCGTAGCATTTCCGTCTACGTTAAACCAAACCAAATAAACAGACACACATTATGCGAAAGCTGTTAATAGCAAGCCTTATTTCGGGTATTAGTGCCGTATCCGTTAATGCCCAGTCACTATTTACCTACGGAACACGCTCAGTTGCCAAGAACGATTTTTTAAGGGTTTACAAGAAGAATAGTTTGAATAAGAAGCCGGATATGTCAGACGAGGCTCTTAAAACCTACCTCGATTTGTATGCGCTTTTCCGCATGAAAGTTGCGGAGGCCGATAAACAACACCTCGATACAGTTGATAAAATACAGAAAGACCTGGATACCTACCGCAAGAACCTGGCCAAAACCTACCTTACGGACGACCAGATAACTTCAAAGCTGATAAAGGAAGCCTACGACCGCATGAAGGAAAATCTGCATGTAGAGCACATCCTTATTTCCTGCCCTCCGGGTTCTGATTCTACCATTGCATACCGGAAGATCGATAGCATCTATAAAGAAGTTATGGCGGGCCGTGCTACATTCGAAGCAATGGCTAAAGGCTTTAGCAATGATGATGGTTCAAAAGAAAATGGTGGCGATATCGGTTACATGACCGGGTTGCAATATGTTTATCCTTTTGAGAACATGGCTTATGAAACCGGAGTTGGTAAGGTTTCAAAACCTTTCAGGACACAGTTTGGTTACCATATCTTAAAAGTGCTGAACAGGTATCCCGACCGCGGCCAGGTAAAGGTTGCACAGATATTGATCCTTTCTCCGAAATCAAGGGGTGACGAAGGTTTGGCTGTTGCCCGTAAGAGAGCCGATAGCGCTATGGTCATGATTAAGGCCGGAACTCCATTCGCTGAAGTAGTAAAAAAATACAGCGACGACCGTTTGTCAGCTGCCGATAGTGGCATTCTTAAGCCATTCGGTGCAGGCAAAATGGTGCCGGTATTTGAAGATGCTGCTTTTGCGTTGAAAAAGCCGGGAGATGTATCTGAACCTATCAAAACATCATACGGTTACCATATCATCAAGCTGATATCTAAAACCCCGTTGCAACCTTACGATACCATTTACCAGCAGTTAAAGCACAAGGTTGAAAACGACAGCCGTGCGCAGGCAGCAAGGGAGCATTTCTTTAACAAGATCAAAGAAAAGAACGGATACAAAGAAAACACCGATAACATCAATGCTATCTCTGACGCCATTGTTAAGTCAGTGTCAGATACTGGTAAGAACAAGGGAACATTTACGTCATCTAATTTCAACAGCATGAATAAAACTGTATTCACGCTGGCGGGTAAAAATTACCTGCAGGTTGATTTCGCTAAATACCTTGAAAACCTGACACATGGCAAGCTTAATGGTGCAAAAAGCGCAGTAGTGCACGATGCATTCAACGCTTATGTAACCAGTGTAGTAACTGATTTCCAGGAGCACAAATTGGTAGAAGAGAATCCTGATTTCAAAAACCTGATGACAGAATACCGCGATGGTATTATGTTGTTCGAACTGATGGACCGCAATGTATGGAGTAAGGCTACTAAAGATTCTGCTGGCCTGAAGGCTTTCTTTGAAACCCGCAAAGGCAAGTACAAATGGGAGCCAGGCTTTGAAGGCGCAGTGTATACCTTCAAAAACAAAGCTGCGTTAGATACAGGCTTACTTGTATTGGCAAATAAGAAAGTAACTGAAGAAGAAGTATTGAAAGCGATCAATAGCCAGACTAATCCTGACAGGGTTACTGTTCAGAGAGGTCGTTATGAATTCTCTAAATTCAGGGATGCTAGCCAGGAAGAATTAACTGCTAACAGAACCAAAACAATCAGCATGCCTAACGGTACTTTCAAGCTGATAGTTACTAAGGAGATATTCAATGCACCCGGCAATAAAACACTGGAAGAAGCAAGAGGCTATGTTGTAGCTGAATATCAGGATTTCCTTGAAAAGCAGTGGAACGACAAAATGCGTCGCGACTATCCGCTTAAAGTGAATGACAAAGTATTCAAGAGCATGATAGGTAATTAATAGCGATTACAATATTTGAACTGCCCGGATGGTATATCACCTTCCGGGCTTTTTGTTGCACCTGCACTATCATCAGGAGTCATTATATAAGTTTTTCGTGTTTTGTATTATTGCACCGCTGTAATTTCAGGTGTTCGAAACTTGTAATTATAGTTGAAAATGTCCCGTTAGCGACTACCGGTTTGTAGCAAAATGTAACAATATTGGGCTCATGTCCCATCGGGACTACCCAATTTTTGGCAGGAAATGTGCGGGAAATAGTGTTTCGAACACTTGTGGGTGAAAACCCACGGGCGAAGTATATTAGAGCGACAACCCCGAATTGGGTTGGACGTCAGATTTGCACCGCATGTTGATTTCGAATAGGTATTGCTTTCTTTTTCGCCACTAAAATTGCGAGATAAAGTAATGGTGACGTGGTTACATCAATCAATAAAGCAATCTGGCCCCAAAGTAAATTACACCAAAAGCATTGCCCGTATTGCATATTAGAGGGTGCAAGTTTTTTTGTCAGACAACAATATTTTAATAGATTTTTTCACCATAACTTTTATAAATATCGTCATAAGATATATTGCCCCAAATTGCTATGCCTAGATGCTTGCCGCCTGCGATGTAAAGGTCTTTGTAAAAAAAAACATCATTAATAATTATATTTTTTTCATTGGAAATAAGATCGGTAGGTACCTTAGCTACAGCACCTTTTAACATTGCTTTTTGGTACGTGGAATCTGTGAATCTTTTTTGTATCATACTTCTGCAATTTGCATCACTGGGCTTGCTTACCCAGGTAATAACGAGGCAAATAATTACGAATGCGACAAAATAGATGACGATTTTCATGCTATACGATTTTGGTAAAAGGAGATTGACGAAATAAAAAGAACAAGTCAGATGATTGACTTTATTATGTCAGGATTTCAAAGATAGGCTTCGTTAATTAACTTCCAAAAAATCATAAAAATAACCAATAAATTGAGGCTCACGAAGTGAGACCGCTACAAAACGAACGATAAAGATTTTAAATGTTCGATAAATGCTAAGATTTTTATGCCAAGGTGGTAATTCGGCACTTTTTGCTTCGGTAATGGTCATTTTCGACTAATTCAATTAATATTTCACCTGGCCGGTCATAATTATCCTATCGACTATCTCTTTCTTTCTGTAGCTTTCATTAATGTACGACGCATTCTGTGCAGGTTATGAGCCATAGCCTCGAGTAACTGTTGTATATGTGTTCGGGCCAATCCCCTGTATCCTGTTATCCCCGCTCATCGCTTCACACTACCAAAAGTGCGCTCTCTTTATCGTTTTTCCTTACGTCTTTATGGAAAGCTATTTGTCTGACAGCAAGCTATTGCCTTAGTAACGCTGATGAAATGAAGTCGACCAGATGACGAGGCTATTTTTCTTTTATGCGAAGCATAAAACTAGCGAACAGCAAACTATTTAATGACTTTTATAATGACGCAGAAATTATAAAAGAACAAGGCAGATGGCGGACTTTATTTTGTTATCACTCCTTAGCTATTTCAGTGCGCAAAATATTAGCTATATATTTGGCCGGATAGTTGTTTGCCTGTAAAGGCAGGTGACTAATTTTGTAAATGTATCACGTATTAAATTTATGAGTAACCAGTTTAAGTATGTAAACGGGCTTAATACTATAAGGTTCATTGCAGTTATACTTGTTATAATTGGGCATTGGGGTATTTACTATGAGCGGGGTACCGTGCAGTTCGATGCCATAAGGGTGTTGATACCCTGGGGTAAATTCGGGCTGGCCTTCTTCCTGGTGCTGAGTGGGTTTTTAATTTCTTCAGTTTTGTTTAAAGCCCGGCGCGATATGGCAGAGGGCGACAGTAAGCCCGGCATTATCAAAAACTTCCTTATGCGGCGGGCTTTGAGGTTGCTGCCTGCATACTACTTTATGATAATTCTATTGTACCTGCTGGGATACGCTGCTGTGCATGAGCACCCCTGGTACTACCTTATGCATATCTCTAATATACTCATATACCGTATACAAACCAATAACCCGCTTATACATTTATGGTCGCTTTCGGTACAAGAGCAATTTTACCTTATACTGCCATGGTTTATACTGTATGTGCCAGAAAAGGCACTTAAATATGTGATATACGGTGCTATAGCCATAGGGCTGGGTACAAAGTACTATACCATGTTTGTTTTAAATAAGCCATTTACCTTTTTGTTTTTCCATTTTCTTGATTGCCTTGGCCTGGGCGTTCTTTACGCATACTATATGTACATTGGCAAAAAGGAAAAATTTGAAAGTGCTATAAAATTCATGCTGCCCGTTTTAATATACCTGGGCTGGCAGATGGCGGCTCGTTTTAAAGGCACTGTATTTGGCGTTATTTATGAGCGCAGCATGTGGAGCATGATGGGGTTGGGCATTATTATATGGACTATCAACAATAAAAACCAGTTGCTGAATAAGTATTTCTTTGAAAACAAGGTTATGAATTACTTTGGGAAAATCAGTTATGGTATTTACCTGTACCATTATCCCATAGGCTCGTATTTCGATTATTATTTCGACAGCTATAAGGCATCCCATCACTTGCCGTTTATCCTTACCAATTTTATCTTCATCTACGTAGTTAAGTTCTGCCTGGTGCTGTTAGTGGCATCACTGTCTTACAACTACCTGGAAACGCCTATTATTGAATTGAAGAAAAAATTCAATTATCTGAAGAATAAGGACGGCAAAAAGCCTGTTGCCAGCTAGGGTTTGGGTTTTATGTGAAAGCAATGCAAATCATTCAGAATGCTGATTGTCCTCTTTGGAATATTCGTACCTTGGGGTTCTAAATAACGAACAATGGCACAACTCATCCGGAAAGAAGATGCACTGGAATACCATGCTAAAGGAAGACCGGGAAAAATAGAAGTAATACCTACCAAAGAAACCAAAACCCAGCGCGACCTTGCGCTCGCATATTCGCCCGGTGTTGCGGAACCCTGCCTCGAAATCGCTGCCAATCCTGAAGACGTTTATAAGTATACTGCCAAGGGCAACCTTGTGGCCGTAATAAGTAATGGTACTGCCGTATTGGGCCTTGGTAATATAGGGCCACTGGCATCAAAGCCGGTAATGGAAGGCAAGGGCTTGCTCTTCAAAATTTACGCTGATATTGATGTGTTTGATATAGAGCTCGATGTTACCAATCCTGATGAATTTATAAAGGTGGTAAAAGCGCTGGAGCCTACGTTCGGAGGCATCAATCTCGAAGATATTAAAGCACCCGAATGTTTCGAAATTGAAACCCGCCTGAAGCAGGAACTCAACATACCTATAATGCATGACGACCAGCACGGAACCGCCATCATATCGGGTGCCGCTTTGCTGAATGCGTTAGATATTGTTGGCAAAAATATTGCCGACGTAAAAATTGTGATCAGTGGTGCCGGAGCATCCGCAATATCCTGCTGCAAAATATACCTGAAACTCGGCGCGAATGTTGCCAACATGTATATGTTCGATAGCAAGGGCCTGATCGTATCATCGCGCACCGACCTCGACGAACATAAAAAACAGTTTGCGCAAGATATGGAGCCTGTTGACCTGCACGAAGCTATGGTCAATTCTGACGTATTCATCGGTCTTTCTAAAGGCAATGTAGTGAGCCAGGATATGGTGAAAAGCATGGGCGAACGCCCAATTGTTTTTGCATTGGCGAACCCTGACCCGGAGATAAAGTATGACGATGCCCTTGCTGCGCGTCCTGACGTTATAATGGCTACAGGCCGTAGCGACTATCCTAACCAGGTAAATAATGTATTGGGTTTCCCTTACATTTTCCGTGGAGCACTGGACGTGCGCGCTTCTGCTATTAACGAAGATATGAAGCTGGCTGCGGTTAAGGCGCTCGCCGAACTCGCACGCCAACCGGTGCCAGACTTGGTTAACGTAGCCTACAACGATATTTCGTTACAGTATGGCCCGTTATACATAATACCTAAACCAATGGACCCGCGCCTGCTGGTTACTGTTTCAATGGCGGTTGCAAAGGCTGCAATGGATAGTGGGGTTGCGCGTCAGCCTATTAAAGACTGGGACGAATACGAGGCTGCGCTATACCGCCGCCTGGGCAGCGATGATATGTTGCTGCGCCACGTAATCAACAAAGCAAAGCAAAGTCCGAAACGCGTAGTGTTTGCAGAATCAGAGAACCTGAAGATATTGAAGGCGGTGCAGATAGCGAAAGATGAAGGCATAGCTATACCAATTCTATTGGGTAATGAGGCGCGCATACGTGCCTTGATAAAAGACAACGATCTGCACCTGGAAGGGGTAGAAATAATAGACCCTAAGAGCGATGCGCAGGAAGCGACCCGTGCAATATTTGGCGCACAGTTCTTCGAAAAGAGGAAGCGCCGCGGCGTGAACTTGTACGAAGCCAAGAAGATAATGCGCGAAAGACCGTTTTATGGTTGCATGATGGTAAACATGGGTATGGCAGACGCAATGGTTTCCGGACTTACCCGTAAATACCCAGATACCATAAGGCCGGCGCTCGAAATTATTGGTATGGCCGATGATGCCGGACGTGTTGCAGGCTTATACATTATGCTCACGAAAAAAGGCCCGCTTTTCTTTGCCGACACTACCCTTAATTTCAACCCGACGGAAGATGAACTGGTCGATATCACCTTGTTAACAGCAAAGGCGGTCGAGCACTTCAATATAAAGCCGCGCATAGCAATGCTATCCTATTCCAACTTTGGCAGCACACCATCGCCCGAAGCAACAAGAGTGAGCAATGCCGTAGCCCGGATCAAACAAATGCACCCGGAAATGGTGATAGATGGCGAAGTGCAGGCAGGTGTGGCATTTAACAAAGACTTGCTCAGGGAAAACTATCCATTCTCTGACCTGGTGAACGAGCCGCCAAACGTGCTTATTTTCCCTAACCTTGCCGCCGGCAATATTGCCTATCACCTGTTGCAGGAAGTGGGTGGGGCAGAGGCGATTGGCCCAATACTATTAGGCCTGCGCAAACCAGTATACGTGCTCCAGTTAGGCAGCAGCGTTCGCCAGATAGTAAACATCGTAGCCATGTCAGTAATGGAAGCTCAGGTGAAAAGCAGTTAGCGGAGGGCAGTTGGCAGTTTACAGTCAGCAATTGGCAGTCAGCAGTCGTCCGTTTCTTTGTTTTTTGTTCTTTGCTCTTTGGAATTTAAGTTTTGGACTTTTGGCATCGCCCTTGGAATTTGGATTTTTGGATTTTAAGATTTGGAATTTCCCCTTGGAATTTAGAATTTTTTATTTGGAATTTCCCCCTTGGAATTTGGAATTTTAATTTTGGAATTTCTTCTTTGGAATTTGAAAAATAACTTCTTACATTTGCACTCCCGAAAGGGACGGTTAGTCCGATGGTGTAACGGTAGCACCACAGTTTTTGGTACTGTTTGTCTAGGTTCGAATCCTGGTCGGACTACGAAGGTTGAAACCCGCTCATTGAGCGGGTTTTTTTGTTTTATAGCAACCGACGGGGAATATACTTGCATCAAATAATGGGGTGTAAGCTACGTTTCATGATGCTCAAATTATATGCTGAATAACAAATTTCACAATGTAGCCGAAATTGGGGTACTGCCCTTTTCAGGTTGGATAGAGATATATTCATCTAACTAGTAAAATTTGACATGTATAGATGAGCCAGCCTGTTTTCAGGCTGGCTTTTTAATTATCCCATTGAGTTTTAAAAAAAGGCAATTAATAATTTTGCTTTTTAAATGTTAATATATATTTTTGAATTTTTATAGTAACATAAACGTCAATTCGAATATTATGAAAAGCAAAGGTTTAATTCTTGTTGTATTGTTAAATTTATTTATGGAAAATAGGTCACCTGCGCAAGCCGTAGTACCTCTTTCTGATGTTACATTGGGTTTCGGAGCTGGTTACGCTTACACTTTTAACGACCGAAAGGAATACAGTCTTTCCACAGATTGCAAAAAAGACTTGCTGTTCCTCGGTATGCTATTGCAGGGAATTGCTCTCATTGTTTTGTTGTTTGCGCAATCAATGTTGCATTTTATATTCCTGTCCGCGATACTTGGATTGGGGACAGCAATGGTATATCCCACTTTTCTTGCAACAATAGCCGAAAATACACACCCTGCAGATCGTGCCAATAGCCTGGGTATTTTTAGGTTTTGGCGAGATTTAGGCTATGCAATTGGTGCTATACTTACTGGTATAATTGCAGATACTTTAGGTATCTATGCGTCAATTCTAATTATCGGTTTACTTACTATTGGTTCTGCTCTTATAATCCTTTACAGAATGAAGTGTGTGGGTAACGATGCTGTAAAAATTCTCAACTGGATAAGTGGTAAGACGAAAAAAATAGAAGCATCGTGTAGCTCAAAAATAAACTACAAAGTGCAAATTGAACAGGCATATCAACCTTGCATCTGAAAATCACTATTGATGTAATGGGAAAGATGTTGAAATTTCCCTTGTGAAAAATGCTTTTTCCCGCTCTGTGTCAATAAAAAAATTATCGAAGAGGTATTTGTGGGCTAAATCGCCCGATAAGTTTCCTTGTGGGTATTCCTTGCAAACAGAGGTGCCATTATGCCCTTGACAATTCCAACACTTTCCTGTTTCAAATACGATATCGATAGATGCCACCTGTTCTTTATTAAGTTTAACCGCTTCATTATTCAACATCCAATAACCCATAGGGAAACCGAAACCACCCAATTCCAACTTGTTGTGAACATTGCCAGTCAGCGTAATTAATTTCCAATCTGGATTTTCGCTGAGTGCTTTACTCGCATTTGCGGCCATTATACTATCTCTTTTCCGACTAGCGGTTAATGAAGATGGTACAGCTAAGCAGACAATTTTTATCTTGCCTTTCTGGTAGAAAGATTTAATAAGATTGGCCATTGCTGTGCTGCTGCGTCCATCCTGAAATTCGCGATGGGAAAAAGGCATATTTTTTATAAACTTAAAGTTTCCGGTTTGCATAAACCTATCAACGGAGTCTTGATTGTCTTGATTGATCTCAAGACCAAGCAGTACTTTTTCTCCGGAAGCCAACCATAAATTTGCCATCCCTTCCGCAAATTCAGCCGCCTCATTTGACCCATGCACTTCACCAAGCAAAATTGCCCGGTCTTTCTTTAGCAGCTTAAAAATATCATTTGGCAGGTTTTGCCTGTCCTTAATTTCAATACATGATTCATTGTAGGTAAAAAATGTATTCGTAATGAATATTACTGGAAGTAACATCAGGTACAACTTGCGTTTCATACATATTGAATTTGGTATATAAGGTTAGCGCAATGTTTTAAACGGACAAATTAAAACGAGAAGATTGGTAGCGAAGCATTATATCTCCCCACTCGTCCGCGTTTGCAACGCGGATGCACCGGTAGGGCGTTTGTAACGCCCGTTACCCGCTCATAATGGTTATGGCAGAAGCGAGGTCCCTTCTTCAGGCGCAAAGCTTGCGCGAAAGCTGCCTAAAGAATTCATACCACAACACGGACGTGCTGTAAAACACCTCCCTCTCCTTCGGAGAGGGCCGGGGTGAGGTCCCTGGTGCCCCTACACTTTTCCCCCTCCCTTTCACACCTTGCCTATCATGTGTATAACGTTTGGCAGCGTAAAAACAGAAGCCGAACTTTACCGCAATATTCACGGAATAAATGGCATTGAGCCATATGGAAAGGGTAGGGCGGGTAACTTTTTTCAATTCGGCGTGACGCAAAAAAGCAAACGGTTAACAAATAGAGCTGGTGTAGGCGGAGAGGGTGGCGATCCGTATTTTTGAAATAGCAGTATATTTAGTGTGCCATGATGGAGAGGTCAGTGTTTTTATTGTTTATCGCAGTTCCCCTGTTCAGTTGCAATAATGTGCCGCCTGCTGGCACCATGCCGCAGCGGGATACATTGGCTAAGAGCGAAGCGGCACAACCTTCGCAGGCACAGCGCACCCGTGATAGCATTAAGAACGAAAAGTACCGCAGCGATATACAATTATTTTACCGGAAGCTTATTGATACTTCCGCAATGCTGCTGGATACGACTTGGCGCAAATTACTGGATAAGGATATCAATTTTGAAGATGCCTACATCAGGTTACCTGCAAATGGCGATGATCCTGCGCAATCTGTAGCATTCCCGTTTGCTGATTTGAAATTTGTCTACCACAATACTTATTTTTCAATTAATGGTCAGCGGGTACCCGAAAAGCTCTATACAAACGGCAACAGGTTTCCAATTCCGTCAATTAGAAAGTTTAGTTACCACGGCGGTAAATACCTGGTTTTTACAGGTCGCCTTACAGATTTTAATGGTTACGGTGGCCGCATTCATTTCAATTATTTCTTTGACCTGAGCAATAAGAAGGTGGTTGCAGATATGTATCAAAACTCATGGGAGTGGGTATACGAACCATGTCTGTATGGCGATTTAAATAAAGATACCGACCTCGATCGCATTCGTTTTGATGGCATTGCGGGGCCTTCGATGCAGGAATATGATACGGTAACCATTACCGCCGAAACCTACAAAAACCATAAATGGGTCCCACTTAATAGCGATGATCAAAGGCCCTATTCTATAAAAGTAATTTTTGACCTCGAAAAATGGATGATCAAACCCGTTGAAGAGCACTGGATGCATCCTGTTTGGAGGCCGGAATAGATGCTGTGGGCAACAAAGTATAAGCAGATAAGAAATTATCCCGATTCCTCTTTATTGGTCAGTTACTGAGTGTGCTTTTTTCAGGGGCGCGTCGTCGTTTTTTCGTCTTGATATTTCCCAGGTAGCACTTTATGATCGGAATTATATAGCAATATATGAGCAGGTTGGAAGTTGAATGTCAACACCCAACAGTCTTGTTGTTTTTTGACTGTGTCTCAATTTTACCTTAACTTCGTTATGTTCATCTTTTATAAACCTCAATGAAAAAGCTGGCTACATGCTTTCTAATGTTGCTCTATATGGCAAGTGTCATCGGGGTAACTTTTTCATTGCATTATTGTGGCGGTACGTTTAAGGAAATCTGCTTTACAGCAGATACAGAAAAAAACTGTTGTGGTGAAAATGAAATGGAAGGTTGCTGTATGGATAAAGTGGTCCATGCCAAATGCAAAGATAGCCATACCCCGGGCGGGCATGTTTTTGTTCAAAAAATAGTTGCCGACGAGACTCCACTTCTTCCTGCTTATTACGGTTCTCGTTATTGTTGCCCTGCAATAAAACTGCCCGATAACAATCATGAATTATTAGGGCATCCCCCTCCCTTAATCAATGATAAGACGCCCATTTATTTACGTAATCGCGTAATCAGGGTCTGATTCGGTCTAACTGCAAGTTCTCTGTACCCTGTAGTTGCTATTTCGCGCTGGAGTGCACATCTTACCGGCATAGTCTAGTGCATTTGACGCAGACTTGATAGGTTATAATCTGTTAGCGATACGCATTACCTGTCGAAAGATGAAAGGAGGAGAAAAGCTATGAGATGGCGAAAGAGATTCCACCATTTCACACAGCATGCAATATAGGTATCGATATTTGTTTGATGCCTTCTTTTCTCGCTTCTATTTCAATTATGTGTTGACTGCATTGCTGCAAATTAATTGCTATGCATTTTCTTTATTTTATCAACGTTCCTTAATGCTCAAAAAAATATTCAAATGAAAAAAATAATTCTTTCTTCAGTTATAGCGATGGCTTCGCTTTTTTCTGCAAATAATTCTTTTGCCCAGGCTACCGTAGCTATGGATTTTAACCGCGCCGATTGCAATGGCAATATGCACCATCTTTTTACTAACGACCTCGATTCCGGGAATGTAGTTATACTGGAGTTTTTTATGGGTGGTGGATGCGCCTCTTGCATTACCGCGGGCCACAGTCTTGAGGCTATGAAAGTTGGTTTATTGGCTGCCCATCCGGGTAAAATACGTTCGTATGCTTCCGGCTTTCAAAACAGTATGGACTGTTCTGTGGTTAGTGCCTGGGTAACTTCGAACGGCTTTACGTCTACTCCAATTGATTCGGGTGCTGCCCAGGTGGCATATTATGGCGGTTTTGGTATGCCTACCATTGTTATTCTGGCTGGCAACACGCACAAAGTAATATATACCGGCATTGGGTTTTCAGCAGGAGATACGGTTGGTATGAAGGACAGTATTTCTAAATTTTTTAATCCTGGTACCGCTGCCATAAAAGAAAGTACCGCTTCTGTAGCCTCCGTTAACGTTTCCCCTAATCCTGCAGCAAATGCGGTGGTACTGGAAGCAAGCATCCTTACTGCGGGTAACTTAACTATACAACTTACAGATATTACCGGTAAGCTCCTTTCTACGGTAGTGAACGAAAATGTGGTCCCTGGTGCTTTTTCAAAGAAAATAAGTACTGCTGAGCTGCCTGATGGTTTATACATGGTACGTACAGTGCTCAATGGCTATACTTCGGTTGCTAAATTAACTGTAGCAAAATAGAATTCACGCCAGCGAAGATAGATGCATTGGTGGCAATACGCTGTATTGCTGCCAATGCACACCTGGTATTGGGATATTCAAATTAACCATCTCGGGCCTTTGCCTCGATGGTAGTTTTTGATGCAGGTGGTACCTCTGTTCTCCGCCTGGTACTAGGCATGGCTATAGCTGGTGCCGATGTATCTTAGATAACGATGGGCGCTATTCTATTGCGCTTGCCGTAATTAACGCTTTGCAAAAGATAACAATATTTCTTGCTAAACAATAAGCTCAAACAATGAAGCGAATATTATCAATTGCCCTTTTGCTTGCCGGGACTACCTATGGCCAGACAGCATTGTTCATTCCCCCTGCAATAAGTGGAACTACGTTTAACTTAAATATACAAACTGGAACGCGGACATTTTTTAGTGGTTACACAACTCCAACTTATGGTGTAAACGGCAGTTTTCTCGCACCGACTTTGATATTGAATAAACTGGACAGCGTTACGCTGAATGTAACCAATAGCCTGCCGGTAGCTACAACTATTCATTGGCATGGTATGCACGTGTCTCCGCAAAATGATGGTGGTCCGGGTCAACTTATAGCACCTTCAACTACCTGGAGTCCGTCGTTTAAAGTCTTGAATGACGCAGGTACCTATTGGTATCATCCGCATGGTGCGGGTAAAACTGATCTGCATGTTTCAAAAGGCATCGCGGGAATGATTATAGTCAAAGATGCTGCGGAAGCCGCATTGACGTTGCCGCGTACCTATGGTGTAGATGACATACCGCTGATTGTGCAATCAAAGGCTTTTGATGTGTTACGCCAGATCGCCATCGCTACAGAAGATGACACCTTATTGATGGTAAACGGAACTGTTGATCCCTATCTGAACGCCCCGGCCCAGGTGGTTCGTTTCAGAATTTTGAACGGATCTTCAATGCGCAGCTATATGTTCGGATTTTCAGGTAGCATGCCATTCAAATTAATTGCCACCGACGGGGGGCTTTTGGATACCCCTGTAACACTAACGCGGATAAGGCTTTCACCCGGCGAGCGCGCAGAAGTATTGCTCAACCTCACTGGTATGGTTGGGGCAACTGTTTATTTTAAAAATTATGGTTCGGAATTACCAAACGGTATTTATGGCGCTGATACCGTGGGTACCGACACTGCATTTATCCCCGGCTATAGCGCTAATCCGCTCAATGGGGCCGATTACAACATTATGAAAATAAATGTAACTGCAAGCACGGGCGGTGCCGTAACAACAATACCAGCTACTTTAGGCACTTTAGCACCATGGCCGCTTTCGGCTGTTGATACCACCCGGACTTTTAACCTTAGCCCCGCAACAGCCGATTCCAGCACATTTGCTGAAGGGCCGTTTGTAATTAACGGTCATCATTTTGCTATGGACACGATAAATGTTGTCACCTATCTGAACCGTACTGAAATATGGAAATTGGTTAACCACACCCTGGTTGCCCATCCCTTTCATATTCATGATGTGCCTTTTTATATTGTTGATATAAATGGTGTGCCGCCGCCGCCCTATGAGCGCGGCAGGAAAGATGTGGTATTGGTAATGCCCGGCGACAGTGTGCGGTTTATTACCAAATTTGAAACGTTTGCTGACGCATCTATTCCTTACATGTATCACTGCCACCTGCTACACCATGAAGATGATGGCATGATGGGGCAGTTTCTGGTTTTGCCTGGCCCTGCAGGAATCAGTGATGCAACTAAAAAGCAGGAAGTGCAGCTTTCTCCCAACCCTGCCACTGACATTTTAACCTTAACATCAGAATTGTTTCTATCAGGCTCTTTCAGTGTGAAAGTTTATTCATTACTAGGTACTGAAGTCGCTATTCCAATGGAACATTCAGAAGATAAATTGCGGATCAGGACCGGTAGCCTGCAAACTGGTTTATATGTCATGAAAATTTTCAGCAACAACAATGTATATGTTCACAAATTTGAAAAGCTATAAGAAATACGGCAATCTGGCGGGTAATTTGCAAACGATTTAAATTGCTGTTACGTATATGTTCTTTTAGGGCAACTTACACCTGAAATTACGTAACCATGAAAACCACAATTCTATTTTTCATATTTCTAGTTGGTGGCAGCAGTATCACCTTTGCCCAACATGATATGAAGAAAATGCACGGGGTGAAGCACGCAGTAAAAGACACCCTGGCGGAAAAGGATGATGATGACATAGCTGAAATGGATGACACCATGCAAAGTATGCATCATGACATGAACATGGCAACTATGAGTAGT
Organism: Chitinophagaceae bacterium; assembly: GCA_947447265.1. GTDB lineage: Bacteria > Bacteroidota > Bacteroidia > Chitinophagales > Chitinophagaceae > Flavipsychrobacter. Next base: position 94,808 of record CANFKC010000006.1, read on the forward strand.
GCATTTTCTTTAAACCTGCCAATGGCCCGTAATGGCTCAGGTACGGCATGGAATCCTGATGCTACGCCCATGTATGGCTACATACTGCATAGCCATAAGTGGATGTTTATGTTTCATGGCGACCTTTTCATCCGTTATAATAAGCAGGATATTAGCGGTGTTGGCAGTAGGGGTGCCGAAAAATGGGATGCCCCTGATATGCTTATGGTAATGGGGCAAAGAAAGATCGGTAAAAAAGGACTTTTTCATTTTAATGCTATGTTCTCTACAGATGCGCTGATAGCAGGGGGTAGCGGGTATCCGTTGCTTTTCCAAACCGGCGAAACGTGGAACGGAAAGCCACTTGTGGACCGCCAGCACCCTCATGACCTTTTTTCAGAATTGTCGGTAAGTTACGCCTATGCATTCAACCCCAAAACGGATGTGTTTTTGTATGCAGGTTATCCTGGAGAACCCGCATTAGGTCCTGTTGTTTTTATGCATCGCCCATCCGGAATGTTCAATCCTGACGCACCTATCGTGCACCACTGGGAAGATGCCACCCATATTTCATTTGGTGTTGCAACCCTGGGTGTGAGAAATGGAAAGTTTAAACTCGAGGCCTCGTCTTTTACGGGGAGAGAACCAGACGAAAACAGGTATGATTTCGATAGACCTTTGTTCGATTCATGGAGCGGGCGGCTATCGTTTAATCCGTCAGCAAATTGGGCGCTTCAGGTGTCGCATGGCTTTATTAAAAGCCCAGAGGTTCTTCATTCAACCGAAGATGTGAACCGCACTACAGCGTCCGCGACCTATGTTTATCCTATCAATTCAAATAAATATGTAACCGCAACTGCGCTTTGGGGGCAGAATGCCATTGCAGGGGAAGATACATCGAACTCCGCATTACTGGAAGCCACCCTCAAAATGAAGAAACTAGCTTTGTATATGAGGGAAGAGTGGGTTACCAAAACTACAGGCGAATTAAACCTCAATGCTATGCAATATGGCCCTCACACGCAATATGCTATCAACATGCTTACCGCAGGCGCAGGTTACGATCTGTTTGGTGTAGGGCCGGTAACGGTCGCGGCTGGCGCGCAATTATCATGGTATACCAGCGATGCCAAATTGGAGGGCCTCTATGGTAGCAATCCTTTGGCCGGGGAAATTTACCTCCATATTTACCCGAAAAGGATGAAGTAGCTATTTGTAAGAATTTCGAGAAATGTATAAGCCACTGCTATAGCCGGTTTGCCTTTTATGCCGCTGGCTTTTGCATATCGTTATTGCCCTAACTTTGAGTGTGCGGCAGCTTAGCCGCAATAAAGAAAGAAAACAACCATGCAGACTTTAGAGGAATTATTTGAAGACGCTAAAAAGCGGGTAATGGAACTTACAGAAAAGCCAGGTAACGACGTTATGCTGGAATTATATGCCCTCAATAAGCAGGCAACCATAGGCGATATCAATATTGATAAACCCGGCATGTTCGATTTTGTTGCCGCTGCAAAATACAACGCCTGGGAGGCCAAGAAAGGGCTGAGTAAAGAAGATGCGCAGCAGCAGTATATTAACTTCGTTACGGGTTTATTTAAATAATGGAGCACAGGATTTGTGCTTTGTTGCGGCGGTGTCAGGCTTGTGTATCTGAAACACCAAATAAGAATGAATTGCTTACTTTAGTGGTGCATTCTACACCATTTTTTAAACGATCAAACAACGCGATATGAAAAACAAAATTGGCACAAAAGACAATCCAATGTTGCTCAAAACGCCGCCATTGAGCAGTGAGTATACCATGCATGTAGATGAGAAAGATGGCAAGGAAATACTGGTATGTAGTGTTGGTAAAACTGTACTCCATTATGATATGCGGGCCATTAACGACTTGCACACCATGCTTAAACAACATGGGGACTGGATGGAGTTAGGCAGTGCCGACGAACAAAAACCAGCAAAAGATGGAACGGTTGAGGCATGGGGCCGCTCAGAAACCAATCCTGTTGGTGGCTGGTATGGTATGAAGAAGGGGCTGCGTGGTCGCTTTGGTATGTATATGCCACCTTTGATGGAAGCACTCGGCCTGGCTGAAGTAACCCATGAAGCCAAAGGCAACAAGATGCGGGCTAAATAGGCTATAATACTAGTTAGAAATCGAAATCAAACTAACGTCGACAGTTTGCCTTTAATATCACCCGCGCTGCCGCCCCGGCGCGGACATTAGAGTAACAAGCTTCACACATAACGCCGGGGGGCTTCTTTTTTCTCGCGGAGCGATAAGAAAAAAGTGCCGCTTTTTTTGGTACTTTTTTTGCGGCAGCACAACGGCGCAGCCCTCATTGAGATAAATGAAAAGACAAAGATTTCGAAATAAAAAAAGTACATAAGAGGGGATGACCAAAACCCTTACAGTTGTATTCAGCAAAACTTAAGCCGCTGCTCGAATAACACATTTTGGCATTGAAAGAGCGGCGTAGTCTTAATTTAGGTTAATGAAAAGACAAACATTTTCGAGCTAAGAGTTACGAAGAGGGTAGGCTCTACCATACTAACCATTGTTTGCTTTTAATATCAAAACGGTATAACAATTATTGTATTACAAGGAGAGCCAAAGTTTGGCTCTCCTTTATTATTTTTAATGAACAGAGGTCCGTTTTGCGTGCATCAATATGTGGATAGCAAGCTTCTATTGATGTATGTACATGTATGGAATTTTGTTCCTTACTTTTGATGCATAAATTTGTACAACACAAACCATCGCGTTATGGAAAGAAAAGATTTCATTAAAAAAGGACTATTTGCTACTGCGGTGGCTTACCTGCAATCTGCCCTAATGCCTGTTAAGGCTGCGGCAAGTGTTGCCAATGCCAGATACAGGGGCGTGGAAGGGGTGTTATCGCCAACTAATACCCACATGGTAGGCAATGGTTTTAAAGTAATGAACTTCTTCCCTAACGGAAAAGGCTTTGAAGAAAGGATGAGTCCCTTCTTCCTGCTCGATTTTAATGCAGAAGTGAGCTATCCGCCATCAGAAATATCGCGTGGCGTTGGGGTGCATCCGCACAGGGGTATCGAAACAATTACGTTTGCTTACAAAGGCTCTGTGGAGCACCATGATAGCAAGGGCAACCATGGTATAATTGGCCCCGGCGACATACAATGGATGACCGCCGGAGGTGGTGTATTGCACAAGGAATACCACGAACACAACTATGTGCAACATGGTGGCGCATTCGAAATGTTGCAGCTCTGGATAAACCTGCCTAAAAAGCATAAGATGACTCCGGCTAAGTACCAGAGTATTGTACATACTAAAAAGCCAAAAGTTACACTGCCGCACTGCATGGGCGATATACATGTGGTTGCTGGCGAATACCAGGGTGTAAAAGGTATTGCCAGTACCTTTTCGCCGGTGCACATGTACGATATCCATTTTAACGCCAATGCTGATTTTACGTTCAGCCTGCCTGCGAACTTCAATACAGGTATACTGGTTGTTGATGGTTCGGTTATTGTAAATGCCAACGAGGTGACTGAAAACCATTATTTGCAGCTTAAAAATGAGGCCGGTGATATCCATATTAAAGCGAAGGAAAAAGGGATATTGCTTGTATTGAGTGGAGAGCCACTCAATGAGCCCTACGTAAGCTATGGCCCGTTCGTAATGAATACACAGGAGGAAATTCATCAGGCTATTGAAGACTTTAATGCTGGTAAATTCGGCTTCCTGAAGGATTAGTGCGAGGAGCGCGATGCCCTTTTGTAATCAGTATTCCAGGGAAAATGGAGTGGCTGGCTTGTCCTGACGGCTGTTTTAACTCATTAATATAGCCGGAAATTCCTGATGATATGGTTGGCCTAATATTCCAGGTTAGGTACATTTACACAATTCATACAAATCAGGTAATGCGGTTACTCAAAACGATTCGGGATATTATTGGGGTTGTCATCATCCTCATTCCAGCTTTGCTGCTGCTGGTGTTGTGTCTGCCTTTTATTCTCCTAGCGCTCTCATTCAGCCGGCGCAATGAAGAACGGTTTAATATCGAATATCATAATTTTCTGGTTGGTTTAAATGGTGCCACTTTCTTCTGGTATTCTGACAAAAGGACGACATTGTATTTTATAGAAGACATGCTGCTGCCTGGGCTGAAACCGGAAATAGAAATCATTAAGCTGCAGGGCAAGAAGTTAATTACCGCTCACGACCATCGCTACATCTCCAGGCTGATTGCAAACGCAAAGACGGAAGGCGGCATCCCCTATATTATCAAGATTGTAAATGGTACGGTCATAAGTAAGTCTATCAATAATGAAGTATATAATGCCATCAATGGCCGCATGCGTGGGCAGGAATTGTTGGCTTTAATTGATGAATTTGTGGGGTAGTATATCGTGAAAGCTAGGTCCACTGGGGCCAGCCATTACTATGAATTCTATTTGAAATGTAATGCCATTTAGGCTCCGTTGTTACGCCACTCGCCTGACTTTGACGTGGGAATAATGTAACTAATTAAAACAAGTGTGTAACGTGTCCGCTAAATGCATGTACGAACTTTGTATCAATTATAACTCACAAAAGAATCAATCACAATGGAAACGAATCAAATAGTAGGGGCCAGCGAAATGAATGGCAACCGAAGTATGCTTACTGGTATATTCTCTGACAGAGAAAGTGCAGAAAAGGCTTACCATACTTTGCAAGACAGAGGTTACACCAACAAAGAAATAAACCTCATCATGTCTGATGAAACTCGTAAAAAATATTTTGCCGATTCAATTTTGGCTGATGAATTTGGTAGTAATATAGGTACTGGTGCTGGTGCGGGTTCTTTGCTGGGTGGCACTGTCGGTGCAATCGTCGCGATTGTAGTTGCAGTAGGTACAAGTCTCTTTATTCCGGGAATAGGGTTGGTAATTGCAGGCCCGCTGGCAGCAGGTTTAGCAGGCGCTGGCGCCGGGGCTGTAACAGGTGGTATATTGGGCGCACTTGTCGGCGCTGGCATGACCGACGAACATGCTAAACTATACGAATCAGGTGTTAAGGAAGGTAAGATAATTATGAGCGTTTATCCACGTAATGAAGAAGAAGCGGAAGCCCTGGAACAAAACTGGAAAGAAAACAATGCACATGAAATTCACTCCTAACCTATCTAGCCTAAACCAATAATACGAAAACTTATTTGCGCAACGCCCCGGGTTAGGGGCGTTTTTTTAATGGCCTTTTTGTCTCATTTCACGGTCAACGTTTTTTTGCTCTCGGCGATTTTTATTATACCTGTTCCTGTATATTTTCAGCAGGTAGTAGATGCGCCTTCTGCGCTCGCTGGCTATAGTTACATCAATCCTCTCCGTATCGTCATTATGTTCAAACGCGAGGTAGATGATTTTGGTGCTGTATTTTCCTGTGGAATAATCTACTTCCATACGCTCATGGTATAACTCGCTCCATGGTTTAAAACCAAGCGTTGGTGTTTCAATACCTGCATCACTAAGCGTAACATCTGGTCGGCCATGTTTGATGTTCTGCGACTTATAGATAGTGAAGGCTGTAAGACCAATCGGAATGATCGCTATACCAGTATGTACACAGATATTGAACAACCACCAGGCTCTGGGGCCGGCACTATGATAAACCCAACTGTAGAACCCGATTGCTATTACCGTAGCGCCCATTAATGTTCTTATAATGTTGTATGCGTAAATATTTACCGCCTCCGGAATGGTATCATCTTCAAGGTGCTTGTGCGACTCTTTAAATCGTTGTGCCAGCGCACCAAGTTTTTCCTTATCGGCTTTGCTCTCAATTGCCAGTTTCCATTGCCAGGAACCCTTGCGGGGCAATATGTTTTCTTGCTCGGCAATGGCTTGCAGTTCATGCACATTATTAACGTGGCTGAAGGCCCATATGCGCCATTTTGTAGTTGCTATCAGGCTGAACAGGATGCCAAATACAAAAGTGCCGGCTATGAAGAAAACGGTAACGCAATTGGCCAGAATAGAATGGTCGCCCAGCGTTCCACTAAAAATGCCCGCTATTATGAACGCGATCATGATGGTTAGCATTGGTGCTTTAATGCGTAGGTTCGCCTGCTTTATAGCATCATCTATATTTATAGTGGGTTGTAGTGGGAACATTTTATATAAAATTTAAAAATTGAATTGGATTTAACTACTGGACATATTGTACGCCGATAGAAAAATTAGTAACGCAATAGTACGATTTTGTTGCTCACATTCAACTGCCTGCCCGCAGGTGTTCAATTGTTTTACTACATTTGGTTTTGCTTCTTTTATGTCCCTTTCTTCACCTCCAACTGCCGTTAGTACTTCCAGGTTTTTCGTACTCGACCATCTCCGGGCTCTTGCCATAATTTTTGTGTTTTTGTTTCATTCCCGCAATCGCATTTATGGCCATCCCGACTGAGTGTCAGACATAGCAAAATTCGGCTGTACGGGTGTCGACATCATTTTTTTTAAGTGGGTTCCTCAGCTAGCTCCTAGTATTGACGTCAATTAATAATGACGGGTGCAAACTTTTTTCGAAGAACAATTATGGTAATTTTTATCGCGCTGCATACCATGTGATAAATGTGTTTATATATTTTTGTGGAATGAAGAAGATGGTGCTGTTGGTTGCCGCGTGTTTGTTTACTTTAATAGTCAGTGCGCAGGTATCGGAACGGTTCAAAGAGCAACTCAATGCGATCAATGCGATAAAAAATGATTCAATTCGTTTTGACTCCCTGTATCATTTCGGCCGGTTTGTGAGCGATGACGATATTCCCAGCGCCATTCTTATTGGGAAGGATCTGGTAAGGGAAGGAGAATTACATAATAACGATAGAGCAATCGCTAATGGCAATTACCTTTTGGGGATTTGCTACCAGTTTCTGCCCGATTTTCCACAGGCATTAAAGCACTATCTGGTTGCACTTCGCTTGCAAAAGCAACTGAATAATGTCAATTTCGAAATTGGCACGTGCCTGGATATCGCCAATGTATATGAAGAAACGGGTGACCTGGAATTACAGAAGCAATTTATTCTGCAGGCAAAAAAAATATCCGATGAACATTTGAATGACCCTACCCTCGGCCGAAAGAGGCTGATGATATTTAATAATCTCGGCACTATCAGCAAAAAGGAAGGGAAGTACGATTCTGCGATTGTTTTTTACAATGAGGTAATTACAGGAGCCAGGCGCGCAGGTAATCTCTCTTTACTCATAGCAGGGCTGGGTAACCAGGCTATAGTGTACAAAACCACAAAGAATTTTAATGCAGCGCTTAAAGATTATAATGATGCCATAGCCTTGATTGATACTAACGCAACTGATTTTGAAAGTCAGTTTCAGTTAGCCGCTATCTTAGATAACCTCGGTAATCTCTACTACGAAAAGGGCGACTATAAACAGGCTGAAAGGAGCTTACTCAAGTCGATCGAATTGAATAAGAAGGTAAACGTGATAGACATCTACCGTGATTCTTATGAGACATTACGAAAGGTTTACATAGCAATAAAACGATACCCTGAAGCACTAGATTATTATGACAGGTGGGTTACCGTAAAAGACACAATACTCAATAAGCAAAAGTCGCAGCAGATAAAGGAATTGCAAACGCGGTACGATACGGAAACCAAAGACAAACAGATAACCACACAAGAAACCCAGATCGCATATAATCGCAAGATCAATTTCTTCCTGGTGCTGGTGTCTGTGCTGCTGTTGGTTATTGGGGCATTGGCATTTATCAGCCAACGGAGAACAGCAGCGCTGAACAAGGAAATTTCGCACAGGAAGCGGGAGGTAGAGCAACTGAATGATGTAAAAGACAGGATATTCAGCGTCATTAGCCATGATATGAAGACGCCTGTAAATTCCCTTATTGCCTTTACACAAATACTCGAAGGAGGCAACATCTCAACAGAGAAAATGACGAAGTATGCTGCGGCTCTTAAAACTACCCTGGGTTATACTGCGGGCCTTATGGAAAATCTGTTGAACTGGGCGCGTACTCAGATGCAGGGTTATAAACCGGTGATGGAGACATTTAATATTTCCGGTACAGTGCAACAGGCGATCAACCTAATAAAACAAGATGCGGATAGTAAGCAGGTAAGTATCAATACCCTCATAGAAGGTGAAACCCTTGTTTTTGCCGATACTAATATGACTGCATTACTCCTGCGGAATTTACTGAGCAATGCGCTCAAGTACACACCCAATGGTGGAACTATTAGTTTATCGGCAAACACAGCAGAAGGTAAGGTGAACCTGTCGATTGAAGATACCGGGGTAGGCATGGAAGCCAGCCAGGTTAATGCTTTTAATTCAGCCGCATATGCTCAGCTGTTAGAAAGCAAGCCAGGCACAAACCAGGAGAAGGGAACCGGCCTGGGCCTTATGTTGTGCAAGAATTTTGCGTCACTTATGCAGGGTAGTATAGTATTAGAAAGTGAGCCAGGAAAAGGTAGCAAGTTCATTGTGACGTTACTTATGCCCTAGAGTTTATTTCCCAATATGGCGGGTCACTATTTTTTTATTCACAACTTTATCAAGCAATAACTGGCGGAACGATGGGCTTAAGGGCAGGGTATGTTTATTGCCGATTATTATTTCATCGTTGCTGATGGAGCTGATGTGGTCGTGATTGATTATGTATGATTTGTGCGTCCTGGTAAAGTATTCCGAAGGGAGCTGTGTGTCTAGATTCTTCAGGCTAACCAGGGTGATATGGCGCTTGTCGTTTAAGGTGAATATTTTTGAAAAGTCGCCCATGCTCTCAATATAGGCCACCTCCTCAAAATGTATTTTTACCAGGTCGTTTGATTCCCGGATGAAAAAATAATTCTCCTTCTCCAGGGTCATTGCCACGTGCCTTGTACTTGTTGATTGTTTTAGTTCAAGATATTCAACTGCCTTGGTAACCGATTTAAGTAACCGTTCAAAAGTAGCCGGCTTCGCAACAAAGTCTATTACATCAAGGTTGTAGCTTTCTACCGCATATTCTGAATGGGCGGATATAAAAATGAAAACTGGTGTTTTCTTAATTGTTTTTATCAGGCTAAAGCCATCCAGCAGCGGCATATCTATGTCTGAAAATACGATGTCGACATTGTTTTGGCTCAGGAATTGTTGCGCTTCGAAACCATCTGCGCAACTGGCAATAACATCGAGTTGTGGCATTTTGCCAAGGTGCATTTCCAGCAGGTCACGTTCCAGTAAGTTATCGCCGGCAATCAGGCATTTGTATCTGTGCATGGCTTTATATTATCCGGTGAGTTGGAGCAAATTTAATGACTGCGAGGGTAAATAATAATAAATCTTATTTCGTCGACTATAATGGGGCTTTCGTCGACTTTCACTCGTTCCAGCTAATGTGGATATCTACTTTTGCCAAAATTTTGCCCTATGCGGCGCAAAACCACATCCATGAAGTTTTATATCAGGTTGATATGGGCTGATCGCATTATTATTCTGCTGGTACTTATAGTGCTATCCGTGATAATCGGACTATGGGTAAGGCAGTGCCTCTTGGTGAGTACTCTGGAAGAGCAATTGAATATCGTTTATTAATACCGGCAGCCGCTTATGGAAATCTAGCTATTACACATTGGTGTAGGGCATTATGTTTTGTTGGTTGGACAATCCCGGCCTGATTGCTTATCGCACTAAAATGTCGTTATAAATCTACTCAATGGTTGGTTGGTCTACTATTTCCATCTTTTCGTCGACTTGCAAAAACGTGGGTTTATCGGGCGGGTAACTTTGAAAAGTAATCGCAATTCTGAAGATTTAAATAGACCGTTTATGAAGCATTTGATCGGAGCAGGTATCGTAATTTGTTTATTAACTTTTACCCGCATAGTTCATGCGCAGGTGGGTGTAGGCATTACTACGCCTGACGCAAGTTCGCAGCTGGATATTACTGCAACAGGTAAGGGGTTGCTCATCCCCCGCATGACCCTGGCCAACCGGCCATCCAGCCCGGCTACCGGCCTTCTTATTTACCAGACTGATAGCACTGCCGGGTTTTATTATTACGACGGCACAGCATGGAAAATGATAAGCACCACAACAAGTGCATCATCTGCATTTAACGACACATTACTTAGCAACCTGTACACCAACGGCTACCTGCTAACTGCAGACGGCAGTACTGGCATAAAGATATATGATAATGGCCAACAGGTAACTACAGGTGTGCTGGGCGGTGGCGCTTCATTGGGCGCTTCAGGTGCAGGCGTACGTATGTTCTGGTATCCCAAAAACGCAGCTTTCAGGGCCGGCGGAGTATCAGGCTCCAACTGGGATGATGGCAATAATGGTAATTATTCAGCAGCCTTTGGGTATAACAATATGGCATCAGGCAATTACTCCTTTGCTGCCGGGGAGGCTTGTACTGCAACCGCTGCGCATACAGTAGTATCGGGGTACAACTCAACTGCCACTCAGGACGGAGCTGTTGCACTCGGGAACAACAACAACGCTACAGGCGCAAGTGGTACTGCGGCAGGTAGGTATAACACCGCTTCGGGCTATGGGTCTGTAGCCATGGGTTACGATAATACGGCTAGTGGAACCGTTTCTGTAGCTATGGGTGGTACCGCCACCGCCAGTGGAAGTTTTGCTACGGCTTTGGGAAATAATGCAGTAGCAAGCGGCAATCATTCCGTAGCTATGGGAAGTAACACATCAACAAGTAATAAAGCTGGATCATTTATGCTGGGCGACAGTACATCAGGCTCGGCAAGTAACGATGTCGTAAACCAAATGATGATGCGCTTTAATGGTGGCTATAAACTATTTACAAACTCAGGCGGCACAGAGGGCGCGGAATTGACAAACGGCGGTGTGCTTAAATATATGAATAATATAAGCGGTAGCTATGACGCACGCTCACTTACTGACAAAGGTTATGTAGATAGCGTTATATCCTTAGCGAGTGCAACCGCTACCTTTAATGATACATTGACGCGCGATTTATACACGAGCGGCTACCTGGTAACCGCCGATGGAGCCACCGGGCTTTCTATGGGTAGTAATGGATTACTGATGGATACGGGAACATTGGGTACAGGCTCCAGCCTTGCAATTTCCGGTGCAGGAACCAGGATGTTCTGGTACCCTAAAAAGGCGGCATTCAGGGCAGGGGCATTGAGTGGCTCGCAATGGGATGATGCCAACATCGGTAGTAATTCAGTAGCGTTTGGCTGGAATAATACAGCCAGCGGTTCGCAGTCGTCAGCATTTGGACAGTGGAACACAGTGAGTGGTAACCAGTGTTTTGGGGCAGGTTATCAGAACACAGTGAGTAATTTCACTGCAGCCGGTTTCGGATTTTCGAACAATTCTACCGGTTCCGGATCCATGGCTTTGGGCCAGTATAATACAGCTTCCAGTACAGGTAGTTTTGCTTCCGGATTTAACAATACATCTTCAGGTTACGGATCAGTGGCTCAGGGGTATAATAACACAGCCTCAAATATGGGCGCAGTAGCTCAGGGACTCTATAATACAGCTTCAAATATGGGGTCAGTGGCTATGGGCAGCAGCAATACGGCGAGCGGGTTATACGGTTTTGCTATGGGGCGCCAGGCAATGGCAACGGGCGACAATTCTGTTGCCATGGGATACAATGTTTCTACCAACGGCAAGCAGGGCTCATTCATTTTTGGCGATACTACGGCCGCAACATTAACACCTAACGATGCCGTAAACCAGATGATGATGCGCTTTAGCGGGGGATATAAGCTATATACCAATTCAACAGCTACCCAGGGTGCTCAGCTAACCAATGGCGGAGTTTTAAAGTACATGAACAATGTCAGTGGAAGCTATGATACGCGTTCGCTTACTGATAAAGGCTATGTGGATAGTGTTGTTGCGGCTTCTGCAACAGCATCGGTATTTGATGATACTTTGTTGAGCAATTTGTATACCAGTGGCTACATGGTCACAGCTGATGGCTCAACCGGAATAAAGATGTATGCCAACGGCATACTTGTAGACACTGGTGTTTTAGCTGGCGGCAGTGCATTAGCACCGGCGGGTGCTGGAACAAGGATGATGTGGTATCCTAAAAAAGCTGCATTTCGTGCCGGTGGAGTTTCTGGTGTAAACTGGAATGACGCCAACATAGGAAATTATTCTGCGGCATTTGGTTATGATACTAAGGCCAGCGGAGCATATAGTTTTACAGCCGGGGAAGGTTGTTCCAATGTAGCTTCACATAGTCTAGTAGCGGGTTATTTTTCATCGGCAACCCAGTCCGGCGCAGTAGCATTAGGTATACAGAATACATCAAGTGGCGCAAGCGCTACGGCTATTGGTAGGAATAATACGGCATCAGCCTTCGGAGCAACCGCGCTCGGCAACGGTAACACTGCAAGTGGCAATTCCGCCTTAGCAGCAGGTAACGCAGTTACATCAAGCGGCAATTATTCATTTGCTTTAGGTAGCAATGTTTCCACTAATGGTAAGGCTGGTTCCTTCATTTTAGGCGATAGCACTGCAGCCACAACCAGCAGCGACACCACAAACCAGATGATGATGCGCTTTGCCGGCGGATACAAATTGTATAGTAATACCTCATTAACGCAAGGGTTTGAACTCTCGGCTTCAGGTAGCACAAAAGTAGGGCTATCAAATGCATCTACAGGCAACCAAAGTTTTGCAGCGGGAGCACTTGACACAGCAACAGGTAACCAGTCAGTAGCGCTGGGCTATGACAACAATGCAACTGGTGCTCAAGCCACGGCTATAGGCTATCAATGCGCGGCAACCGGTGCTCAGAGTACTACAGCCGGCTATCAAAACACTGCCAGTGGCGGGGCTTCAACAGCTATAGGATTATTCAACGTTGCCAGCGGGCTTGGCAGCGCAGCAGTAGGGTACCAAAATACTGCCAGCGGGCTTGCTTCATCCGCATTATGTGGATTTACTTTTGCAACCGGGCGAAATTCTCTGTCCGCGGTGCAGAATGCGACTTCCAGTGGCAACTATTCTGTAGCAATGGGACGCAACGTTTCCACTAATGGTAAGCATGGCTCTTTCATTTTCGGTGATACAACCAGTGCAACAACCAATAACGATGACTACAACCAAATGATGATGCGTTTCAGCGGTGGATATAAATTGTATACCAACGCTACAGGTACGCAAGGCGCACAACTAACAAATGCTGGCCTGCTGAAATACATGAATAATGTAAGTGGCAGCTACGATTCGCGCTCATTAACAGATAAAGGTTATGTTGATAGCGTTATAAGCGCTTCTGCTACATCTTCTATTTTTGACGATACGCTGCTTAGTAATTTGTACACTAACGGATACCTGATAACTGCAGATGGTTCTACCGGCATCAAAATGTTTGGCAACGGCATTATTACTGATACAGGCACTTATGGAAGTGGCTCAGATTTATCCCTCGCTGGGGCAGGTACCCGTATGTTATGGTATCCTAAAAGCGCAGCCTTCCGTGCCGGAGGCGTTACGGGTACACAATGGGACAATGCTAACATAGGGCTTTACTCCACAGCTTTTGGCTACGATACTAAAGCCAGTGGAATTGGCGCTACTGTAGTAGGTGAAAGCTGCACGGCAACAGGATCTCATACACTTGTATCTGGTTATCTTTCTTCTGCTTCCCAGGATGGCGGTGTTGCTCTCGGAATGCAGAATACCTCTACTGGAGCAAGTGCTACCGCAATTGGAAGGGTAAGCAGAGCTTACGGATATGTAGCTACGTCGGTCGGATATGATGCAGATGCCAGTGGCAACTACTCTGTAGCCCTGGGTAGTCATGTTTCTACAAACGGAAAATCTGGCTCATTCGCACTCGGCGATAGTACTTCAAGCACAACTTCTAACGATGTCGTTAATCAGATGATGATGCGATTTAGCGGTGGGTATAAATTGTATACAGACGCGGCGGCAACGCAGGGTGCTCAGCTAACTAATTCCGGCGTTATGAAATACATGAATAACGTTAGCGGCAGCTATGATACCCGTTCGCTTACGGATAAAGGCTATGTGGACAGCGTTGTTGCTCTGGCGCAGGCTGCTGCAACCTTTGACGATACACTCACTGGTAATCTTTATACTAATGGTTACTTACTTACGGCTGATGGTACTACGGGAGCGCTGATCAGTTCCAACGGACGTTTTGCACTCGGAAGTTCATCGTCTGTTTCCGGCAGCAATTCAATGGCTATGGGCTCACAGGATACAGTAACTGGTGTTAGTGCTGCTGCTTTTGGGTTACTTAACAGGAGTTCGGGGAATGAGAGTTTTACCATTGGCCAACAAAATACTGCGAGTGGCCAATGGAGCTTTGCGGGTGGCGCAATTACCACGGCAACCGGAGCGGCTGCAATGGCATTTGGCTATAACACAAATGCGTCAGGTAATAATTCTGTTGCTATAGGTTCAGCTGTGTCTACTAACAGCAAACACGGTTCTTTTATTTTCGGCGATACCACCAGTGCCGCAACTAGCAATGATGCTTATAACCAAATGATGATGCGCTTCACAGGAGGTTATAAATTATTCAGTAATAGCGGACTTACTTCAGGGTTACAATTAACAACAACAGGTGGTTCAAACCTGGGTACTTCTAATACTGTTTCGGGTACAAACGCCGCTGGTATCGGTGCATCAAATACTGTATCTAACACCGCAGCAATGGCAATAGGTAGTACCAATACGGCATCGGCAACCAATGCAGTTGCATTAGGTAATAACCTTACTGCTAGTGGTGCGTCAAGTGTTGCTATCGGTAGTTACGTTTCGACAAATGCATTGGGTGGCGCTCTAATTATGGGTGACAACAGTACCACAACCGCTACTTCTATTGATGCAGCAAACCAAATGAAAGCACGCTTTACAGGCGGCTACAAATTGTTCAGTAATAGCGCACTTACATCTGGGTTACAATTAACAACAACAGGTGGTTCAAACCTGGGTACTTCCAATACCGTGACGGGTACAAATGCAGCCGGTATCGGTACGTCAAATACCGCATCTAACACCGCAGCAATGGCAATAGGTAGCACCAATACGGCGTCGGCAACCAATGCAGTCGCATTAGGTAATAACCTTACTGCAAGTGGCACTTCAAGTGTTGCCATAGGTAGTTATGTATCGACTAACGCACTTAGTGGGTCATTAATATTGGGCGACAATAGCACTACAACTGCAACGACTATCGATGCGGCTAACCAAATGAAAGCCCGCTTTACAGGTGGTTATAAACTCTTCAGCAACAGCGCACTTACTGCGGGTTTGCAATTAACTGCAAGTGGAGGTTCAAACCTAGGTATTTCTAATACAGTTTCAGGTACCAATGCCACAGGTATAGGCAATACCAATACAGCATCTGCAACCAATGCGGTAGCTGTAGGTAATAATGTTACGGCAAGTGGTGCAAATAGTGTTGCGCTAGGCAGCTACGTATCTACGAACGCAAAATCTGGTTCTGTGATCATAGGAGACAGCAGTACCACAACCGCTACAACCAGCAGTGCTACTAACCAGATGACCATGCGCTTTGCAAACGGGTATAAATTATACACTAATTCTGCTGCTTCAGTAGGCACGCAACTTGCTGCTGGCGGCAATAGCTGGAGCACTATTTCAGACCGTAACAAGAAGGAGAATTTTGCCAAAGTTAATGGTGAAGATTTCCTCACTAGCATCTCAAAGATGCCGTTAAGCAGCTGGAACTATAAAGGACAAGATGCAAAATTATTCCGCCATTACGGACCAATGGCACAAGACTTTTTTGCCTCTTTCGGTAAGGATAGTTTCGGTACTTCAGGCAATGATACCACAATCAACCAGGCCGATATGGAGGGTGTAACCTTTATTGCTGTGCAGGCGCTTGAAAAAAGGACCCGGGAACTGCAAAAGGAAAATGCTGATTTGAAAAAGGAGCTGGAAAGTGCCAGAGCGGATTATGCTGCGCGCCTGGAACGCATTGAAGCCATCTTGCTGAAACAGGAAACAAGAACGACAGTTATGCCAGTGAAATAGTGTACAGAAGAATGAAGTGGATTTTAATTGTCAATCTTAATCGTCATACTTATGCGACTTAAAATATTTATTGCAGGATGCTTAGTGAACCTGTTTTCTTGCGGCGGCGCACTTAGTCAGACTTTTACATCCGGGGCTTCCGGCATGAGCATACTTGCTGGCACACCTATGTTTATTGATAGCCTTGTATTGACACCATCGGCCGACGTGACCTTTACTTCCAATTCACTTACCCGCAGTACGACTGCAGTTAGTGTGAACGGTGTGAGCGGTATTTTAAACCAATTTACCTTTGCATCTCCTATAACCTTTGGTGGTACCGCAACGCTTGGCTATACCCCGTCTCAGCTCAATGGTAATTCCGCGTCAGAATTAGTTGTAGCATACAATTCCGCTTCTGCAGGTTCTTATACACTCAATTGCACCAGCACAACTGATACGATCAACGGAAATGTCACCAGTTCTGCTCTTAGTGGTGTTAATTTGTATAATATTTCAGCTGTTAAATCCACAGTAAGTGTTGCGGCTATTGCCGGTGCCAGTAGCCTGAATGTCGGTACAACTATTTTGCTTGCTGATACTACTTCTGGTGGCACCTGGAGTAGCTATAATACAGCGGTGGCGACTGTAAATACGGCAGGGTTGGTGAGTGGTATTTCTGGTGGTGTTGATACTATCGCTTATACCGTTTCTAATACCTGTAATTCTGCATCTGCAATTAAAGTACTAAACGTAAACGCCAGAAGCTCGTGGATAGGTGTCACAAGTATAGATTGGAGTGATAATTCCAACTGGTCCACGGGTGTCGTACCTACATCAATGGTATCAGCATCCATTCCTGCTGGTACTCCGTACAGTCCTACGGTAATTTCAGGTAGTTATGATACCAAAGATATTGATCTTGCTTCCGGTACGGTCGTTACACTGAATGCGGCTACGGGCCTGCATGTGAAGGGCAATATTACAAACAACGGTAGTTTAGCCGGACCCGGAACATTGAGTCTTGACACCAGTGTTTTGCAGACGGTTTCAGGTATTGGCAATGTTCGTAACCTGTTGCTGAATAATGCTGCCGGGGCATCGATCGCATCCGGTGCGAGAATGATGATTGATAGCCTTGTAACAATTACCTCAGGCGCGCTTACTACGGGTGATAGTTTGGTGCTCAATTCCGATGCGTTGGTTACAGCGCGCGTTGCAGCGCTTCCTGCATCTGGTGCTGCTATCAGTGGAAATGTGAAGGTGTTGCAATATGTTCCGGGTGGGTATCGCCGATATCGTTTCTGGGCTCATCCGTTCACGGGTTATATTCCACTGAGCCAGATAGAGAATTACATTGACGTTACCGGTACAGGTGGTGCGACCAATGGTTTCACAACGACAGGCACCAATGCGCCATCTGCGTTCCGCTACAATCCCGCGGTTGGTAATTCATCACTTATATCCGATCCGGGCTGGAGGCCGTTCACGTCGGCTTATGCGGCAGGCGATACTAATAGGTTGAACCAATACCAGGGTATCCGCTTGTTCATCAGGGGGGCTAAAAATGAAGGATTGGGCTATGGCACTTACACACCTTCGCCTGTAACAGTTGGCATGTGGGGCGCAGTAAACCAGGGTAACCAAACCGTCTATTTGTCAAAAGGCAGTAGTGCTAACCAGGATTACAACATGGTGGGTAATCCTTATCCTTCTCCGGTAGATATTGGTACTGTAGTTTACAATGCTAAGGTTTCCGGTAATGTGGTAGGTAGCGCATTCTACGTTTGGAATCCTAGTTTGGGTGCAGGGGGACAGTTTCAGGCAATTTTTATTGGTACGGCATCGGCCTCGCCATATTATTTGCAGTCCTATTGTGCTTTCCAGGTGAGGGCAGCACACAATGGCGATTCACTTAATTTTACCGAGAGCAATAAAAATGCATCGTCAACAACATCACTTTTCAGGGCTCAGCCGGGATGCGTATCACTTGCAGTATACGATGCGAATTACCATCCATGGGATATGCTGCATATCAGCTTTAATGGTGAAGCCAGCAATGATGAAGATAGAATGTTCGATGCCACCAAACCGTCGGGTGCCTATTTTAATTTCTATAGCTTATCTGGCGACAATCAAAAGTTGGCTATCGATGCGCGTCCTTACGTTGCCAATTCATCAATTCCGTTGGGTATAAGCAGCGGCTATGCGCAGGACTTTATTTTCAAGGCTGAAAATCTATCAGTTCCTGATAATGGCAAAGTATATCTGCATGACAAATTGTTGAAACAATATGTGCTGTTGAACCAGGGCACAGAGTATAAATTCACCATTAATGAAACTGCTTCAACACAGGGTAATGACAGGTTTGAGCTGAGCATGAATCCGTCGGAAGTTTCAACAGTGCAAAATGCAAAGGGAATGAGTTTTTCCATGTATCCTAATCCAGCAGCAGAAGACTTCACAATCAATTTCGAGGCATCACGCAAGGCCAACGCTTCTTTACGCATAACTGATGTTTCGGGTGTTACTGTTTATAGTCAGGAACTAGGTGCGGTGCAATCTGGCAGTCGGAAAATACAACTTCAGCACTTTGCGTCAGGTATTTATATGGTGGAATTGACGTCAGGCAGCGAGAAGTTTATACAGCGTTTGGTTAAAGAATAGAAAACAGGTCTTCATGGTCGGTTCGCTTAATATTGGGTGCACAGTGTTACCCAATTTCCTTTTGACCGGAGGAATTGTCCAGGTGTATTTCTTTTTGGATATTGCCGTATAATTGTTCATCTTTATGGAATTAAATATCCCAATTATGACTACACCTTATTTGCGCTGCTGCGGATTGCTGATTCTTATACTTTGTGCCTATCATAGTACCCATGCACAAACCATTACCACCATGGCTGGTTCTTCAACGAGTGGTTTTAGCGGAGATGGTGGTGCTGCCACTGCAGCCACTATTTATAATCCATGGGGTGTGGCGCTTGATGCTGCCGGTAACCTTTATATTGGTGATGGTACCAATAACCGTATACGGAGGGTAAGCGCAGCCGGAATAATTACTACTTATGCAGGTACTGGTGCAGCTGCATATGGTGGCGATGGCGGGCCAGCTACTGCGGCACAACTGAAGAATCCAAGCGGGGTTGCTCTTGATACAATGGGTAATTTGTACATTTCTGACGCTAATAATCATCGCATCAGGAAAATAACTCCATCAGGCATCATCTCCACCTTTGCCGGTACAGGAAGCGCTGGTTTCAGTGGAGACGGTGGACCTGCCACAGCTGCGCAGATTGTCTTCTCCGATGGTATTGCGGCTGATCGCTATGGCAATGTGTATATCCCAGACCCGTCTAATCACAGGATTCGTAGGATTGATGCCAGTGGTCTCATCAGCACATTTGCAGGTAATGGCTCCATAGGTAGCACCGGTGATGGTGGGGCGGCCACCGCTGCTACTATCAACTATCCTTCGGATATTGAAGTTGATAATGCCGGCATCGTTTATTTTACGGATTACCAGGAGAATATTGTAAGGAAAATAAATACGGCTGGTGTCATATCTAAAATAGCAGGGGTTGGTACACCTGCTTTCAGTGGCGATGGTGGCCCGGCTACAGCTGCCGAATTGAGTCATCCAATAGGTATTGATGTTGATAATTGCGGTAATATATATATCGGCGATGCCCTCAATGGCAGAGTTCGTAAAATTGATGCATCGGGTAACATCTCCACAATTGCAGGAAATGGCTCTTTGACTTTTGGTGGTGACGGTGGCCCCGCTACCGCAGCAAGTATTAACGAGCCTCATGCTATTTGTCATGATGGCAATAATAATTTATACATTGCCGACAGGTTGAACAGCAGGGTAAGAAAGATCACCTATCCTGTAAACAGCATTCCTCGTTTCTTTTACGGCAGCCCTGATTCTTTTTCGGTTTGCATCAACGGAGCAGCGGTGCACCTTGATTCACTTCTGGCCGTGACGGATTCTAACGCTGGTCAAATAGAAACGCTGTCAATTTATTCCAACGCATCGCATGGAATGCTTTCTGGTTTCAGTACTTCTTTTCCAAGTACTGGAGGTTTCACGTTGCCATCAGGCTTAACTTATACGCCAACAGCGGGTTATTCAGGTAACGACACGTTCCGTATTTCCCTTTCCGATTGTTTGGCCACCACAATTAAAACAGTTTATGTAAAGGTTAAAACTTTGGCTGCATGCAAGGCTACCGTTGCCAGTCAGCATATTTCTAACGATGGCTTATTCGTTTTTCCCAATCCGAATCATGGGTCTTTCGGAATCAGTTTGACAATGAGCGGGAATGAAGAAGGCCTGCTTACCATTTCTAATGTTCTGGGGGAAAAGGTAAAGCAACTTAGTGTCAAGACGAATCAGCTGACTGAAATTCAGTTGAATGTTCCAACGGGTTTGTATTTTATATCAGCGGTTACCAACGATGCCAGATTCATGACCAACATCATAGTGGAATAATTTCGCAGAGTGTTAACACGACGACTCTGCCCTTGTATGATATTATGGTTTTTGCGAACCGGTTTCAGACGAGGTAGACTTTCTTTCGGCAAGTAAATAGTAGCTTCCGTCGGCAATAATGTCGACTTTAATATTCTCCACGGTGATTGGGGTGTTGTCGTCTGCTTCTTCAATATTGGAAGTACGCATTTCGCTGCCGTTAATAAATATAACCATGCCCGATCCCATGCACTCTGCGTGATTGCCATTCGTAATGAGTAGGGCAGTGTCTTCTCCGAGGCCAATTCCCAGGCATGTTGGGTGTAAGGCAACAGCATGCGCAAGCCGTGCAAAGCGCCCTCGCTTAATAAAGTGTGTGTCTACAATAACGTTACTGATGAGGTTGAAACCGGTTGCTATTTTTATATCTTTTTTAAAAATGGCTTCCCGTATCGGGCCTCCCGTTATAATGGTTTCTGGGATGCACATTGCCCCGGCACTTGTGCCACCGACTACGAAATGTTTATCGGCATGGTATTTTGTTTTGATTGCAGTTAAGAGATCCGTTCCGGCCAAAAGGGCTATGAGTTTTTCCTGGTCGCCGCCAGTAAAGAATACTGCATGTGCCCCTTTAACGCGCTGTATGGAAACCGGGTCATTAGCATCCTGTACATTGGCAACGTTTATTATGCCTACGTGGGTAAAGCCGGCTTGTTGGTAAGCATTGATGTACCATGCTTCCATCTCGTCTGGTATAGAAGATGCAGCGGCAATTATTTCAATTATGTGGTGTTCGCGAGGCACGCGGTCAATGAGCTCGCCCAATATTTCAAAATGTGAAGTTGATTTGTTTTTCTTTTGAATAGTAAGGTTTTCACCAGCTATTTCACCCTTATCTTCATGCCCGCCAATAAGCAGCAGGCTTCCTTTTGGTTGCATATTATGTAAATGATTTTATGAGTTGTTCAATACGTCGCAAGCCCGATACAAGATTGGCCTCTTCAGGGCCGAATGAACAGCGAATGTAGTTATGGAATTTTATTTCTTTTTTTTGTTTTCGGGGATCTATATCAAACAGGTGACCCGGCACTACAAGTACTTTGTGCTTTAACGCTTCTTTAAAAAAGCTTTCTGAATTATTCAGGGGTGGGGGCAGTTGGCTGATATCAGCCCATATATAGAATGTGCTGTTGGCATCGGTGGAACACAACATTCCAAACTCCCTCAATGCTGCCAGGGTTATTGATTGCTTATGACTAAAGACTTCTCTTAACGCCTGCGTTTCTTTATTGGCCCTTTCAGGTTCTAATAACTGAATTGCTGCCCTTTGAATAGGCATGCTCGGGCCGCCATCTATTCCGCTAGCCGCCCTGCCAAGGTCTTCAATTATGTTTGTGGGTCCTAATATCCATGCTAATCTCCAGCCCGGATATCGAAAGGATTTGGTGAGGCCATCTACAATAAGGACCGCATCGTTGTTTACGTCTTCAATATAGGCGGCACCGGAAATTGGGCCTGCTGCAGGTTTGCTATTTTCGTATATAAAGTGGGAGTACACTTCATCAATAATTAGTGCGCAATTTTGTTTTTTCGCAGCTGTTAAGTAGGTGTTGAGTGCATCCCCTTTTATAACGTGGCCGGTAGAGTTGCACGGGTTGCTCAGTAAAAATGCATCAAGCTTGTAGTCACCAATTATCGTTGCAAATTCGTTAGGTGGAACAGCGTAGTTGTCTTCCTTCCTTGTTGGTATGCAAATTGGTGTTACTCTGTCTAATTGGTAGTTAAAAAGATCTTCGTAAGCCGGATATTCCGGCACCTTGTATCCTACCTTTATGGTTCCGAAAATGGAAAATATCCGCGTTAGCGCAAGGCGGCCACCCATGGCTATACTCACGTTAGCTGCTGTGTATTGCGATTTCTTTTCCTGGCGGTATAGCCTGTTGTAGTATGCTGCAATTGCGGTTCTTAATTCTGCCATTCCATTAAGTGGCCCGTACCGGTCGTCGCCCGGCTCTATAGAGAAGTTCTTTATACGGTCGGGTGCCCCGGGCATTTCCCCTACTTCAGGCTCTCCTTGTCCAAGGTTAGCCCATTCGGGGTTGCCATTATAGTATCCCAGTTTTGCCGCTTCGTCTATCACCCATATAACGCCTATGTCGCTTATTTCGTTAAATGCGCCCAGTAGTTTTTTAATTTTTTCCATTGCCTGTTTTCGCTCGTTGTGAGGGCTTTTAATTCTTGCAAATATATTCAGAAGTACTTGCTCAGCACCGCATGAAGCGCTTCAAAAAATATAAGCAGAATAATGATCCATTCCAGTTTATTCGCATCTCTATGTTGCACTAATTGAGCAAAAATTGTTAGGTTGCTATCAATGGTTTTCATGGTGTAGTCCACTTCTTTGAATCTGGTTTTCAGATGAAAAGTACGCGATAAGCCTGTATTGATTTCGGCCAGATATTCCTCTTCCCAAACGGTATCCGGCGCATCAAGGAAGTAAAGATTATCGGTAATGCGGTTTTGTATATTTAGTGTCTTGCCTATGAATTTCATCAGCTCGGTTTTTGATGTGCTGATTTTCCCTGTTTGCTCCAGCTGGTGGGTGAGTGTTACTGTTTCGGCCAATAGCTTTTGCGCGAGGTCGGTGAAGTGGTCTAATACTACTGATTGGCTCACATTTAGCAATACGATCTTGACGACATCTGCATTGAGCTCGGGAACTTGCATCGAGTTATACCCGAAATGAAGCTTAAGGCCGGAATTAATTTCGATAACGAAATCTTCTTTTATTATGTTACCGGAGAGGTTGTCAGTAAACTGTTTTGTAAATGTTATAAAGTCTGCTACAGTGCGCTCATCACAATCTGAAAAACTGACTTCACCATAGTGCTGAACATAGATATAGGAGGACTCATTTCTTTTAATAAGTATATCGGTGGGGCATGAGGAATATATTGTTCCCTTGTAGGCTGCTGCCAGATTTTTTAATCGGATACTTTCGCCGAGGCGATAGGCGGCTATTTTTACGTGTTGCAAGATTGTAGTTTTTGAAGTTTACTCGATCACGGGATAAGCCTGGGCTATTTTTGTCCCCATTTTGTAGTGGACTGCCTGCCTGGCGGAAAAACATACATTGCTGCTGCCTTCAAACAGCACTATGATGTCGGAACCCCCAAACTGGAAGTAGGATAGCTCTTCACCTTTGCGCACGGTTACACCCACCTCTGCAGTAAGGATAACAGAAGATACCTGGCACATGCCGATTGGTAGCACTGCAAACAGACCTATTGGAGTATCTAATACAAATAGCCCCCTTGTTTGTGCAAACTGGTAACCGGGCGTATCGAGCGAGTCGTAACTTCGTTTTAGATTTATGTTGTGGACTCCCGGGTTTTCTTCAACCGCTTCAACTTCAAGGTATACCTGGCCTTGTATTACTCGGGCTTCAAGTACCCTGCCACCTACCGGGGCATGTTGCCTGTGGTAGTCGGTTGGGCCAAGGTAGGAATGCATGAACATGCCATTGTCAAAACGGTCCTTATAAGGGCTGCCTTCCAGCAGCTCACTTATTTTCCAGTTTATTTTTTTGAGCGTAACATGCGAATCCTTTCTTATTTCCCACTGTCCGCCAAATGTGGAATCGGCAGGCATAACAATTACAGTTTGGTCGGTTACTGCTGCTATGGGTCGGTAGCCTGGTTTAAAGTGCCTTGCAAATACCTGATTAAAAGAGTGCCACCCGCCATGCGGACGAACATATTCGTTCATGTTGTAGTAGGGGGTGTCGTAAAGGCTTTTTTCCGATTCTTTTGTAAGTGATTCCGGCAGATCTAAGAAGAGCCCCAATGCGTTGGCATAGTCAACTAACCACTTCGAAAATGGAGTAAGCGGAGCGGCCTTATCGAGTGGCTCAATTTTGTTTTGCAGTCTTAATAACGGGCTTTGGTCCGCTATAAAGTAGAAGGCACTGAGGTGGTCATTTACATTGTTCCCTGACGAAGTTTCTGTTGGGACCCAGTACAGGAAGTTATTGATCCATTCCAGGTAGCTGTTTAGTGTCGTGACCTGTTCTAGGAACGGGACGTTTTTGTTGTGCGCGGTTTTTATAGCTTCTTCGAAGTGTCCATGCCAGTTATTTGTTTCAATTAGTTTGGCTAATTCTTCGACGACAGGGTGCAGTATCAATTGCATTTGCATAACTCATTTGTATTTGTATGCAAAGGTTTGTTTTCATACGGTTGGGGTTATTACACAGTTTTTTTAATGTGTTGTATAATTCACACCTGTATTATGTTCTTGTTAGCGCTCAAATTTACCGTTCGTAAACAATAACGACCGTTCGTTCCTTTTTTTTGGTTGGGACTTTTTACCTATTGACCTTTACCCTTTAAAACATGTTTCTATGAAAAATACATTCACTTTCTCCAGGCTCAGAGCATCGCTTCTATTGATTGGATTTCTGGTATTTTACCTTCAATCTAAGGGGCAAATAATAAATACGGTTGCCGGCATCGGCACTGCCGGTTTTGGCGGTGACGGGGCAGCCGCGACAGCAGCGAATTTAAATGCTCCATGGTTGGTAGTAGTTGACGGTAGCGGAAATATGTATATAAGCGACGGTGCTAACAACCGTATTCGCAAGGTAACCGCAAGCGGGACCATTTCCACATTCGCTGGCATTGGCACAGTTGGTTTCAGTGGCGATGGTGGCCCAGCAACCGCTGCGCAGTTTCGTGCACAATGGGGAATAGCTTTGGATAACAGCGGTAACTTATATATTGCCGATAATGGAAACCATCGCATCCGTAAAGTAAATCCTTCTGGCATTATCAGCACCATTGCGGGGAATGGGACAGGCATGTTCAGTGGAGATGGCGGCCCTGCCAGTGCAGCGACATTACATAATCCTTCCTGTCTTGTGGCAGACAATAGTGGGAATCTGTATATAGCCGATAATTATAATTACAGGATACGTAAAATAGATCCATCAGGCATCATTAGCACAATTGCCGGAAATGGCACAGCGGGATATACCGGTGATGGCGGCGCAGCAACGGCAGCAGAAATAAGGGATATAGAAGGAATAACGATAGACGGTAGTGGAAATTTGTATTTTGCTGATCCCTATGATATGGTGGTGCGTAAAATTAGCACTTCCGGAGGTATAAGTACTTTCGCCGGCACCGGCACTGGAGGCTTTAGTGGGGATGGAGGTGCGGGTAGTTCGGCAAACTTAGAGCAACCCATTTGCGTTGCAGCGGACGGAGGAGGAAATTTATTTATTGCAGATTTGGGCAACTATAGAATCCGCAAGGTCTCCCCTTCTGGTATTATCAGTACTGTGGCAGGAACAGGTACAGCCGGTTTTGCAGGCGATGGAGGCCCGGCAACATTGGCACAGATTGGTTATGTTACCGGGGTTGGAACCGACGGCGGAGGAAATTTGTTTATTGTCGATCAGGATCATAACCGTATCAGAAAAGTAGATCTATGTACCGTGCCCTCAGCAGGTACTGTAACAGGTGTCGACAGTGTATGTCCATCCTATACAACAACGCTCACCGCAGGCACGTCAGCTGGTACATGGGTCAGTGCAAACACATCGATAGCTACAGTATCGCCGACTGGTGTGGTAAGGGGCCTAGTTTCGGGCGTTGTAAATATCTACTATGTGGTCAGTAATTCCTGCGGCTCTGATACAGCTATTTTCCCTGTTTTTGTGCGTTCCGTTGCTTCCTGCGCTACAATGGTTGGGGATATGCAGCAAAAGACAGAAACCCTTCAAATACTACCCAATCCTAATAAAGGTTCCTTTGTAATTCATCTATCCACCAATGCCGGCGAAGAATCGACCATTGTTATCACCGATGTTTTGGGTAAGAAAGTCAAAGAATTTACCGCAAGCGCAAACAAAGAAACAGAAGTAAAACTCAACGTTTCACCGGGGATTTATTTTGTTATTGCGAATACACCTGATAGTAGACTAATAATAAAGTTCATAGTTGATTAAACGTTATTTGTTGAATGCCAGGCTAAATAACTACCGTTCGTGAAGAAAAACGACCGTTCGTTCCTTTTTTTGGGATTATGGCTTGCTATTTTGTAAATTTATATTTAATCTCTTCCTAGGTATACATTTTCATAATTGTTGAGGCTGAATAGGATTAAATTCTTTTATGTTTATCAGAAACTAAGGCTATTGTAAAAAAATGTTAACTAAGTTTATTTATTAGCAGGTTTTTATGTTTGGGTAAAATTTGTAATTGTTAACAGGTTGCAAATTTCAATTATTTGCCGTTATCTTTGGCATTCGTCGTTTTGTTCTATATCTATAAAGTTGTAAAAAATATAAATATATAATATGGTAGGTAAATCTATTTTGAAATTGAGGACAGGGCTTGCGGTTGCAGCGGTCATGGCTATGCAAATGATAGCAGGAAATGCCAAGGGACAGGTAGTCTATAATGGTGGTGCCAGTAACGTATATACGTTAGGCAGTAACTGGACCGGAGGTTCGATACCGGGCACGACAGCCTGGGCGCAATATGGTAGTGTAGGGTCAAACAATACACAGCTTATAGTAATGAATGGCAGCAATAACAATGGCTCCAATAATCAGGCAGTAGGTGCTATTGAAGCGACCTCTGCACGAGGCCTTCTATTGCAGATAGGTGCCAGCAATGCCAACGGCATCCTTACCCTGAACGGAGCTACTGTGAACGGGGTGAGCAACGTTATCCTTTGGAATTCCGCAACTTTTAACCTCCAATTTCCAACCAGCAGCCCGTCATTGCGGTTTTCTGTGCCCGGCACAACTAACCGTAACATTGTTACTGCACCGGGTAGTTCCAGTACGTTGATAGGCAGTACCATCGCTATTACAGATACTATCACTTCGTCAGCGCCGTTTACCTTTTTAGGTGGTGGCACCTGGAATGGCTCAACCGGTAATGCAGGTGGCCTATGGAAATTAAACGCTGGCGGCCAGAATTTTAGCGGCGGTGTAACTGTAGGTAAGAGCGATGGCACAGAGGTTGGTGTGTTTGAGATAGATGCCGTGAATACCTTGTTGAACACAAGTGGTAACAATGTTACCGTTAATCCTTTCAGCGAATTATACCTTAACTCCGCGACCGGCACCTTTAATACTACTAATATTACCCTTACACTTAACGGCACCGGTAATCCGGTTACGCTAACCACCCCAGGCGGCGCATTGGTTCAAAAACTTAATACCTCTTATAACTGGAACGGACCAATAACGTTGGCATCTGATGCATCAATTTTGACCATCGGCTCAGGAACCTTGACCGCTTCAGGAAATATTAGCGGAAGTGGTAAATTGATAAAAAGAGGCAGTGTAACCGGGGCTTCGCCTAACGGTCAGTTATTGTTAACCGGGACGTCTAATTCCTGGAGCGGTGGTACAGAAATAAGAGGTGGGGTTATTTCAGTTGGTTCAAGTAGCTCTATATCTACCACCGGCCTACTCCTGAATTCTATTGACACTAATACATCCATAGTATTTAATAATTCTGCACAAACGCTTACGAGTATAGCGAGCAGCTTTACTGCCGTAGGAACTCGCACCCAGACTATAACATTGAGTTCAGGCCATACGCTTACGCTCAATCAGAATACCAATACGACTTATGGCAGTAATGGAACGACTACTACCCAAACATCAATAATAGCTGGTGCAGGCGCCCTGATTAAAAATGGTACCGGTACGCTTACGCTTACAAGTAATGCCAATACCCTTAGTGGTGGCCTCACTATTAACAATGGTGAAATCAGGTTTAATCCGCGTTTGACTACTACAACTAACATGTCATCGTGCCCTGTAACTTTAAATGGTGGTAGCATTACAACTACAGGAGATACAACAACTGCGCAGATCAGCCTGGGTGTACTTACGCTCACTGCTAACTCAACAATTGATCTGGGTACAGCAACTACTCATAATTTAAAATTTGCCAACAGCAGCGCTGCTTCCTGGACAGGTTCAACTATTCTAAATGTAACTAACTGGACTGGTGCTTTTAATGGTACCGCAGGTACAAAGGGCAAACTATTTATTGGCACTACTTCTGCTGGTGTTACAGCCGGACAATTAGCTCAAATACAATTTACCGATGGTAGCGGAAACGTTTATCCTGCTGCGATTCTTTCTACAGGCGAAATTGTACCTAAAGCAAGTATTACTACTACGGTTGGTAGTTTCGGACCATTTTCAAATGCGAGTTCTCACGTTATTTCTGTGCCTTTTACTACATCAGGCCCTTTCTCTGCAAACTTTAAAGTTCAGTTGTCGGGTCCTACAGGTACATTTACGGCTGATACTACAACAGGGGTAATAGGTACTGGCGCTACGTCGCCAATCAGTGCAACTATTCCGGCGGCTATTACGGCCGGCGGTGCATACAGGTTAAGGGTTATCAGCGGCACACCAAATATTATTTTTGGCACCGACAATGGTTCAAATATTTCTATCCTTGCTCCGAATCCTACAGTGACTTCGGTTACGCCGAACAGCGGCATACCGGGCTCGTCAGTTACAATAGCGGGTACTAATTTTAACACAACCGGCTCAAGCAACACAGTTTATTTTGGTGCTGTTAAAGGCACGGTTACCAGCAGCGGCTCAACGACATCACTTACTGTTACCGTTCCTGTAGGTGCAACATTCGATCATATTTCAGTATTGAATACTGCTATTGACCTGACAGGATACCAAAGGCTTTCTTTTACGCCAACGTACGTTACAACGCACCTTGCCACCGGACAGATCAATTTTTCTGCCCATCAGGATTTCTCAACAGGTGCCGCGCCTTTCATCAGCATTATGGGTGATATTGATGGCGATGGTAAATCAGATATGATAACAGCTAATTCAAGTGCTGGTACATTGTCTGTATTCCGCAATACAAGTGCCGCGGGCGCTATTACCGCGGGTTCATTTGGTTCTCCTTCTTCATTATCTACGGCATCAACGCCTACCAATGTAAGGTTTGCTGATGTTGATGGCGATGGCAGGCAAGATCTTATTGTGGTGAGCGCAGCAGCAGCAACTGTAAGTGTCTTCAGAAATACTTCGTCCTCAGGTTCAATTTCATTCGCATCAAGGGTTGACTATTCCACTACAGCATCAGGCCTTGCTCCTATTGAAGTTACTGTTGCAGATTATGATGGTGATGGTATGCCGGAAATGGCTGTTTCAGCATCTTTCTCGAATACCATTATCGTATTCCAGAACGCAAGCTCTCCGGGTACAATAAACTTCGGTACAGGCGTTGCTTTCGCAGCTAATACAGGTGCTTTTGGTATTACCTCTGCCGATTTTGATGGCGATGGTAAAGTTGATATTGCAGCAGTAGATACCGGCTCTGCAACGGTTTCTGTATTCAGGAATACAAGTACAACAGGAACTATTAACTCAGGTTCTTTCGCTACTGCTGTTGACTTTAGTACAGGCACAACTCCTATTGATGTGGAAGCTGCTGATATTGATGGCGATGGTAAGATTGATATTTTGGCAACTAATTCTACTTCTGGTACTGTTTCAGTTTTACGCAATACTGCAACTGCAGGCAGCATTACTGCTGGTTCATTTGGCACTTCTGCTGATTTCTCTGTAGGTACTAACCCATCCGGTGTTGCAGTTGGCGACATTGATGGCGACGGTAAAGTAGATATCGCTGCGTCTAACTCAGCGTCAAATACGGTTACTGTATTCCGTAATACTTCGTCAAGCGGTTCTATCTCATTAGCTACCGGTGTTGCATTTGCTACTGCAAATGGCCCGCAGGGACTAAGCATCGGAGACCTTGATGGCGATGGTAAGCCGGATATAGCTGTTGCAGCAGTTTCTGCAAACGTTGTTTCCGTATTAAGGAATTTCCGTCTGCCAAACGTTGCGGCAATTACTGGAACAATCACATTATGCCCTGGCGCAAGTGTAACTTTGAGCGATGCTACTTCTGGTGGTACCTGGTCAAACAACAATCCTGCAATATCTTCAGTTTCAGGCGGTGTGGTTTATGGTCTTTCTGCAGGAACTGACACTGTTACTTACACAGTAATTGTAAGTGGCGATACAACAATCGTATTTACTCCGGTAACTGTTAATGCTTCAAGTGATGCTGGTACGGTATCAGGTTCATCGCCATTGTGCGTTGCTGCTTCAACTACATTTACAACAAGTGGTGCAGCAGGTGGCACCTGGTCAAGCAGTAACACTTCTGTAGCAAGTGTTGATGCAACAACCGGTGATGTTACAGGCGTGGCAGCTGGTACAACTACCATTTCTTACGCGGTTACCGGCGCATGCGGAACAGCAGTTGCTACCCATGGCATAACTATTAGTCCATTACCAAATGCAGGTACTATAAGCGGTGTTACAGCACTTTGCGCCGGCGCGAGCAGTACATTAACAACCACAGGAACTGGCGGTAGCTGGAGCTCAAGTTCTACCTCTATTGCTACAATAGTTTCAGGATCGGGTTTTGCACGTGGCGTAGCCGCAGGCTCTGCAACCTATACCTATTCTGTAACTAATAGTTGCGGTAGCGATTATACTACATCACCTATCACAGTGAATCCGTTGCCAGATGCAGGCACTGTGAGTGGCGCTGCGACCTTATGTGCAGCATCGTCTACTACCTTTACGGCAAGCGGCTCGACCGGTGGCACGTGGACCAGCAGCAATCCATCTCGTGTTACTGTTGATGCGTCAACGGGTTCCGTAACAGGTATCAGTGCTACAACTGCTACAATTTCCTATTCAGTAACCAACAGTTGCGGTACAGATGTTGCCACTCAGAATATTACAATCAATGCATTGCCGAATGCGGGTACTATAAGCGGTGCTTCTGCGGTTTGTCCAGGTGCTAACACTACATTGACAACTTCAGGTTCAGCTGGTAGCTGGAGCACCAGTGCTTCATCTACAGCCTCTGTTGGCAGTTCTTCAGGTATTGTTTATGGTGTAGCTGCAGGTTCGGCTACTATTACTTATACTGCTACAAATGGTTGCGGTAGTGATTACTCAACTGCGGCAATAACTGTAAATCCTTTACCTGATGCAGGTACTGTAAGTGGTACTTCGCCTTTATGTGTTGCTGCGTCTGCAACCTTCACGGCAAGTGGTTTTGCAGGTGGTACGTGGGCAAGCAGTAATACTGCCCGCGCCACTGTTGATGTGTCAACAGGAAGCGTAACAGGTGCAGCAGCAGGTGCACTAACCATTTCTTATACCGTTACCAATGGTTGCGGCAGCGATGTTGCAACGCAATCACTTACTATTACTGCTTTACCTGATGCAGGTACTATAAGCGGAGTATCTACTTTGTGCTCAGGCTCATCAGTTACGTTCAGTAATAGTGCAGGTAGTGGCACATGGTCAACAAGTGCATCTTCAATTGCTTCTGTAAATAGCGCAACAGGTACTGTTTATGGTGTAGCGGTTGGTTCTGCTACTATCAGCTATACGGTTACTACAAGTTGTGGCACAGCAAGCACATCACAGGGTATTACAATCGGTACAATACCTTCTGCCCCTGCTTCAATTACAGGTACAACTGTTATAAGCCTGGTAGGCGGTTCTACAACTTTGTCTGATGCTACATCGGGAGGTTCTTGGAGCAGCAGCAATACTGCTATTGCAACAGTTGACGCTTCCGGCGTAGTAACAGCTACCGGTTTCGGTACGGCTACAATCAGCTATGCTGTAAGTAATAGTTGTGGTTCAACTTACGTTACAACTACTGTTACTGTATCATCTTCAAACCATGCGCCTTCCTACAGAAACGCTGGTGGAACAGTAGCGCTTTGTCAGGACGCAGTTCGTTTCCCTATTACCGAATTGCTTGCAGTTAGGGACCTCGATACAGCGCAAACTATTACCTGGAGTGTCGTAACAGCTCCTGCCCATGGTACTGCTGTGATTGATGGCACAAGGCCATCAAACGGCTTTATAGTAAGGCCAGTTGGAACAAGCTATACTCCGAATGCAGGTTATTCAGGCGTTGATACCATGGTGTTGAGGGTGAGTGACGGTTTGGTATCTACAACAGCTACCTTCTACCTTAATGTTAATGCACTACCAGCAGTTCCGGCTATTTCTGGCGCAACTTCGGTTTGCCACGGCGGCACAGCGACGCTTATAGCATCACCTTCAGGCGGCGTTTGGTCGTCAATGGATGGTAATGCAACAATAGGTGCTTCTACAGGTATTATTACAGGTGTGGGTGGCCCGGTAGGCGTTATTAACTACCTGAGTCCATACAATGCTTATGGCTGCAGAAGCCAGGTGAGAACAACAATTCCTATTCTATCTTATCCGGCAACAGGCACCATTACGGGGTCTTCAATAGTTTGCCCTGGTTCAACAACTTCACTAAGCGAGAGTGTAACTGGCGGTACCTGGACAAGTTCTAACACCGCACTGGCAACAGTATCAGGTTCCGGGGCCGTTACAGGTGTGAGCAGCGGTACATTAACTATCAGCTATACTGTAAGTAATTCTTGCGCCAGTGCTGTGGCCACAACTATAATGAATGTTGGCGGTGCAACCAATCCTTCTGTTGTTGCGGGTGGTACTTATGTTTGTATTGGCAGCACAATAACCTATTCTAATGCGCTTTCAGGTGGTTCATGGAGCAGCACTAATACAAGCGTTGCAAACGTCTCTGGTTCGGGTGTTGTTAGTCCCGTTGCGGTTGGTACTGCAACAATTATTTATTCTTATACAAATGGCTGTGGTATTACCCGCACAGCCTCAAAAGCTGTAACTGTTTATGACTTGCCGAATACTGGTACTATTACAGGTCCGTCAACAGTAACCAGAGGCACTGTTATCAGTCTTACTACTTCCGGTGTAACTTCTGGTACCTGGTATAGGTCAACATCCAGCTCATCTGTTTTGCTGGTTTCAGGTAGTGGCACCACGGGTAGGGTCTATGGTGTTGCTCCGGGTACAGCAAATGTTTATTATACAGCTTCGAACACTTGCGGAACTGCTACTTCCAGCTATTCGGTGAGTGTAACTGCCGGTCGTTCTGAAAATGGCAGCGTAGTTGCTGAGGGTACTGAAAGCAATGATATAGCTGTGTTCCCTAACCCTACTTCAGGAATTGTTACTGTTCAAATTCCTGGTACAGGTTCCAGCGACATTAATGTAACTGACATGAGTGGAAAAGTAGTCGTTATGCAGAATACCTCAACTAATAAGGCAGATCTTGACTTAAGTAGCCTTTCTCCTGGCGTCTACCAGATCGTGGTTAACAACGGAGTACAGGTATTTACCACTAAAGTTGTACTGAAATAGTTATTTTTAATTTGTTTATAATATTAAGGCCCCAACTTGTTGGGGCCTTTTTTTGTTTTCCATGTCATATAAGTAGTTGGAGAAAGGATGATTTGTTTTTTTTGGTGACAACCCATAATAAAGCGGGTTTAATTATCAGTTAAAAGGCAGTCGCAAGGTGTCAGGGCTTAACAGCAGCTTGTCTATCAATATCATCGGGCAAATCGAAGATCTATTTACAATTTTTAAAATGCCCGTTTTTACGTAGCAAAATATACCCATTTCGTGGTATTGTAATTTTCAAAAGGTTGAAAAACAATGGGTTTTAGGAGAAGTTATGCGTCATAAATTATATGTTATAAATCCGTTTTTGTTGGTATTTGCTTTTTTGTAGTCTATCTTTGAAATTAAGCAATGTTTAATATCAAGGGAGTTGACCGTTGCCGACCTTTAAAGAACCATAAAATCTATTGTTGTATGAAAAGTGCATTTTTTACAAGAACGAGCGTCCTTTTTGTTGTTTTCGCAGTAACTGCTTTGCAGTTTTTAAGTCGGGTAGCGGATGCACAGGTACTATGGAGTACTGCAGGGGCTTCAAGTGCATACATGACTGCCGGTAACTGGACAGGAGGGGCGGTACCCGGCACTACAGCATGGGCGCAATTTGGTGCTAATGGTACAATGACCAGCATGTTGATAGCCATGAGTGCTTCAAACAACAACGGAACCAACAACCAGGCAGTAGGTGCAATTGACATGACATCTGCCAGGACTGCTGGTGCTTTGAGCGTTGGCGCTGGTGCCGTATTAGGTACGCTTACTTTAAATGGCGCAACAGTGAGTGGAACCGGTAATGTCATTTTATCAAATTCCCACACTTCTGCACTGAATTTCTTGATAGGGAGCCCTGTGTTGCGCATTGCTATACCGGGTACCGCCAACCGGAATGTTATTACTGCACCCGGTTCGTCAAGCACGGTACTGGGCAGTACCATCAATATTACAGATACTATTACTTCAACCGCTCCGCTGACGTTTTTAGGTGGTGGAACATGGAATGGTTCATCTGGCAATGCGGGTGGCTTATTTAAACTCGGTGGCGGGCAGGCATTTACTGCCGGAATTACTGCCGGTAATAGCGATGGCTCACAGGTAGGTGTTGTGGAACTGGATGCTATCAATACTATGAGTAATACCAGTGGTAATAACATTACCGTTAATCCCTTCAGCGAATTGTATCTCAATGCAGCCACGGGTACATTCAATACATCAAATATCACTCTTAACCTTAATGGTAGTGGTAATCCAGTTAGTCTTACTGCTCCAGGTGGTGCCCTGGTGTCAAAAGTAAATACATCCTATACCTGGACAGGCCCCATAAACCTGGCTTCTGATGCAAAAATCACGACATTGGGCAGCGGCACATTAACTTTAACTGGTAACATCAGCGGTTCTGGCGCCTTTATTAAAGATGGCACTACAGCTGCGGGTACAGTAAGTCTCACAGCAACTTCCAACACCTGGAGTGGTGGAACACAGGTAGGAACGGGTGCTGTTGTAGTCGCTTCAGGTAGTGCTATAAGCACTGGCAGTCTTTCCATGACCGGTCTTACTTCAGGTCTCTCCAGCTCCATTACGTTTAATAATACTTCACAAACTATTTCCGGGTTAAGTAGCAGCTTTGTACCAACTACAGGTACTCAGACTCAGACCGTTTCTTTAAGTTCTGGCCATACCCTTACTGTAAACCAAAGTGGAAATACTACATTTGGCAATGGTACAGTAGCCACCCAGACAAGTATTATCAGTGGTGCGGGTTCATTGGTTAAAACAGGTGCAGGCAGGCTTACCCTTACAAGTAGCGGTTCCTTCTTAACAGGTGGTGTTACAATAACCAATGGGGAAATAAGGTTTAATCCTGCTACTACTACGGCCGTTACTATGAACAGCCCGATCACCCTAAACGGTGGAAAGTTATCGACTACAAGCGCCGCTACCACAGCGCAGATCAACCTTGGTACTCTTAACCTTGCTGCAAATTCCACAATCGATCTCGGTACTGCCACCGCGCACAATGTAAAATTTGCCAACAGCGGCGCAGTAAGCTGGACAGGTGGCACAACACTGAATGTTACCGGCTGGCAGGGCGCGTACGATGGAACTTCGGCTACCGCTGGAAAACTGTTTATAGGTACAACTTCAGCGGGTGTTACAAGCGGTCAATTAGCGCAAATACAGTTTACTGATGGCAGCGGCAACGTTTACCCGGCTGCGATACTTTCATCTGGAGAGATAGTACCAAAAGCAACTATCACAACAACGGTTACCGGTTACGGCCCTTTCTCTAATGCTACATCTAACGCTATTTCTGTTGCTTATAATTCTGCGGGTCCTTTCACTGGTAATTTCAGGGTTCAGCTTTCAGGTCCCAGCGGTACTTTCACTGCCGATACAACAACTAATATTATAGGCGGGCCAAGTGCTACTACACCTATATCAGCAACTATCCCTTCTGGTGTTGCTGCCGGTGCGGGTTATAGAGTGCGTGTTATTAGTGGTTCTCCAACTGCGATATTCGGTACTGATAATGGTTCCAACATCTCAATTCTTGCGCCAACGCCAACGGTTACCTCGGTGTCGCCTAATGCCGGTATCCCGGGTTCATCAGTTACCATTACCGGTACCAATTTTAATACCACAGGGTCAAGCAACATAGTTTATTTCGGTGCCGTTAAAGGCACTGTTACGAGCAGTGGCTCTACAACATCGCTCGTGGTAACCGTACCTGCAGGCGCCACATTCGATCATGTTTATGTGCTGAACAATGGCGCAAGTTTATCGGCTTCAGAACGCCTTTCTTTTACGCCGACTTATACTACAACACACCTTACAACTGGTCAGATCAATTTTAGTGCACATCAGGATTTTTCATCAGGTACTGCTCCCTTTATAAGTATCATCGGAGATATTGACGGCGATGGTAAATCAGATATGGTTACTGCCAATTCAAGCGGTGGCAGTCTGTCTGTATTTCGTAACACAAGTACAGCGGGTTCTATAACAGCAGGCTCATTCGGTTCACCAACTACTTTAACTACGGCTTCTACGCCAACCAATGTGCGCTTTGCAGATGTAGATAACGATGGAAAGGCTGATCTTGTTGTGGTAAATGCCGCTGCAGCATCAGTGAGCATATTCAGGAATACATCCAGTTCAGGGTCTATCTCTTTTGCTTCAAGGGCAGATTTTTCGACCAGCGCATCTGCGCTTGCACCTATTGAAATAAACGTTGCTGATTATGATGGTGACGGCAGACCTGATATTGCTGTTTCGGCATCGTTTTCAAATAGTATTGCGGTTTTGCAAAATGCAAGTTCGCCGGGTTCTGTTAGTTTCGGTACGGCAGTTGCTTTTGCTGCTGGTACTGGCGCATTTGGCCTTACTTCTGCCGACTTTGATGGCGACGGTAAAGTTGATATTGCTGTTGTTGATACCGGTGCCGCAATTGTTTCTGTTTTAAGAAATACATCTACAACTGGTAGCATAAACTCAGGCTCGTTCGCAACGGCTGTGACCTTTGTAACAGGCACAACGCCGGTTGATATTGAAGCGGCAGATATAGACGGAGATGGTAAGATAGACATCGTATTGTCTAACTCTAATTCAAACTCAATGTCTGTTTTGCGCAATACTTCATCTTCAGGCAGCATAACTTCTGGTTCATTTGCCACTCATGCTGATTTCTCAGTGGGTACTAATCCATCAGGTGTCGCTATAGGTGACATAGATGGAGATAGTAAGCCCGACATTGCTGTTTCAAATTCGGGCTCGAATACAGTAAGTGTATTCCGCAATACATCCACCAGTGGTTCCGTGAGCATGGCTACCGCAGTTAACTTTGCTACTGCAAATGGTCCGCAGGGCCTGAGCATTGGCGATCTTGACGGTGATGGCAAACCAGACATGGCTGTGGCTAATGTAACGTCAAACTCAGTTTCCGTATTCAGGAATTTCCGTTTGCCAAACGTTGCAGCAATTACAGGCACAACTACAGTTTGCGAATCAGCAACAACCACGCTCAGCAATGCTACTTCGGGTGGCACATGGTCTGTAACAAATGCAGTCAATGCAACCGTCTCTTCGGGTGCGGTAGTAACCGGTCTTGTTGCAGGGGCTGATACCGTTGAATACAGAGTGATTGTAAGTGGCGATACTACTATTGTCTTTACTCCAATTACAATAAATCCAGCGCCAAACGCAGGTTCAATAAGCGGCACAACTACACTTTGTGTTGGCACAACAACAACCTTATCAGCAAGTGGCTCAGGTGGCGGCACATGGACAAGCAGCACAACAAGCCGCGCAACAGTTGATGCAGGTGGAGTAGTTACTGGCGTTTCAGGTGGCGCGGTTACCATTACTTATTCTGTCACCAATAGTTGCGGAACTGATAATGCTACGGCAGCGGTTACCGTTACTCCATTACCGGCAACTCCAGCAGCAATTGGCGGACCAACTTCGGTAGGCGTTGGTGCAACCATTACACTTACGGAAGCCGTTGGTGGTGGTACGTGGAGCAGTGTTACTCCCGGCGTGGCTACTGTTAATTCATCAGGCGATGTTACCGGGGTTTCTTTAGGTACTTCAGTTATTTCCTACACAATAAGCAATAGT
This sequence comes from Chitinophagaceae bacterium, assembly GCA_947447265.1. Lineage (GTDB taxonomy): Bacteria > Bacteroidota > Bacteroidia > Chitinophagales > Chitinophagaceae > Flavipsychrobacter. The sequence continues at coordinate 133,266 of CANFKC010000006.1, forward strand.
TGCGGCACCAATGCGGTAACCACAACAGTATCAGTTGGTGGTGGTACCTTTTATTCTAAAGCGACCGGTAACCTTAACGTGTTGTCTTCATGGGGTACAAATACTGATGGTACTGGTACTGCACCCTCTAGTTTTACTTCAACAGATCAAACTTTTTATATGCGCAACGGCAATGCAGGTACTTTATCAGCAAACTGGACAGTTTCAGGTACCAACTCTATTGTAGTTGTGGAACAAACAGACTTCACCATTACTTCAAGTTTTTGGGTTAACGCCACAATTGATGTAAACGCTGGCAGGACGCTCACCATCCAGAATTCGACCTTGCCTACTTTAGGTAACCTTAGCACAACCAGCACCATTACTTATAACAATGGTGTAAATAACGTACTGCAATATTCAGGTACTACTTATGGTAACATCGTATTTAGCGGCTCTGGCACAGGTGTTACTAATCCCGGTGCAGCTGCTGACCTGACATTTGCCGGTAACTTTACTTTAAGCAGCAGCGCGACATTCGTCGCAGCTAACATAACTATTGTTACCACCGGAACATTTAACCAGACAATTACCGGTAACGGCTATACTTTTAGTTGCTACGCCATAAACAATAACTATAGTGGTGGAAAGACAGGTACGCTTTCGTTGGCTTCAGGTACGCCAATTACTGTTGTTTATCTGTACATGAATAATACGGGCTCATCGAATCGCTTTATTGACGGCGGCAACTTTATTATTGTAAACAACATTTATCTGGGTGGTACGGCAAGCGGTTATTCCATTTCGGGCACGTTTACATTGGTTGGTGGTATTATTACCAATAATGCAGGCACGGGCGCTTGCGTAGCGGTGCTTAATCATGTTACTGTGAATGTATCAGGTAGTAGTTCTGTGAATTTCTATCCTGCATCGGGCTCTGCATCTACAACAATTGCAGGCGATTTTACCGTAACAGCAATGGGGTCAGGTTCTGTAAATTTTTACGATAACGTAATCAACATTGGTGGTAACTTCACGCATACGCCAAGTACCCTTGTTATTAATTTTGGTAATAGCACCGTTAATTTTTATGGCAGTACGTCTACTACTTACTTTAGTAATATTGCTACAACCGGTGTTGTTTTCTACAATGTAAATATTACAAAAACAACGGGCGGTACGCTCACATTCGGTTCAGGGCCAATCACTATAAATAATACCTTCCATATAGTGTCTGCGCCAACGGGTAGCATTACTTTAGGTACAAGCTATATCTATTTGTACGGTGATTTTACGCATACGCCGAGCAATGAAACGTTCATCAGCACAGGCAATACATTCGTTTTTGCAGGTACCAATACGCAGACTTATACATCGGCGGTTACGACCAGCGGTAGTACGTTCTATAACATAGAAGTGAACAAAGCCGGTGGTAATATAGTTATCAATAACAACATCTCTATTTTTAATAACTACTTTATCACAGCTGCTCCTTCAGCAAGTATTGATTTTGGAAACCGTGTTATTAATATAGGCGGAAACTTTACGCATACGCCTACTTCATCTTGTATAGTTTATGGAACCAGCACCGTCAACTTCTACGGCGCAAGTTCTACTACCTACGTTAGTAACATTACCACAACCGGAAGCATTTTCTATAACGTTACTATCAATAAGTCTTCAGGAGGTACGCTTACTTTCGGAACCTACCCTATAACCATCAATAACAACTTTGTTATTACCGCTGCACCTGCAGGTAGTATTACATTGGGTACAAGTTATATTTACCTCTACGGTAACTTTACGCACACACCAACTACTGAGTCTTTTGTAAGTACTGGTAATACTTTTGTATTCACAGGTACCAATACACAGACCTATTCATCTTTGGTTACTACAACTGGTTCAAACTTCTACAGGATAGTTGTTGATAAATCGGGCGGCACTATCACCATAAATAACAACATATCCATCTTCAATAACTTTGTTGTTACAGCGGCTCCATCTTCAAGTATTTTCTTTGGTTCGCATACAGTTAATATTGGTGGAGACTTTACAAATACACCATCTGTTGAAACCATTGACTATGGTACAGGTACTGTTACCTTTACCGGAGGAACGGCAACTACTTACACCAGCAGTATTTCAGGTACGGGTAGCAGTTTCCATAGCATAAACATCAATAAGACATCAGGCGGGTCATTTACATTTGGCTCTAGCCCGATAACTATCGAAGGTAACTTTACAATTACGGGTGCCTCATCGTCAAGCATTAATCTTGGTAGCAGCTACATCTACCTGTATGGTAATTTTAACCACATTCCTTCGTTCAATACTTTAGTTAGCACGGGCAACACTTTTGTGTTTAGCGGTGGTGGTACGCAAACGTATACCACGGGTATTACAGGCACAGTAGGCAATACCTTCAATCATGTAGAAGTTGATAAAAGCGGAGGCACGCTAACGTTCAATAATTCGATAAATATTAGCGGTAACTTTGTAATTACTGCGGCTCCTGTTAATAGCATCTTCTTCGGATCAAATACTATCAACATTGCACTGAATTTTACACACACGCCAACTACTCTGGCTGTCAATGCGGGTACAAGTACAGTATACTTCTACACTGCGGGTACCAACGTTTACTCCTGCAATGTAAGTGGCACAGGTATGGTATTCTACAATGTTACTATCGACAAGCCAGGCGGTTCTTTCAGTTGGGGTACTGATAATGTAACCATTAACAATGATCTCAGAATCAGTGCTTCACTGGCCGGCAGCATTACACTCACCACAGGTTCTATCTTCCTCTATGGTGATTTCATTCACATTCCTTCTGTTGAAACGTTTATCAATACCGGAAATACGTTTGTATTCAGGGGGGCAGCTGCACAAACGTACACTACAAACATTACAGGTACTACCGGTAACACTTTCAACAACTTTATCATCAACAAAACCGGTGGTTCATTAACGTTCAATAACTCAATAACTATTGTAGGCAACTATACTATTACCGCAGCAGCGGCAAGCAGTATCGCTTTTGGTAGTAATACCATTAACATCGTTGGCGATTTCACGCACACACCAACAACCAATACCATAAGTGCGGGTACAAGTACCGTTAACTTCTACGGAGGTTCCTCTACAACCTATGTGAGCAATGTGTCTGCTTCGGCTGGTGTTATTTTCTACAACCTTGTTATCAATAAATCATCAGGTGGTACGCTTACTTTCGGGTCAGATAACCTCACCATTAACGGAGATTATACCATTATCGCCGCTGATGTAGCCAGCATTACGCTTGGCACAGGTTCTATCTTCCTTTTGGGTAACTTCCTGCATACACCGTCTACCGAAGTATTTGTAAGCACAGGTAACACTTTCGTTTTCTCTGGCACAGGCACACAGACCTACACCACGAATATTACGGGTACTACTGGTAACACGTTCAATAATATCACTATCAATAAATCAGGTGGCAGCTTAACGCTGAATAACTCAATTACAATAGTGGGTAATTATGTTATTACAGCTGCGCCATCATCAAGCATTTATTTCGGTTCAAATACGGTTAATATTGGTGGTAACTTTACTCATACACCATCAACGCTTTGTCTGAATGCTGGTACAAGTACCATGATTTTTTATGGTGGTACTGCGGGTGTATACTTCACAAACGTATCAGGCACTGGTGTTGCGGTTTACGATCTTATCATTAATAAAACATCGGGTGGTACATTCTCGTTCGGTACAAGTCCAATCACAATAGGGAATGACTTCTACGTGCAGGGCGCACCGGCAGGTAGTATTACTTTAGGCACAGGTTCCATTTTTCTTGCTGGTAATTTCAACCATGGTCCGGCAACAGAATCTTTCATAAGCACAGGTAATACATTTGTGTTTAATGGAACCGGTAGTCAGACTTATACAACAGCTATTACCGGTGTAGTTGGTTCTACGTTCAATAACATCACTATCAATAAATCTGCAGGTACGCTAACGCTGAACAATTCAATTACCATTAACGGACATTATGTTGTTACAGCGGCTCCTTCCTTAAGCATTTTGTTTGGTGCTAACACCATAAATGTTGGTCGCAACTTTACGCATACGCCTTCTACACTGGCAATTGATTTCGGTACCAGCACTGTTATTTTCTTTGGCGGAACGGCCGGAGTTTATTCTTCCAACATTGCTACCACCGGTGTTGTATTCAATCATATCACGTTTAATAAAACTACCGGTGGAACGTTTACATTTGGTAGCAGCCCTGTGACAGTAAATGGTAACTTCTATGTGCAGGGTGCACCAGCGGGTAGCATTACATTGGGTTCGGGCAATATTTACTTACATGGTAATTTCAACCACAACCCGACAACAGAGTCTTTCGTAAACACCGGCAATACGTTTATATTTACCGGTACCGGTACTCAAACTTATGTTACCAATATCACGGGTACAGTAGGTACAATTTTCAATAATATTACGATTAATAAAGCGGGTGGTACCTTAACTTTCAATAATAATATCACCATCATAGGCGATTTCATTGTTACAGCAGCACCGGCATCAGGCATTATTTTTGGTAACAACATAATTGATATTGGTGGGGACTTTACACACACGCCAACAACGCTGGCTATTAATTTTGGCACCAGCACTGTAGTATTTAATGGTACAGCTGCGCAGGTTTATGTGTGTAACGTAACAGGTGGAAATATCTTCTACAACCTTATAATTAATAACAGCAGCACAGGTATTACTTTAAATACGAACATTTCAATAAGCAACACATTTACGCTTACTTTGGGTAAAGTAAATTGTGGGTCCAACCTGGTGCACATCATGAATACAGGTTCTGTATCCGGGGGTAGCCTTACCAGCTATGTGAATGGCCGCTTAAGTAAAGATGTCCCATCTGGTTCTGTGGCCTCTATGTTCTTTGAAGTGGGTGATAATAGTTATGCCCCAATGCGGTTTGCACTTAGTGGTTCTGGTGCCTCGAGTGGCCAGATAGTTGTGAGGTCTGTTGCAGGCACACATCCATCGTCTTCTGGTTCCTTTATAGACGTTGCCCATTTCGTAAACAGGTATTGGTCGGTACAGTATCCGGTAACCGTAACACCGGGCGCTTTCCCAACAAACGATAGTTTTAGCTATAGCATCTCAGATATTACAGGTGCAGCTTCAAATGCTGGTTTTGTGGTGAGGCAATATAATGGCTCCACATGGTCAAATGCAGGCTATTCTGTATCTCTGGCTTCGGCAACAGCACCATTGCTCGGTAAGGCAACAGTAGCCGGCAATGAGGCTTCAGCAGGTACTTCCGTTATAACTGATTTCGTTATTGGTGCACCTGCCTGCAGTGCAACAGGCGGCACTACAACGGCCACAAGTTCACATGGTTGCCCGGGCGCTTCAACTACGCTTAGCCTCACTGGCGCTTCTACTGGAGGTGGTACTACTTACCAGTGGAAATCTTCTCCAACAGGCTCAAGCTGGACTACGATTGCCGGTGCTACAAATGCTACTTTGTCCACTGGTGCCATAAGCACCAATACTCAGTATCATTGTGTGGTAACCTGTATCGTTACAGGTCTTGCAGATACATCAAGTGACCTGAGCTACACTGTTGATCCTTTACCGGCAACTCCTGCCGCTATTACCGGTACAACAAGCATTGCTACACTCGGCGCCACAACTACTTTAGCTGATGTTACATCAGGTGGTACCTGGAGCAGCAGCAATACTGCGATAGCTACAGTTAATGCATCGGGTGTTGTAACGGCAGTAGGTTTAGGTGCGGCAATTATCAGTTATACAATTACTAATAGTTGTGGTAGCGCTTATGATACGACTTTGGTTACTATTTCTTCTTCCAACCACGCGCCGGTATTTACCAATGCAACAGGCAATGTAATAACCCTGTGCCAGGATGCAGTGAGCTACCAGCTTACGGAAAACCTTGCCGCAAAAGATTACGATACAGCGCAAACATTGACATGGAGTATTGTGACTCCTCCTTCACATGGTACCGCAGTCATAGCTTCCAGCAGACCATCAAACGGCTTTATTGTAAGACCCGTAGGCACTACCTATGTGCCTAATGCAGGCTATGCAGGTGCTGATACCATGGTGTTGATGATAAGCGATGGTATTGTATCTTCCACAACAACATTCTATGTTCATATTAACGCCCTTCCTGCGGTTCCGGTAATATCAGGCGCTACTTCTGTTTGTCGTGGTGGTACTGCTACTTTGGTGGGAAGTCCTGCCGGAGGCATTTGGTACGCCGCTGATGCTAATTCTACAATCAACTCCAGCACCGGGGTCATTACCGGGGTTGCCGGACCAACAACCCGCATTACTTATCTTAGTCCGTATAATGCTTTCGGTTGCAGAAGTCAGAACCGGGCAACTATCGCTATTCTCACTTATCCTGCAACGGGTACATTAACGGGTTCACCTGCGGTTTGCCCTGGTTCATCAACTACTATCAGCGCGAGTGTTACAGGTGGCACATGGGCCAGCTCTAATGCTTCAATTGTTACTATATCGCCAGCTGGTGCGGCAACAGGACTTGCTTCTGGCACGGTTACTATCAGCTACACGGTTAATAACGGTTGTTTTAGCGCTACTGTTACGGCGCCATTGGCTGTTGGTGGCGCAACTACTCCGTCTGCAATTGGTGGAGGTACCTACGTTTGTATGGGTAGCACACTTACTTATACAAACGGGCTATCTGGCGGCACTTGGAGCAGCACGAATACAAGTGTGGCCAATATCTCTGGTTCTGGTGTAATTACCCCCGTTGCAGTGGGTAACGCAACTATTGTTTATTCCTATACCAATGGTTGTGGCATTACACGTAGTGTAAGCAAAAATGTCACAGTCTATGATCTGCTGAATACCGGTACAATTTCAGGTCCGTCAACAGTGTTAAGGGGTGGTGTTATCAACCTGACAACTACCGGCGTTTCTTCTGGTGCATGGTACGTTCCTGCAGCCAGTTCTGGTATTATACTTGCATCGGGCAGCGGTACCACCGGTTCTGTTTTTGGGTCAAGTGTCGGGACCGCAAATGTTTATTACGCAGCAACCAACGTTTGTGGAACGGCAAGGTCTAATTACACGGTAAGCGTAACCGCAGGTCGTCCGGTTAATGGTGGACAGGCGGTAGCGGGTACAGAGGCTGATGATATCACAGTATTTCCGAACCCTACTTCCGGGTCAATTTTCATTGAAATTCCTGGTTCAGGTACAAGCACAGTTATGATCACTGACATGAGTTGTAAAGTAGTTATCACGGAGTATAGCAATAGCGGCAAGCTCGAAGTTGATCTGAGTACACTGGCATCAGGTACCTATCAGGTTAATGTGAATAATGGAGACAAAGTGTTTAGCAGGAAGGTGGTATTGCAATAGAACTCATCATTGATAGCATACAAAACGGCCTCAAATATTATTTTGAGGCCGTTTTACATTTTTTAAGGTATTGAAGCTGACTTTGGTTACTTTTATTCTCATCAAAAAATACGGGCTACCAACAGCCCCGTTATCGCAATAAACACTATGCAGCTTGTACTTGATAAACTTGTTCCCGAACCTTTGCGGGATAAATTGAATGTCTCAGAGTCGGGTATCTGGAAGAAGCAGGTAACGCTTAATAAGGGTGATAATGTATTTGTGCAGGCTCCATCGGGTACCGGCAAAACAACCTTATTGCATATAATGTACGGTTTGCGGAAGGATTATACAGGCACCTTGCAGTGGGGTCAAACTGTTTTCAGCAGCATGGACGATAATGCCGTAGCAGAACTTAGGTCAGGGAAGGTGAGCATTATTTTTCAGGATATGCGATTGTTTCCTGAGCTTACAGCCTGGGAGAACCTTGTTATTAAGGCAACCTTGAAGGGTAGTCTTGACGAAGCCCGGTTGATGGAATGGATGGAGCGATTAGGTATTGCTGCAAAGAAGAACGCTTTAGCGGCTACCATGTCGTATGGAGAACAGCAGCGCCTTGCTATTTTAAGGGCCCTTCTGCAGCCTTTTGACTGGCTTTTGATGGACGAGCCGTTCTCTCATCTTGATATCGCTAATACACGTAAAGCTATTGATTTGATACAGGAGGTGGCCGGACAACACGGTGCAGGTCTGTTATTGGCAGATCTGGATGAGAATAATTATTTTCCATATACTCAAACCTTTTTATTGTGAGCGCCGCTATGCAGAAGCAGATACTCAAAAAACTGCTGCTACGAACACAGCAGCGGTCACGGTTATGGGCAGCATTGGCTGCACTTTTTACTGGCACACTGTTGTTACTCTTTGCGGTAATGATCTGGTGGAACTTTCATGAACTGCTCTATGGCCGTACACAAGAGGATAAGCTCGGCAGCACATTTCTGGTCATCGGTAAAAAGGTAACGAATGAAAATATGGGTAAGCCGCGCGCCACCGTTTTCACAGATGTTGATATTGATTCACTAAAGCATGTGCCGCAGGTTGAAGATGTAGGTGCCATAACTTCTAATCATTTTCCGGTTTATGCTATGATGGGCGGTAACCTTGCTTTTTCAACCGAAATGGCGCTGGAAAGTGTGCCGGATAGTTTTATTGATAAAATGCCTGACGGCTGGGCATGGCAGCCGGGCAGCCGGTACCTGCCGATTATTATCTCTAACCAGTTCTTAGATGTTTATAACTACGTATTTGCGCCCAGCCAGGGGCTTCCGCAATTGTCACAGTCTTCAATTAAGCTGATTGGTATCACTATGAAGGCCGGTACAGCCGAACATGGTGAAACCTTTGTAGGCCATGTTGTAGGCTTCTCTGATCGTATCAATTCAGTAATGGTGCCACAATCTTTTATCGAGTATGGAAATGGATTGTATGGTAAGCCCAATAACGTTTTTGCCCCGTCGCGTCTAATAATCCGGGCTAAGGACCCGTCTGATAAAAAGTTTACCGACTACCTGGAATCGCATAATTACAATACCAATTCGCAGAATTTGAGGTGGAGTAAAATAAGGGCAATTGTGGAAGTGGTAAGCAGTGCTACCGGTGTGCTGGCTTTATTGCTAATGGGTATTGGTACACTCGTTTTTATACTTTTTATTGAACTTACTATCGCCAGAGCGCAACAATCTCTTACGTTGCTAATCCAGCTCGGCTATAGCCCCAAAGTTCTTTCCGGCTTCATGGTTGCGCAATTTTTACCAAAGGTTTTAGTAACCATAGTGTTGGCATTGCTTGTTGCGGTAACGGCGCAATTTGTAGGGTCAAACATTATCAATGGGCAGGGCTTAACCGTCAGTGCGCTGCCTGGTTGGCCAGTCTGGGCGGCAGGCTGTATCAGTACGGCAATACTTCTGGTGCTTATTGTCAGGGCAATAAATCGGGCGGTAAGCAGGGTATAAGCACTATTTCAATGTGGCATCCCAACCATTGTAAAGGCCGTTGTGTTTTTTAACTTCCTGCTTTATTTCAGCAGTCATAATAGTTATGCTATCAGCTTTTACACTACCAAAGTGCGAAAAAAGCTGGCAAATAGGATAATCGCTTTTTTTAAGAATAGGGGATTTTTGAAGTGTATAGCCCTTTTGTGAAAGGTAGTTGGCAAAGGCGGCCCTTGCGGTATCAGTTTTAAAACAAGTAGCAAATTTAATGTCCCGCATTTTGGTAAGGCTATCACCGTTCTGTAAAAGTTGCATAATTACCTTGTTATTTTCCATTAGGTTTAGTGCTTCTTCCGATGGATAAAGGAAGGTTAAATAGTTAAGCCACTGCGGGTCGTGCTTAATGTTAATTACGAATTTATAGTCTTTAAAGTTGCGGTTGTAGACTCTTAAAATGGCATTCCTTACACCAGTTGTATCTTTTACATAGTAGTAGTTGAGTCGTTCGTTGTTATATGTAAATGTTCCTGCAAGCACTCTGGCAGTAACGCCGGTAATAAAGTTGGTGGTTACATCCAGTATTTGTTCCAGGTCTTTTATCTCCATTTTGTTGGGCATCCCCTTCTCATTGAGTGTTTGTGTCTGTGGGCCTGTAATTACAACAAAAGGGTAGCGCTTATCGGGCGCTGTAGCGTACAGGCCCAGATCTACGAGTACGGATGCCGGTTTACCGGAAACGGTAGCGAGGTAGGAATCCCAGTTTTCAGTTTGCGCTGACAACCTGAACACGCTGGAAAGCAACACAACCAGGCAGGTGAATATATACTTGTTTGTAAAATGAGACATGGGCTGCAAACATACGTCAGAATGTTTGCAGCCCATGTGTGAGCTAAATATATTAACTAAATTGAAACACCATTACTAGCGGATCAGCGTAATGCTGCCATTGTTGTATACTGGTTTATCGTGCACGCCTATGAAGAATTGCAGCGAGTACATATACACACCAAGGTCTGCCGGCTGCCCTTTATAGTTACCATCCCATCCTTTACCCGGAACGTCAGATGTAAATACCAATTCACCCCAGCGGTTGTAGATATTAAATTGGTATCCCGATACTGTGCAGCCTGGTTGAATTCTTGGTTTTGCAATATCGTTCAGTCCATCACCATTAGGTGTAAAACCTGTTGGCATGTCGTACCAGCAATTGCAATATCCGGTAACCACATGCACGGTGTCTAATATCTGGCACTCGCCCATGCTAACATATACCCAATAAGTACCGCTATCTCTTACAGTTTTTACAGGATTGGTTGTTCCATCGTTCCACAACACGGTGCCGCTAGGCGGAGGCGTGCAAACGAGGTCAATAGCAAACGGCTCGCCTTTGCAAATAAAGGTGTCGCGTATATTCTGATGATAGTGGAAAAAATGTACGTTAATAGTGTCGCTGGCAACGCAGCTGCCCTTGGTTACAGTAACGCCATAATCGCCTGTCCGGGATGCGGAATAACTGCTGCCGGTTGAGCCATCAAACCACCTGTAGGAAACATCGGAGCCTTTCACGGGTACATCTATATTGAAATTGCTGCAAACCGTAACATCGGGTCCGAGGGTGAAACTCAAAGAGCGAAGCGCTACATTGAAAGTATCAATATGTTCTTTACAATAGGAGTCATATTTTACATAAAAGGCGCCAGGCGCATTTACGTGCAGGCTGAGATTGGTAGACCCATCCTGCCAGATATAGTTAGCATAGCCAGACGGAGCGGTCAGGTCAATACCGGCTGAATTCGCGCAAAGAAAGGTATCCGATGCATTGGTAATGGTCGTGAATATATCTCCTTTTACATGAATGGTATCGATATTGATCTTGCAATTGTTGCTGATTACCTCCCAGTATGTGCCTAGTGCAGTCGCATTGATACTGCTGGTTGAGGCGCCATTACTCCAAAAATAACTGGAACCCGAGGTGTCGGAATTAATAATGATGCCGGTAGGGTAGAGGCATACCACAGTATCTTTTGATTTAATGGTTGTGTCACCGCCTCCGGGATATTCATAATACTGGCTGCCCATGCCGAATATGGCATAACTAGAGCCCGCAAGCGTTACGGCGGAAGGCGTATAGGTACAACCGGTACCTGCAACATCAGGATTAGCAATGCAATCTAATTGTGTAGATGAATAGCTTGGGTTAGCCCAGATTTTACCGTCAGGCCCGAGACGCAGATCCGATACTTCACCACCGGAAATTACGGTTGTTCTTGTTGCCCTTACTGCCGCAGCAGTAGTGCCGGTTATGTCGTATTGATCTACAGAGGTTGACCATTCTTCTGCATATAATTTGGTGCTGTTAGGTGAAAACTCAGCCCCATATTGCATGGTAGTTGAATCCAGCACTTTACAGTTGGAAACAACACCGGTAGTCGCATTAAAATCAAATAATTCGGTGCCGGAAGCAGCATAATAGCTTTGTGCAACAAGGTGTTTGCGGTCAGGCGATACTTTCATTACCCCAATCAGGTAGGCGTCAGTAGCTGTAAATGTACCAACTGTTGAAACCACAGGCGGAGCAATACCCGCAGCAGTGATGTTGTAAGCAAGAAACTTAATCGAATCCGTCCTATGCACTATCAGCCACAAATTATTACAATTGTCGCCCTGGCATAATGTCATTTTCTCAGCAAGCTTATTGGTAATAGGTGTGCCGAGCGTTGATGAAATCACATCGCCAAGTCCACCATTCAAAGTCATATCTACTATACAATAAGCCAGGTGGCAATAGCTGGTAGTCGCAAATTGTTCTTCAAGCGAAAACAAATAATATTGGTTAGGGTTTCCGGCTACCGGCGCGATGGCTGCGCCCTGTGAACAACTCGATGTCGTGAATGACACAATGGCGCTTCCTGATGGCATTATAGCGCCTGTTCTATCCCATACTTTAGTGCCCTCAGTGTAAAACAACATATTACCTGCCGCATCGGCAACTGCCGCGCACCCTTCATTTGTAAGGATGCTTGTCGTTATTCCGGTAGCGGTTCCTGAAACAAAGTCAAGACCTGAATTGGAACCAAATGCCCATTTTTTATTCTGGGGAATATTATATTGCCCCAGGGCTGTGAAACCTAAAGCTATAAAAGCAACTAATAAGAAAATTCTATTTTTCATACTTACGAGGTTAATGGGATGAACACTCTACGCAAACTTAACAAAAAAATTATATTAGGTTTACTATATTCGTAAAATATTCAAAGAAAAGATTACCGTGATGGTGTCTGTAACAACTGACGGTTAATCATTAGCATATTTCGCCGTATATCCTTTCATCGTGCTGAAATGATTCAGAAAACTTTTCCAAAGCGGTATTAACGCCCAAAACCAGCGCTCGTATTGCTCTTTCCTGCCTTAGCGGATCAAAGTGATACTTCCACTTTCTGAAGCCGTCTTATCATATACGCCTTTAAACAGCGTTAGAGAGTACATGTAAACACCAAGGTCTGCAGGTTGGCCTTTGTACATGCCATCCCAACCCCAACCTGGTACATCTGACGTGAACACTAATTCACCCCAACGGTCATAAACGCTGAACTGGTAGCTTGAAATAGTGCAGCCAGGCTGAATTTTAGGGCAGACAATATCGTTAAGTCCGTCGCCGTTAGGGGTAAAGGCGCTCGGTACATTATGCCAGCAATTGCAATGCCCGGTTACTATACGCACAGTATCCAATATCTGGCAATCGCCCTTACTTACATAAACCCAATAGGTTCCACTGTCTTTTACAGTTTTTACCGGGTTCGTGCTACCATCATTCCACAGAACGTTTACACCCGGGCTGCGTATACAATTAAGATCAATAGAGAATTCAGTTTCCTTGCAAATGAATGTATCAGGGATATTCTGGCTCAGTCGGTCAAAGGTAACATGTATAGTATCTTTCGCTTCGCAGCTACCCTTGGTTATGGTAAGCGAATAATCACCTGTTCTTGATGCTGAATAGGAATTGCCGATAGAACCGTCAAACCATTTGTAGGCAAGGTCACTACCGCTCAACGGCGCTATTATCTCATAATTACTGCACACACTAACGTCAGCACCCAGAGAAAAACTCAAAGATTGCAGACCTACATGAAAGGTGTCAATATGCTGTTTGCAATAAGAATCGTAGGAAACATAGTAAGTGCCGGGGGTATTTACATGCGACGTCATGTTAGTGGTGCCGTCTTGCCACATATAGTTAGTGTAGCCGGATACAGCATTAAGGTCAATACCTGCAGAATTCGCACAAAGGGAAGTATCATAGGCATTCGATTCGATTGAAAATACCGTGCCGGTAACATGGAACGTATCAATATTTACCCGGCAATTATTATTGATAATAACCCAGTAATCGCCAAGAGAAGTTGCAGTTATAGAGCTTGTTGTTGCCCCTATGTTCCAGTAATATATGGAGCCCGTTGTATCTGCTGTAATGGTTACACCTGTTGGATGCAGGCACACATTCATGTTAATTGTTTTAATTGAGGTATCACCACCGCCAGAAACTTTTACGTAGATATTTGGCAGTCCAAGCGTTACTGAAGAGCCACCAGCGAGTGTAACAGCTGATGTTGAATATCCGCAGCCTGTCCCAGCTACATTTGGATTTGGAATAGCGTCTAAAAATGTTGCTCCGGCATTTGCGCGGATATACAATTTGCCGTCAGGACCGAGTTTAATATCAGAATAGGTTGAAGTAGAAATAATAGTTGTGCGGGTTGCCATAATTGCGGCAGCAGTTCCGCCGGTAATGTCATATTGATCAACCTGTCCGCCCCATTCCTGGCAATAAACTCTTGAACTGTTTGGCGAAAAATCTGCCCCATATTGCGGAGAACCCGTCATCAGTACGCGGCAATTAGATACGTTACCGGTATTGGCATCAAAATCATATAACTCAGTACCTTGTGCGCCTCCGGTAGGGTATACCTGCGAGATAATATGCTGCCTGTCTGGTGAAATTTTCAAAACACCGATAGTGTAGGAATCTGTTCCGGTAAAAGTACCTATGTTAGTTGAAACCGGGGCGGCAATGCCTCCACCGGAAATACTGTACGCCAAAAATACAGTGGAATCCTTACGGTGCGTTACCAACCATAGGTTACATGCATTTCCTGATACCAGCATCATTTTTTCAGCAAGTTGGTTAGTAACTACGGTACCAATACTGCTGGCTACTACATCGCCCAGGCCACCATTAAGTGTCATATCTACCTTACAATAGTCCATGCGGCAATAAGTACTGCTTCCTGCATAATCTTCAAGTGAAAACACATAATATTGGTTGGGGTTCGATGCTACGGGTGCTATTAATGAGCCTTGTGTGCTACTTGATGTGAAAAACGAAACGATACTACTGCCCGACGGCATTACTGCTCCGGTGCGGTCCCATACTTTTGTGCCTTCTGTGTAAAATAGAAGATTACCGGTGGCGTCGCAAACCATGGCACAGCCTTCGCCTGAAGTCATACTTGTGGTTATGGCTACAGGGCTACCTGAACTGAAATCTAAACCAGCGCCGGAACCAAACGCCCACTTCATGTTTTCCTGTGTATTGTATTGCGCGAAGCCATTAAGTGATAGGGTGGCTAAAAAGATAAGTAGTAATACTTTTGTTTTCATATTGTTACTTTAATGGAATGTAAGGTTTCACTTTAGCTACAAACATAGTCAAAAAACGTCACCGTTTTCTATGATTTTGCAGGTATTTTTTAAATAAAATAAAAAATGTATGTAAAAGAAATAATATTTTAATAGTCTTCTGTGTGTTCTGTTTTTAACCCTCTGTGCTACAGCAATTTAGTATTGTGATATTAAATTGATTTGCCGAAAGGAAAGTTCGGGTGGGTATAAGCGCACTTAGCCAAGCCATTTGTGCCGTCCGTACTTGTTTAATAGACGCAAAAAAGGCGCAAAATGGTTGGGTGAATTAATATTTTGTAGTGTTTGCCATTAAATTTGCAAAATTAGAACGCATTGTTTTACTTTTACTCCACAAAAAAATCACAGTTTTATGAAGAAAATCGTTTATTTATTGATGGCGTTTATTTTTGTAAGCGGAAGTTCATTCGCACAGAATAAAGCAGGTAAAGCAGTTAAAGATCCGGCAGCGAAATCTGCTCCGGCACTAAAAGCAGAGCCAAAGCCAAAAACAGAAGCTAAGCCAAAGGCAGAGCCTAAGCAGGAAGCAAAGGGTGCAACTAAATTGAAAAAAGACGGTACACCTGATATGCGCTACAAAGAAAATAAGGAAGCTGGAAAGAAAAAACCAGAAGGTCCGATGAAGAAAGATGGCACACCTGATATGCGCCATAAGGCTAATAAGGAAGCTGCCGGTAAAAAGTAATTTTTTGCGGTAAATCTCTCTTTGGGCTTTTGGTAAAATGCCTGTAAAAACACAATCACTATGCGTTCTATTTACAATATTGCTTGCCTTGCGCTGTTTTGCGCCACTATGGCCTCGTGCGGTAGTACTTCTACTGAATGGAAGGAAGTGAAGTCCGGCGAAGGAGGGTTTTCTGTAATGATGCCTCCTAATACAGTGAAGTCAGAAAAGGTTGAAGTTACTGCTTTCGGTAAACAGAAGGTACATTTCATTACCTGGAAGCCTTCTACTTTCTCGATTGATAAATTTAAGTTGTTCGAGGTAAGTTACACCACATGTCCTCCAAGCCTCGTGCGCGACTCGATGATGGTTGACTTTATGCTGGATAGTTGCATAAGAATGCGTAAACTTGATTTTACAGAAAAGGAAGGTATTGCTGTTCAGAATATTGAATTGAATGGCTATCCGGGAAGGGCCTTCTTCTTTGATGTACCAAATGCCAGCCAGATCGTTATTGTGAAAGAGTGCATTACTAATGGCCGCAAGTACGACCTAACTGTAATTGCGAATAAAGATCAGGGAACAAATTCTGAAATAGCAAGGTTCTTTGACTCTTTTCAGACGTTAAGGTAATTTGTACCAGAAATTTATACAGGAACTTAATAATAAAGGGCGAACCAGAAAAGTTCGCCCTTTATTATTTTAAAGTTGATTGTAATGTATTAATCCTTATAAGTGCGGGGCACTTTTGGGTCAGTAATAATAATGTAGTCGCCTTCATTTTTATAGTCGGCCCAGTTTATCTTCGGGAATGCCTCATCGCTTGCAGTAGAAATGATCAGGCATTTCACTTTTGGGCTGTACTTTTTTATCTGGGTGGCAACCGCATAGCCCTGGTCGCTATGGAATTTACCATTTACCTGCATTATTTTTTTCTTCTTATTTTCTTTATTTTCCTTCCTGTACTCTGCAATGGAGAACGCCATGGTAGCGTCCCAAAGCGACTGCGCAACTACAAGGTTAAAACCGCCCATCATAGCCATTGGCGATGCTTTTGCTTTAGCAGTGTCTGTAATAGTACCTGCGGCATGCTGCGGAAGGCCGGTAAGTTTTTCGTAATAGCCGCCTTCTGCAGTATCGTACGGAACTGGAGCGAAAAACTCTTTAGATTCGTCAGGAAGCTCAGCAAGTGCCGCCTGCCCTTTTCTGCCTGCAAGGTTAGTGTAGCGGCTCGGGGCATTGGCGCATACTACGTCCAGCTTTTTATCTTTGGCAAATTCAACCATTGGTTTGTAATCCCTGTAATTACTCCATACGCGTGCGTCTTTCAGAAAGTGCTTTTCCTTAATAAAGCCTTTCAGGTATTCATTCATTACCGGCTGCACATCGCGCTCAAACATCTCCATTGAAAGCGCCAGGTTGCTGCCAAATTTCGAATACATCATTTCAAACATGGTTTTTTCAAGGTAATGCGTAACGCTGTCATTATGTTCCTCGCCCAGAAACAGAACATCATAATTCTTCATTTCTTCGGCAATATCATTTAATGAAACCTCTTTTGCCTGCTTAACAGAATAGATCCTGTAGTTGGCATCGCTCAGTTTATCCTGCGCTGAAAGCAATAAAGGCGAAAAAAGTAAAATAGAAAATAGTTTTTTCATTTGTAAAATTTGTGTAAAACTAATTCAACTCTAGGAAAGTAAGTAATAGCCAGCTAACATTTTAACGGACTTAATTGTTGTATAAACCGGATAGGCATGGACGCTTATATATTGCCTATTTTAAGCAACACCAGATTTAATGAATCAATCCTTCATAGCACCGCGCCTGAATATTCCTGCCTGCTGCGGTACAGGTCAATATAGTTGTGCGTCAGTAAGTACTGACTGTTGTCTTAAAATATTCAGTGTGGATTATGTCTTGTACATTCTATTCTCAATCACGTCAATAATATATGCATATTAAATATTATAAAAATATTGAAATGACGTTTTCTTTACCGTTGGTAAACAAAAACGACCGTTAGTGTGCAATGCTAAAAGTTACCGGGTGAGGTTATCAATTGTATAGAATTAAATTAAAAATGAGCTGTAACAACTGCTCATTTTTAATTATATCATTCAGCCAAATGGATTATGATTTTGCCAGCGATCCTTTCAGGAAGTCAATAACCTTTACTTCCGTAGCATCAAGTTCCCTGAGGTCTGCAAGATCTACTGAAACCCAGTCCGTAAGGTGAATCAGGTAGAATGCCCTTTCCCAGTACGATTTCCCTTCAGAGTATATTTCAATAATTGAGGAAGCGTATTTTTTAATTACTTTCTTATTTATTTCCATCCTCGTTTGGGTGCGCTCATAGTCATCGTCGTTTCTGAGTATAATAACTACTTTATCTTTTGCGTCATCGCGCCAACCCACCAGTTCATTATGGTTCATTTCCGGTATTACTGCATGCCAGCAAAGCATTTTGCTGTTTTCATTTATCTGTTGGCGGAAGCGGATCGCAACACCTTCAAACGCAGGGGCAGAATAAATTATAGGAAGCTTACCTTGAATTTTTTTAGCAAGTGCCATTGCCTTTTTCTGAATGGTCTTTTCGTCAGCTTTTAACTGTTTAATAGAAGCTGCTATCTCTTTTTCAAACTTATTATCGATAAGGTCGAAATGGCAAAGGGTGTTCAGTATTTGCACCAGCGAATAACCGAGACAGGCGCGGGGAGGCATACCTGCAGGTACAAGTACGCAATCTAAGCCTTTCTTATCTGCAACCTGAGCTACCTTGCCACCAGATGTAATACAAACCACTGTTGCTTTAACCTTAATTGCTTGTTGCATAGCCATCAAAGTTTCTTCAGTATTGCCGGAATAAGAGCATACAATTAATAAACTGTGCTTATCTACAAAAGCAGGAAGGAAGTAATCTTTATTTACAACCATTGGCAATTTCATCTTATCAAAAACATAGTTCTGTACAATAGATCCGCCAATACCGCTTCCGCCAAGGCCGGTAACTACCACGTTGGAAAATTCCCTTTTATCCGTCTTGAAACGATAGTTTTTTGCTATAATTAAAGCTTCCTGAAGCTGTGTTGAAAATTCAAGAACTAACTTTTTCATATTAACTTTATGATTTAATGTCCAAACATAGTAAAATTGGGGTAAAGGGCGAACAAATTGCAGAATACTTTTTGCAAAAGAAAGGTTATATAATATTGCACCGCAACTGGAGAGCCGGAAAAAAGGAGGTGGATATCATTGCTTTGAAGGCAGAAGTAGTTGTAATTGTGGAAGTTAAAGCACGTTCAGGCACACAATTCGCCTACCCTGAAGAGGCGGTAACTGCAAAGAAGCGGGCTCACCTAAAAGCCGCCGCGCTTATTTTTATGGATACCTTCCCACAATATAGAAATATTCGTTTTGATATTGTAAGTGTACTTTTTAGGGAGCGTGCATTGCCTGAAGTAATGCATTTTGAAGAGGCCTTTTATTAAACCTCGCTTTACAGAAATTCCCGTCATCCGATTGTCTTCTTCAATGCTAAGCAAATTATATGTTTGCATTTTTTTGTGTTGCGCAAATATGGATGTATTTAGCTAGAAGTATATTTTTTGTTGGGGTAAACCTCCGTAATGTTATTGGGAAGTGAGTAGGTAGGGGAGCGAATAATTGCCTCTTTTTTTTTGAGTTAGAAAATATAACACTGAAAAATATTTTTTATTTTGCAGAGCGATTTACTGCTTTAATTCAATTTCTTGGCCGGATTATTTTAATTTTCGGTTAAATTTGTGGAAATGTGCATAACTTTTTTTAAAATTTCTGGGTGACCGAAGTTGTTTTTTAAAAATATCTTTATATATTTATACCCAAATACTTGTTTCTAATATACCCAAATTCTATCTGAGCATCTTTTGCCCAGCTAAAAACCGTATTAAACAGACAAACTATAAATTATGAAGAAGTTTTCTATTCTCCTGCTGCTTTTCTGCCTATCTCTGATAGTAGCACCCCGAAATTCTTATGGTGTCTCGTATTGTACACCTACCTATTACAACCCAACGGCTGCGTGTTATACCTATGGTATGGATATTTCGCAGTATAGAGTTGCAGGTGAATCCAGTACGTTACTGAACGACGTAACAGCGTGTTCAGGTACTGGTTACGAGAACATGACCAGTACTACAATGACGGTAACGTTCATGCAGTCTGTTTCTTACACAGCAACTATCAATACTACGGGTGGTTACGCTATGGATTGCCAGGTATGGATAGATTTTAATAATAACGGCACTTTCGAAGCATCGGAAAGTTGCGGTGGTTTGAATGCCTATTCAAGCTTAAGTACTTTCAGCTTAACAATCCCAATAGGCGCCGCTACTGGCACTAACCTCAGGATGAGGCTTGTAACAGCGCAATCGGGCGGTTACTATCCGAGTATGAACCCTTGCGTTCCATACACTTATTACTTTGGTGATTCGCGCGATTATAACTGTAACATTGTTGCATTACCTGCTTGTTCTGGTACAGTAACTGGTGGTACTGCTAATACTACATTACGTATTGTTTGTCCTTCTCAATCATTTACAACTTCCGTTACAGGCGGTACTGCTGCATCTGGTATGACCTTCCAGTGGCAGTCATCTCCCGATAGTGCTACCTGGAGTGATATCTCTGGTGCAACTACATTTAACTGGACTACTACTGAATCTGCAACCACATTCTATCGTCGTAAAACAACCTGCCCTTCATCAAGTAGTACGGCTTTCTCTTCAGGTGTAAAAGTTATTTATATTGGTGCATGCTATTGCACACCTACCTATACTAACGCTGCAAGTTCTTGTACAAGCTTAGGTATTAATATATCGCATTTCCAGGTTAATGGTGAATCTGGTTCTTCTATCAATGACGTTGCGACTTGTAACTCATCTGGTTATCTTGACCGCACAGCACTATACGATACTTTTAAACAAAGTGTAACCTACCGACCTACGCTCTGGTGTTCTGGTGGTTACAGTTTGAATGCACAGACATTTATTGACTGGAATGATAATGGTACTTTTGAAACAACTGAAAGTGTAGGTGGTCTCAATGGCTATACATCTTCTGGAACAGCTTACAATATTACCATTCCTGTGTCTGCACCGGTTGGTATGCACCGTATGAGGGTTGTAGGTTGTCACCCGAGCGGTGGTAGCACTTACCCTTCTATTTCAAGTTGCCCTAGTCCTTATAGCTATGGCGAAACAAGGGACTATACAATTTATATTATTGCGTTACCTGCTTGTTCAGGTACACCAACTGGTGGTCGTGCAACATCTTCAGTAACATTGGCTTGCCCTAGTACACCTTTCACGCTTACCGATACTGGATTCTCTGTAGCAGGTGCTCTTACATTCCAATGGCAGTCTTCTTCTGATACTACTACATGGACAAATATTACAGGTGCTACAACTGCAACTTACGCTCATACTGCAAGTTCTCCTTTATATTATCGTTGTCTGGTTACTTGTTCTACAAGTGGCGCTACAACTCCATCAAGGTGGGTATTTGTAAACTATTTAGGTATTTGTTTCTGTACTCCTACCTATATTAGTGCTGGTTTGTCTTGTAGTACCTATAATTTCGCACTCTCCCGAGTGTACTTCTCCGGTGAGGCTGGTTCAACGTTGAACGACCCTGCAGCATGTACGGGTACGGGTTATCAGGATATGACGGGTATTACGGCGGTCGACTTTATGCAGGTGCATACTTATTCGGCAACACTTACACCGAACTCTGTGAGTTCGGGCGTATATACTTTGTCATGCCAGATCTGGATTGACTTCAACGATGATGGTACTTTTGCAAGTTCTGAAACAATTGGTGGTAATGCATCATATTCTAGTTCAGGTCCTGTTGCAGTTGCATTAACAATTCCTTTCCTTACTACCGGCTATCACCGTATGAGGGTAGTACAGGTTTATACTGGCTTTGGTGATCATTATCCAACGCTTAACCCTTGTACTTCAGGTTACTACTATGGTGAAGCAAGGGATTATATGGCGCACATTGTACCATTGCCTCCTTGCTCTGGTACTCCTACTGCAGGTACTGTTGCTTCAACAACCGCAACTGCTTGTCCTTCGCTTTCGTTCACTTTGTCTTTAGTTGGCTCAACGATTGCTGGTTCACTTACCTGGCAGTGGCAGTCATCTCCGGATAGTGCAACCTGGACCAGCATTTCAGGTGCAACAACTAATACTTATTCTTTAACTGAAACATCATCATTATACTACCGTTGTATTATTAATTGTACCATTAGTGGTTCAGCTGACACAACTCCTGGATTGTTGATTCCATATTTCAGCTATTGCTATTGCATTCCTTACTTCTCGCAGGCGTCTAACAGTTGTGTATTGTATCACTTCGCATTAGATGGTCTAAGAATAAATGGTGAATACGGAACTTCTATTAATGATAACGCAGTTTGCGACGGAACCGGCTACCGTAACAGGACTTCATTGAGCACTACGTTAATGCGTACTTTGTCTTATACCACTACTGTAATACCAAGTGCAGCAGGTACATCAGGTGCCTATACATTGAACAACCAGATTTGGATAGACTTTAGTGATAACGGTACTTTCGAATCGTCTGAGCGCGTTTCAGGTAATAACGGTTATGCTGATGCGGCTCCTACAACTCAGGCGTTGGTAATTCCAGCTACTGCAGCTACCGGTTCTCACAGGATGAGGATAGTACAGGGTTACTCTGGTACTTGCCCTACCGATCCATCGATCAACCCTTGTCCTACTACTTACTCATATGGTGAAGCAAGAGATTATACTGTAAACATCGTTCCGCTTCCTCCTTGTGCAAGTAGTACGCTTATCCCTGGTACAGCTATTTCCAGCACAGGTACAGCTTGCCCTGGTATTCCGTTTACACTTACTGATTTTGGTTATGGCATGGCATCTGGTCTTACTTTCCAGTGGGAAGTTTCAAATGACAGCGCTACCTGGACTCCAATTGCAGGTGCTACTAACCCAACTCATACACTAACTCAGACAGGTCCTAAATACTACCATTGCTTGCTTATCTGCACATCTGGTAGTACTTCTGCAACTTCAATCGGCGTGTATGTAAACTATATCTCTTATTGCTATTGCACACCGTCTTACACTACAGGTGCGTTGTCTTGCGGTACTTATCACATGACAATCAGCCGCAACTACCTTCCGGGTGCAGTGGGTACTTTGTTACATGACACTACAGCTTGTAACTCTACCTGCTATGAGAACCTTACTGGTATGGCAGTCTCGTTCTTCCAGGGTACAACCTACCATGATAGCGTTTCTACTGCTTATTCGGCAGGTACCATGTGTGCACAGGTTTGGATAGACTATAACAATGACGGTACGTTTGCTACCAGTGAAAGTGTTGGTGGTTATAACTACTATACTTCAGCGATCAACTTTAATATCACTATCCCTGCTTCTGCCACACTTGGCGCACATAGAATGAGGATAGTTACTGCTTACGCAGGTTCTGGTTATACCTATTCTAGTATGGACCCTTGTACTTATGGCTATAGCCTTGGTGATGCAAGAGACTACACTGCTAACATCGTTATTCCTGGTTGCACAGGCACACCTACCGCAGGTAGCGCAGCCGCAACTTCTACTTCAGGTTGCGCAGGTTACACTACAGTGGTATCGCTTTCAGGTTCTTCTACTGGTACTGGTATTCAGTATCAATGGCAGGTGTCTCCTGACAATACTACATGGACTACACTTACTGGTGCAACATTGTCAACTTACACTACTACTATCGTAACGCCTAAATACTTCAGGGCAATTGTTACCTGCGGTACTACTACATTAAGTTCTACTTCAAGCTCTGTTTATTGTAACGTAGCTACTCCGCCATCTACACCGGCTGGTACTTACTATACATGCTCTGGTGACTCTATCTTGTGGTCAGCATCACCTTCTGGTGGTACCTGGACTTCAGCGAGCACATCTATTGCATCAGTTAACGCAACATCAGGTTGGATCCACGGTTTGGCTACAGGTACTTCTGTAATAACCTACATGTTATCTTCAGGTTGCTACTCTTCAAGAACAGTTGTAGTAAATCCTTCTCCTGCAACAATAACTGGTACACCAAACGTTTGCGTTGGGTCTACAAGAACATTGTCTGATGCTACATCAGGCGGTAACTGGTCAAGCAGTAACCCATCTGTTGCTTCAGTAGATGTTGCTACTGGTGTAGTTTATGGTCTTGCAGTGGGTACCGCTACAATTTCTTACACATTGCCTACAGGTTGCGCAGGTTCTTCACCTACAACAACTGTAAGCTTTACAGTTAATCCGAACCCTGCTGCAATAACAGGTACTACTGCATTATGTATGGGCTATCCTGTTACGTTGTCTTCAGCTACTACGGGTGGTGCTTGGAGCAGTAGTTCTAGCACAGTAGCTTCAGTATCTGGTACTACCGGTAGCGTAACTGGTATGTCTGTTGGTTCAGCTACTATTACTTACACCGTAACAGCTACAGGTTGTAAGACAACTGCCAGTGTAACGGTTAACCCTGTTATTGTACCTACACTTGCTGTTTCTGCTACACCAAGTACTGCTGTTTGCGCCGGTACATCAGTTACATTAACAAGCGCAGTTACTAACCCGGGTACTTCACCAACATATGTATGGAGTGTTAACGGTGTTATTGTGAGCGGTGCAACCAACTATACTTATGTTCCTGCAAATGGCGACGTAGTTAAATTATGGTTCGCAAGTAGCGCAACATGTGCTGTTCCTGATTCTATGAGCGTATTGCGTACAATGTCAGTTAACCCGGTAGTTACTCCTGCAGTTACAGCTTCAACCGGTGTTGGCGATACAGTTTGCCTTGGTTCTGTAGTTACGCTGACTGCAACTTCAACAGGCGGTGGTTCTGCTCCTTACTATCACTGGTATGTTAACTCTGTACCAGTTGGTTCTACTGCAGGTTCTTACAGCTATATTCCTACAAATGGTGATGTGGTTACTGTGCGTGTTATCAGTAATGCTCCTTGCCGTACAGCTGATTCAGGTACATTCAGCAGGGTACTTACCGTTAGCCCTTATGTAACTCCATCTGTTTCTATTGCTACTGCTCCAGGAACTACAGTTTGCGAGGGTACTTTGGTTACATTCACCGGTACTGGTTTTGGTGGAGGTACTTCTCCAGCATTTGCATGGTCTCATGGTGGTGGTACTGTAGGTACAGCATCAAGCTATAGCTATGTCCCTTCTAATGGTGATGTGGTAACGGTGGTATACACAAGTAATTTCCCTTGCGTTACTTCTGCAACAGCTACTGATAACGTTGTTATGACAGTATTGCCTACAACGGCGCCTGTTGGTGTGGTTACAGTTTCTCCTGGTTATATTATTGCATCGGGTGCAACTGCTACATTTACATGTACTATTACAAGTGGTGGTGGTTCTTCTCCTACTTACCAATGGACTATTAACTCAGTTCCGGTTTCAGGTGCAACCAATTCTACTTACATGACCAGTTCATTGTCTACCGGTTCAGTTGTAACTTGTATTGTAGCGAATACCGATCCTTGCAGCACAGTTTCTACATTCGCAGGTATCACAATGGTGGTAAGCAATGCGACTGCAGGTGTTGGCCAGGTTGGTCAGGCTGCGGCAAACGTTACAGTTCTTCCGAACCCTAACAACGGTGTGTTCACTATTACAGGTAACTTAGGTGGCAGCTTCGATGAAGCAGTTGCTCTGGAGATAACTGATATGTTAGGCCAGGTTATTTACCGCGATAATGTAAAAGCTGTTAGAGGCGAATTCAGCCACGGTATTACGTTAAACGGCAAATTTGCTAACGGAATGTACTTGATCAATGTTAAGTCTGAGCACTTGAATCAGGTATTTCACTTTGTTCTTGAGCAATAGTCGATAAAACTAATAAGACAATAAAAAGCAACCCGTCCCCTAAGGACGGGTTGTTTTGTTTTAACGACAATCCAGAAGTATTACACGCGAACTCGAAAACACACCATTGATATCCTTGCCTCTGCGCCTCTTTATCGAATCCTCTGTTCCCTTTGCGTTTAGACTACTATCAAGTAGTTCTTCCATTGAAACTTGATAATTTCTGAAGGTTGGTTGTTTGAACCTTGGTATTTTGTACTGCTCCATAGGTGCTATCGCTCTGTAGAAAAACGATCTTATAAAGGCAAACATGCTCCGATAGGAGCTACCCTATAGTTGGGGTAGATGATTGCAATTATCTATCATCAATTTCATTCTGCCTATGATACTTGTAAAACAACGGCCTTAAATGCGGTAAAGCGATAACTCCAATTTACTTTCATATCTCGGCACTGATATCCCCGCCTTTGCGCCTC
>CANFKC010000007.1 GCA_947447265.1 Chitinophagaceae bacterium
AAGAAAGTAACAAACCTGCCTGCCGGCAGGCAGGGAAAAACGCCATCCCGATAGCTATCGGGACTATCGCTCCGCGGCTAAAAGAAGCCCTGCGGCGTGTTTTGTTGAAGCTTGTTACTCTAATGTCCGCTATCGCGGCGAATTTCATTAACACTTTAAACGCGTGAACACGAACCCTTGACTCCTTTTGTCGGACAATAGTGATAAATATTTTGAAATTAGTGCCGCATGTTTAAAAAGTGAGTTATGCTAAAACCAATAAAAAATGACAGCCAATATGAAGATGCACTTGCCCGTGTATATTCACTAATGCAAAAAAATATCAAGGCTGATTCCAAAGAGTCGGATGAGTTGGAGGTGCTATCTATTCTTGTAAAAGAGTATGAAAATGAACATTACCTGGTGCCTAAGCCGAATCCCCTCGATGCAATTAAATTTCGCTTGGAACAAATGAACATGTCGGAGGCAGAATTATCAGAGATATTGGGTTACCGTTCCCGGAAATCCGAGATATTATCTGGCAAAAGGAAGCTTAACCTTGCCATGGTTCGCAAGCTGGTAGAACAGCTACACATACCAGCTGAAGTGCTGATACAAGCTTACTAAGGTGTGCCCGTATCCGCTCGCGATAGCCTTGCACCGCCCTTCGGGCAATTTCATTGACCGAAGGTTTTTCCTATTTCCCCCAATGTAATATTTCAACATCTTCGGCGTTGGTAGTTTTTGTTTTCGATACCGTCGGTTTTACCGGCGGCTATTCCTAGTGAAGCACTCCAGGCTTCTATAGGCCAAGTATGGCTGCACCTCATAGCCCTCAAAAAAATCACGCTAAAATCATAGTTCAGACTAGTATAAGCGATAGCACGCAAAAAAGGGCCAACCGTTTCCGGTTAGCCCCTGGTAGTGGTTTGATTGTGTAGTGCTATTTTGTAACAACTACTTTTTTGGTAGTCACTTTTCCATCGGCAGTAACAACAACATTGTAGGTGCCTGGTGCAACATTGTTCATGTCGTAGTTAGTGATGCTGCCTGCAAGTATGGTCCTGCTAATGGTTTTGCCACCCATATCAACCAAAGTGATGACTTTAGAATCGGTGGTTTTATCCATGCTTACCGTAAATTTATTGCCGGCAGGGTTAGGATAGATCTGGATCGTACCGGTGTTTGGAGCAGCTTTAATGCCTGTTCCCTGGCCTGCATCTTTGCTGTGTGTTTCTGCGCAGCTGCAGGTAACCCGGTCGTAGCTGTAGCAGAAAGTACATTCGCAGCTGGTGCAGTCATCATAACGTACCAATACCTTGATGCAATAATCGTAATTCATCCTGCAATCGGTGCGTGGAGTAGAGATCACATATTTGATAGATTCGTCGATAGTTTGAGGGCTCGTTATGTTCCAGTCAACTTCTCTTGCATAACGACGGCCGAAACAACCAGCCAAAGTACCAGGATAGCCGGCAAGGTAGTCGTACTTAACGAAGTTGCCCATTGGGTAACCCGTAGAAAGCTGGCCGCAATCGAATTCGCAATGTGATTCTTCAAAACTCCAGTCAAAGAAAGGAATTGACATTTCAACAGCTACTACTCTTTTTGAGCCTGCATTGAGGTGGAAACTACCTTCAATAAAGCCGCCTGAATTGTTGGTGCTTGAACTGTACTCATCTATGCGCATTTCGCACCTGCAATAGTCTTGTGCAAATGCCTGGCTTGAAGCTAAGATCATTATAATAGCAGCCTGAAATAAAAAAAACACTTTTTTCATAATTTTTGCTTTTAAAATGTTAGATGATAAAAATTAGTTTTCATTAACTGATGTGCTACGTCGGGTGATCATTGAGGCAGTACATCGTAACATTGTTTGTATTCATAAAAGCGCTTTTAGAATACAATAAAGGTAAATAACAATTTCAATTTTAAGTTGTTTTTAAAATAAATATTTAATTTTATTAAAGTATTATATTGTATTATGTTTTGTGTTTCGTTGAACGATAATTTGTTAGCGAAGGAATCAATCAGGTATATTTTTTACTCGTATAAATAGAAACGCCGGCAAAATGCCGGCATTTCTATTTAATAACTGAAAATTATTAAAATTGGAATAAGGTTTTATCGGGTGTTAATAGAATGAATTGTACAGTTGGTGCGAAAAAGATAGTTTTTAGGGTTGCTTAAACCAATTCAAAAGTGAAATACGGCAACAAAATAGGGTTCAACCCCTTCAGGGTTAGTGCTGTAACATGTTATACGGCGGGTTTCACCCACGGTTATTCAGCGTTAAGTCCTTCGGACTATGACCATTTTAAATGGCAGATGATATTAATTGTTCGAAGCTAGGTTTAGCAACGGGTTAGGGACCAATAGGCCATCTCGCTATCTCTGCTTGTTTCGTTGAAATTTAGTTTTTTTAAGAGGTTTATGGAACCCGAATTGTCAATAGCGCACCGGGCTGTAATTTGGTTGACTATTGTTTGCGAGAAAGCCCAATCCACCAGCGCTGCGACAGCTTCTGCGGCGTAGCCTTTTCTCCTTTCTTCTTTAATAATGCCATATCCAATATCAATAGTGCCGTCATCATGCTTAATTCCTTTAAAGCCCAGGTCGCCTATAATTTCAAGGGTGTCGTTTTTAACTATCATCCACGACTCAAAACCGGTTGGGCCCTTTACTAACAACAGGTTATTAATGATACGGGGCAAGGTATCCATAACATCATCATCGGGCCAACTTATTCCCTTCTTTAGGCCCATTGCATGTACCGCATTAAAATCACCGTCAAGAATGTTCTGGCAAATTTGTAATGTAAAGGGAATGAGGATCAGGCGTTCCGTGAGGAGTTTGTCGATGTTTAATGGTGCGGGTTTCAATTTGAATAGTTTTCCGGCAAGGTGGTTAAGCCGATTGCCGGTATCTGCCACGCTGCATGTGGTAAATATAAGGAGCAAAGTACTAGTGTCAAGTCAAAACCTAAAAGTGCCAAACGGCAGGCTTATTGCTTAATGAATTTCCTGATCTCGGAGCCATTCAATTTTACGAAATAGATGCCCCGGGATAATTTAGAAATATCCAATGTTATGGTATTGGCATTTGCGGAATGATTCAGCAGGGACTGGCCAACCAAGTTCAGTATAGTTACCTGGTCTATATTTATGGGTGATGTAATTGTAATTTCATCTGCAGCCGGATTGGGATATATGCAGATAGCTTTGCTATTTGCAGCCGGAGAAGTGACGCCCAACCATGGGTAGTAGGCGCAGCTGGTAGTATTGTTCAGATTGCCAACGTGAGGTATCAGCGCCGGGTGCGTGCCCCTGTTGGAAAAACAATAAACCATATCAGTATACTGTCCGTAAGTTGGGGGCTTTACCATGTAGGTAGGGTAGTCAAGGCAACCTATTCCCTCTACCACACTGCACTCGCGTGGGTAAGTTGTACTACCGGTAAATAAAGAAAACGACCACGCTTTATGCGGCACTCCGTTTATCATAGTTGTCATGGTATCATCAACAAAATAATTGCGGGCGGTTATAAACGTATCGCCGAGGTGCAGGTTATAGTCAAATAACACAATTTCAGTATCGCCCGGTTCGTACCTCAGGTAAACCTTCTTCAGCACAGTATCTTCCCGCACCAGGCTGCCCCCGCCAACACCATCTGTGCCATCAAAATCGTACCATTTGTAAGTTATGGCATGCGAAACGGAATCTTTGATATAATGGTAGTCGTGGTAGTGATGAACCAATACGCCGCCAGATAAGGAATCATGAATGATACTCCACGTATTAGAGGTATCGGTAAAATAGATTTTCTGAGCCAGTGCCAGCGGGGAACAAAAAATGGAGACGAGGATGGCAAAAAGAAGCTTTTTCATGGTGCTGATTTTAGTGTGTGGTGAAATTATTGGCTGATTTACTTGAGCCGTGCAGTAATATAGACGTATAACTACGCTCGCTGCTTAGTGCTGAGCGACGGTTGTTTAATATATTTTTCCGAAGATGTGCAACTGGCTATCTGATAGTGTAATAAATCAGCCATTTAAATTGCAGCAATAATAATTGCACTATAATTGGCACGGTATTTGTTAAAGTTTTCTAAACAAAAACCCACCCTTATGAATGTTAGTAGTGTTTTCTGCACATCGTTTTCTTTCCACGTGCGCCTGCCACCCCTTCTTTAGTCATTGCGCATTTATAAAATTTCTAAAACCCTAAAAACCCTACACTGATGGAAAATAGAAAATGGCTGGGTCCTATCCGCTGGATACGATTCAAATGCTGGTTTATTTTTGACCTGCCTTACTTTATTAAACAACACCAACTGGAGACCGGACTGGAACTTGGAGCCAAAGCCGGCAGAAGCATGTTCCATACTTTGCGAGTTAACCCTAGTCTCCAACTAACCGGAATTGATCTTTGGGAAGTGATAGAAGGTGGTGCCTATAAGAATAATGACGCCAACGAAAATAAATGCAGGGAGCGGCTAAAGCGCTTTACAGGCAGGGTAAACCTGCTTAGGGGAGATGCGGTGTTACTAGCCGATAATTTAGAGAATGAGAGCCTCGATTTCATTTTTTATGACCTCGCCTGTAAGCATATGGAAGAGCGGCATCCCGAACTGTTAGCAAAGTGTCTTGCAAAACTAAGAAGGGGTGGGCTTTTGATAGGGCGAGATTTCCGGAATTTCAGGGGCAGTTTTTATGAACTTGGATTCGTGGAAAAAGATATTCAACGCTGCACGATTGGCAGCAGAACATCGGAGCGCCTGGAGTATGTGGTGAAGACTTAAGGTGCTGATACCAACCACTTGCATAAAGCAAACCAACTGCACCCTGCACTAATTGCGGGAGAAGAATTATTTTTATGCAAAAAGGTGCAGTGAAGTATATTAAGGGGCTGGATACGATAAGGGCTGTTGCCATATTTTTTGTTATACTGGAACATTGGGGCCCTTATTTTGCAAAGGGTACCACGCCCTATTATTTCCTGCACATACCGGTTTCTGGCGGGCTTTTTGGGGTTAATATGTTTTTTGTGTTGAGTGGCTTTCTTATTACCAGCATTCTGCTGAATGATAAATTGAAGTACGAGGGTGATAACCGCCTGGTACTGGTGAAGAACTTTTACATCAGGCGCTCGCTACGGATATTTCCCATTTACTACCTGGTTATATTTTATAGTCTGTTCACAAATTTTGATATTGTTTACCCCAACCTGGCTTACTTTCTTACCTATACATCTAACGTGCTGCACTACAGGGCTAATGTGCCGACATATTTATCGTACACCTGGTCGCTGGCGGTTGAAGAGCAGTTCTACCTGATATGGCCATGGGTAATCGTATTTACGAGCCTTAAAAACCTGAAGTATGTTATAGGTGGCTTTATACTAATGGGCTTACTGAGCAAGGCGTTTGTAATTTTTGTATTGCACCACCAGTATGCAGCTTTGATGATCAACTGCACAGATTTTTTCGGCATTGGCGCTCTGTATGCATTATACAGGCTTAATGCGGAAGGGTGTGCCCGGTTCGAGCGTTTTTTTATAACGCTGCTGCCTGTGCTGCTGTTTTTGTCGTGGCGGCTGGCACCGCTTTCTGGTACAGCAGGAGGAGCGTTGCTGGTATTTGTCACAACCCTATTTATAACATTGGCGCCGATTGTTTTTGTATTAAAGAACAGGTCAGCCTGGGTGCGGACGTATTTGCTTGAAAACCCGGTAGCAGTTTACGTGGGCAAAATAAGTTACGGACTATACCTGTTTCATATGCCTGTGGGTATTGCGGTAAACAGATTGATCACGGCACATTTTTCAGGTACCTTGCTGGCGAACTACAATGTGTAATATGTAATAAAATTGCTGGCGCTTATCAGCATCAGTGCCCTTTCTTATTACCTTATAGAGCAACCATTTTTGCGGTTGAAACAGCGGTTTTGAAACAAAGTAGGGGAGGGAAGAGGTGGGTGTTTAAACGTTTTCGGTAATCCGGATATTATCTTGCCGACATTGCAGAAGTAACTGGTTATAGTTGCGCTTCTTTAGTATACAAAAGCATTTTTTTCGTAACTTTATACTGTTTTTTTTATCATTACAATACCTGGCTATGGACTACAAAGATCATATTGAATCGAATGCTGACGTTATGTTGGGTAAGCCAGTAATAAAGGGGACCAGGATTACCGTGGCAATTATACTTAAAAAGTTATCGGAAGGCGCTTCTGCGGCAGATATTGTTGCGGCATACCCCAATCTCACTCCAGACTCTGTTAGTGCGGCATTGGCGTATGCGTCAGATGTGGTGTCAAACGAAACATTGATAGCTGCATGATAATAGCTGATGAGAATATTTTGGCTAGCTTAAAGTTTTTCCAGGACCTCATTCAGCGTATCAGTATCACTCATCTCCATTATTGCTTTTCCCAGTTTTGTATGTCCTTTGCAGGTTGCCAGTGCGGCAATTGCGTACACAAATGAACTAGTATCTAAATCGCGTTTGAGATAGCTTAGAAGATAGTGGTAAAGTTCGTCTAAACCTTGCTGATAGTACATTTCAAATTCATTGGGGATGGGTGGATTACTTCCCAAAATTCTTTGCTGTTCAATTACGATACATAGGCCTAAAAGGTTTGCATCGAATAAATCCTTTTGTCTTGCAATCCTAATTATTTGAGGTAACGCAATGTACGAGACCAGTCCTACATCGCCCTGATGATGCAGTTCATTCCATAGTTCTGAAATGATATCACTAATCTCGATTTTATCTGTAACTAATTCTAATTTTTTTAAAGCAATTGAAGCATCATATTTTTCTCGGTAACCACCTTCGAGGTTGCTCCATATCGGATCATCTAACGTCATAAACTGCCTTTTTTAGAAATTTAGTTTTGCATCTTTCTGCGTCAAATATATGCGTTTTACTTTTTTCGGAAGCGATGTGCTTCAGCATGTTGGGACGAAGCGGGGTGCTCATAACAGTGATATTTTGTGTAAAGGACAACCTAAAGAAGAACTGTTCTAAACCTCCCAAAAAAAGAATCTACTAAAAAATTAGTTTGAAAACTAAATAGTTAGTACATTTACTAAGACTTTAGTAGTTGTACTGATTATGAAGCCACAATTTAAACCACTTACCAAGGCCGAAGAAGAACTGATGCAGATACTGTGGAAGCTGGAGAAAGCATTTGTAAAAGATATTGTTGACGAATTGCCGGAGCCCAAGCCGCACTACAATACGGTAAGCACTATTATAAAAATACTGGAAGAAAAAGGCTTTGTTGCACATGAGTCGTTCGGGAAAGCGAACCGGTATTTTGCCAGTGTTGCCAAAGAAGAATACAGCAAGAAGACCATGAAGCAGTATGTGAAAAAATACTTCGAAGGGTCTTACACGAGTATGTTTTCGTTCTTCGCCAAAGAGAAAGATATCAGCATTGAAGAACTGGAAAGCATACTGAAGGAATTGAAGAAAAGTTCACCCAAAAAATAGTAGGTTATGTTGTATGCAATGCAGGCTATCGCCTATACTGCGGCTATGCTGCTCATCTATGTATTGTTACTGCGCAATAAGGCGCATCATGCTTTAAGCAGAGCCTATTTATTATTGTGTGCGGCCTTGCCAATGGTGTTGCCACTACTGCACTTACCCCAAACATTTCAACAGCACTTAGCAGCACTGCCTGCACTAGGCTACAGTTTACCAGAGGTGAACGTCGGTAGATTGAGTGCAGGCACAGCCAGTATTGACACTGCCGGATTACCTTCATGGTTGGTTGCCTACTTGTTGGTGTCGCTGCTTTTTATTGTGGTTTACAGTACGGGTTTGGTGCGCTTATTACTGACCATAAAAAATAGCAACACACACATTAATGGCAGCAATACTCTGGTGTTGAATACGGGTTTTGGTCCGGGTAGTTTTGGTAAGTATATCTTCTTTCCGGGCACTGAGGTAGATGGTGTGATATTGGCGCACGAAGAGGCGCATATCTGCATGTATCATAGCTTTGATATTGTGCTGCTCAGTTTAGTGCAGGCTATGTGCTGGCCTAATATTTTTCTCTACCTCATAAAGAAGGAACTCAAAGAAGTTCATGAATTTCAGGCTGATGAGGCGGTGCATGCTGATGCCGAAACCTATACTGCATTGATACTATCAGCAACTTTTAATACCACTCCTGTAGCGCTTATGCATTCATTCATTAACCATCCCATAAAACGCAGAATTATGATGTTAAGAAAAAATGGTTCGGGCTCGCCAATGAGGGCCTTAGTGCAGGTTACTGCTGCAGTAATATTACTCTCTTCGGTTGCAGTTATTGCGCAAACCAAGAAAGCGAGGCCAGCTAAAGCCGCAACTTCGCAAAAGGAAACGGTTAACCCGGATAATCAGAAAGAACCGGAGACGGCAGTGTCGCCTGCAAACAACCGGGGAAATGACTTGCCGAGTTTGCAAAGAAGCAAGCGCGTTGCTAATAGTAGTAATAAAAGCGAGGGTACAACAGGTGGCGTTAGTGCAACTGGAGTTCGCTCATTTGTAGATAGTATGCCTGTTTTTAAAGGCGATATGGGAAGTTTTCTTTCTAAGGAAATCCGTTATCCTGCCTACGCCAGAAAAAATAAAATTGAGGGTAAGGTGTTAGTTAAGTTTATAGTGTCAAAGACAGGCAAGGTCATTGCTCCGGAAGTTGTTAAGTCGCCCGATACTTCTTTATCGAGGGCTGCACTGGAGGCAGTTAACAAGATGCCAGACTGGCAAGCTGGCTACACAAGTGACGGAACTAAAGTTGACGTTTACATGTATCAACCCATTTTATTTAGTTTGTAAATTCTAATACCGTGCAATCTGCTGTTGTTATTCTGAATATATATACCCGCTAATAAGGGATGGCTTAACATTTCTTACAATTGTTTTTCTTTCGCGAGCCTCTTTATTTAGGGGCTCGTTTTTTATTGCTAAGGCATAATTAAAGGATTGACAAACGTGCTGCTGTAAAATGTTCCGCCAATCAGGAGATTGGCTTCCGAGGCGACGTAGTCGGAGACATACGCCAAGCTTGTACTACATTGAAAACAAAAATCCCGCACTTTAGATGGTGCGGGACTTCTTATGTTATTTTAATTATCGCTTAGTGTTTAGCCGGTGCAGCAGCCTTGTCGGTATTTTCTATCGCCAGGCCTTTTATGTGTATCGGGTAGCGCTGATCGGGACCGGCATTGGTTGCATTAGAAAGGATAGAAACATCTTTCAGGAAGTTGCCATGCTGTTCGTCTGTTTTCAAGCCCACTTTTATGTGGCCTTTCTTGCCCGGCATAACCGGCATCTTATCCCAGCCTGATTTTGCATTTTCAAATTCTACACTGGTGCAACCACAGGAAGGGTTGATATCCCTGATAACCAGTGGCTCTTTGCCTGTGTTGGTGAATTCAAAAATATAGTGCACAATAGGTCCCTTTTTCACTGAACCAAAGTCGTGGGTATCGCCACCTTTAAATGTAAGTACAGGGCCTTTTGCCTTTGCGGCTTTTTGCTGCGCAAGTAATGCCGGACTAAAGCCGGTGGCAATGCAAAGCAGAAGAACGATTACTTTTTTCATTTTTTTATTGATGTGGTTTGATAATTAAAATCAAGGTTGTTAACGTAAAGAAAAAAAGATGGGTCGCGCAAAGGCGCAATTCAGATGTCATTCAAGATTTAAGAGGCGCAACTAAAAGCGCTGAAAAAACCTAAGTTAATAACATTGTATTTAAAATATAAAATGTTGTAGGCTATTGCTCAACTGAATCTCCCTTCAGGTAAATCGTGTAACGTTTTTCGCCATTAGGTACTATAGCATTAGAGCGGATATAAACGCTTTTATTGAATACGCCAGTTAATTCAGAAGTTTTTACGCCGAGGGTAATGTGGCCTTTCTGACCAGGCAATATTGGTTGTTTGTCCCATTCTACCTTAGTACAACTGCATGAAGGGGTAACATCCTGCACAATAAGTGGTTGCTTGCCTGTATTCACAAATTCAAAAGTGTGCTCGGCAACCGGGCCTTTCTTCACTTTACCAAAGTCGTAGGTATCGCCTTCTTTAAACTTAAAGTGAGGTGCATCAGGGTTTTTATCCTGCGCCATTACTGTTGCTGAAAATCCTGCGATAATGCAGATCAATGTCATCAATACTTTCTTCATAATTTTTGGTTTGTTTATAAGACCCGAAAATTACAACCCGGGTTTGAAATATTTTGTTAAGAACTCAATTGTACTAATGCAAATGGTGTGCCACAAATTTATACCAAATTTTATGCCTTGCCAAGGATTAATTATATTGCCATAAATCTACCTGATGAATATACTTGATACCGAACTTGAACGGAGTAAGCAGCAATTAGCCAGCTATACTAACAGCCTTCAAAGAGCCAGGGCCGGACTTTTATTGTTATTTACCATTGCCCTGTTGGTCACTGTTACGCCAGTAATTGACCAATATAAGGCATTGGGAGTTGGTCCTTCTACTGAAAGTATGGTGCTTATAGCACTTGTCCTGCTATTACTGGCTGTTACGGCTGGCAGTTATAAAAAGCCCTTTATTTGTTTAGCTATTCTGGCTTCAGTGATTATTATTAGCGTAGTTGTTTCGTTGATACTAATCATAACTATGGTAGCAGGGGCTAATGAGGTGTTTAACCTTATGCCTGTGCTATTTGTGCTGGTGGTTGGGGGTATAATGGGCGCTTTGTTAATCAATAACACCCTTATCGCCAGAAAATACGAAAAGTTAAGTGCACTGCTCAATAGTCAGTTAGCGGAG
Source organism: Chitinophagaceae bacterium (assembly GCA_947447265.1). GTDB lineage: Bacteria > Bacteroidota > Bacteroidia > Chitinophagales > Chitinophagaceae > Flavipsychrobacter. The sequence continues at coordinate 10,783 of CANFKC010000007.1, forward strand.
CTAGATTAGGACGGTGTTTGATTCTGATAATTTTATTTTCAAGAGATGGATATACTCAATATAGATCAGCACGCTAATCAGTTGCTGATCAAAAAATACCGGAGACAGATAAACACTGCAAGAATTATTATTTTTATACTGATAGCCTTTGCGCTTTTAGGTAGCTCACAAAGTGAATACCAGCAAAATACCGGGCTGATCAGAATTGTTATTTTTATGGTATTTCTTGCAGTAAACATTCTGGGTTACAAATGGCCATTCGCGAGTTTACTGACGTTTACTATTTTGTTTGTTTTTGCTTTTGCAGCTATGATAACGAGCAGGTTGTATATGATCATGTATGATAATGGCATGGCGTCTATTGCCTTTGGTATTTTAACTATAGCTATCCAGGGGGCCTATTTGTATTATATGGTGCGATGCACGGCAGGCAGATGCGAAAAAATACCAGCGACTGCTGAAAGACATGAAGCAAAGCGCAGCTGCGGGTTTATAAATTGCCCGGAGGTAGTATCGCGCTATTAATTCAATTGTTATTTTCTAAATCAAGTGTATGGCTATTTTTGATACAGAATCGAATGAAGAGCAGAAAGAGTTGAAGAGGCTCGGGACCTGGATGCTGGTGGCCAGGATCATTTTGTTTGTGATGGTTTCACTTGGAGTGCTTGCGACGGTTGCCTGGATGGGCACGTCAAGTGTCCGCCAAATAGTAAGTTCTGCTGTTTTGCTGGCACTAACGATGTCCAGTTATAAGAAGCCCTATATTTCATTCCTTGCCATTACCATCATGTATGTTCTGGAGGATGTATACAATCTCTGGACCGGGTATGCATTATACAAAGTTCTGCCTGTTGCATTTATTTTTGGCCTGGTAATAAATCTAAGCATATTCTTCCTGTTTGTAGTAATGACCGGTAAGGCAAAGCGATACGAGTTATTAAAACAAGCGTTGGAAAATAGCAATAGTGCGATTGAAGATTAGGTCTACTCTGCCGGCAATCCGGTAGTTAAGTGTATGATAATTGCCACGGCCATTACGCCTTGGATAGGTTAGACAGCAAATTTCGGCATGCAGATTTAAACGCAAAGAGCGCGGAGTGTTCGCAAAGAAGGCGCTAAGTCAACGAGATGTATGCCGAGTTTTGATATCCCTTTGGTGTAAGTTGCTGTTGAAAAAACATGCTAATCGCATAGCTATAGCAGAGGTATAATTGAGCCTGTTAAGAGGGTAGATGGCCCTTAGCCCTTAGCTATGTTACAGGCTTTATGACTCTTTTCGCGGTAACATCCGAAACTAAACAGGAGCAGCTTGGGGCTGCTCCTGTTTTATGCTTTAGTTTCTTTTCCAAATTACCAGCCCAGCAAATATGCAAATATCAGCGGAGCGACAATTGTTGCATCACTTTCTACGATGAACTTAGGGGTGTGGATGTCTAATTTGCCCCATGTAATTTTCTCATTAGGCACGGCACCACTGTACGAACCGTAAGATGTGGTACTGTCACTTATCTGGCAGAAATAGCTCCAGAAAGGAACATCATGCCACTCGAGGTCCTGGTACATCATAGGTACTACGCAAATAGGGAAATCACCTGCAATACCACCACCAATCTGGAAGAAGCCTACGCCCTTGCCAGATGAGTTAGCGCGGTACCATTCTGTAAGCCACATCATGTACTCAATACCACTCTTCATAGTACTTGGTACCAGCTCGCCCTTAATGCAATAAGATGCGAAGATGTTGCCCATCGTGCTGTCTTCCCAACCCGGAACAATTATAGGGATATTCTTTTCAGCGGCGGCAATCATCCAGCTGTGCTTAGTGTCAATTTCATAATGCTCGCTCATTACGCCACTGAGCAATAATTTGTACATGTACTCATGCGGGAAATAGCGTTCGCCTTTGTCCTGCGCATCTTTCCATATTTTGTAGATGTGCTTCTGTATGCGACGGAAAGCTTCTTCTTCAGGTATGCAGGTATCGGTAACGCGGTTAAAGCCACCTTCCAGCAATTCGAACTCCTGTTCAGGGGTAAGGTCGCGGTAGTTAGGTACGCGCTTGTAGTGTGTATGCGCTACAAGGTTCATGATATCTTCTTCCAGGTTGGCACCGGTGCAGCTGATGATGGCTACTTTATCCTGGCGTATCATTTCAGCGAATGAAATGCCGAGTTCCGCAGTACTCATGGCACCTGCGAGAGAAACCAGCATTTTGCCACCTTCCAGCAGGTGTGTTTCATAGCCTTTGGCGGCATCAACAAGAGCAGCCGCATTAAAGTGGCGGTAGTGGTGCTGAATAAACTGTGATATTGGTCCTTTGTTCATTATTAATGTTTATAATTTCAGCCGCAAAGGTAAGGTATCGGTCTGAAAATTTATGTTGTGCAACCGGAAGGTATTGGGTGACCAGTACTTTGAATAGCCACCGCCCTCAGGCCGTGGTGGAAAGTATCATTCACATTGTCTTTAGCCGAAACGCCCTTGGCGGAAATTTGGCTAAAGCCGGTATAGCATGCGCCGGCGTCCACGGGCTAAAGCCGCGTGGCAATTGGGCGCTACTCCCTTTTGACTCAACGGAGAATTCAGTCGAGCCAAATTGTGCGATTGAGCCATTGCGCAATTGAGCCATTACAGAAAGAGATATTACCAAATAGTTAAGTCTGTTTTTAGATGCGTGCAATCCCGATTCTGTCCTTAATTTTGTTAAGTAATTATGGTTAATTACAATTTCATAGATACCGGACCACCGGTACACGCAGAACAAAGAAAATCCGGTAGCAAAAAACTTCTAAATCTTACGCCAGTAAGTAAACGACCGGGAAGCCCACCACGATACGAAGAGCAATCGCCACCTTCATTTTTTGAACCGGGCAACAGAGTGAGATGGTTGCTGCTTTTATTGCCATTTTGCTACACAGCGTACCGCTACAATGAAATATCACCCTTATCCCTTTCTACTACACACTTTCCAGAGTTTTACGCTCTCTTTTCAATCTGCTGCGCACTTACAACTTACCTCGCGCTCCAAGCAAAACGCAGGAAATTAACTAACCTGCTCTACACCGAACCAACAGCCTATTATCTTGAAAAAATAAGGCGGGGTTACAACAAACTAACCAATACCACTTTCACATCGCTTCTTTGCATAGCAACCGGGATAGCCAAAGCAATACAAGAATATATAGCAGGCAACAATGCCGCTTTCGAAATAAGTTCCACGCTTACTGCTACGCTGATTTTCCTTCTCCTCTACAAGGCGCACAGCTACAACAAATGCCTGGCTGCACATGGCAGTGAACAGCCGCCCACCCAAGGAATAACAACCACAATTTTTAACCTTAAAAACATAAATTATGAATGAAACAAAACAACGAGATTATCTCGAAGACCCGCTATGGGCAAGGATAAGCGAATATCCTTTTGATGACCCGAACGCCAGCTATCCGTTCTCCGAAAAGCTTGTGGACGAGCAATTCTGGCTAACCAGTTTTACCGCAAGGGTGCTGGATGAGTACCGAAAGTTCATCTACCTCTGCTGCATCAACCCGAAAGGTGCATCGCCTTCAAAAAAGATAGATGAAGCATGGCATCTGCACCTTACCTACACAGTCGACTACTGGCAAAGATTCTGTAAGGAAACGCTCGAGCAGGAAATACACCACTACCCATCGACTGGTGGCGACGTTCAAAAGGAAAAGTACGATAACTTATACCGGGACACTTTAAAGTTATACGAACAGGTTTTCAAGGCACAGCCACCGGCCGATATCTGGGACCAGCCACCGGGACTTGACTTACCTGCAGATGTGGTATATGATGGCATGTTTTCGTTGAAGAAGCATAAACTTAAATACCTGCTGCTTTTACCATTACTTATTATAGGTATCCTCTTCAGGACGGTTAATCCCTTTGCGCTGGCAGGGCCCGATTTCCTTGCATTCTACGCCATGTTAGGGGTGACAACCATAATAACCACAGTACTGCTGATCAACGTAAAGAAACAGCGACTTAGTCAGGTGCTAAACAGGTTGCTGGAGGTGACAGATAAGTTCGACCTTGCTTACCTTGCGGGCGGCAGAGACAGATTTATACTGAGCTGCTTGTGTGACCTTATTGAAACTGGTTACCTCACCTACATAGAAAACGGCAGGTACCACCTATCAGATAACTTCAGAGATGCAACGCATAATCCGGCAACGAAATACCTGCATGCACTTGAAAACGAAGAGCACTACACTTTACCACAATTGGTCGCTTTCTTTACACAGGCGTATAACGCAACAGCAACGCGGTTCAGTGGGCTGGTTTCCAGGTTTTACAAAACTGACCTAACCCTTATACTACCAGCGGTGACATCAGGCATTGCACTTGCAAGATTGATACAGGGTATAGCAAACGGAAAGCCGGTGGACTTTCTGTTGATGATGTCTGTGGCATTTGTTTTTGTAGCGGTAATGGTGCATAAGTTCAACGATTTTCACAACGCTTTCCGCAGTGTACTGGACAGGAATACGGTAACGGAAATGACCAGCATTGATAGTAAGGGGCTTGATGTAATATTTGCGGGTATGTATGGGCTGGCTGGTATAATAGCAGCGGAGCAACTGGTGTACGTTTACGGTATACTGGATAGAAAGCCAGAGAGTGGCTTATTCAGCTACTCGGGAGGTGATGGCGGAGGTTGCGGAAGTGGTGGTGGTTGCGGCGGCGGAGGTTGTGGTGGTGGTTGCGGAGGATGTGGTGGAGGTGGGGATTGATGGTGCTGTCCTAAGTTTCGCGCAAAGGCGCCAAGCCGCATGTACTATTTGGTGCAAAGCTCAAGATGTAAGAGGCGCAATGTGAGTATGCACTATAGATTATACTACTTGTAAACGAAAGTCGATTAGTTTTTTGATGATCATCCCGAGCGGATGATTTTTTGTTTTTATAGCGGCGCTATCAAAGCCAATTGGCTAACAAACTGCTGAAAACTACTATTGAAAACAGCCATGTTTTCTATTTGTTTTCTATTACGGAGCAGGTCCTTTTTATCTCTGAAAATTCTGGTGTAGAATTTATTTTGTTTGCTATTGCAATCTAGGGTGAAATCGCCTTTCATCAGTTCCCTGTTAAGTACTTCGCAGCAGTTTAATGTCTTCGTGCGATTGTTATTGGTATAGTATAATGGTAGTAACCAACATTCTATGGAATCATGACTAATAGCAAATATTATTTTTGCACTGTACTTTTCGTTGATACCAGTGCCGATATAACTAGTGATTATGTCTTTTGTCTTGTCAATAATTTCTTCGGCCGTAAGGTCTCTGTCTCCTTCTCTTTTCTTTACTCCAAAGTCTTCACAGACATCAGTATCCATTTGTATTACAACGTAATCATTTGCTTCCAAAGTTGCCAACATATCGGCGGACTTACAATAGTTTCTAACTCGGCCCCAACCCCCATCTTCATCTGCTTTATCCGTTGAATCGGCATTAGGTTGCACTGAACGTATATCTATGTCAGGATCTGCAAAGAACTTTGACATTATATATCTCAAAACGGTTTGGTCCGTTGGCCCTTCTGTAATTAACCCGAATACCATGGCGTTAGAAGTTATTTGGTAATCCGCCAAGTAATCCTTTAGTCCACATTTCTGATAGTTTCATTGGTGTGGAAATTTTAGGCTTTTCGGTGATGCGGGTAGCAATAGTATGCCCATCAATATTTCTGCGCACTACAAATAATCTTTGCTCTGGGTCGTTTAAATCAAGCCCATCAAGCGTTGCCGGGTTATGGGTTGTCATTAAAACCTGCTTCTCGTTTTTCTTTGATAATTCCACGAGCATGTTTATCAGCTTAGCGCAAAGCTTAGGGTTAAATGATGCTTCAATATTATCAACAGCAAAAAACTGTGGGGTTTTTTTACTCGAGAACAAAACGATGTAGAACAGCAGGAAGAGAAAACCTTCATTAGCGCTACGCTGGTCCAGCTGCATTAGATCAGAATTAATGAACCTGTCTTTTATAGCAATTTTGTATTCGTTAGACATTAAGTCATTTGGGATGGAAAAATCCTCAAACCAGTCTATTGCTTCGAGATATTCTTTGACGTATTGTAAACTACCGTTATCTTTTGATAGTGATTTTAATAAACCGAATAACCCTTCGCCTCGTGAACCTAACGGTTTAACTTGACCCTCTTCTTCAAATTTGCGGAGACTTGAATTTTCCGGGGAGTAAATCATATATTTAGACATAAACTCACTTCGTGAACGCTCAATATATTGTATCACATCGTTATAGTCTTCTATCAATTTGCTTTTTTCTTTATTAGATGTACTAGTCTTTAGTTTTTCAAAATTTACTGCAAATTCATACCCTCCAAATTCATCTTTTTTCAAACGAATTGCGCCGCTTGGATCATCAAAATAAGGTACGGCTTTAACTAGAAAATTCACAAACTCAGTACCAACATTGCTGTTCCTCCAAACTTCATAATTTTCCAAGTTGAAAAAATTATGCCACCAATAGTTATCGTCTAGCAGACTTATTTCAATATTATCTAACTGCACGTCGCTAAATCCATTATGATAATATATTGCGTCTGTTACTCTTACTCCTTTTGAATAAAGGACAGTTGTATTTACAATCCCTTCATTAGCCGAAGTTGCAAACGCTACAGCCTCCAGAATATTACTCTTACCACATCCATTTTCCCCAATAAACAAATTAACCCTTCCCAAATCTAGGGTAAGGTCGACTATTGATTTAAAGTTTTTGATGTGAAGCTGGCTAATCATACAATAACAAATGTAAAGCTATTTCGGAACGTTTTGAAACAAAAAAGCAAGCAGATAAAATCTGCTTGCTTTGGGAAAGTTTTACTTTTTATATTTAAGTTTTTACTTTTTAAGCTACTACTTCACCTTTTTTAATGAAATTTTTCACCCATTCAGTAGTGATAGACTTAGGACGCTCAATTGGGAAGCCCAAAGCCCTATCCCAGCAAAGACTTGCCAACACGCCTAATGCACGCGAAACACCAAATAATACGGTATAGAAATCTTCTTCTATCAAACCATAGTGTTTCAGCAACGAACCAGAATGCGCATCAACGTTAGGCCATGGGTTCTTGATCTTACCAAGGCTTTCCAGTATTGGAGGCGCTACTTCATATACATTCCAAACAGTTTTTACTGTAGGGTCATCAGCGCAATGCTTTTTAGCAAATTCCATCTGCGCAGTAAAACGTGGGTCGGTCTTACGCAATACTGCGTGGCCATAACCAGGTACTACTTTACCTGAATTGAGTGTTTTATGTATGTAGTCAGCAATCTGTTCTTTGGTTGGCTCCTCTGAGTTCAGCTCTTTACACATTTCTTCTATCCAGCGAATTACTTCCTGGTTAGCAAGGCCATGTAAAGGACCGGCAAGGCCTGTCATACCAGCAGCAAACGAAAGGTAAGGGTCGCTTAATGCAGAGCCTACAAGGTGTGTAGCATGTGCAGAAACGTTACCGCCTTCGTGGTCAGCATGAATAACAAGATACAGTCGCATCAGTTCTTTGAAGCTTTCTTCTTCATAACCCATCATGTGGGCGAAGTTTGCGCTCCAGTCCAGCATACCATCCGGGTGAATGTGTTCGCCGTTCTTATACTTCCTGCGGTAGATATATGCAGCAATACGTGGCAGGCGCGCAATAAGGGTCATGGAGTCTTCGTAAACATAAGACCAATATTCCTTTTTGTTCATGCCTTCTTCGTAAGCCTTGGTAAATTTCGATTCAGTTTGTAAAGCAAGTACCGCAGCCGTGAACACCGTCATTGGGTGAGCCGATATCGGGAATGCTTCGATAACATCAAAAACGTGATTAGGTACGTGCGAACGGCGTGCCCATGTTGAAGAAATGTGCTCCACATTTTCTTTTGATGGCACCTCGCCCGTAAGCATCAGGTAAAATAAGCCTTCTGGCAATGGCTCGTCGCCACCTTCAGCTTTTGGAAGTTTTTCTCTTAATTCAGGGATGGAGAACCCGCGGAAACGGATTCCCTCGTTAGCATCAAGCAATGAAGTTTCAGTAACAAGACCGGTAATACCACGCATACCCTGGTAAGCCTGGGCTATGGTAACATCTTCGATCTTCTTGTTGCCGTGTTGTTCAAGAATACTTTTTATCTCTTTGTTCTGTGCATCTGCCTTTTCCTTGAAAAGGTCTTTTACATATCCCATATAAAATTTAATTATTTATTGTGACAGGAAACCTAAAAATTTGCTCAAAGGTAATACAAACGCAATAAAGTCAATGTGAATAAACCATGAAAAATGCGCCCTTTTTCAAATTTGTTTACTATTTGTTTATAGAGACAGACAATAAATGTATGCACATGTAATTAATCAAAGCAATTTGTTACCGATTCAGAGCTAAATATTGATAGGGTGTCCGTTGCGACAGGACGTGGAGCGAACAAAAAAAAGCAGCATTCGTGAGAATGCTGCTTGCTGTTATAATGATGTATTGTTTATGCTAATTTTTCAACCTGGCTGTAATTCAGCTCTACCGGAGTAGCGCGGCCGAAGATCTTAACAACAACTTTCAGTTTCTTCTTCTCTTCGTTCACTTCTTCAACAGTACCATTGAAATCGTTGAAAGGACCATCGATAATCTTAACTGTTTCGCCCATAATGTATGGCTCAGCGTAGATAATGCCCTGTTCGCTAACTTCATCCATTTTACCGAACATCTTGTTCACTTCAGTTTTACGTAAAGCGGTCGGGTTGTCGCGGCCCAGGAAGTGTATAACGTTAGTAACGTTCTTAACTGTTTGTACAATATTATCGGTAAGCTTACCGTCAATTGCTTCCAGTAAAATGTAACCCGGGAACAAAGTTTTTTCCCTCAGTACTTTTTTACCATTAACAACCTTAAATATTTTTTCAATAGGGCAAAGTACCTGTACTACCGAAGTTGACCAGTTGTTTATTTTAACCTCGCGGTCAATGTATTCTTTTATTTTACGCTCTTTACCACTTACCACACGTATTACATACCATTTGGTTTCCTGTACGGGAGCCGGAGGCGCTACTTCCTGCGCTTGTGCTTCCTGTGCTGGTTGCTGGTTTTCTGCTACTTCGTCCATTGTTGTCATTCTTTACTTGCCTAATATACCGTAAATAAAAGTAAGAACTGCTTTAGATGCGAAGTCCATTCCCCAAACTGCTGCAGTAACTATAGCCAATGCTACCAATACGATAGCAGTAGTTTGCTGTAGTTCATCCCATGACGGCCAACTTACCTTATGCAGTAATTCGTCGTAGGCTTCCTGTATGTAAGTTCCTATTTTACTCATTTCAGTTAATTTTTAATGTTAAAACGATAACCGACCCGTCTTTTAAAAGATGCTTTCACCTTTCACAAGACCGGTCAGTTAACAAAAAACTCAGCACGGGCACGCGGATTCGAACCACGATCAAAGGTTTTGGAGACCTCTATTCTACCGTTGAACTATGCCCGTATTTATTATGTAATATGGCGGAAAGCCACCTGACAAAATTAATACTCTAAAGTTCTACCGAACTAAAACTAAAAAGCCAAAAAGATAAAACCCTTTTGACTTTTTCAGAACGGATTGCAAAGATAGAAAAACTTTTTAAAAAAGTGCGTATAAAATTTTATTTACGGAAACAGCCGGTTCAGGCTGAGCTAATCAACGCAAATTAGTAAAAAACTGACTTAATCTTTGTTCCCCAAATGTGCAAATTATTTGTTTGGTCATTGGTTTGTAAACACGAACCATTTATAGAAATTCTATTTGGATATACAGTAAAATATAATACATTTGCCGGATATCTACAAAAGCATGAAACTATTTAAGTATTCCTTGAGCATAGCCCTTGCGGGCATGCTGTTATCGGGCAGTGTTACCACGTATACCTGGGCACAAGATCTGAAAGCAAAGTTACCACACGATCCTAAAGTGGTAACCGGTAAACTGGCTAATGGCCTCACTTACTACATTAAAACCAACAAGAAACCAATGAACAAGGTGGAATTGCGCATGGCTGTAAAAGCCGGTGCAATACTTGAAACCAACGAACAGTTGGGCCTTGCTCACTTTATGGAGCACATGAATTTTAACGGTACCAAGAACTTCCAGAAGAATGAACTGGTGAGCTACCTGCAATCAATTGGTGTTCAGTTTGGTGCTGACTTAAATGCATACACTGCGTTTGACCAGACCGTTTATATATTGCCAATACCGACCGACAAGCCAGGTAACCTTGAAAAAGGCTTCCAGATAATTGAAGACTGGGCGCACAATGCGTTACTTACGGATAAAGATATTGACGAAGAGCGTGGCGTAGTGCTGGAAGAAAGCCGCCTGGGTAAAGGTGCTGATGACAGAATGCTTAAAAAATACTTCCCTAAACTTGCTGAAGGTTCTTTATACGCTGAACGTTTGCCAATAGGTAAGGATGAAATACTTAAAAACTTTACGTACGATAAAGTGCGTAGCTTTTATAAAGACTGGTACCGCCCTGACCTGCAGGCTGTAATGGTGGTAGGTGATATTGATGTTGCTACTGCCAAGAAAATGATTGAATCACATTTCGGTGGAATTAAAAATCCGGCTGGCGAAAAGAAACGCGAATATGTGGAAGTAAGTCCGCGTAAAGCACCTGAAGCAATGGTAGTGATTGATAAAGAAGCGACCAATTCAACCTACATTCTTACTTTCCCGTATTCTAAAAAGAAGCCTGTTGTTACTTTAGGCGATTACCGTGAAGAGCTGATGTTGAGCGGTATTGTAACGGAAATGCTGAACCGCAGGTTTAACGAACTAGCTCAGGGCGCAAATCCTCCTTTCCCTTTTGCAGGTGCAGGTATGGATAATCTGATACACGGCTACGAGAGCTTTAATATTTTTGCAGGCATTGGTGATGATGGCGCAGCCAAAGTTGTGAATGCGGTTACCGGCGAATTGATGAAAGCTAAGAAATATGGCTTTACAGAAAGCGAACTGGAGCTGGCAAAAAAGAGCTTAATAAGCAATTACGAAAAGAGTTACAACGAAAGGAACACAACGGATAGCAAAAACGCTATTGAAGAGTACATTGGCGTGTTTCTGAATAACGATTGTTTTCCGGGCATTGAGAACGAGTATAAATATGTTCGCCAGCTGGCGCCTGGAATTAAGGTGGCTGAAGCAAACGCCATGTTTAACAAATGGATGAGCAGCATGAATACTTTTTCGCTCATTACTGGTCCGGATAAGGCGGATGCAAAGTTACCAACAGATAAAGAATTGCTGGCAATGACAGCAACAGGCTTTAACCAGGATATTAAGAAGAACGAAGATAAAGCTGTTGCTACTTCGCTTATGAGCAGCAAGCCAACACCGGGCAAGGTTGTTTCGCAGGTGAAAGAAGAAGGCTTTGATGCAACTACTTACACCCTGAGCAACGGCATTAAAGTAACCATTAAGCCAACTACATTTAAGAGCGACGAAATTTTGATGCACGGCGTTAAAAAAGGCGGCTCTAATAACTACGGTGTTGCAGACAGGAGCAATGTGAAGTTTGCTACTGAAGTTATGGACGCTATGGGCTATGGCGCTTACGACCCGACTGAAATTGAAAAAATACTTGCAGGCAAAAAGATTGAAGCTTCTATGTCTATCAGTGAAATATCTGACGACCTGAATTGCAGTAGTACTATTAAAGATTTCGAAGACATGCTGCAGCTTACTTATCTGCAGATAACACAGCCACGTAAAGATGCCGCTTTATTCAAAGCGTTTATCGACAAGCAGGAGTCTCAGCTGAAATACATTATGTTGAATCCGCAGGCTGCGTTTTCTGACACTATGGTGAAGACATTGTTCAACAACAATCCGCTGGCAAGAATGGTTATTCCTACACCTGCAGATTTTGCAAAACTGAACATGGATAGGGCAGTGCAGATATACAGCGATGAGTTTGGCAGTGCGGATGGTTACCACTTCTTTATTGTAGGTAATGTTGACGCTAAAACAGCCCTTCCATTATTGGAAACTTATTTGGGTAGCATACCTTCAAAAGGCAAGACTGCTGCGTTTAAAGATAATGGCGTTCGCCCTGTATCAGGTAACAAAGAGTTGAAGATATACAAGGGTAAAGAAAAGAAGAGCATGATCATTGAAATGTTCTCCGGCGAAATAGGATACACAGAAGACCTTGCTGTAAAAACACAGGCTGTTTCTGAAATACTGAACATTAAAGTGATTGAAGAGCTCCGTGAAAAGATGGGTGCTATTTATGGTGGCGGTTTCAATGGCAGATTAAGTAAAGAGCCTTATGAGCGATACAGCATTCAGTTGGCTTTACCTTGCGGTCCTGAAAATGTTGACAAGCTTATAGCTGCTGCTAACGAAGAGATCAAGAACCTGAAAGAAAAAGGCCCTGATGCAAAAGACCTTGCAAAGGTGAAGAGCCAGTGGATAGAAAAATATAAAACTGACGTGAAAGAAAATAAATTCTGGAACGATAAAATGCAGGCAGCTATCTTCTGGGGAAGGGACAGGAGCCGTACTTTGAAGTATGAAGACTATATCAATAAACTGACTCCTGCTGACGTTCAGGAAACAGCTAAAAAGTTGTTTACCGGTAACAACCAGTTTACAGCTATTTTGTATCCTGAGTCATAGTATTGGTTGTACACAATAATGTTATTAAAAATGCCGCGCTTCGAAAAAGCGCGGCATTTTTTTGTGGATACATTTAGTTTTTACATTTCGTGGTTATGATAGCCTGGGCCAGCAGCATTTGCCGTGATGCCCTTGAGAGAGCCAATTTCGGTCTGTTGATTTCAACGCCAAGTACGCAGAGGATTCGCAAAGAAGGCGCAAAGTCAATGAGAATTATACCGGACCTGAAGTTGAATTGGGATAAAACGATAGGCGAAAATAATTTTGACAAACTGCTTTACGAACATAGTCCAGCAGGCAGAGAACAGACGTACTGCTAATTTTATCGTGAGATTGCTTCTCCCGCAGAAAAAGCGGGATCGCAAAGGCCAGTTATCGAGAGCGAATGGATCCATCTAAATGTAGAATTGCCATTGCCGGTTGCTTGCAGTGCGCTGAAAAGAGCCTCGCAAATACCGGCCGGATTGGTGTTTTTTAAAGGGCTTCTTTGCGCCTACTTGAAGTACTTAAAATACAGGAATGCCGCTATCTGTGAAAGGATGCCTACAATGTAGCCCAGCCAGATATCGCCTTTTTGGTGTGAACCTAAAATAAGCCTTGAGGTGCCGATGATACCTGCAATAACCAGCGCTACAAAGAAAGGTACCATGATATTTACAGGGCCTATAAGCTGAAGTACTATTAATATACCGAGCATACCACCTGCGGCGGCTGTATGCATACTTATTTTGGTGAAAATATTAACCAGAAACAGTACGACAATGCCATAGAAATTGCCGAGCATCAAAATTTTCAGAATCATTGGTAGTGAGCCGCCAGACATATTGCTTATGGTTTGGCTGGCCCAAAAGAAAAATATCATGCTTACCATAAGCGGGATGGTTCTTTCCCTATTAGTGGGCATTTGCAGGCTATTGATAAAGCCTAGCGGCTTCATGAGCAGAATACTTACCAACGGGAAAAATGCAGCGTTGAGCGCAATAATAAGTAGTATGGTTTTTATCTCAATTCCGGCAAACGTATTTGGCCAGAGTGCGCAAAGGGTATATCCCATTATTATGGGCATGAATACCGGATGGCATACATAGGAAACTATTGTAGCCAGTACCTTCAAAATTTTGTTTGGTTCACTTACCGGTAATTGTTCTTGTGCCTTAATGTTGCTCACTAAATTTGGTATTGTGTTTATGTATTAATGTAGTGTATCTGTTGTTATTCTATTCGTGGATTTAGGGTAGGTATATGGTGCAAAGCTAAATAATTATAAGTAACTGCATTGTTGGTCGCTTTAATAGCGGCATTTCAATGGGTTTATTTATTGTACAACCGCTCCCGTATTTCCACCAACAAAGCCTCGCACAGTGCTTCGACTGGCCTGTCGGGTAGGGAGCAATGTTGATATTGTTGTTCAATCATGGCCATTTTTTCTTCTACCATTTTCATCAGGTCGTTGAATTCGAATTCGCCGTTTTTTATTTTAAAAAGGAATTCGCGGTCCTGCCTGCGCACATTCACGCGGTTTTCGGTCGCTATTTCGCTGGCCATATTCAGCAAACGAAAGGTATGCATCATGTTTTTTGAATCGTAGTTCTTGCCATGCTGCAAAGTGTTCTCGTAGCGTACATCGTTACGTTTTTCTACCCACTCCCAATATTCCTTATAATCTTTACAATAGCCGGAATAACTATCTTTATTAAAGCTTATAGTGCCCAGTGGTGTAATATCAGGGGGGACGGTGCTCACTTTTACATCGTTGGCATTCTCGCCGGAATAGATGCCATCAAAATAGCCGGTGCTTAGCTGGCTCTTATGGAAAATTGCGTAGGTGTCCCGGGTATGCGGTATTTTAACAAGGCCACAATCTTCCTGCTGATAGGCCTGCGCCTGCAACCATTGTAACAATGGCACCGCCGCATAGCCGGAAATATAATAGCAAAACTCCAGTATCGATTTCCGGACCTTATCAATCGGATTGAATATTTTTTTATTAAGGCCTCCCGCTTTTTTCACCTGCGTGAGCGCATAGCCTGCAAAAGTTTGCAGGCATAACTTCGAAAGGAAAATATCAGGCTTTACAAGATCTAATATAGGATGCCGGTATAAAATGCAATCGGGTGGGGTATTCAGCAACTCCAATATATTGGGGTTGTTGCGGCTGAGGAGTTCTATGTATTTTTTTACTTCGTAATAAACAATATCATTGCTGGGGTTGGCGACCTGGTCGGTATAAGAAAGGCCGTAAAATTCGCTGCGGCTGAGATAAAATATGCCCCTGATATCGGTATCTGATTGCGGTGTGTTCAGTCCATAAGCTTTGCTGCCACTTATGCATTGCAAAAGCAGCACCTCGTTATTGTTATGCACCTCTTCATACTTCATGTATCAGTTCCCGGAATAGTTTATTTAATGTTTCTTTTTCTGTTTCTTTTTTTTGTGCGCTGGCTGCCTGCGTCTCGCAAATAGCTATGTTGGCTGTAATAAATTCATTTAAGAGCTGGTGCGGCTTTATGAGTGTACTTTCATTACTTCCTGCCTTTAGTTGCAGCAGCCTGTCTATTTCGTTATGCCAGTTGCTATCCGTTACCAGTGTTCTTAAAATCGCAAATTCCATTGGTGGCACATGCTGCTTTTCGTTTATCCACATAGCTGCCAGCAGCGACCTGAGGCAATAGAAGTATTTCTTCAATTTTATCTCGTCGCCGGTAAGCGTGCTGAATGCGTTTCTAGCCACCCCTAAGTAGTGGTGCATGCCGTCGCGCGGAGAAAAATATTCGCTCATCAGCCCAGTAAGACGAGTCAGAAAATCGCCGTTTTTGCCGTAAACAATTGGCGATTGTATCCACTCATATACCGCAGCGTTTGACCTGGCGAATAGTCGGAGCGATTTACGGATATCCCAGCCGTTGATGTCCAGCACCTCATTCACGGGAATATCTATGGTGTCTTTTATATCGTCGATGCTAAGGTAGTCGTTGCCCGGCAGGGCGTAAATGAAACGCACATCATAGTCGCTGTCGGTTGAAGGAAAGCCCCATGCGCGGCTGCCTGATTCACAGGCATATAAAACCCGCACATTATGGCGGGTTTCAATTTCTTTCAGTTTTTCCTTTATTTCTGCAACTATAGTGGCGTTCATATGCTTGTATGTTTTTTGTGAAGCTATTCCAATACCGGTGAAAGCCACCTTTGCATTTCTTCTGTGCTAAGGCCCTTACGTTTGGTGTAGTCTTCAAACTGGTCAGGCATTATTTTGTTGATGCCGAAATACGTGCTTTCCGGGTGGCTGAAGTACCAACCGCAAACCGATGCGGCCGGGAACATGGCCAGCGATTCGGTAAGTATAATACCAGCGTTTTCGGTAGCGTTCAGTAATGCGAACAGCTTATTTTTCTCGGTATGGTCAGGGCATGCAGGGTAGCCGGGAGCAGGCCGGATGCCCTGGTATTTTTCATGAACAAGTTCTTCAAGCGCAATAGACTCATCGGGAATATAGCCCCAATATTCTGTCCTGGTGCGTTTGTGCAATACCTCGGCAAATGCTTCTGCAAGCCTGTCAGCAAGCGCCTGTAGCATTATTTTATGGTAATCATCGTGGTCGTCAGCATACTTCTTTAGGTGTGGTTCAATACCATGAATACTCACGGCAAATGCGCCCATATAATCTGTTGCATCTGGTTTCACAAAATCAGCCAGCGAGAAACTTGGTTGGCCATCGGCTTTTTTAATTTGCTGACGCAGCATTTCGAGCGTGGTGAGTTCTTTGCCGTTTTCGTCTTTAAGCACAATGGTATCAGGGGCGGTCTTCAGTGTTTCCCAGAAACCGGTGATGCCTTTGGCTGTGAGCCATTTTTCCTTTACAATTTTATCCAACATTTCGTTGGCATCATTGTACAACTTAGTTGCTTCGGCACCTACATGCTCGTCTTTAAGAATGGCCGGGAATTTACCTTTCATTTCCCATGCTATGAAGAACGGCCCCCAATCGATATACTGCCTTATTTCATTGAGGTCATAATCTGCGAATACCTGCACGCCCATTTTTGCAGGCTTAGGCGGGGTATAGCCCTCCCAGTTTATTTTAACCGCATTGGCCTGCGCTTGTTTAAAGGAGATATAGTTTTTGGCCGATTTTTTATTTGCGAAATCGTGCTGCAACTGGGCATATTCCGTATTGATATTGCCGAGGAAGGTCTCTTTATTTTCTTTGTTCAATAAATTACCAGCTACTGTTACGCTGCGGCTTGCATCCAGCACATATACGACGCCATTATCATACTGTGGCGCAATTTTTACCGCGGTGTGCATACGGCTGGTTGTTGCACCACCAATCAGTAATGGCTGTTTCATGCCCCGCCTTTTCATTTCGCGCGCCACATGCACCATTTCATCCAGCGATGGGGTAATAAGGCCGCTAAGGCCTATTATATCCACGTTTTCTTTTTGTGCGGTATCCAGTATTTTATCGGCGGAAACCATTACACCCAGGTCAATAATATCGTAGCCGTTACAGCCCAATACTACGCCTACAATGTTTTTACCAATATCATGTACATCACCTTTTACGGTGGCCATGAGTATTTTGGCAGCGCCTTTATTTTCTTCGTTTATGGTACCAGCAGCAATGTGTGCCAGCCTGCGTTCTTCTTTTTCCGCTTCAATAAAAGGGAAGAGATAAGCGACGCTCTTTTTCATAACACGGGCGCTTTTTACTACCTGAGGCAAAAACATTTTACCACTACCAAACAGGTCGCCCACCACGTTCATGCCGTCCATTAACGGACCTTCAATAACATCAAGGGGCTTAGGGTATTTTACTCTTGCCTCTTCAGTATCAGCATCAATGAACTCGGTAATACCGTTTACCAGCGCGTGTTTCAGGCGCTCTTCAACAGGCGTTCCACGCCACAGGTCGTCCTTCTTTTCTTCTTTGTCTTTTGCTTTTACTGTTTCGGCAAAAGTTACTAATCGCTCGGTTGCATCGGGGTTGCGGTTCAGTATAACGTCTTCGCAAAGCTCGCGTAGCTTAGGTTCTATTTCGTCGTAAACAACCAGCTGGCCGGCATTTACAATACCCATATCCATACCTGCTTTAATAGCATGGTACAGAAACACGCTGTGCATGGCTTCACGCATAGTTTCATTACCCCTGAAGGAGAATGATATGTTACTCACGCCGCCACTCACCTTGGTAAGCGGCATTCTTTGTTTTATAATGCGGGTGGCTTCAATAAAGTCGACACCGTAATTATTATGCTCTTCTATGCCGGTGGCAATCGCAAAAATATTCGGGTCAAAAATGATATCCTCAGGGTCGAAGCCGACCTGTTCAGTAAGTATTTTGTAGGCCCTTTCTGAGATGTCTACTTTTTTCTGCAGCGTATCGGCCTGACCTGTTTCGTCAAAAGCCATTACAATAACTGCAGCGCCATAACTATGGCATATTTCAGCCTGCTCAATGAATTTTTCTTCACCTTCTTTCAGCGAAATAGAGTTAACGATACACTTACCCTGAATGCACTTAAGCCCTGCCTCAATTATGGCGAACTTAGATGAATCGAGCATTATTGGTATTTTGGCTATATCGGGTTCGGCCTGTAGTAAATTAATGAAGGTGGTCATGGCAAGCACACCGTCCAGCAGCGCGTCATCCATGTTAACATCCAGAATCTGCGCACCATTTTCTACCTGCTGGCGGGCAACGGTAAGTGCTTCTTCATACTTGTTCTCGCGTATCAGTCTTGCAAACTTCTTCGAACCCGTAACATTAGTACGTTCGCCAACATTCACAAAGTTCATTTCCGGCCGCACTACCAATGGCTCCAGCCCACTTAATCTTAAAAAAGGTTTAATTACAGACATCTATTTTTATTAAAAACTGTGCAAAGGTAGCGTATTGCAAGATAGATTGAAAGGCTGCTTTGTCAGGCTTATAATATTTTGAATCTATGTATATTTTTGTTAATAGTTAGTGTAATGGATGTTAAGGGCAGCGAAACGAATATCTTTATTATATTTGACTAAATATTTACTCGTATGAAACGCATAATGTTACTTTTAGCCGCTATTGTGGTATTTACAGGCGCACAGGCGCAGATAACCATAACGGCATCAGATATGCCAGTTGCCGGCGATACTTTGCGAATGACTACGGCTGCTACAGCTGGTTCGGGTATTAATGTTCATGACAGTGGTGCTGCCTTTACATGGAACTACAGCTCATTGGTGCCCCGCGCTCAAACTGTAGATAAATACCAGACAGCCCTTGCTGTTAGCCTTACTTACCTGCTCATTTCCATTAACGCGTACGGCTATAAGGTTGCAGATAGTTTTCCGGGAGGTGCTTTTCTGCCGGTTTCCATAACCCAATTATATACTTTCTTTGAGAAGCAGAGCAGCAATACCAAGTATGCCGCAGTAGCTTTCGCTGCCCAGATTGCCAGCGTGCCTACGCCGTTTAACTATTCAAAAGATGATGTGTGGTACTACTTTCCGCTCAATTATGGCAATGTGGATAGTTCTAATTACGCATTGAATATTACACTGACTTCTGCCGCTTCAATTAAGCAGTTGGGCTACCGTAAAACTAAAGTTGATGGCTGGGGAACTATTACGACGCCTTTTTACACTACTCCCGTTAATTGCATCAGGGTAAGGTCGGAGATACATGGCGTTGATTCTATTAATTTTGGTTTTCCGCTGGGTTTACCCCGTAATTCGGTTGAATACAAATGGTTGGTTCATGGCGATCACTATCCTGCATTGTGGGTAACCACCAACGTTACCGGCACTACAGAGACCATCAACAGTATACGGTACAGGGATACTTACCAGAACCTTTCATTAAGTACCAGTTCACCTGTTAGCACTACCTATTACGACATAAAGGCAACGCCAAATCCCTCCTCCAACAGAACAGTTCAGCTGGATATCCCTGCGGCATGGCAGGACTATAGTGTGGAAGTATTTGACATGAACGGCCGTTTAGTACACAACACAACCAACAAATCAACTTTAGACCTTCAGCAACTGGTTGCGGGCCAGTATGTTGCAAGAGTAATGTCAGGCAACAATATTGGTTATTTAAAATTGGTGCTGGAATAATTAACGCTTCACTTCTACAAATGTGCTTTCACTTATGGCTATAACACTTGTTATAGCTGGTGGTAGTTGCCTGATATATTCTTCAGCTTTGCCTATACTATCAATAGCATATACCGGCAATGAAATGCTCATTTTATAGGCAGGCATTGTTTTTAAAACCCAGTCAGCCGGTATTTCCTGCAGTGTGTTAAAATGGATACTGCTAAAGTAACCCGGAGTGAAGCACAATACATCGGCACGTATTTTTGTTATCGGGAAATTGATAACCTTTTCATCAGGGTAGGCTACGGCGGAAGTAACGAAAATGGGTAATTTTCTTTGTTGGGCAAGCGCTATCCCCTTGCTCATATTGCAGTAAGTAGCTAATACGCGGTAATGCTCTTTGCTGAATAAATTCTTTAGTTGGTTATTGATAATATTACCAATGGTGCCCAGGAAGAGCACCAGGGTAAGCCCTCCTGCTAGTTTTGCCACTTTCTTGTTCTCAAGTAAATTTTCGAGAAGGTAAATAATTAATACGGCTATAGCGGGCACCGAATAGCAAAGTAGCCTCGGTTCCCCAATTGGTAATTTGCCGATAACAAAAAGGAATATGATGATGCCGATAAGCACAATACCATACAGCCTTAGTTGAGCACCTTCCTGATGCAGGTAAGAGCGATGGTTTTTGAAATAGTCGCGTATACAGAAAAGGAATGCTGCGATTCCGGTGATACCAAATATAATCTCGAAAAGTAAGCCTGAACCGACGTTCGAAAATATGAGATAAAAGCTTTTGATTAAATGGACAGGATGGAAGCCGTGTTCCATTGTCATAGAGTGCCAGAATATCTTCATGCCCACATCCTGCAGTAAACGGGCAACATCAAGTAGGTAAAACGCGATAAGGCTTGCCAGGCAAAGGATAAGGGGTAACCATATTTTTGCAATGAATGTAGTTTTTGGGGTGTTGCCTGCCGCCTGTGGTTTATAAAATATGCTTTGCAACATGGCAATACCGAAAAGAGGGGCTGTGAGAATAGGGTAGGTATAGCTGAAAAAAGGAGCGACCACAAATGTGGCACACAACAGCAGGTATGCCGGTGCCGATACCCCATCCTGTTTTTTAAGCTGCAGCAACTGGCTAAGCTGCCAGAGTGCCAGCATGCTCATAAAAATATCCATCGTATACTGCTTTGTCTGCACAAAGTACTCCACGAAAGTATGAGACGATGCCAGTATGAGCAGGAATAGAAATTTAACTGCACTGCTGTCCGTATAAAAGCGCTGCATGAGCCTGTATGCGAAGATAAGTGTGGCAACCCCCAACAGGTAAGCTGGCAGCCTTAACGAAGAGTAGCTAAAGTCAAAATACTGTGTAAATGCTTTTACGATTTGCAGGTACACTCTCGGGAACTGTTGCATCAGTTCAAGTGGCCCCCAGAGTGCGGCAGCATCTTTTGTTTTCAGATTGTAAATAATCCGCCATTCATCAACCCAGAAAGGTTTTATTTCGAAAGTGACTAGTATCAGCCCTATGCCAACCAGGAAGGTTAAAGAAGCCAGTGTGGCTATTTTAGCCAGTTTGGCAGGTTTTTTTATCATTCAGCTGTGAATAAATTTTATAGGTTGAGTATCAATTACAATAGCGAAGGCTATTGCCTTCGCTATTGTAATTTTGCCCGGAGGGCGGTACAAGATACTTTATTTCCTATGTATTTCATAGCCCGGTATTTGCAATAACAGGGCTTATACTATTTCACTTTTAATTTTTAATAACCTCTGCCTTCTTTCTGCTCCATGTAATTAATGAAGGCCCTGTTAGCTACCCTGTTACCGCCCTTTGTAGGGTAGTTGCCAGTAAAGTACCAGTCGCCGGTATTGTGCGGACATGCATCAGCCAAACCTTCAATGGATTGGTAGATCACATCAACCTCAGTGTTCACATCTTTATGACGCAGCATCTGGGCAATCTTAACGCTGACCTGCTCAGCGGTATAAGATTGATAAACGCCCTTTACAAAGTTTTCTTCGTCAAGCTTATTATTAGCCTCTGCTTCCTTGCATTTGTTGTAGATCTCCGTGAGTAAACTTTCGTTGCCATTATCTTTCAATAACTCAACGGCAGCCTGGAAGGCAATGAAATCGCCCATCTTACTCATGTCTATACCATAACAATCGGGATAGCGTATTTGTGGCGCAGAAGAAACTATGATGATGCGTTTCGGGCCGAGGCGGTCCAGCATTTTTATGATGCTTTCCTTCAGCGTCGTGCCGCGTACTATGGAATCGTCGATCACTACCAGCGTATCCACTCCTCTTTCTACGGTGCCATAGGTAATATCGTAAACGTGCTGCACCATTTCGTTGCGCGAAGCATCTTCCGTAATAAAGGTGCGGAGCTTGGCGTCTTTAATGGCTATCTTTTCAATGCGAACCCGGCGATACACCAGCTCCTTCATTTCTTCGTGGGTGATATTGTCTTTGCGCTCCATTATCCTTTTCAGGGTAATGTCCTTCAAATAATCTTCCAATCCCTTAATAAGGCCATAGAATGCGGTTTCCGCTGTATTCGGTATAAAGGAAACGATGGTATGGCGGAGGTGATAGTCTAAAGCTTCAAGTACCCTGTCTGCAAGGTTGCGACCCAGCTGCATGCGCTCCCTGTAAATATCCGGGTCGCTGCCACGGCTGAAATATATGCGTTCAAAACTGCAGGCCGTCAGCTTGCGTGGTTCCAGTATCTCTACATCGCTGAAGGTGCCATCGGCTTTCACAATAATAGCGTGGCCCGGCAGTAATTTTATTATCTGTTTCTGGGTAACATTGAAGGCCGTCATTATAGCAGCGCGCTCTGAAGCGGCTACAACAACTTCATCATCTTTATAATAATAGCAAGGGCGAATGCCATTGGCGTCGCGCATTACAAAGCTATCACCGTTGCCGACAAGGCCGCTGAATACATAGCCGCCATCGAATTGCACTGTCGATTTTTTAAGGATGTTCACTATATCCAGCGAAGCAGGGTTTTCATCATCTGCCTTGCATAAATAGTGGTGTATGGTTTCTATCATAGCACCCAGGTCGCTTTCGCGCATATTATTGGTAGGGTGCAATGCCAGTTTTGCAAAAAGTTCATCAGTATTCACCAGGTTGAAGTTCCCTGCCATAGCAAGGTTCCTGGTGGGGTTCATGTGAGGCTTAATAAAGGGGTGGCAGAATTCCACATTGTTCTTACCCTGTGTGCCATATCGCAGGTGACCGAGCAATATTTCCGCAGCAAAGCGCATATATCCCTTCATAAAGCCGGGATGCTGCAATGCATCAGGATACATTTTTTCAAGGTCTGTCACTTCCTGGTTGATGTTCTGGAAGATCTGGGCTATTGCCTGCTGGCCGCCCACCCGGTGGCGGTACATATTCTGGTGGCCGGGTGCTACATCTAGCTTTACCGATGCTATACCTGCACCATCCTGGCCGCGGTTATGCTGTTTTTCCATTAGCAGGTACAGCTTATTAAGCCCATACACCGCAGTGCCGTATTTTACATGGTAGTAGGAAAGTGGTTTCAAAAGGCGTATGTAAGCTACGCCGCATTCGTGCTGTATTGCGTCAGACATGAGGGTGCAAAGGTAATGCGAATTGATTAATTTAAGGCAGCGCTGTGCTGCTAAGCCAAAATAAAATAGGTTTATTCTATATATTGTTTGAGCGAATCGATGGGAACACCGCCAGAAAAGATTTTGAGCAGTTTCCTGTCGTGGTCGTAAATGTTAATTTGCGGCAACTGTGTATACAGCATAGTTTTTTTCATAAAATCAGTGCTATCTACACCCACATTCATTTGCGGATAATCTTTTTTGTGGGTGATGAGCAGGAAATTATTCAGGTACTGGCGGTATTGCTTACCGCACATCAGCACGATTTTAGATTTTTTGAACAGGTTGAGGCTTTTTTCTATGAGCATGGCCTGGTCTTCGCAATGATCGCAAACGGGGCTGAATAACATTACGAACAGATTGGCTTTATTTTTTACCTGTTTATCAGTGAGGAGGGTATAATTATACTTTGTATCTGCGTTTGGTTGCGCAACCGTTTCCTGCATAATAGAAATGAATGGCGGCATAGGCGCGCCTATTGCATTGTAGTCAGTTTTGGTTTCCGTAACCATGTTTTGAGCCGGTGGCGTGTACATGGTCGGTTGTGAAACCTGGTTGGTTTGTGCCAGTAATGTACTACCTGTAAATAAAAATAATAATGTAATGAGATGCTTAGCCATAACGCAAATTTATATAAATATGAGGACAGTTGTTTCGAGCCACAAGCCTGTAATTCAATTACTGTGCCGAAAATCGGGCAGCTAAATTATTGATTTTACACTTTTTAGTTGCGTAATAGCGGTAACAGGTAGATTATAATGAATCTATCCATCATAATTTCATTTTTTCGCCTTAATTTGCGTCCGTTATTCCTAATTATATGAACTTTCAACTTACAGAAGAACAAATAGCGGTGCAGATGGCTGCACGCGATTTTGCCAGGACTGAATTATTGCCGGGCGTTATAGAACGCGACGAACATCAGAAGTTCCCTGCAGAGCAAATGAAGAAATTGGGCGAGCTTGGCTTTATGGGTATGATGGTTGATCCAAAATACGGCGGTTCGGGTATGGATTCGGTGTCGTATGTACTTGCAATGGAGGAGATATCTAAAATTGATGCCTCTGCTTCAGTTTGTATGAGTGTAAATAACTCATTGGTTTGCTGGGGTTTGGAAACGTACTGCAACGAAGAGCAAAAACAGGAATTCCTGGTGCCTCTGGCTAGCGGCCAGAAGATAGGCGCTTTCCTGCTGAGCGAACCTGAGGCCGGCAGCGATGCTACTTCACAACGCACTACTGCTGAAGATATGGGTGACTACTACCTGGTTAACGGTACCAAGAACTGGATTACCAATGGTAACAGTGCATCAACCTACATCGTTATTGCTCAGACGTATCCTGATAAGAAGCACAAGGGCATTAATGCTTTAATTATTGACAAGAACTCTCCGGGCGTTACCGTAGGTGCGAAAGAAAATAAACTGGGTATAAGGGGTAGCGATACGCACAGCATTATGTTCCAGGATGTTAAGGTGCCAAAGACCAACCGTATTGGTGAAGATGGTTTTGGTTTCACTTTTGCAATGAAGGTGCTTACAGGCGGCCGTATTGGTATTGCTGCGCAGGCATTGGGTATTGCAAGTGGTGCTTATGAACTGGCGCTGAAGTATTCAAAAGAGCGTAAAGCTTTTGGTACTGAGATCAGCAACCACCAGGCTATCGCCTTTAAGCTGGCTGATATGGCTACCGAAATTGAAGCAGCACGTTTGCTTTGTCTGAAAGCTGCATGGGAAAAAGATCAGCATAAAGACTATACATTATCAGCATCAATGGCTAAACTGTTCGCTTCTGATATTGCACAAAGGGTTACTAATGAGGCAATACAGGTACACGGCGGATATGGCTATGTGAAGGAATTCCACGTAGAGCGCCTGATGCGCGATGCGAAGATCACCCAGATATACGAAGGTACCAATGAGGTACAACGTATTGTGATCAGCAGGACGATATTGAAAGGATAGGTTGAATCGGGTTTCAAATATTTTTATGATAAAATGGGTTCAATTATTTGAACCCATTTATCGTTTAACGTAGTTCTGATAGATATCGAAATAAAACAGAGAATGATTCAATGTTGTCTTTAGAGATATTACTTTAGCCCAGATTACGCAATAAGATTATTTTTTGCTGCTGCCGCTATGGCTAGAAGTCAATACAGTAAAGGGTTTTACTTGATTTTTGTCTTAAAAAGTTCTAATGCTACGCATTAGAAAAAGAGAGGCGCAAAAAATATGATTATCAATGAGTTGCATTCAATTTGACTTCTATTGCGTAATCTGGGTTTAGTCTGTAAGTTTATTGCAATAAAAATATGGCTAAAAAGAAGAAAAATATAATAAATAATAAAAATAATAATAATCGAACAGCAATTGATTATGCGTCTCATTTTAGACAACCGAATGAGCAATCAATCTCCTTTCGCCCGCGCATAGGTAGTATTTGTAAGCTATATAACGTCGGAGATTCTACATTAATAGAATTTCTTACAGAAAAAGGGTATGAAAATCTTAATATACACTCTTCTTTAAGCGGTGATGCGTTGAAGTTAATCGAAAATGAATTTATTGGGTTTAAAGATCAAAAGGATAAAATTCGTGGTAAAACAGAAGTAAATTTTATAGCTAATAAATCCATCCAAAACTCAGTAAAACTGACATCTGAAATGCAACTGGGTGTATATGAATCAGAGCCAATTCTTTTGTTAAAAAACAATTTATTCCAAAAGCCCCAAAAGAAAATTAGGTTTCCGAATTTACCGGAGTTAATTTCTAATTTCACAGATAACGAAGCGATTGATATCTGTTCTAAAATGACAAGTTCCTTCTCTCGTAATTTGTGTAGTGAACTAAATACCAGTACTAGCAAACGCGACTTGATATTATATCAATTGCACTTTATTGCAAATAAAGCGCTAAAGATTTTTGGCGGGAATGTACTTACATTCATTCACCAACTTAGGAAATTGCGTTTCAAAAACCGAACTGCCAATGAAATCAAAACATATAAAAAGGTCGTTCCTGATTTCCCAATACTCTCATTTAAGTACTCCCATTCTGATTCATTGAAAATATCATTCTTCTTAAAGCAGACAAAAAATGGTATTAGACCTGATATGCGTATTTTTTCCTCTAAAACATTTGATGAAATTGGGCATTTAGACGAAAGCGGTTATATTTTTACAAAACTTGAGAAATTTAGACCTCAACTTTCAATGTTTTGCTCTGCGCAACAAAAAAATCAGCTAGAACTTTTTGCGGGAGTAGAGAATGGATACTGTGATTTATGCGGTAAGGAGTTGACACACCCTAACTCTTTGAGAATTGGTCTGGGACCAGTATGTGCTAGAAATAAGAAAATTGATTTAGATTCTTTACTGTATGACTTTAATTAGAGGTGCCACTTGAGAAGTAAATTGCCTTTTAATTAAGACATTATTTTATTCAGGTATCCATTGTTTCCCGTCAAAACTACCACCCAATATTACTTTTGCTGCAAGACTTATTGAATTAAAATCCACATCTTTGGTAAATTTTCGGTTTACTATTGTCTCATCGTTTTCATATGTCCATCTCAGTTTGTAAGCAAGTGGAGCATTCATTTGAAATTGTGGGGCCACACTATTTGAGATAAGCGATCCCTTAAGAACTCTAAAAGAGCCATTTGGAAGTAAACACCCTTTTGCTAAATCTCCATCTTTTCGATTCCCGATCTTCAATCCATTATCCGTTTTTGCTGTGGCTTCTCTTTCTAAAGATTTTTTTTCTTCTTTTGCCGTTTGGGTTGGCAATGGTTTCAATATAAGGGACTTGGATGAAATCTGTGGTCTTTTTTTAGAAGGTAGGTAATAGGTTTTATTTATTTCTTCAATTTCTGGAAGGTTAATGGAGTTAAGATTTGAAATGGCCTGTCGTTTTAATTTTATCTGCTCCTGAAATTTCTCAATTTGAATTTCCAATTCGGCAATTTCATCTTTAACCACATCTGCTTGTTGAGATTGATTCAATAGGATTGAATCAATCTCCCTTCTATACTTTAATATCTCTTTTTCACGTTTTTGAATATGCTCATCGAATTCGCAATCATCGGATGTGAAAAAGCATAGAATATCCGCTATTTTTTTGACAAATTCAATATCGTTTAGATCGGTTATGGAAAATTCGTAAATAATATAGTCGTTAAAAGTTTCAAATTTTGGCAAACGCCATTGCGGGGAGTAAATCCTAAACTCCCTTCCATTTGTCAGAATTGCAATAAGTGGGCGTGCATCATCACAGTACCTTTTTACTTGCTCAACATGTTTGTCAAGATTTTCTTTAAGAGCCTTTATTTCAACTAATATTTTACCGCCAATTTTAATATCAAATCTTGTCCCTTGTGAATAATGCTCGAGGTCTAAATCTTTATGGCCAAATGCCTGAACAAAAGGAATTACAATGCTATGCTTTACATTATTTTCGTTAGGGTTGAATTTTGAGAAGTCAATATTTGCTATTTGGGCTAATTGTTCAATATTCATGTACATCGTCGGATGGTTTAATGAGCATTTTTGTTGTAAGTGTAAGTAAGTGTTTAAACATAATAAATCATGTCGATGGTAAAACTACAGCTTTTCAATATTTTAATTGCACTCAAATACCAAGATGTAAATTGTAATGTACGAACTTAAGGCAGGTAAAAATTTGACAACATTTGAATTTGTTATTGACGGTTGCAAAGGAAAAATAGTAAAACTCATTCAGTTTGTACCAACAAACTATAAAGGTCTTTTTAATCTTGTTTTGGGAGAAAAAGATCTATCAAGCGATAAATTAAGGACATTGTAGTTGCAAATAATGGCGATAGTGAATTAGTATTTGCTATGGTTGCAGCTTCAGTATACGTTTTTATTGGCAAGTATTCTGACGCGCAGGTGTATGCTACAGGAAGTACAAGTATTCGTACACAGCTTTACAGAATGGGAATAACTAAATAGTTGGCCGATGCAAATAAAGATTTTGATATTTATCGCGAGATTAGAAATAAGTGGATAAACAATGAAAAGCTAACGCATAGAAAGTTTCAGTGGCAGGAAAGTTATGGAGCCTTTAGTTATTCAAAATCGCAAGTAGATGCAGTGGCAAAATATGTGATGAACCAACAGGAACATCAGAAAAAGGTGACTTTTATTGATGAATATAAGGATATGCTCGAGAAATTTGAAATTGATTACGATGAACGCTACATCTTTAAATTACCAGAGGAAGATGGTATTTAATGAGGGGACAGCCCCATACGGGGCATTGAAAACGTTGAATGTTGTTGGCTACAAACAGACAGCCCCTACGGGGCAAACTAATCATTTACTTCAATATATATCAACCTGACCTGATTACATATCAATATTCCGTTCAGAGGAATGCTAATGAAGCAGTTGCTGTTTATCTAAATCAGTATGGAACCTGGCGATGTAGCTTTTCTAAATAAAAAGCAATTTCATGCGTCGAAAGGTGGCGATTACCCATCCCCCCGTGCCTTTTTACCCCTCATAGTGTTATTTTAACGCATTAATGAAAATAAAATTGCAGTTAAAATAGCGTTAAACTAAATGCAATAGGTTTGATGCTGTTAGCTACCGCCTATTTTTGTACCTTTGCACACTTTTTATAAAGTATAATGACAGATTTACTGGCACAGGTTGACCGCAGCAGATTGCCCCGCCACATCGCTATCATAATGGATGGCAATGGCAGGTGGGCCCGCGACCGCGGCGAAGACAGGGTTTATGGTCACTACGAAGGTGTGATAAGCGTACGCGAGATAGTTGATGCTTGCGGTGCGCTTGATATTGGTTTTCTTACGCTTTATGCCTTTTCAGCTGAAAACTGGAACCGCCCGAAAGCGGAGGTTGACGCGTTAATGGAACTGCTGGTAAATACCATAAGAAAAGAAGCAGACGACCTGAATAAGAATAATGTGCGCCTGCACGTTATAGGCGATTTTGTAAGTCTGCCTGAATTGGCCCAAAAGGAAATGGGAGAGGCTATGGAAATGACCGCAGCGAATACGGGCCTCAACCTTATTCTAGCGCTCAGCTACAGTTCCCGCCTGGAAATACTGGGTGCAACAAAAAAGCTTGCTGAAATGGTAGCCGGCGGAATACTTGCTCCGGATGATATAAACGAAGAGGTGTTTCAGCGTTGTCTGGATACAGCTATGTTCCCGGACCCAGAGCTGATGATAAGAACCAGTGGAGAGAACAGGATCAGCAATTTTTTACTGTACCAGCTGGCTTATGCCGAATTATATTTTACCCCGGTGCATTGGCCGGATTTCCGCAAGGATAATTTATACGAGGCCCTGCTCGACTACCAGCGCCGCGAACGCCGTTTTGGCAAAACAAGTGAACAAATACAAAAGAACAACGTCCCTAATGTATAAAATATCCCTGAAATACGGATTATTGGTTATGTGCCTGTTAAGTGTCTTTAATACGAAAGCCCAACTGGGTGGCCGTGGCGGAGGACTTAAGAGCATGTCGCAGCCCGCAGCCGAAGGTGCTGAAAAGAATAAACCAGTTGAGTATGAAATTGGCGGTATTAAAGTACAGGGCAACCACTACCTCGATGCAGACCTTATTGAGGCGGTAACAAATCTTTCTGTATCACAAAAAGTGCATTTGCCTAATGATGAGGGTATTGCAAAAGCTATTCGCAGCTTGTGGAAACAGGAACTATTTTCGAACGTTAACGTTCTGATAGAAAAATACATTGATGATAAGGTTTTCCTGATTATACAGGTTGAAGAGCGCCCGCGCCTGAGCAACTTCAAATTCAGGAATATTAAAACATCGGAAGCAAAAGAACTCAAGGGAAAATTGCCGCTGGTATCAAACAAAGTAGTTACCGAAGCAACGAAGAAGGAAGCTGTAGTGCGCATTAAGAAATATTATGTTGATAAAGGCTTCGGCAGGGTAAAAGTGGGAGTTGCCGAGCGTAACGATACTTCAGGGATCAACAAGGTTACACTTACCTTCACCATTGATAAGGGAAGTAAAACCCACATTAACCAGATAAACATAGTAGGTGAAGAACATGCTACGGAGGCACGCCTGAAAAAGACGCTGAAATCGACCAAGGAAATGACGCGTATTACGCTTCATCCTGATGAAGAGCAAACCGCTTACCCGACAACAAAACGCTCGTTTAGTAAATACGTGAAGCAATTCGGCTTCCTGTCTCCATCAAAAACATTGGATGCGCTTGACCCGTACTTCAGGTTTAAATTGTTTTCAGGCTCAAAATTCAACCAGACAAAATTTGAAGCAGATAAGCAAGCGCTGGTTGCTTACTTAAATACGCTCGGCTATCGTGATGCTGCTGTAGTTGCAGACACCAGTTACCCGGTTAAGAATGGCAACATTAATGTTGATATAAAAGTTAAAGAAGGTAACAGATACTATTTTGGCGACGTTACCTGGAAGGGTAATACCAAGTATTCGGCAGAGTTTTTAACTAAAACGCTGGCGATTAAAAAAGGCGATATCTACAACCAGGCATTATTGGAAACCCGCATTGGCCGCCAACTGAATCCTGAAGGCGGAGAAGATGTGAGCAGCCTGTACATGGATGATGGCTATTTGTTCTTTAACGTAGAGCCGGTAGAAGCATCAATTATTAACGATACCATCAACTATGAAATGCGCATTACCGAAGGCGCACAAGCAACCATCCGCGACATTTCTATTTTTGGTAACGATCGCACTAACGACCACGTTGTTCGCCGTTCGTTATATACCATGCCGGGTAATAAATTCAGTCGTACTGACCTTGTTCGTTCTAACCGTGAAATTGCGCAGTTAGGCTTCTTCGACCAGGAAAAAATCGGTATTCAGCCAAAGCCACATCCTGAAGACGGAACAGTTGATATTGAATATACTGTTGTTGAAAAATCGAGCGACCAGTTGCAGCTTTCTGCAGGTTTCGGAGGTGGTGTAAACTTCTACGGTAACGTAGGTATTACCTTCAATAACTTCTCTATCCGCAACATCTTCAAGCCAAGGAAGTGGGATCCGCTACCGGTAGGTGATGGCCAGAAATTTGGTATTAACTACGCTTCTAACGGTGCATATTATAACTCATTAACCACTTCGTTCACTGAGCCATGGTTGGGCGGTAAAAAGCCAAATGCGTTTACAACCAACTTTACCTATAGCCGCTATTCTGCTGCACCTGTGGGTACTAACCCGCTCAACTCTTACCTGCGTATGGTAGGCGGTGGTATTTCAATGGGTAAACGCCTTAACTGGCCTGATAACTTCTTTGTATTCAACTATGGTCTTAACTACAGCAACTACCGCCTGAAAGAATATACTTTGGTGAATGACTTTAAGAATGGTTTTGCAAACGACCTTCACTTTAAATTCGTTCTCTCCCGTAATAATATTGATCAGCCGTTGTACCCAAGGAGTGGCTCTAATATTTCATTTACCTTCCAGCTTACCCCTCCTTTCAGTGCATTCAGCGACAAGAATTTTGCCGGTGAAACGCCTGAGCAGAAGTACAAATGGATAGAGTATCACAAATACAAATTTGTTGCAGATTTCTACCAGAAAGTTGCGGGTAATTTAGTACTAAGGCTGGCTTCAAAATATGGCTTCCTGGGTTACTACAATAAAGACATCGGGTACTCTCCGTTTGAGCGCTTCCAGTTGGGTGGTGATGGTCTTTCCGGCTATTCTTACTTTGTTGGTAAAGATATTGTGGCACAACGCGGTTATGAAGTTTATGCAAATGCTGCTACTATCTATAACAAGTATACGGCTGAATTAAGGTATCCATTCTCCCTGCAGCCTACAGCTACCATTTATGGTATTATGTTTGCTGATGCGGCTAATGCATGGGGCAGCTTTAAAGACTACAATCCGTTTAAGCTGAACAGGGACGTAGGTGTGGGTATCAGGTTGTTCCTGCCTATGTTTGGTTTGCTGGGTCTTGATTATGGCATAGGAATTGATAGAATTAATCATTCCACAGGCCAGACGGGACTGAAGGATATTGCTAAGTTCAACTTTATGCTTGGTTTTGAACCGGAATAATATTGAAGCGTTACTGAATAATAACAAGAGTCGTAATAACGTTTGACCAGAAATTATCGGTTATGAAAAAGACAGTGTTGAGTTTATTGTTCCTGTTGGTAACAGGCTTTGCAGTACAGGCGCAGAAAGCGAATTACTGCATTATCGATTCAAGGTATATACTTGAAAAGATAGACGATTATAAAGACGCGCAAAGCAAACTGGATAATCTGTCAAAAACCTGGCAGGATGAGATAGATACTAAAATGGCCGAAGTAGATAAGATGTACAAAGGCTACCAGGCAGAGCGGCCGATGCTATCGGACGAAATGAGGAAGAGAAGGGAAGACGAAATAGTGGTGAAAGAAAAGAGCGCGAAAGACCTGCAGAAACAACGTTTTGGCTACGAAGGCGACCTTTTTAAAAAGCGCCAGGAATTTGTAAAGCCGATACAGGACCGCGTATTTAATGCAGTGCAGAAAATGGCTTCGCAAAGGGCATTCGATATGGTGTTAGACAAAGCCGGTGGCGTAACGCTGTTTTACGCTGACCCTAAACTTGACCGCAGCGATGATGTTTTAAAAATTCTTGGAATAAACAAATAATGGCATTGAGGAACGATGATAAAATAAAGTACACCATCTAGCGCCTTCTTTTATTTCGGAATCGCTTATTTTTCATTTGTCTCAATGAGGGCTACGCCGTTCCATTTCTACATCGTTGCAAAAAGTCTTTAAATAGTTCACTATTCTCAGATTTTTCGCCTCGTATAAAAGAAAAATAACTTCGCCATATGGTGTACTTTATTTCATCAACGTTCCTTACTTTGCATTCTTAAAATAAATAACAAAAAAAATAATGAAAAAATTCTTGATGATTTTCGCCTTCAGCATAATAGCAGGCAACATCGGTTTTGCACAAGCAAAAAAAACTACAACTGCTCCTGCAATGTCAGGTAGTTCTGAACCAGCAGCGGAGCATTCAGGTCTTAAATTCGGATGGATTGTGTCGGGTGAATTGTTGGCTTCTATGCCTGAAAAAATAAAAGCTGATACTGAAATAAGCAGGTATGCAAGGGATTTCCAGAACCAGATAGAATCAATGATGAAGGAATACCAGACCAAGGGACAGAAATTCCAGGCTGACGAAAAGACAATGAGTGAAGCGATAAAGGAAGTGAAGATGAAAGAAATTCAGGACCTGCAGAACCGCATTGAAAGCATACAGCAGAGCGCTAAAGAAAAAGTAAACCAGAAGCAACAAGACGCATACTCTCCTATCCTGGAAAAAGCTGAAAAGGCAATTAATGCTGTAGCGAAAGAAAGGGGCTACGACTACATTTTTGATAAAGCTGGTGGCACACTTTTATATGGCCGTGAAGCTGATAACATTTTGCCATTGGTAAAAGCGAAATTAGGCATCAAGTAATTGAAATACGCTAAGTAACATTTGAGCAGCGAAGGGCATCCTTCGCTGCTTTTTTTGTTGGTAGGTGTGCTACCCTTTTAAAGTGTGGCACACCTATACGTTATTTCACGTAGGGGCGTACCCTTGTGGTCGCCCTGAAACAACAGGAGCGTTATACAATGGGCTCGTCTAATGATTTTTCCGTTTTGCAGTCTGTAGTTATGCACACTTCAAAAGTATAGAGCAACTATTCAACGATTACAGGCGAATAGCCTCTTTCAGCACCTCATAGCTATGAATACGGGCTGACGGGTCGTAAATATGGCTGGCCACCATAATTTCATCTAAGTGCGCGGCTTGCTGAAATTTAGTAAGGCCGTCATGTACTTTCTGCGCATCGCCTATGAAAGAGTAATACATCATTTGTTGTATCACGGCCTGAACATCATCAGAAAATAAGTGTGCGGCATCTGCAACGGGTGGCTGTAGTGGTTTTCTTTTCCCCGTTACAATGCCTTTTACCAGTTGCATGAACGATGTAGACAGGAACTGTGCTTCCTCGTTGGTATCAGCCGCTATTACGTTCACACAAGCCATTACATAGGGCTTTTCAAGGTATTGCGATGGGCGGAAACCCCTGCGGTAGATATCGATGGCAGTAAGAAACTGTGACGGCGCAAAATGGCTCGCAAAGGCATAAGGTAAACCCATGTGCGCAGCAAGCCGGGCGCTGTCTGTGCTCGACCCTAATATCCAGATTGGGATATCTAGTCCCTCGCCCGGTATTGCCCTAACCTTGGAGGTGACGTTGTCGGCTGAAAAAAGTCGTTGCAAGGTCTGTACATCTTCCGGGAAATCTTCTGCAGTTTCCATTCGTCCGCGGCGCAGTGCCATTGCCGTGAGCTGGTCAGTGCCCGGTGCCCTGCCAAGACCAAGGTCTATACGGCCGGGATATAAAGATGCCAGCGTACCAAATTGTTCTGCCACTACCAGCGGGGCATGGTTAGGCAGCATAATGCCACCACTGCCTACCCGTATGGTTTTCGTGCCGCCCGCTATGTAGCCTATCATTACTGGTGTTGCCGAACTGGCTACACTATCCATGTTGTGGTGTTCTGCCAGCCAGTAACGATTGTAACCTAGTTGCTCGGTTCGTTGTGCAAGAGCCAGGCTGTTCTTAAAAGATGTTGCCGCAGTATTCCCTTCGGTTATCGGTGCCAGGTCAAGCACGGAAAAGGGTATGTCTTGCAGCGTTTTGTTGGTCATGGTAAAGTATTAAGACCACGAAGTTCGCAAATGTGGAGGTAACCACAAGAATAGCAGCGTTGGTAAAATCAATAATGGTGGCGACCTCCCCTAACCCCTCCGAAGGAGGGGGATTTCCGAAAACGAATACGTCCGGATGGTTGTTGGTCTGACTTGCAAGTGTGGCACACCTAAGTATCTTATTGGTCTTCAGGCTAACGAGCATCATGAATTAATAGCTATTTTTGCTACATGATAAAGAAGGTGGCCATTTTTACTTTGCTGGCAGTGTCTTTATATTACAGCTTGTGCGAAACGCCTCAGATTATTAGTGGCATCGGGGCAATATTGTTTAACAATGGCACAACACGAGATAAGAGCCAATTATTTGTGCTGGTTGCCGTTGATATGTTACTTTACTATTCCCTGACGATAATACTATCGTTCGTGTTGTACAGGGTTTACAAGAAGGATAAGAAGTAAGGACCTCCCCTAACCCCTCCGAAGGAGGGGAACTTCCGAAAACGAATACGTCCCGGTGGTTGTTGGTCACAAGACCAACAACGGCATAAAGACCAACAACGAGAAAGTGCTGCATAGAGGTGTGCCACACTTGCAAGTGCGGCACAGCTGCGCCTCGAGGCCTACTCCTTAACTTTCTTCCGGCCAAAACCAAAATCTATGCGATAGTAGAATATAGGCAGGAAGCCAAGCTGATATTGGGTAAAGAACGGGTCTTTACCGAGGTTGGCGAGGCCCTGACTGTAGGTTTTTGATAGTTCATTTTTGGTGTTAAAAACATTTACGAGATCAAGACCCAATTCATGGGTTACTTTTTTAGCATTGAACCTTGCACCGACTTTAACATCGGCACGGAAGTAGTCGTGATCGAAGCGTTTGGTGTTGCGCAGGCTGTCAATAACTATGGCATCGCCATAGGCAACCGAACGTGCATTATCAATGGGTGAATATAGCTTGGCGCCCAGAGTGGTTATTTTAAGCCCGGTTATTAAGGTGCTGTACTTGCCTATTTTAGTTTCGTAGCCCAATAGCAGGTTTGCCGCATAGTGGGTGTTATAGTCGGTGCTGCGATAAACGCCATCAT
This sequence comes from Chitinophagaceae bacterium, assembly GCA_947447265.1. GTDB lineage: Bacteria > Bacteroidota > Bacteroidia > Chitinophagales > Chitinophagaceae > Flavipsychrobacter. The sequence goes on from CANFKC010000007.1 coordinate 46,995, forward strand.
TTCCTTTCGCCTTCGAATCGAACAAGGAACCGGTTATCATAAAATAGAAACCATGGCTGAAGCCTTTTTCCAGGGTTGCTTCTATGCCGTAATTATAGCCTGTGCCGGCATTTTTGAGGGTATCAGGAAAATAACGGGAATACCCTGTTCCCTGGTCAAGTGCGGAGTAAGAAGAACCAGCCCTTGTTTCAATCGGTACATTGAATATGTACTGGTAGTAGGCTTCCAGTTTCAGGTGCATTTTTTTGGTAAGCACCCGGTCGTACCCGGTTACAAAATGATGGCTTCTTGTAAAGCCGATGTTGTAGTTCACCATTGCCGGACTCACTTTGTTGGAATCAATAGCAAAGTACTGGTACAGTGGTTGCATCTGGCTATGCAGGCCATAACCGGCGGTGAATATGTCGCTTTCGCTTAAGGCCCAGCGCATACCAACGCGCGGCTCTACAGCCGTCGATTTATTGTGCGTAAGGTATTGCAGGTGCAAGCCACCGGAGAGCGATATTTTTTCAGTTGGTCGGTATTTGTACTGCGCATAGGCTTGCACTAAGTCAGTATTGCCTTTAAAGTTTTCGCGGTACATCCATGCTTCGCGGGTAACGGGGTATTGGCGGCTGCTATCGGTAAAATGCATTTGATAGAAGTCGTTGATGATACCAAATTTCAGGGTTGACTTTGCGGATAGCTTTTTATTGAGGTACCAATGCATTACGGTGCTCACCGTGGTAAAATCATAGCCCAGTATATTCTTGAGATGGTTAAGCGCAAGGCTTGGCGTATCGCGGAATATAAAATCGTGCTGTGCGTATATATCGTTGGCGGTAGTAGCTACAGTAATGCGGGTGTAGGTTGATGTATTGATGATGTGATTAAAGGAAGCGCCGAGTATGCCTGTATTAGATGTGAAATACTGGTCGCGGTCTGATTCCCCATATAGTTGCGTTGTTGCTACCGGCTGATCGCTCACTTTAAGGTCGATGGTACTTAAACCACCAATGCCGAATACAGAGAGTGTACTTTTCTTACCCATCGGAAAGTTAAGTTTGAATGTCGCGTCCTGGTAATGTGGCACAGAAGTGGTGCCAATTTTTATATTGAAGCTTTGAAATAGTTGCAAAGAAGAGTAGCGGTAAGTGAATAAAAAAGACGAGCCGGCCTTTTTTGAAATAGGGCCTTCCGCAGCCAGCTCCGTACCTAAAAAGCCAAACTGGCCCGTAAATTCGGTGCGCTCGTTATTGCCGTTTCTTAGCTTAACATCAAATGCACCAGCTACCGCATTGCCATATTCAGAAGGGAAGGCACCGGTAAAAAAGTCACTGTTAGCGAGGGTTTTACTGTTCAGCATGCTTACGGGGCCGCCGGAAGTACCCGGTATAGAAAAGTGGTTAGGGTTGGGTATATCTATGCCTTCCAGCCGCCACAGCACGCCTTGTGGCGAATTGCCCCTGATGATGATATCGTTACGGGAATCATCGCCACCCTGCACGCCTGCAAAGTTCGATGCCATGCGGGCGGGATCGGAGCGGCTGCCGGCATAACGTTCCGTTTCCTGCACATTGAAGGTTTTTGTGCTTACCAGCGCCATATCGTTAATATGCTCTCTTTTCTGCGAAACCACTACCTCTTTCAGTTTTACCAGCGACTCTTCCATTTCAATGTTAAGCAACACTTCTTTGGCTGAGGTTACCTGCACATCGTTCATGCCCGTGGTGCTGTAGCCGGAATAGCTAATAACAATGTTGTGCTTGCCTACGGGCACGCTGTCAATGACAAAGCTGCCATTAGCGTCAGTTGATGCGCCTAGCTGAGGGGTTACATCGGTAATAATAATTAAAGCACCTGGTAGCGCTGCATGCGATTCTTTATCAACAATCTTACCCTTGAGGGTTTGTGTGCGCTGTGCATGAACCATTACGCACGATAGTGCCAATATTAATGTGAACAGGAAGTGCTTAGTCATAATCTGTTTACCGGCTGCTGAAATACCGATTCGGAAAACAAGATAATGAAAAGAAGAACATCAGGACATAATATATGTGGTAATCTGCATGCGGGATAATGCCGCTTTTAGATTTAAAGGGAATTTAGCGCAGGCTGGTTTAGCCAGAACCTAGAGCAATATGTCGTCTGCGATTATTATAAATGTGGCGGACATTTATGGCAATCGATCTCCAGTCTTTCAATTTTTTTCAGCAGGGCTGGCCATTGCATATTTTTTGCATCGAGCGCCATGGTGTAGGTGGTATTAATGCGCTCAATAAGTTTGGTTTTGGTGCGGTCGGGTACTGTTGAACTCAGGTCTTCCGGAACTTCGTTGATGGTTACAACAATTACATTCTTGTCTACATTTCCGGCATCGTAGAAGCTTGATATTTTGTCATCGAAAATATTCATCTTGCCTTCATGCACAAGGCGCATCATGCTTTTGTCATTGGGGCGCACCCTGTTCAGGCATAGGGGTGATTTGCCGGGTTTGTAAATGGTTACCAGTTTCAGTGCAGTATCAGTAAGGTACATGTTGGTGACAAAGTTTTCTGAATCATTAACCTTCCGTTCCAGGTTAATAAAGTTTTTTCCCAGAGTAACTTTACCCCTTATCATGGTATTTTTATAAACAAGATAGCCATCACCCTGTATATTATTGCCGCTGCTGAGTTTTATGGGTTCCAGTGCAGGTTTTGTTTTGTCTGGCTTGCCGGTAGCATTTTTAGCGCTATTTTTTGGTGTGTTGTTTTTTTGTTGTGCGGTGCATACTGTGCTGTGTAAAAGCAAGGATGCTGAAAGCAGCAATAGATACTTCATAGGCTTGATTGAAAGATTTCGAAAAATAATAGGAGGTGGCATAATGCTAATCCAGCATATCAACTTTTACCAGTAGTTCCTGCCACGACATTGCTTTGGCGTTCAGCTTCAGGCCATAAATGTCATTTACAAATAAAATTAGGTCGCGCTTGGTATTTTCAGTGAGGAAAGAACTGAGGTCTTCTACAACATTGTCATACGATATCTTAATCAGGTTTTTATCAATATCGCCGGGCTTATAAATGTAGTCAAGACGGCCGTCGTAAATGTTCAGTTTGCCTTCATGAATAAGGCGCATCATTTTTTTATCTTCTTTTGTTACCCTGGTGAGGCATAAAGCTTTGTTATCTTCATTATACATCACTACCGTTTTCAGGTCGAGATCTTTAAGCTTGAAGGTGCACAAAAAGTTATGCTTAGGGTCTATTTTCTTTTCGAGCGACACCGCTTCTTTAGAAAGGGTGACTATACCCCTTATCGTATCTTTTTTGTAAACGAGGTAGCCATCGCCCTCTGTTATTTTATATTCGGTGTATGTGGGTGGCACATTTACGCTGCTTGCCCTGCCATCCTGCATTTGTGGCCTTTGAGGGTGAAGGGTAGGGTCGTCAGGCAAAACGTATTGGGCCAGAGCGGTACATGTGGACGCCATTAAAAGCACAATAAGTAAAAAACTGCTTTTCATAATGAGTTGAGTTATTGAGGTTGGGCTTGTGCATTACTTCTTTAAAAACAGGCACTTATTGCATACATCCACATGTTAAATTTAAGACTTTGTTTGCTTAATCAAAGTTAAAAATGAACTAAAGGTGCTGATTTGTTTTTATTTGTAGTGATTTTTTTGATTTTTTCGTTAGTTTTCCGGTTGATGCAACTGATCTATTGGCTAATTGCCGTTTTACTATCTGCAGGAGCAGCTTTTTGGGTATATGGTACTGATAAAAAGCGTGCCGTACCTCACCCCTGGCTCACCTCATTATTACGTGGGTTGGTAGTTTTTTTTACCCTGGTGCTGATACTGGTGCCTACTTTGCTCATTACCAAAAATACCATTGAAAAGCCAGTAATTGTTTTGCTGCAGGATAACTCAAAATCGGTCTCGGTGGCACTGGGTGCTGATTCTGCCCAGTATCGTAAGAATGTGGAAGGGTTAATGCAGCGCCTGGGCGATAAATATAAAGTGGTGCAGTGGGGCTTCGGCGGAGCGATACAAACCGATAGTATTTTCGATTTTAAACAACCCGCTACCGATATTTCCGCGGCATTAACCAATGTGCAGGAATACTATGGTATGCAAAACCTTGGTGCTGTTATAGTGGCTTCAGACGGAAGATTTAACCAGGGTATTAATCCTGTTTACCAGCAACTGGCATTGCACAGTCCGGTATATACTGTTGCTATTGGCGATAGTGCCGTGCAGAAAGACCTTCGCATAACTCAGGTATACGCTAATAAAGTGGTGACCCTCAATTCCACCTTTGAACTGCGTGCCGATATTGTTGCGCGGTTGTGCAAAGGTTATAATAATGCCGTTGTGCTAAAAGATGGCGATAACCCGCTTAACAGCTCCGCACTAGAAGTAAACAGTGATCATTTCGACCGTTCTGTGTCGTTTACTATTAAAGCTGATAAGGCTGGCCTGCATCATTACATACTTACTGTTCCGGTGGCGGAAGGCGAGAAGAATTTGCAGAATAACCGAAAAGATATTTTTGTTGAGGTAGTCGATGAAAAGCGGAATATACTTATTGCATCAGCTTCTCCTCATCCTGATGTCAATGCAATTAAAGAAGCGCTGGTGGGTCTGCAGAACTACAATGTGACCGTATGCTCGCCTGAAACTTTCCCTGCCAACCTGTCGCCTTACAACGTTATTATACTGCATGGCTTACCATCGGTGCGTAATGACATTTCAGCGCAATTGCTGGCAGCAAAAAAGCCAACCTGGTACATACTCACCGCACAGACCAACATTCCGGCTCTTAATAATCTGCGTGGGCTTACCAATACTACTATTTTGCCTGCGCCTCCGCACGATGTGCTTGGGGCCTACAATACATCTTTCAACACGTTTACATTACCTCAGCAAATACAGTCGGTTACTGACAAAATGCCTCCGCTGGGTGTAGCCAGTGGCAATATTAATGCCTTGCCGTCTGCCGTTAATTTGTTTACACAAAGGGCAGGAGTGGGTAATGTACAGGCGCCATTGTGGTTTTTGCAACAGGGTGTTGCCCCTATGGCAATGCTGGCAGGTGACGGTATCTGGCGCTGGCGTTTGTACGAATTCAAAAATTTCAACAGCCACATTGTTGTGGATGAATGTATACGGCAGACAGTTTCGTTCCTTTCCGTGAATAATAATGAGAAACCGTTTTCTGTTGGTCTTTCAAAATTTGTGTGGCGCGACCAGGAGCCGATTTCTATGCGCGCCTACCTGTTAAATGCCAATAACGAGCAGATAAACACGCCGGATGCTACCCTTACTATTACGGATAGTGCGGGCCGTAAGCATGACTACACCTTTGAGCGGTCTGGCAATACCTACATACTGAACGTTGGTATATGGGCAGGAGGGAATTATACCTATTCTGCACGCACTACATTTAATGATAAGACCTACACCACAGGCGGCAGCTTTGCTGTTGAAACCATGCCGGTAGAACTCATGGAGCAGGGTGCAGATTATCCGTTGTTGTTTGGCCTGTCGCAGAAGTATAATGGCGCATTTGTTCCCGCATCTGCCGTTGGTGTGTTGTACGATAGTATTAGCCGTAACGAGCACATAAAACCCCTGATACAAACCAATACGGAAAGTGTTCCTTTTGTTGACCGTAAATGGTATTTTTTCCTGATTATTCTTATTGCAGTTACAGAATGGCTGCTGCGTAAGTACTGGCTGGCGCAATAAATTTGTTGTCGGAAAAATATTGCCAGATAAGGTTTACTCAAATGTTTGACGAAACAATAGGTTATTTTTTTGAAACAAGAAAGAGTAGAAATGCCTGATTTTTCAAAACGCAATTGTAAATAGAGTTAAAGTGCTGTTATCTATTTATTATTGTAGTGTTATTGCCGATGGTATCGGAATAAGGGTTGGAATTTGGGGTAACTTAGTGGTTGAAAATCACTGCTAGCCAGCTAATACCTAAAAAAATGAACTTACCTTTTTCACTGCAGGAGGCGCAAAATTTGTGTAGAGAATACCAATATCTTGTTGGTATGCCATTTGACCGGAATAATGCAAAAATTCAGACCGTTATTGTCACCCCTTATGATTCAGCCTTAAAGCAGCGTTTTTTTGCTTATTACCTGCTTTTTGACAACAATGCAGCAATGGCGCTGGAGGAGTACAAAGGTGCGCTTTTTGATGTTGTTATTATGGCTGAAACAGAAGAAGGATATGCCTTAAACGAAAACTTAACCGCATGGGCGGCAAAAAATAATATTTTGATTGGTGTGGCAGGTAGTATGCTGGGCCAGCCATCAGCCACCCAGGCTTATCGTTAAACTTAAATTATACTCTTTTATGCCTCGCATTAGCGGGGCATTTTTATTTAAGGGTATTGGGTAACTAATGCTCTTTAGCATTGAGTTGCCGCAAAAAAAATAATGTTCAACCCGATGAGGCATTATCATTAAGGTAAGGATTGGTGTGCAGGTTATGATGCCGGGGGGCATCACATGTTTATAGAAATTGGTTCTTTTTTTTCCGATGCCGAAGGTATCGCATGTCTAAATATCGCATTACGACAACATGCGATACCTTCGGCATCGGTGATATTTATTATTGTTTCTCTATAAACATGCGATCCCGTCAGGATCGTTTTTTAATTTAATTATTTTGCCTTTCTGGATTGGCGTGGTAAATGGATATCAAAGTCCTTCGGATTATGCTTCGGTTTTCTCTGTCAAATTGTATCGTGTTCAGATGCATTCAGTGCATTATCCACTGGGTTGATGTTAGTGCAAAAAAAATCGCCTGCGGCATATGCTGCTCAGGCGAGGTTAAAAACATGCGCGTTTCCGCAAGGCGCAGTTTTTAATAAGTTGTTGTACTGAAATTTTTATGCTGATAGTTTGTAGGTGAGCGCATTCAGCTGCTGCAAAGTGCTGCCGATGTGCTTCTTTACTACATTGCTTTGAGACAAAGCAAACGTTGCGCTAAGAAAGGTTTTAAGATCAGCCTGCAATGGGTTTTCCAGTATTTTCCTTGCTTTATTTTTGGTCAGGTAAGCGATTGTTCTGTTTTTCATGTTTAGAGTTTTATGTGTGTTATAAATGGTTTGATATGGCTAAAACAAACTTCGTGCCAAAATTCATTTTAACTAACGTAGAAATAGGAAGTTTGGTTTCCGGAAACCCTCAATTTTAATAATGATAAGTTTTCTTTAACAATGCTATTTTTTACGCGTGCCATTTTTGGCAGCGGAATAATTTAGATATCGTTCCTTACCTTTAGTGCCTAAAAAGTTATAGTAATGGAGATGCTGTATAATGGTGTTGCCTGGTTCGAGATACCGGTTCTTGATTTTGACAGGGCGAAAAAGTTTTACAGCACCATTTATGATTACGACATGCCGGAAATGAGCATGGGACCGGTAAAAATGGGCATATTGCTACACGACCGCGATAAAGGCGGCATTGGTGGTGCAATTGTTCATGGTGAATCGTATGTGCCATCTAAGACCGGTGCCAAGGTGTACCTTAATGCTGGCAATGATCTGAGTGTAGTACTAGATAGGGTAGAGGCCGCCGGCGGTAAAGTAATTATTGGCAAAACAGCAGTTGGCGTTATGGGCAACATCGCTATTATTGAAGATACGGAAGGGAATAATGTGAGTTTGCATTCGGTTAATTAAGGCCTGTGTTGCTCAATGCATTAATAAAATTATAAAAGTTAACTACAATGAGTCATATTTCTACTGATAAAGCACCAAAGCCGGTTGGCTTATACCCACACGCTAAAAAAGTGGGCAATTTATTATTCCTTTCGGGTGTTGGTCCGCGCAAGGCGGGTACTGACGAGATTCCGGGGCTTGTGCCCGATAAACATGGCAACCATATCGAGTTCGATTTTGCAGCGCAGTGCCGCAGTGTTTTTGACAATGTGCGTGTAATACTGGAAGAAAGCGGAAGCAGCTGGGATAAATTAGTAGATGTAACCGTATTTCTTGTGGATATGAAACGCGATTTCCATACCTATAACAAAATTTACGCTGAATATTTCAAAGACAATCAGCCATGTCGCACAACAGTGGGTATCGATTCTTTGCCAACAGCCATTGCCATAGAACTCAAGTGCATAGCGGTTATTGACTAAAAAAAGCATAAGTTCTAATTTGTTTTGAGCGCTTTAGCAAAATTATGTAGGTCAATTGTGCGCTTTATCGTAACTTTGTTTGACCGCTTTAGCTTCTCCACATAAGCATTTATTAATTAAGAGTTGCACGGTCTTGCAAATCAAGAACGTTATGACCAAGTACATTTTTGTAACCGGCGGTGTTACTTCCTCATTAGGTAAGGGAATTATTGCAGCCTCACTGGCTAAATTGCTCCAGGCACGCGGTTTTACAACTACAATCCAGAAATTTGACCCGTACATCAATGTCGATCCGGGTACGTTAAACCCTTACGAGCATGGCGAATGCTATGTGACTGAAGACGGGGCCGAAACGGACCTCGACCTCGGGCACTACGAGCGCTACCTGAACACTTTTACATCTCAGGCTAATAATGTTACCACAGGGCGCATTTATCAGCATGTGATTACCAAGGAGCGCGAAGGTGCGTACCTGGGTAAAACAGTGCAGGTAATTCCGCATATTACTGACGAAATTAAGCGCCGTATGCTGTTGCTCGGCGAAAATGACCAGTACGACATTATAATTACCGAACTTGGTGGTACTGTGGGCGATATTGAGTCGCTGCCATACATTGAGGCGGTTCGCCAGCTGAAGTGGGAAATGGGTAACAACTGCCTGGTAGTGCACCTTACCCTTATTCCTTACCTGAAGGCGGCAAAAGAACTGAAGACCAAGCCAACACAGCATTCCGTTAAACTGATGAGCGAACATGGCCTGAGCCCTGACGTATTAGTTTGCCGCACGGAAGAGCCCCTTTATAAAGACCTTAAGAAGAAAATTGCCTTATTCTGTAATGTTACGCAGGATGCGGTTATAGAGGCGTTAGATGCCGACAGTATCTATATGGTGCCGTTGGAAATGATGCGTGAAAAACTGGACATTACCTGCCTTAACAAGTTGGGTCTGCCTTTGGGCAAAGAGCCGAACCTTGATAAGTGGAAAGAATTCTTAAATAAGCTGCGCTACCCTAAGAGTAAAGTGGTAATAGGCCTTATTGGCAAGTATGTGGAGTTGCAGGATGCTTATAAATCTATACTGGAGGCACTGATACATGCCGGCGCTATGAATGAATGTAAAGTAGAGGTACGCAACATTCACTCAGAATACCTGACCAAGGAAAATGCAAAGGAAAAATTGCAGAATCTGGATGCGGTATTGGTGGCGCCAGGTTTTGGCAGCAGGGGTATAGAAGGCAAAATTGATGCTATCCGTTATGCGAGGGAGAATAAGATACCATTCTTCGGTATTTGCCTGGGTATGCAAATGGCTTGTGTTGAATTTGCCCGTAATGTACTGGGCCATGCAAAGGCACATAGTACTGAAATGGACCCTGATACCGAACAAGGTGTTATCTGCATGATGGAAGCCCAGAAAACAGTAACACAAAAGGGTGGAACCATGCGCCTTGGGAGCTATGAGTGTAAGCTGGATAGCGATTCATTATCGGCGGAGATATATGGCAGCACTGATATTACAGAGCGTCACCGCCACCGTTATGAATTTAACAACGAATACATGGCCGCTTTTGAGCAGAATGGTTTCATACCTGTAGGTAAAAACCCTAAAACAGGCCTTGTGGAAATAGTGGAGTTGAAAGACCATCCTTTCTACGTTGGCGTTCAGTTTCACCCGGAATATAAGAGTACCGTTGAAAACCCTCACCCGTTGTTTGTAGCGTTTGTAAAGGCCGCTAAAGAAGCCCAGGAAGAAAATAGGGCAGCATCAGTGCGGGAGAATATTGCGCTCGCTTAAAGAGAGACATTTTATATTGTATACAAAGCAGCCTGCACCATATAGTGTGCAGGCTGTTTTTATTTTATAGGACAGTGGCTAACTACCGGTTTGTATTGGCATCTGCATTGCATTTTTAGCACCCTTTTTGCTATACTGCCTATACCGACGCAGTGCAAAAATTGTCACTGGTATCAGCAACAATAGCGGCCATATATACAATAGAAGCAGCAACATACCTTTTATCAGCGCCATACTCCAGTTTAGAGCGGTAGTGCAAGCTGCGCCGAAATTCCCGTCTGCTATAGCGTCGGGGTTAACAATGGTTTCAGTGAAAATCTGTTCAGGTTGTGAAAACTGCACCAGGATGGTTGCGTACGCTACATCGTTCTGTAAACCAAGGTTGGAAAGTTCGTGAGTTGTTTTGCCATCCTGTACTCGGTCTTTATATTCGGCAATAGCGAGGTCGTCTTTATTTTCTACTTCTTTATTCTTTAGTTCGGCAAGGCGCTCACTACCAGCTTCAGCCCTTAGCTGATTGCCCATGAATTGGAGGGTTACATCGCGCTCTTTTACATTGCGGGCATCAATGTAAGAGGCCAGTGCGGGAATAGCATGCACAACTGAATCGAAGTTAGCCGCGGGTGCTTTAAGCACCAGGTTGGCGGTTGTAGTGTAGGTGTGGTATTGTATTATGGAGTCGCCCCGTTCTACACTTCTCAGTTCGCCGGCGGTGTTTTCCATATTGCTCTCCTGTATTTCGCCGCCCATGCTTTTCACCAGGCTTTCTAACGATCGTACTGATGTAAAAACATTTTTTACGTTGCATTTGTAGTTGGCAGTATGAATTATTTTCTTTTCCGGAGTGCCGGATTGGTAGGCCACTTTTACTGAAGCGCTATCTGGTGCTACCGCAGTTGCTGAGGCGGTCGCGTCACCCTGGTTTTCGTATTTGGCAGAACGAGTTCCGCTATTGCAGGAGCCCAGTACATACATGCAGCTGAGGGCTAAAATTATTTTAAGGCGCATAAAGGTTGGTTTTGTTATTGATACCCGTAATGGCAATTAGGTAACTCTACATAAAGCCTTTATTTCTGTTAAAGTGTTATTTGGGAATACATTCCCGGCATTTCTGTACATTTATTGCAAATAATTTTAGCTGAGTATGCCCAGGTCGCTTATTTATTCTGCCGTTTTGTTCATCGTTTTGCTGCCGTTCTGGTCGTCATGTAAAACGGGGGCTGTTAGCGAAAAAGCATTGGCCCTCGAAAAAAAGAGCTATGCTGATTTTTTCATTGCAGCTGCCGATGAAGTAAAAGCGGGACATAAAAAGGATGCCGCCTTCCTTTTTTATCTTGGCCAGCTAAGGGGGCGTTATTATGTGCAGAGCAACCCCGCGACTACTCCTGCCGACAAGGAAACCTATACCGCAGCGCAACTTACGTTGGGTCAGTATATCAATGACTACCTGGGTGGCGAATCTGATACCTGGGTCAATGTGCTGAACGAGGTGATAGCATGGGACAAGACTCACGAGTACGAATATTATCCCAAGACAAAAGACCCCAAAACTTACCAGGACATATTGGGTGGGCTTATAGCGCTGAGAGATAAAGTGGAGCGCCTGAGAAAGGGCAACAAACAAATCAGGAATTTTGACTACCTCCCCGGCTTTGACTTCAAGCTGTTTAATAATACAGCGGCGGCAGACCTGGCAACTGCCGTAGAAAATGAAAATATCGCCGAAATAGAATCGATATTAAAAAGCAAAAAAACAACAGTTGATTTTGCTGAACCTAAGTTTGGCCATACCTTGTTGATGCTGGCCGCAGCCAACAACCGGAAGCAAGCGGCTGAAAAATTGCTGCAAATGGGCGCCGACCCCAACAAACTGGACAATGAGGGGAATTTAAACGCTCTGTACATAGCATGCAGCACTTATGCTGAAGGTTGCGAAACGGACATACTGCAACTGCTGATAGCCAACCATGGTAATGTGAACAAGCCATGCAGGAAAAAAATATCGGGCAAGAGTGGTAAAGATCGGTTTAGTGAAAAAACGCCCCTGATGCTTGCAGCAGAAGGGGATTGCCTGGAAAAAGTAAAAACGCTGGTGAATGCAGGTGCAGACATCAATGCCAGTACTGGGTTTGACGGGCATGGGGCTATTACCAGCGCCCTGGTGCAAGACAAACTACAGACGGTGCGCTACCTGATTATTGAAAAACATACGCAGATACCGAAATACTGTTACATAAGGGACTTCGATCCGGAAAAGATAGAGCGACTTACAGTGAGTGATATGCTGAATGAGCAGGACTATACAGGCGACCCGGAGCTTGAAAAATTAAAACAGGAGATACTGACCTACCTGCGCTCAAAAGGGTTGAAATAGGCAGTACGGGTTACCACCCAAACGAATACCTCACACCCAGATTGATTCCGTAAGACGTACTTTTTAAAGACGTGGACATGTTGAGAACGGATGCATAGTTGCCATTGATGTCCATAATACGATAATCGTTTTTGGCAGTATTTTTAATAGTCTGGCTCATGAAATAGCCACCAATTGTGACCGAAATTTTTTGAGTAAAGTTATAGGCAATGGCCGGGCGTATCAGAAAGCCTATGGAGCCGGGTGTATTATTTACCCTGCCTGATTTGCTATTGGGGTGTACATCCAGCGCTACGTTATAGCCTATAGTATGGAGGGAATCAAAGTATGTTTTTACGGTATTAGCTGTATGTGTTTGGGAATATAGGTTTTTCGTTATCCGCCAGTCGCTATTGGCAGGTATTGCTGCACTATCGTAGGCTGTTGTTCCATTGCTATTAAATTTATAGATCGCCTCAAAATCAGCGGTTGCATCGGCATTATACTTACCGCTTGCAACCATGTTAACCAGTATGCCGGCATCAACAGAGAGGGTGATCCTTTTAGAGATATTCACTTTGTAGTTCGCTACTACAGGTATACTGATATTTGTGGTGGTGATGGACTCTTTAATGTTCCGGATAGTGACTAACTGCCTGAAATCATTATTGCGCGAGTCTTTTTCCTTGTATTCTACTCTAAAACTATCCAGGTTTAGATTTCCGGTAGTGTTGGAATACATTACCCCCATGCCTATGCCGAAATGGTGTTTCAGCCCCAAAAAGTAAGCAAACTCTGCATCCCCGCCTGCCTTAAATTTCCAGTTTGTGCTTTTTAGGGTACTGCCATAATATACAGCAGGTTGCAAATAACTGCCGATATTACTTTGTGTAGTACGCTCGTTAGATAAGGTACCCATCATGCCATTGAGCTCAACACTAAACCGGGGTATAGGGTAGTCAATATGCGTCCCTTTCCTTAGGTCCTGGGCGAAAGATGAGGCGGTAGCAATAAGCGTAAATAGAAAGAGGCTTAATTTTTTCATTAGTGTAAAATGAAATGGTTTCTTAACTATGCAATCTCTTATTTATTTTATGGGCAAATGAGAATCTGAATCCGAGATTAATGCCGTAAGATTTAATGTCAAGCGATTTTGCAGCATTTAGTGGTGTGGAATAATTGCCATGAATATCCATGATCCTGTAATTGTCTTTGGGCTTGTTGTTTATTGACATGGACATCGCGTAGCCAGCCAGCACAACCGACCATTCAGGAGAAAGGTTGTACGCCACTGATGGCCGCAATAAAAAACCTATAGAACCAGCGGAATAAGATACGATGCCGGATTCGCTGTTTTGGTTAGTATTAGGTATTACATTCAGACTTGCGTTAGCACTTGCCGGGAGAGACTCAAAATAACTTTGTATAGCACTGCTACTATACCCCAGACTTTGCAAATAACTTTTGGTAGTGAACATGTCGTTATTATCAGGTATTACTGCGTCGTCATAAACTGGCGGCCCTGAAGCTTGGAATTTATAAATAGTCTCAAAATCGAAGGCTGCATGGCTCTTGTACTGTATTGTCTCTTTGACATTGATAACGATGCCGGCATCCACGTTGACAGTTAGTTTTCTATTAAGTATCAGGCGGTATTTGGCAACAATCGGGATGTTAATCTGGTTGATGTCCTGAGCTTCTTTTAAAATGTTGGAAGTCAACAATTGCCTGTAGTCCCACCCATATTTGTCAGTGGCTTTATATTCCACATGAAATCCTTCCAGCGACATATCGGTCTTCTGCTGACAATACCAGAACTCTACTCCCATGCCAAACTTGCGCTTCTGGCCAAAGAACCAAGAAGTCTGGAAATCGAACCCCTTTGAGCCGCCATCAGAAAATTTCAAGGTGCCAGGATTATAAATAGCAGGTTGCAAAAATGTGCCGATTTTTCCGTCGGCAGTATTCAATTTATGTGCAATTGAACCTGTTGTGCCAGTGATGTCAAGGGCAAACTGGGTGGGCGTATTCCGTTTAGCGTCCTTACGCTTGTTTCTGGCAGAGGCGGTATTGGCTAATATGGCCAACAATAAAAAAATGGTTATCTTTTTCACAAAGCGTTATTTATAGCCCTAATTAGTGCTAATGAAGTGCAATATAACAGAAAAACTACTAAATAATGAAACACAAAAACAGCCCGTATCGCGTGATACGGGCTGCAAATATATTGAGTAAAAAATTATTTTACTTCAGCACAAAGCTTCTTGAAAGTATCTGGCTCGTTCATAGCGAGATCAGCCAATACTTTACGGTTAAGATCGATACCTTTCTTAGCCAGTTTGTTGATGAAAACAGAATAGCTCATACCTTCTTCACGCACTGCTGCATTGATACGAACGATCCACAGGCTGCGGTATTCGCGTTTTTTCAGCTTACGGCCTACAAATTTGTAACCTAAGCCTTTTTCTAATACGTTTTTAGCAACGGTATATACGTTCTTACGTTTGCCGTAAAAACCTTTGGCTTGCTTTAATATTTTTTTCCTTCTCTGACGAGATGCTACTGCATTTACAGAACGTGGCATGTCTTAAAATTAATAACTTTAAATAATATTTGTTTATACTCTCCCTCTCACTATTCTTTTTATCGCATTTTCAATACCCTTTAGGGCTACTGAAAATCTTATCTCATACACAACATACGCTTAACCAATGGCAAATTGCTTGGGTGAACCAAACCATGGATGCGAAGGTGGCGTTTGCGTGATTTTGACTTTTTAGTTAACAAGTGGCTTTTAAAAGCTTTGTACCTACGTATCTTGCCTGTACCTGTAACTCTGAATGTTTTCTTCGCACGTGAGTGCGTTTTCATTTTTGGCATGGTATTCAAATTTGGGATTGCAAAGGTAATTAATTTTTGTATTGAATATTTATTTTTTGAGTGCTGTTGTTATATTTTTTTTATATCAATGCATTTTGGTGCTTTCTACTCTTTTTAAATACTCAAATCGTACTGCAATATTAATTCATTATTTTTACCGCCTTAACTATTTATAATGGCCATACTTCGTTTCAGGATTTATTGGGAAGATGACGACCTTACCTATCGCGATATCGAGATACAGGGACAACAGACTTTTTTAGATTTTCATAAAGCTATTCTGCTCGCTTACGAGTTTGATGGCAAGCATCCGGCATCATTTTACGAAAGCAATGATAAGTGGGCTTATGGCCGGGAATTTAATTCGGAAGTACTGGTTAACAAGAAAGACGCCCCTGCGCTTTCCATGGGTCGCACGCCGGTATCAGCCTTGGTTTCTACTCCAAACCAGAAGTTCATTTATGTGTATGACCCAGTTAAAAAGTGGACCTTCCTGGTAGAACTTACCAGCGTTTGTAAAGAAGAGACCTACAAGCGTGTTTACCCATTTGTATTGCGTAAAGAAGGTGTTGCGCCTGCACAATACGGCATTAAGGGCGTTAACCCGAGCAAGCTGATGGAAATAGAAGAAAAATATGACCTTGGCGCGGAAGAAATGGCTGAAGGCTTTGGCTCTGACGACGGCAGCGAAATGGGCGTAGCCGATGAAGGGCATGCGGAAGAGACAGATGCTGGCAGCGACTTTTAGAGATAATTACACCAAAATATAATAGCCGCGGACTTGTCCACAACCACGAAAACTGCAATTATAATACATGGACCTACAGCCGTAGGTAAAACTGCTATAGCTATTGCCGTAGCACAGCAACTGGGCACTGCCATTATATCGGCCGATAGCAGGCAGTGCTACAAAGGCATGGCAATTGGCACTGCGCAGCCCTCGCAAGAGGAACTAAACGCTGTGCACCATTATTTTATAAATGAGTACCCGGTTACTACGGCCCTTTCTGCAGCGGACTATGAAAACCTCGCATTGGGCTGGCTCCATGATCTTTTCCAGGGTAACGATACTGCGGTGGTTTGTGGTGGCACAGGCTTGTATATAAAAGCGCTGTGCGAGGGTATGGATGCTATGCCGGCAGTAAATGAGCAGGTGCTGCAGGTAACGGAAACCGATTACGCACAACATGGCCTTAGCTGGCTGCAGCAGGCCATTGAAAAGGAGGATGCAGCCTTTTTTAAGAGCGGAGAAATTCATAATCCCTCGCGGCTTTTAAGGGCGCTCATTTTTATCCGGTCTACCGGCGAGAGCATTCTTAAGTACCGCACGGGGATAAAAAAAGTAAGGCCATTTAATATTGTTAAGATTGGGCTGGAGCTGCCCCGGGAAGCTTTATATGCCCGCATCAACATGCGGGTTGACGCTATGATGGCAGCCGGGCTTTTAGACGAAGTGCGGGCGCTGTATCCATATAAAGACCTTAAGAATCTGCAAACAGTAGGGTATACCGAAATGTTCGATTACCTGGATGCCAAATGCACGCTGCCAGAAGCAATTGATAAAATAAAGCAACATAGCCGCAACTACGCCAAACGGCAAATGACCTGGTTTAAGAAAGATGCTGATACAATATGGTTGCCGGCTGACAGGCCGGATACTGCACAGCAGATAGTTGATATGGCTAACCGAACCCAAGGTAAGTAGCGTGATTAGTTTTGATGGATCCCACCACTTTTGTTCCGGCTAAGATTTTCGCAATAAACATGTAAATTTGTTATGTTCCGGCTTGTGCAGCAATGTAAAGTACGTCGGAGTTTACGTTCAAAAATTTCTACGATGCTTTATAAAAGGGTGATACCTGTTTTGTTGTTATTATCATTGTTTTCTACAGCTGCATTTGCGGGTGCGGGTATGTGTTCCAAACAAAAAAGCCACAAGGGTGGTCCGGCAGCTAAAACCACGCTGGCAAGCCTTGCGGAAGATAATTACGATATAAAATACCTGAAATTCAATCTAAGTTTAACGGACACTTCAGTATATGTTGCAGGCAATGTATCGACCACCGCGCAGGTCGTTGCCAGTACGCTCAGCACCTATGTTTTTGAGTTGGATACTACTTTAAATATTGACTCTGCATTTATTAATGGTACCGCGGTTACGGTGGCTACGGCAGGCTCAATAAGAATCATCACGTTACCATCGGCGCTTAGTGCCGGGGCAATGTTTACTGCAAAGATCTATTATAAAGGCTTGCCTCCCGGTGGTGGCGGCGGCTTTTTTAATGGTATAACGCATTCCGTCTCAGGTAGTGGCACACACATGGTGTTTACGGTAAGCGACCCTTATGTTGCCAAGAACTGGTGGCCTTGCAAGCAGTCGATTCCCGATAAAATTGATTCGGTTGATATGTTCATAACGGTGCCGCGCGGGGTGGTAGATGGTAGCAATGGTTTACTGGTAAATGTAGATACCAGCAGCGTTGCTGGCTTTGCAACTTACCACTGGAAGACCAACTATAAAATTGATTATTACCTCATTTCAATTGCTGTTGCAAAATACAGCCAGTACAAGTCTTACATGCATTTTAGCGGCAGCAGCGATTCTATGCTTGTGCATAATTTCTTCATGGATACGGCTACGTTCAATCCGGCATTTAAACCGCGTTTTGACAGCTTGCCCATGATCATAGATTTCTATTCAGGCTTATTCGGACGTTATCCTTTCTGGCGCGAAAAATATGGTGTATGCTATACCACTTTGCCAGGCGGAATGGAGCACCAAACCATGGTAACCATTGGTGTACCGAATACCTACGTAATAGCCCATGAATTATGCCACCAGTGGTTTGGCGATAATGTTACCTATAAAACCTGGGGCGATACCTGGTTGAGCGAAGGTTTCGCTACTTTTTCGGAACAACTGTTTCTAGATCATTTCTGGAGCCCTGCTGCAGGGAAGGCGCAACGCCAGAGCTACCTTAGCAGCGCTACCAGCAATGTTTGCGGCCGTTTATATGTTGATGACACTACCTCTTCATCAACCTTGTTTGATGGCACCACGGTATATGCGAAAGGGCAGGCAGTGGTAAGGATGCTGCAGTATGCTGCACCGTCAGATAGCGCCTTTTTCAGGACACTGCGTGACTACCAGACAACCTATGCGCAGGGCCATGCCAGCACCGCGGATTTGAAGGCCATTGCGGAAAGTTATTATGGCTATAGCCTCGATACGTTTTTCAACCAATGGGTATATGGTTATGGCTATCCGATCTACAGTATGTCGTGGGACCAGGTAGGCACTACCGTTTATGTAAAGTTGATACAGAAAAGGTCTTGCCCATCCAGGTTCAACAATCATTTCAGCACCTATCTGCAGTTGCAACTGCATTGCGCAACAGCTGACACCTTCATTAAAGTATATAACAGCAGTGACACGCAGACCTATGTTTTCGATTGGGTGCCAACCATGACCAATGTGTACCTTAATACCGATATCTGGACCCTGCTTAAACTTACAAATCCTGTGGTGCACGACCCAAAACTTGGGGTAGGTATGGTGCCGTTGAAAGACTTAAAAATATTCCCTAACCCTACAGAAAATAACTGGCAGGTGGAAAATGTAAATGAGGGGGTAAAGCTGGCTTTGTATGACATGGAAGGTCGCGCCGTATGGCAGGGTTTAACCTTTAAAGGTGGTACCACCATACCCGGCCAAAAGCTGGCACCCGGCAGTTATTATTTGCGTTTCGGCGATATGGGCGCAAGCGTGCAGCTTACGCACTGGTAGGCTGAACGAGGTGTTTTGGCATAATAGTTGCGCTTTAGGTGGTAACCCAAATTCAGATTTATGCGTTTTTATATCATGGTGTTATTGTCGCTGTTGTTTTTTGCTGCGGTATCTTGCAAAAAGTCGTCAACACCCGCTCCCGGGCATCTATATTCCGGGCGAATCATCAATTCTATTTGCGGGCAAACGACCGTACAATTTACTGATGGCTCAGCATTTGGGCAGATGGGCTGGGTTGATGGTGGAATTACTTACAATAATGTGTTTAAGATATCTAATCCGTGCAACTGGAAGCCTGATAATAGCCCGCTTACCGATACCATAAAGTTTTATTTTGTAGCGCCATCAGCGCAAAATTGTGCGTTATGTATGGCGGCCGGGCATACGCCAGATACAGCGTATAGTATAAGGTATGCACAGTAAGGCGATTACTTGAATTCTTATAACGGAAATGGCTGCAGGTTTGTTTACCTGCAGCCATTTGTATAATTCAATTGTACTTTGCTTAGAATGGAATTCCTATTGCAATTTAGCCTGCCGCAACTTCTTCTTTCACAAACTCAAGCGCTTTATTTACCATGTTTTTCGAGCCAATGAATATAGGCACGCGCTGATGCAATTCTGTTGGCTGAACGTCTAGAACGCGCTCATAACCGCAATGGCCAATACCACCCGCAGCTTCCACAATAAACGTCATAGGGTTGCACTCGTATTGCAGGCGCAGCTTGCCTTTAGGCGAACTTTTATCAGCCGGGTAAATAAAGATGCCGCCCTTAATTAACGTACGGTGAAGATCGCCCACCATAGAACCAATGTAGCGGTGAGAATAAGGCCTGCCTTCTTCTTTATTGCTTTCCATGCAGTAGTTAAGATAAGCCTTCATGCCTTCGCTGTACTTAATAGTATTGCCCTGGTTAAGGGAATATATTTTACCATTTTCAGGTATACGCATGTTAGGATGAGATAAGCAGAACTCGCCGATAGAAGGATCGAGGGTAAAGCCATTTACGCTTAATTTGGTAGCGTAAACCATCATGGTACTTGAGCCGTAGATGATGTAGCCTGCTGCCATTAATTTATTGCCAGCCTGTAGAAAATCAGCCTCGGTGCATGGTTTGCCCAATTCGCTTACCCTGCGGTAAATAGAGAAAATGGTGCCGATAGATGCATTGACATCAATGTTAGAAGAGCCATCTAACGGATCGAATAATACAACGTATTTTGAATTGGCAGAAAATGTGTCTTCGTAAGAAACGTGGTCGTCGTTTTCTTCAGAAGCTATGCCCGCACAGTCAGTACTGCCTTTTAACACATGTATCAGTGTTTCGTCAGCCAGCACGTCGAGTTTCATTTGCTCTTCACCCTGTATGTTGGAAGAACCCTGCTTGCCCAACACATCAGAAAGGCCTGCGGTACGTACTTTATTATTGATCACCTTTCCTGCAAGCGCAATATCACGGAGCAATGAAGATAGTTCACCTGTAGCCTGCGGAAACTTACGCGTCTCCTGGATGGTAAACTCATCCAGGGTAATTAATTTACCTTGTAACATTCTTTATCATTTATCGTTCTGTTCAAAATTAATGAAATACAGGGAATAATGAAATCAATAGCACAATAACCTTATATTTGAATAGCCAAGAGATACGCAAATGAAATTCGTAAATTTTTTTATTGCACTTTGCTTCTCTACGCAGGTTGTTCAGGCACAAAATTACCGGGTTTCAAAACCGCCAATTGATGGTATAATTGCAATTGCCAAAAAGCGACCAATACAAAAATGCGAACTTGGCCGCGAATATCGGGGGATAGCGGTGCAGTCCGCTTCAAATACTGTATATAGCATTGGAGATGGCGAAGTAACACATTGTACAAAAATAGCAGGCTCCTACCTTGTAATGGTTCGTTGTGACTCCCTCCATTATTGTTATAGGTACTTCAAAAAAGTGTTTGTTACCGAACACCAACTTATCAAGACAAATACGCCGCTTGGAGCATTGGAATTTAATGATGAGCGTGAAAAGTACATTCTTGAATTTTCCGTTTGGGATAATCAAATACCACATAACCTACTTCCATTAGCATCTTTGCTAAAGCTAGTTAAGGCACAAAAAATTGCAGATTAATAGCTATACCGCCTTCTTCAGCACATCTATCATCTGGTCTATTTCTTGTTTGTTGTTGTAAATGTGAGTAGATATACGCGAGCAATTAAGGCCATTTTCAGGTACACTGCGGATGCGTATTTTCTGGTCAGCGCACTTCTTATAAAAATCCTGGTAGTCCACTCCTTTAATGCGGAAGCTGTTTACAGCGCAGCGGCTGCGTTCTTCGGTAGGGGTAAGCAATTCTATTTTCTCACCAAATTCAAGCAGGCGGTCTTGTGTATACTTGCCCAGGCTTTTTATGCGGTTGTGTATGTTTTGCATGCCAATACTTTCCATAAAATCGATAGCAGCATTTACACCTGCATACAGCCCGTTGGCTTGCGTGCCGCCATAGTATCTGTGTGCGCTGGGCGCATAAGCCTTGATGGCAGGCGGGTTCGTAAGCATATCCCAGCCATCATCGCCACCTGCGCCAATATTGTAAGTTTGCAATGTATCCTGAAAATCTTTACGCACATAGAGGAAGCCTGTGCCTTTGGGGCCCAGCATCCATTTGTGGCTGCAGGTAGCATAAGTATCACAGCCTATATCATGCAGGTCAAGCATCAGCATACCAGGGCCATGGGCGCCATCAATTACTGAATAGATGTTCTTTGACCTTGCCAGAGCGCAAATCTCTTTTACAGGCAATACCTGTCCGGCAGTGCAAGGGATGTGCGGGCAGGCGATAGCCCTTGTTTTATTGGTTATAAGTGATGAGATCCGTTCCAGGGTCTCATCGGCTGTTGCGCCGGGCGTGAACCTTTTTATTACTATACCGTGTAGTTTCTGCCTGTTGAGCCACGGCACGGCATTGCCAACATGCTCATGTGTGGTAAGTATTACTTCATCACCTTTTTTTAATGGAAGACCCCAGCAGGCTATGTTAATTCCTTCGGTAACATTGTGCGTAAGCGCGATCTCATCGTCGTTGGCACCAACAAATTTTGCAATTTTCGGCGGAGTCTTATCGTAGGCGCCATAGTTGCCCATCTGGTCGGCATCCATCATAGACGCACGCGTGACGTCAATTACGGGATAGGGCGATGGCCCGAACGTACCATTATTCAGGTAAATAAGGTCTTTTGTCAGCGGGAAAAGTTGCCGCACATTGGCCCAATAGGCTTCATCATCGTGGGCTACAGGCGCACCGCCGGTTTTCGCCTGCTGTGCAGCAGCGAACAGATCAACCTCTTTCAGCGAAAGAGCTGCCAGCACTGTTGCTGACCTCAGGAAATTTCGGCGGTTAAATTGCATGGGGTATTTTTATTTCATGAATGCATAAATGTACACATAAAACATTTCAAGTTGTAAAATTAACCGGACGTTAACGAAGCAGCCCGCAATTTGCGGGCTGCTAAAAGAAATATGCTCTGAAACTTATATTTTAAACCAGGTCGCTGTGCAATTCTTTTACAATTGCAAATTCGCGAACGGCTTCAGCTATGGCCTGTGCGTCATATTCGCACTCCCTGTGTAGTTCTTCCGGCTTGCCGTGCTCTACAATACGATCGGGGATACCGAGTATCTTCACATCAGGGGTATAATTATGTGCTGCCATAAACTCCAGTACCGCACTGCCGAAACCGCCAACAACGGTGCCATCTTCTACGGTAATTATTTTGTGGTAGCGCTGCGCAATTTCATGCAGCATAGCCTCATCGAGCGGCTTTACGAAACGCATGTCGTAATGCGCCGGGAACAACTCATCTTTCTGAAGCATTTTGCAGGCTGCCACGGCGAAATTGCCCGGATGGCCAATGGTAAGAATAGCTATTTCCTGACCATCGCAAATTTTGCGACCGGTGCCAATCTCTATCTTTTCCATTGGGGTACGCCATTGCGGCATAACGCCCTGTCCGCGCGGATAACGGATAACCATAGGTACATTTAATTCCGGCAACTGGGCTGTATACATCAGGTTACGTAACTCAGCTTCGTTCATTGGTGCAGATACCACTAGATCGGGTACACACCGCATAAATGAAATGTCATACGCGCCGTGATGTGTAGGTCCGTCGTCGCCCACCAAACCGGCACGGTCAAGGCAAAATACAACCGGCAGTTTTTGTATGGCCACATCATGTATCACCATGTCGTATGCACGCTGCATAAAGCTGCTGTAAATGTTGCAGAATACCTTCAGCCCCTGGGTTGCAAGGCCTGCACTGAGTGTTACAGCATGCTGTTCCGCTATGCCAACATCAATAGCACGGTCAGGCATAGCATCCATCATGAATTTGAGTGATGATCCAGAAGGCATTGCAGGAGTGATGCCCATTATCAGTGGGTTCTTTTCTGCGAGCTCCACTAAAGTATGACCGAAGACATCCTGATACTTAGGTGGTTCCGGTACAGTAGGGATCTTCTTATTTATTTTACCGGTTATTTTATCGAAAGTGCCTGGTGCATGCCATAGGGTCTGGTCTTTTTCGGCCAGTCCGTAGCCTTTACCTTTCACTGTTTTGATGTGTAATAACTTTGGCCCCGGAATATCTTTTAATGACTTCAAAGTCTCCGTAAGCTTCATGATATTATGGCCATCAACCGGTCCAAAATAACGAAAGCCCAATGCTTCGAAAAGATTACTGCTTTTTGATAACACACCTTTTAAGCCTGCTTCCACTTTAGATGCCAGTTTCTGAAAATCTTTGGTAGGTAACATGCCCAGCATTTTCCAGACATCGTCGCGGAACCGGTTATATGTTTGTGATGTAGTGATGTCAGTAAGGTATTCTTTTAGTGCACCCACATTCGGGTCAATGGACATATTGTTGTCATTGAGTATCACCAAAAGATTGGCCCCGCTAACGCCAGCATGGTTCAGCGCTTCAAATGGCAAGCCGGCTGTCATAGCGCCATCGCCTATTACAGCAATGTGGCGGCGGAATTCTTCCTTTTTGTATTTGGAAGCGATAGCCATACCTAAAGCCGCAGAAATTGAGGTCGAGGAGTGCCCGACACCAAAAGCATCGTACTTGCTTTCTGACCGTTTAGGGAAACCGCTCAAACCACCATATTTACGGTTGGTATGGAACATTTTACGCCTGCCGGTGAGTATTTTATGGCCATAAGCCTGGTGGCCTACATCCCATACCAGCTGGTCATCTGGTGTATTGTATATATAGTGTAATGCAACGCTAAGTTCAACTACCCCGAGGCTGGCACCGAAGTGGCCGCCATGCACGCTCACGCAATCAATGATGAACTGCCTTAGCTCATCACACACCTGCTGCAACTGCATTTTATTTAACTTTCTGAGGTCTTCAGGGGTATCAATTAAACTCAGAAGGGGTCCTGCCGCTATCTCTTCCATTAACTTTGTTTAAATAATCAACAAAAATACTAAAAATTCACCAAATGACTATACCGACAATTAAGGAACAAATTCATCAGGGTATAGAAATAAGCTATTGGTTGATATTGAAACGGCTGAGCGGAAAGTATATTTTGTAGAGTGACACGGAATTAACCTTAACTAACATTGGCTGAGCGAGCAGGAAATCGCGGGTTCTACACCGACCTCAATTAACGAATGAAAATGGGCGCTACTTCTTCGTCCGATTTAGCCCGAGCATAATAATCAGATGATGTGGCCAGCTTAATTTTTACAAAATATTCTGTCGTATATCAGATAAACTAAATTGTGTCACCAGCGGGGACATAATTTAGTTTATATTTCATGCTTAATAAGCGAATGCCATTACCAAACCTGCACCTCCCTCTCCAGTTCTATACCAAACCTATCCTTCACCGATGCTACTATTTCGCCAGATAGTTTCCAGATCTCGTCACCAGCTGCGCCACCGTAATTGACCAGTACCAGTGCCTGGCGGGCATGCACGCCGCAGTCGCCATGGCGGTAACCTTTCCAGCCACATTGTTCTATAAGCCAGCCGGCAGGCACCTTTACAATGGTTTCCGTTACCGGATAATGCGGCATTGCAGGGTGTTCCAGTTTTAATTGCTGGTATTGGGTAAGCGGTATTTCGGGATTCTTAAAAAAGCTGCCTGCGTTACCAATTTCTTTCGGGTCGGGTAATTTGCTGCTGCGGATATTAATTACAGCCTGTGCTATTGACTGGATGGAGGGCGTAGTGACGCCCATCTTATTCAGCTCCTCTTCAATTGCACCGTAACTGGTATTCAAAACAGGGTGTTTACCTAACTTAAAGACAACTGATGTAACAAACACCTTGCCTTTTAATTCGTGCTTAAAAATGCTGTCACGATAGCCAAATTTACAGTCGGCATTATCGTAAGTAACCAATTTTTTTTCCTGCCAGTGCCAGCATACAACGCTATCAATAATATCTTTCACCTCAACGCCATAGGCACCAATATTCTGGATAGGGGATGCGCCTACAGTACCCGGTATGAGTGCCAGGTTTTCAATACCGCTTAGGTCGTTATTAACGGCAAACATTACCAGTTCGTGCCACACTTCGCCGGATGCTACATTCAGCCAAACGTGGTTATCGTCTTCTTTTACAACGTTCAGCCCTTTTAAGCGGTTCAGAATAATAAGACCTTCAACAGGCCTGGTAAGCAGAATATTACTGCCCCCACCAAGTACATGCACTGGTGCTGCGTAATCTGACAGTTCTGCCAACTGTTCTATATCATCTACCTCGGTAAAATCTGCCACAGGCAGATCTATACCAAACGTATTGTATGGCTTTAATGAAACTTTATGCTTCAATGGTTAAATATTAATTGTAAATGGTAGATAGTTTTCCGAAACGCTTCGGGATTTCAAAATGTTATTGTCAACAGCGGCTGGATATCAAACCAACCTCCACAGTTCAAGTGAAAAATATGCCATCCTTTCAGGGTTTAGCACATGGTTCTCAATTATTTTCTAGAATAATGTCACCCTTTCAGGGTTCTATCTAAACCTCGAAGAGGTGACATTACTGTAGTATCAGAACAAATCGTATTTTTTAGATCCCGAAAGGGGGTATGTTTTCTGATAGCAGGAGTAAAAAACGGCTATTAAATCAGCACGTTACCGGTCATTTCAGCCGGGATGTTCAAGCCCATATATTTCAATATTGTTGGTGCCAGGTCGCCAAGTTTACCGGGCTTTACGGGGCCAGTAAAATCGTTAGATATAATAAAGAAAGGCACCGGGTTAAGCGTATGTGCTGTGTTGGGTGTGCCATCTTCGTTAATAATATAGTCAGCATTACCATGGTCGGCCGTAAGGAAGATAGCATAGCCGCTTGCTAATGCTACCGGGGTAATTTTAGCAACACATGCATCGACAGTTTCAACAGCTTTTACCACTGCATCCCAAACGCCGGTATGGCCAACCATATCAGCATTGGCAAAATTGAGGCAAATGAAATCGGCGCTTTGCGCGGCTATTTCAGGCAATATAGCTTCCGTAAGGTCATTGGCACTCATTTCCGGTTTCATGTCGTAAGTAGCCACGTCGCGCGGAGAAGGTTTCATAATACGCCTTTCGCCGGTAAATGGTTGCTCCCTGCCACCGGAAAAAAAGAAGGTAACGTGTGGGTATTTCTCTGTTTCTGCAATGCGTATCTGCGTCTTACCATTGTCTTGCAACACTTCGCCAAGCGTTTTGGTAAGGTCACTGTTTTCAAATATTACGCCTACATTTTTGTAACTCTTATCGTATTCCGTCATGGTTACATAGTGTAGCGCAATCGGGTGCATGTTCTGTTCGTGGACAGCCTGCTGGGTCAATGCTATGGTAATTTCGCGGCAACGGTCGGTGCGGAAATTGAAGCATACCACAACATCGCCTTCTTTTATTAATGCCAGCGGATTGCCTGATGCATCGCAGCCAATGATCGGCTTAATAAATTCGTCGGTAATATCCTGTTCGTAAGATGTTTTTATTGCGCCTAATATGTCAGTAGTGTGCACGCCTATACCCTGAGTAAGACCATCATAGGCTACTTTAACACGCTCCCAGCGTTTATCACGGTCCATTGCATAAAAACGACCGGTTGCTGAGGCCAGCTTGGCACCTGTCTTCTGGGTATGCTCATATAGTTCTTCAATAAAAGCCAGGCCACTCTTCGGGTCTGTGTCCCTGCCATCGGTGAACGCATGAACAGCTACATCAGGTATATTATTCTTTTGGGCAAGGCTACACAAAGCCTTTACATGATCGATATGCGAATGCACACCGCCATTACTCACCAAGCCCATAAAATGGAGGGTTTTACCAGCTTTCTTTGCCTCGTCAAATGCTGCAGTAAGAGTTGGGTTACTTTCCAGCTCCCCGCCCATAATGGCTACGTTAATCCGTTGTAATTCCTGATACACGATGCGGCCGGCGCCAATATTCAGGTGCCCTACCTCTGAGTTCCCCATTTGTCCTTCGGGTAAGCCTACAGCTTCGCCGCACGTTATTAATTCTGTATTGGGGTATTTGCTGTATAACGACTTTACAAAAGGCACGTTGGCATTGGCAATTGCGTCAGACGATGGCACTTTTCCATGGCCCCAGCCATCCATAATAATGAGCATTACTTTCTTTGACATGGTGCAAAAGTAAGCCAAATCTTTTTAGCAGTAAATGACCAAGGATATAACAAATGGCAATTTTTCCGGCTAACTGATGGGTAAAACTATTTCAAAAACAGCGCCTGTCGGGTGATTGTCGGTGACCGTAATACGGCCTTTGTGCTGCTTTACTACTTTATGTACGAGGTATAAGCCGATGCCGGTGCCCTTCGACTTCCGGCTTTCTTCATTGCCAACCCGGTAAAACTTATTGAATATTTTCTTCTTTTCATCGTCGGGTATACCCTGGCCCTCGTCAATTACCTGTATAAGGGCTGTTTTGTCGTTGCGCGTGAGCCTGACGAGTATAGGCGTGTCAGCGGGCGTGTATTTAATTGCATTTTCCAGCAAATTGTTCAGTACTATCTGCATCATTACCATGTCGCCCTTCATGTGGCAACCTGCGGCAATGTCATCTTCAAAGCGTTGGGGGTATCTTGCTGCGTATTGTTCCACTACCTGTTCCGTCATTTCAGAAAGGTTGAATGGTTCACTGGTAGGTTTGTATTGCCGGCCATCTATCTGCGAAGCGAAAAGAACATTGTTGCAAAGGTCGTTGAGGCGGTTGGCTTCTTTAATACAACGCTCTATAAGTACTGTTTTTTTATTTTCATCAAGCTTGTGCCGCTCCAGGGTTTGCAGGTTGAGTTTCATTGCTGCTATCGGCGATTTCAGTTCGTGCGTTACGGAGAGCATAAAATTGTTTTGCTGGCGCGATAGTATGATGCGGCGGCGAAAAGATGTGTAGACAATAGATGCGCCAATAAGTATCACAATAAGGAAAGCACTGCCTTCCCCTATATACTGGTAGGTTCTTTTTTCCAGATTGGTTTGCAGCAATTCGTGTTCTATATGGTACTCATAAGGTGCGCGGGCGCTATCTATCCTGCTTTTAAGGGTAAGTACCTCCTGTGCATATATTCTTCCGCTCTGTTTTTGCAGGCTATATTCCCAAAAGCCAAGTGCAACTACAATATAACCAAGCAGCAATAAATATAATGAGGTAAAAACACGCATAGCGGTTAAAATGTAAAAGCAAATTACGAAAATGTATGTTCAAGAATACAAGCGGCAAAAAAGCAGCAACTATCTCCTGCTACGCAGAAAACGAATTTCTGTAAACCAGAGGCTCGAAAAAACACTCCAATAAACCGGGTATTTTATTTTTTTACTTTTACTTATTGATGTTTTATATAGCCTTGGCCGAATTTTTCAACCCTCATGCCCACATGCAAAACCTCAGGTAGGGGATTTACACGCATATTCTGTTCCAGCGCTATCTCGTATGTGCCTTTTCTGTTGAACTTAACGGAATCGCCAAGTGCCAATACAACACGTTCTTCATAAATTGTACCAAAACCACGCCCCAGCCATTTGCCGCCGGGTTCTGCGAGCACCACATTTACCCGCTCTTTTTTAATAATGCTATCGCCGGGGGACTTTATATATAACCACATCCATAAATTACTATACGGATAGGCCTGCGAATGCTGAATAATAAAAGATGTCTGGTAGCGCGATGCAGTATCAGTTATTTCAAACTTAAATATTGGTCTGAAATTGCTATTCCATTCATTTTTAGGAACTGCTTCCTGCTTCTGATAATAGGGCGAAGGCAGGCAACCACTAACAAGGCAGCATAAAATAAATAAAGACAGTAGTATACGAAACATGTAAATTGCTATTCGAAAAACGTAAACAAAACAATTAAGGATGTCCGGCTATAAAATAGCCGGCATCCGGCAACAAAGATAATAGTAATAAAATCAATCAACTGCACCTCTTCAAAAGAAGATTGACGGTACCCGAGCTGCCAAATCGCAGAAATGGCCATCCAAACCTCAAAAATGCCCCGACAATATTAGCGTTTCTTTTTGTCGAAAATTTTTACTTTTGAATGAGACGGACCAATAAAAATTGATTTACGGAAAAATAAATACTATTCGCCGTTAAACCCTCCTTTATCAGTTAAATCAATAGAGGTATAAACATCAATTTTTTTGCTACGCTTACCTTTGCCCTGCCTTTTGATATTGCTATTTAGAACAAATGCTTAAAAACTGCCGATAAACAGGGCCATGTTACACCGTACCATCACCGCACTTTTCACCTTCTTACTATATGTACCTTTAATAAACGCCCAGGAACCGCTCAACGGGAACGCTGTTACAACAGTACAAACCCTTACCCTGCAAGATTGTATTGATTTTGCAATGAAGAACCAGCCAGCAGTTAACCAGGCTTATATTGATAAGGCAATTGCCCACGATAACCAGGCTATAGCTATAGGGTCATGGTTGCCCCAGGTGGTTGGTAATGCTAACTACGTGCACTATTTACAGCTGCCAACTTCTTTTTTGCGTACCAATGGTACGTTAACTCCGGTAAAGACAGGCGTTAACTACACTTCCTTACCGCAACTTACCGTTAACCAGAATTTATTTAATAATGACGCATTGCTGGCAGGCCGGATAGCAAAGCTATACATGAGCGCCGCTGACGAAAACATTAATACAACAAAAGTAAACCTAGTCGTTGATGTGAGTAAGGCGTTTTATGATGTGTTGCTTTCAACCGAACGCATAAATGTGTATAAGGAAGACACCGCACGGCTTATAAAAAATCAAAAAGATGCCTACTACCGTTACCAAAGTGGCATTGCGGATAAGGTGGACTATAAACAAGCAACAATTTCGCTCAATAACGCGCTTTCACAGTTAAAAACAGCGAACGAGCAGTTGGCCGGCAAGTATGCTTACCTCAAACAATTATTGGGCGCTCCTGCTGAACAGGCAATAGCCGTTAGATTTGATACCGCCCAAATGCTGCAGAACATTTATACTGACACGCTGGAGGCTTTGCATATTGAAAAGCGACCTGAATACCGCACGCTGGAAATTATGAAGGACATTCAGCACCAAACAACAAGATATTACAGGCTTGGGGTAGTGCCTTCGGTATCAGCTTTCTACAACTATAACTATCAGTTCCAAAGCAACAGCAATGCTGACCTCTATTCGGCTGCTTACCCTAATTCACTGCTTGGGGTGCAATTAAGTGTGCCTATTTTTTCAGGGTTAAAGCGACATAATAATGTGCATAAAGCGCAGTTGCAGGAAGATAGGGTAGACTGGGATGAAATAAACCTGAAACTCAATATTAATACGCAATACCAGCAAGCGCTGGCGGGTTATAAAAGTAACCTGTACGCCTTACGCGCGCAGGCTGAAAACGAGGCTATGGCGCGGGAAGTTTACAATGTAGTGAAGCTGCAATATTCTGAAGGGATAAAGGCTTATCTGGATGTGATCATAGCGGAATCGGATTTGCAGACATCAGAGATAAATTACCTGAACGCATTGTTTCAGGTACTGGAAAGTAAACTAGAATTTGAAAAGGCAAAAGGCGATATAGCCGTGCCATAAATTGCCCGCCACCACCACCGAAAACATTATTTACATTAGTATAAATAACAGCATAAATGAACAGGTTTGTTTTAAGTTGTATAATTATTACGGGTTCACTTTTTGCGGGCTCATGCGGCGATAAAAAGCCGGATGCACCAAATCCTGCAACTATACCTGTACCCGTGAACCTTTATGAATTGCACCCGGAAACAGCCATATATTTTGACCAGTATCCCGGCACGGTTGTGCCGCTGATGCAGGTAGATTTGAAGTCGCAGATAGAAGGTTATGTAACCGCTATACATTTTAAAGAAGGGGAGAAAGTGAAGAAGGGGCAGGTGTTGTATGATATTGACCGAAGTAAATACCAGGCGACCATAAGCCAATCTCAGGCTAACTTACAGGTAGCACAAGCTAACCTGGCTCAAGCGCAAAAAGATGCAGACCGTTACACCTACCTTAACGAACATGAGGCGGTTGCCAAACAAACACTTGACCATGCGCTGACAACATTACAAAATGCAAAGCAACAGTTGGCAGCAGCCAAACAACAGATAGTAAAAGACCAGACCGACCTGAACTATTCCGCTATCCGCGCTCCGTTTGATGGTACTATTGGTATCTCGCAGGTAAAAGTGGGTAATACCATTGTGCCGGGCCAAACAATCTTAAACACCATTTCTACAGACGGACCGGTAGCTGTTGATATTGTTGTGAGCGAGAAACAAATACCGCATTTTGTGAAGTTGCAACAGCTTAAATCAACAATAGCCGACTCGGTTTTTACCTTGCTTCTACCCGACAATACGCTTTACAATTACCCGGGTGAAATATCGTTCATTGACCGTGGTGTGAATACACAAACCGGTACTATTACCGTGAGATTAAAATTTGCAGATCCATCTTCAGTATTGAGGGCGGGAATGAGTTGCAGGGTGCGTGTGCGCAATCAGGATACTGAACCACAACTACTGGTGCCGGGTAAAGCGATTGTAGAGCAATTGGGAGAATTTTTTGTTTATATAGCCAAGGATACTGCAATTAAAACCCTGGCGGATAGTACTGCGAAGGTAGCGCTGCATGCGCTACAGAAAAAGGTTGTGCTGGGCGCGCAGGTTGCCGATAAAGTAATAGTTAAGCAAGGCCTGGAAGAAGGCGAAAAGGTAATTGTGGATGGCGTGCAAAAATTGCATGACGGGTCGTTCATTGTGACCCAGGCCCCCGCGGCAACACCAACCCATTAACATCACTACGACCACTAACCACCATGATAGCAGATACTTTTATAAAACGGCCCGTAACAGCAATTGTAATTTCCATTGTATTGCTGTCGGTGGGTGCAATAGCCATACTGAATTTACCGGTAGGTCAGTACCCTGAAATAACGCCGGCTACTGTGCAGGTAACCGGGCAGTTTACCGGCGCGGATGCGCTTACCGTAGAGCAGACAATGGCGACCCCGGTAGAGGCGCAGATAAACGGCACACCCGGCATGGCTTACCTGCAAAGCAGCAGCACAGGTAATGGCGCTATGACCATAAATGCCGTGTTCAACATCGGGACTAACATTGATGTAGCGGCAGTTGATGTACAGAACAGGGTGAGCATCGCCACACCGCAATTGCCAGATGTGGTAAAACGTCTCGGCCTTACTGTAAAAAAGAGGAACCCGAGTATACTGATGCTTGTGGCTATCTCCTCACCTAAAGGAACACACAACGTTACTTTTGTTGATAACTATGCCAATATATTTGTTCGCGACGCACTGCTGCGCGTAAAGGGTGTGGGCGATATTAACAGCCGTACTGACGACTTTAGTATGCGTATCTGGGTAAAGCCAGATAAGCTTGCCAGCTATGGTATTTCGGCAACCGATGTTACCAGTGCGTTGAGTGAACAGAATGTGCAGGTAGCCGCAGGCTCTGTGGGTGTGCCACCACAGCAGAGCACGCAGGTAAATGAATATAGCTTATTGGTAAATGGCAGAATCAGCAAAGCCAGCGATTTTGAGAATATAATTATTAAAACTGTTCCCTCTTCCGGCCAGATAGTCTATTTAAAAGATGTGGCGCGGGTGGAATTAGGCAAGTTCGCCTATGCCAGTAACTCATTTGTTGATGGCAAGCGAGCGTCTTATCTATTACTATACCAGGCACCTGGCAGCAATTCGCTGGAGACGGCCGAAGGTGTATATGCCAAGCTGGAAGAACTTAAGAAAACGTTCCCAAGCGATATAGCTGCAAGTGTACCTTTTGAATCAGTTACCGTGGTAAAGGTTTCCATGCACGAAGTAATACTCACTTTGCTGGAAGCGCTGGCGCTGGTGGCATTTGTGGTGTATTTGTTCCTGCAAAACTGGAGAGCTACTCTAATACCTTTGCTGGCTATACCGGTTTCCATTATAGGTACATTTATTTTCTTTATTCCGCTTGGCTTCACCATTAATACCCTTACTATGTTTGGGTTTGTGCTGGCAATCGGTATTGTGGTTGATGATGCCATTGTTGTGGTGGAGGCCGTTCAACACTACATGGACCATAACAACATGAGTGCGAAGGAGGCAACCGCTGCGGCAATGAAAGATATTTCCGGGCCAGTGGTAGCTATCGCGCTGATACTTGCGGCTGTATTTATACCCGTTGCGTTTATTCCGGGCATTGTTGGCCGTTTGTATCAACAGTTCGCAATCACTATTGCAATATCAGTAATACTGTCTGCATTCGTGG
The DNA here is from genome assembly GCA_947447265.1 of Chitinophagaceae bacterium. Lineage (GTDB taxonomy): Bacteria > Bacteroidota > Bacteroidia > Chitinophagales > Chitinophagaceae > Flavipsychrobacter. The sequence goes on from CANFKC010000007.1 coordinate 80,755, forward strand.
CGCTGTCGCTTACTCCGGCCTTGTGTACGTTGTTGTTGAAAAAGAGTCGCATTAATAAAGAAGCAAAGGGCTTGAATAAATTATTCTTCCGCTTCAATAATTGGTTCGAACGCCTTTCTTCAACCTATACCAACGGCGTAAGGCGCAGCATTAAAGCTTCTAAACTTGTTCTTATTTTGTTAGTGTGCCTTGGCTTTGGAACCATACTATTATTTAAGGCAAAGCCATCAGGATTTATACCAACGGAAGATGAAGGCCGTATTTTCATTACTTATGAATTGCCCGAAGCGGCATCGACAACTCGGTCGCTTGAAGTGTTGACCAAGATAATGGAGGTAGTTAAAACTACTCCGGGGGTTGGGCATTTTGCGGCCTTGGGTGGGCTTAACGTAGTTACGTTCTCCACAAAATCGAACAGCGGGAGTATTTTCTGTCAGTTGAAACCGTGGGATGAGCGCAGCAAAGAAAGTGAACAGGTGCCGGGTATTATTGCAGTGCTGCAAAAGAGAATTGCAGAAGCTGGAGTGAAGCAGGCCAATGTTGTTGTGGTATCGCCGCCACCTATACCAGGGCTGGGGCAGACAGCAGGCTTCAGTATGCAGATACAGCAGCGCCAGACGACTGATGATGTAAGAGCCTTTGAGAAGGTCGTAAAAACCTTTGTTGCCGCAGCTCAGAAAGATTCGGTAATAGGTAGCGCCTTCAGCTTTTACGGCGCGCATACCCCTAGTTATAATGTTACAGTAGACAGGGAGAAATGCAAGCGGATGGGCGTGAGTATATCAGATGTGTTCAGCACTATACAAACCTACATGGGTAGCTACTATGTTAATGACATTAGTTTGTATAGCCGTAACTACCATGTGGTGGTGCAGGCCGATACAAATTTCCGCACGGTGATAGGGGAGATGGATAAATTCTATGTGCGCAATTCCAGCGGGCAGATGTTGCCCCTGAGTACGCTTATCTCTTATACACCAACAGAAACTGCACCACTTATTTCGCACTTTAATATCTTCCGCTCTGCAGAGGTAAACGGTTCGCCGAAGGCAGGTTACAGCAGCGGTCAGGCCCTTGAGGCGCTGAAACGTATTGCAGCCAAAACTTTGCCGCAGGGTTATGGCTATGAGTTTTCAGGTTTAAGCTATGAAGAAGAACACGCGGGGTCTTCAACCGTCTACATCTTCCTGTTGTCTATTATTTTCGTATTTCTTTTCCTGGCTGCATTATACGAAAGCTGGTCTATACCATTTTCGGTGTTGTTCTCGGTGCCGATTGGTGCATTTGGTGCCATACTTACATTAACGCTTGTGCCAAGCCTCACCAATAACGTTTATGCGCAGATCGGTTTGATAACGCTTATTGGTCTTTCTGCTAAAAACGCTATCCTGATTGTGGAATTCGCCAAGGAGCGTGTTGACCAGGGCGAAGATATTTTACAGTCAACATTAGAAGCAGTGAAGCTGAGGTTGCGCCCAATTATTATGACATCGCTGGCATTTATTTTAGGCGTATTGCCGCTGGTGTTGGCAGAAGGCGCGGGTGCAGTCGCCCGCCGCACGATAGGCTTCACGGTATTTGGTGGTATGCTTGCGGCAACATCGCTGGCAATATTCGTAGTGCCGGTATTATTTGTGGTGATATCGAAACTCGCGGGTTTTGGAAAAAAGGAGGTTGCTGAAAGCAATCCGGCGATTTGATAATTCATTGATCTTCTTGAATGCCATTAATTAAGGGCGACCTCTTGGCCGCCCTTAATTAATGGGTGATGGCACGCGATGTACCGTATCTGCTATCTTTCAGCATCCCATACACTTACAAACATGCTCTGTTTTTACAAGGGCAGGGGGCAATTTTATTGAGGTAATTTCTTAACCAGAAGTACATTAGCCGTAGCAACAATGCCTTCTTCCCTGCCAATAAAACTAAGTGTTTCGGTAGTGGTAGCTTTTATGGAAACATCATCAATTGTAATGCCTAATATCTCAGCAATAGCCTTGCACATGTCGGGCACGTACTTCATTATTTTCGGTGCCTGTAACAAAATGGTACTATCAATATTCACTACTCCATAGCCCCGTTCTGCTATCAGCTCGCCGCATCTTTTTAAGAGCAGTTTGCTGTCAATACCTTTGTAAGCGGCATCGGTATCAGGGAAGTGCTTGCCTATATCGCCGAGGCTTAATGCGCCAAGCAGCGCGTCGCAGATAGCATGTAACAGCACATCAGCATCAGAATGCCCGAGCGCACCCTTACTGTGCGGAATCAGTATCCCGCCTAACCAAAATTCCCTTCCTTCAACCAGTTTGTGAAAATCAATTCCCTGTCCTATTCTGTACATTTATTATTGTTGTTTTATTTATCTCGTAATAGTATCTAGTCCCGATATTGATTTTTTCCTTTTACAAACAATATTCTATGCCCTTAGGCATAAGTTAGCGGCTAAATGCTTGTTGGGCATTACTTAAGACTAAGGTAACATGTTTCTATTAATCGGGGTGTAGAAAACAATAAATAATTGTTGGTATATTTGAGAATGCAATCATTTACAATTACAGGCAAGCTTATTGATTTGTTTGCGAAACGCATTTATCCCGCTCAGGTAGTGGTTGAAAATGGTATTATAAGCACCATTAGTGAAATTGAACAAGCCGATGACCAATACCTGTTACCGGGCTTTGTGGACGCACATATCCACATAGAAAGTTCTATGCTTGTGCCTACCGCATTTGCCAATATGGCTGTTGTGCATGGCACTGTAGCGACGGTATCTGACCCGCACGAGATTGCCAATGTCTGCGGTAAGGAAGGTGTGCAATACATGATAGATAACAGCAAGAAAACCCCTTTTAAGTTCTTTTTTGGAGCGCCTTCCTGCGTGCCTGCCACTAGTTTTGAAACAGCAGGGGCTACCCTTGATTCTGGTGATGTTGCAGAGTTGCTCAATAGCCCGGATATCTGGTACCTTTCTGAGATGATGAACTATCCCGGTGTGCTGAATAAAGACCCGGAGGTGATGGCTAAAATAGCAGCAGCGCACAAGGCAGGAAAACCGGTTGATGGTCATGCACCCGGCCTTCGTGGCGCAACAGCTATGGCCTATGCAGAAAGCGGTATAACTACGGACCACGAGTGTTTTACGCTTGATGAAGCATTGGATAAAGTAAAGGTGGGAATGCACATTTTAATTCGGGAAGGTAGTGCGGCAAAAAACTATGAAGCGCTGTGCGAGTTGCTGAAGCTGCACCCTGAAAGAGTAATGTTCTGCAGCGATGATAAGCACCCTGATGAATTGGTGCTGAACCATATTAATGCCTTGGTAAAACGTTCGCTGCAAAAGGGTTATGACCTGTATGCGGTGCTGCGCGCAGCATGTGTGCACCCTGTGCTGCATTATAAGTTGCCCGTGGGTATGCTACGGCTTAACGATCCGGCTGATTTTATTGTTGTCAATAATCTGGAGGAGCTGAAAATTCTGCAGACCTATATAGCTGGTGAATTAGTGAGTGAGAACGGGCATACATTACTACCTTATGTAGCTGCATCGCCTATCAATAATTTCAAAGCCAACCCCAAGACCGAAGAAGAGTTTGCCATAAAGGCAAAGAAAAAGTCGGGGATGATAAAGGTAATTAAGGCGGTAGAAGGGCAGTTGGTTACGAGTCAGTTGTTGCTGCCGGGTAAAGTGGTTGATGGTTTGCTGGTAAGCAATACCGAGAATGATGTGCTGAAACTCGCCGTAATTAACCGGTATGAACCAGATGCGCCGGTAGCTACTGCATTTATTAAGAGCTTCGGTTTGAAATCAGGCGCGATAGCTTCAACTGTTGGTCATGATTGCCATAATATTATTGTGGTCGGTGTCGACGATGCATCGATGTGCGCGGCAGTGAACGCCTTAATAGATAATGAGGGGGGTATTTCGGTTGCCGAAAATAAGGACAATGTTTCAGCAATGCCGTTACCTGTTGCCGGCCTTATGTCTTTGGCCGATGGCAATTCGGTAGCCGAAGATTATAAGGAAATAGACAGGCTTGCTAAAAAGCTTGGTACCACGTTGCATGCACCATTCATGACATTGTCGTTTATGGCACTTTTGGTTATACCGGCACTTAAGCTAAGCGATAAGGGCCTTTTCGATGGCACTAAATTTGAGTTTACGGGTGTAGAAGTGTAGCTGGGGGGATGCGTATGATTTGAAATTATGCGTATCTTTAGATTATGAAAGGCAGATTGAATCTTACCATTGATGAGCAACTCATTGTAGAGATAAAAAGATATGCGGGTAAAAAGGATATTCCTGTTTCGGAATTAGTAGAAGACTTTTTTAAAAAAGTACTGAAGCCAGGTAGCAAAAGCTCCATAATTGATATGGTAGACAACCTGGAAAAGGCGGAGATTCCGGGTGATGCGGACTTAACAGAACTCTATTACCAGAAGCGCGGGGAAAGATATGGCTCATAAGATTTTTATTGACGCAAATATCTTGTTAGATTTTACGCTGAAGAGAGAGTTTTACCCCGTCTCCCGGCAAGTAATGGAATTGGCCCTGAACGGTGAAATTGTGCTATTTACATCGCCGGCGATCGTGCATATTATAGCTTATTGGTTAACTAAGAGCTATGGCAAGCAAAAAGCTAAAGAACTTATTATTGCACTCCTTGAATACGTAACGGTAATTGACGCTGACCATGCTACTACGTTAAACGCACTCTATTCGAAAATTGACGATATTGAAGATGCAATTCAATATTTTACTGCATTGCATCATCAGGTCGAAATCTTTTTAACTCGTGATAAAAAGCTGCTAAAAAGCGCCCTTGCCGGTTTGCTGATTTACACTCCGGAGCATTTTTTAAATAAGGTATTGCGGTAGTCTAGTCAATCATTCTGACGAAAGGCCGACCGTTTTTTCTACTTTCATCTATAATTTTTCTTCCAGAAAGGCAACGATATTTTTGTTTACTTCTTCTGCCTTTTCCCATTGTACAAAATGACCGCAATCGGGTATTAATACGAGGTGGGCATTCGGTATTTTGGCAGTACAGGCAACAGCTAAAGCTTCTGTAGTGGTGTGGTGAATCAGTTTGTTTGGGATCAGTGCATCTTTCTTGCCAAACATGACCAACGTAGGTTGCTGTATATTTTGCAGTTGGCTGTATACAGTATCCTTTACCATACTCTTAATACATGCCTCAATCATTTTTTTATAGTAGTTGGGTTTGTAGGTGCGCATAAGTTGCTTAAGGTCGGCAATGACGCTGCTGCCTTGCTGCGGAGAGGAGTAGAAGCTATTTTCGATGGTTTGTGCAAGTATGTGTTCTTCCGAGGTAAAGAAGTCGAACAGATGCATGGTGGAATAGTACATGGTCTTTTCCAGTGCGCTGAAAACTTCGAAACCGGCGGGTGCGCAAAGTGCCATTGTTTTTGCACTTTCCGGGTGCCGCAACAGGGTTGTCATGGCTACCTGGCCGCCCATGGAATGGCCCACGATACATACGTTTTTCAAGTTAAGCGCTTTGATGAGATCATGCACGGCATCGGCGAAAAATGCCATGCTGAAGTTGTGCGGGTTCTGGTCAGAAAGGCCATTTCCCGGTAAGTCGATAGCAATGCAGCGATAGTACTGTTTCAGGTAGTCGATGTTCTTCTTCCATACCAGTGCGTAGTTGGCCAGGCCATGAATAAACAATAAAGTTTTTTCGCCTTTGCCTTCATCAATGTAGGCAATATTGCAATCGCCGGGTAGGTCAGTATTGTGGGTTGTGTACGGATTTGTAAACGGTATGGCCATGTAATATTATGCGGTTGGTGGTGGTGTAACTATTAAAAAGGTGCACCGGAACGGGTGCACCTTTTTGTATAAATTTATAAAGAACCGGGGTTCATTTTTGTTAGTTTCAGCGTATTTGAAAGTGCGGGTTCTGCCTTAATTCTAGCAGCGCTCAATAATCCATTCCGCAACTGCAGGTGCAAGTTCTTTCTGAGACTTGCCGCCAACAAATACGCCGATGTGACCGCCGCCAAAAGGATATTCTTTCTTGTCTTTTGAACCAATGACATCCATCACATTCCTTGTACTTTCGTTAGGGATGATGGTATCTTCGGTTGCATATACATTTAAGAAAGGCATAGTCGCATTCTTAAGGTGCACCGGCCTACCGCCTAATGTGAATTTATCCTGAATCAACAGGTTGTCGCGGAACAGGTCTTTAATGTATTTACGGTACATTTCGCCTGGAATTGCAGGCAGGTCGCTCTTCCATTTTTCCATGCGCAGGAAGTTCAGCATCTTGTCCTTGTCTTCCAGAGAGTCGATAACGCCTAAGTATTTACTCACGTTCATGCTAGGTTTCAGCATGCCGAAAGCGCCATCAATCATTTCTCCTGGTATAGTGCCCAGTTGGTCAACCATTGCATCAACATCAATGTATTTTGTCCATTTGTAGAGCATGCATTTGGTGGTTGAAAAATCGTAAGGCGCTACATAAGTAGTGAGCGACTTTAGTTTTTCAGGATATAGGCAAGCATATATCATAGAGAAAGTACCGCCCTGGCAGATACCCATCTTATGGATTTTCTCTGTTTTATGGCGCCTGCGCAGGAAATCAACGGCATCATTCATGTAGCCATCAATATAATCTTCCATGGTCAGGTAACGATCGCTCCTGTTGTGGTAGCCCCAATCCATTATATATACATCCAAACCCTGCTGAACCAGCTTCTTTACAAGGCTACGGTCGCTTTGAAGGTCAAGCACATCGTGCCTGTTGAGCATAGCGAAAGACACTAATACCGGCGTTGCACATTTAGCAGGCGTTTCGCGGGTATAGTGGTACATTTTTATTTTATCACTGCTCCAAACCAGTTCTTTTGGTGTTTCACCGATACCCACATTACCAATTTCCTGCAATACTTTATATCCCTTAGCTATTTTCTCTGATGTTGCTATCAGCTCTTCAGAGATTTTTAGTGTGTTAAAATTCATCATTTCAAAATTTGTGCAAAGGTAAGTGAATTTGGCAATATGATGGTCTCAATTGAAAATTGTAAATGCTAAATTATAAATTGGCCGGATTCAGCATTTGGTTATTTGGTTGTTAATCAGTGCCTGAAAATTTGAAAAAGGTTGCGATGGGTGGTCTTTGACAAGCAGTCTGCATACTATAAGATTTCATCAATCTGGCATTTCTGGTGGTCATATTTAATTTTTAGGATGCTTGTGCATTGTATCCTACAAATTTCAGCAAATGTTGGGAGGTGGCAAAACGTTATACACACGTTTTGCAAGTTAGTGCTTCTATTGTTTGATAGTCAAGTGTTTTAAATAATGCGCAGCGTAATCTGCCTTTAGCTTGAACGAAACTGAGATAACGATTAAATAAACGATTTTCGTTACGGCCTGATGTTGCAATTCAACACCGTCTGTGTTTGTTTTTTACTTTTCGCGCTGCCAGTACGAAACCGTGCTGCCGTTATTTTTTGCTTAACGTGGGCTTAAAATTTTCAGCCCCTAGGTTTTTCTTATCCTCGTGAATTGTTTTTTATTAACCGAAAACTGGAATATTTGGACCAGTTAATGCGATTGGATGAAAGATGTCGTTCAATCAATGGGTGGAGGCATTCACAATTGTATGTTTATCTTGCTTTTGACAGGCGTTGCAAAGGCCAATCCGTCGCATCTGTGTTGCAAACACGGACGAGTATGATAATGTGCTTTTCGGAAGCAAATGCTTCCGGAATTGTAGGTCCAGGGAAATCCTTGGACCAGTTACTGCAATTGGATGGGATATATACTTGCATGTAACAACCAGCATCTTCAATTATTTCCATCCGCGCGTTTCTTGAATTGTTTTTTAGTAACCGAAAACTGAAACGCCTTGCCGTGCGTAAGTGTTTTTCACCAAGCCAATCAGGTGAGGGACGATTCACCAATTAGTTAACACTAAAACAATCATTTGTATGAAAAGCAAAAATTACTTATTGAGGAGGCTCGGCTTATTGCCCGTCTTTCTCGGAGTTATGGCATTGGGCTTCACGGCTCGCGCCTCCAGCCATAGGGAAGCTCCACTTATTTCGCGTGATGCGCAGGCCGATAACACTGACCTGTACGCTTTTGTAAGCCCTGACAACCCAAATATGGTTACTATTATAGCTAACTATATTCCTTTCGAATCTCCGGAAGGCGGCCCTAACTATTACAGCTTCGGAACATCCGTTCGCTATGAGATACACATCAAAAACAAGACCACTACTACAGGCGACGATATTACTTATCGCTTTACGTTTTCAGCTGTAAACCAAGATACTACAACCTTTTTCAACATCCGCTTAGGCCAGCAGAACATCAAGACCACTTACATGTGCGAAAAGAGCACCGACGGCGGTACTACATGGTCTACTATTGTAACTACAGGTGTTGTGCCTCCTGCAAATATTGGCCCTCGCTCTATACAGAATGCTACAGTTGGCCTGGGTGCATCTAGCTACGGAAGCCTTATGGCATCTGCAATTGCATCTGCATCAACAGGTGAAACAGTATTCTGCGGACCTGTAGATGATCCGTTCTTTGTTGATTTGGGTGGCGCTTTTGACCTGGCTAATATTCGTCCGGGTGGTTTGAGTACTGCTAATCCGCCAAAAGATGGTCTGGCCCGTTTTAATTGCCATACTATCGCTTTAAAAATACCAATAAGCATGTTGCAGAAGACAGGCCTAAGTGTTTCTTCAGCTGCCAACATTCTTGATCCCGATTTCGTAATTGGTGTATGGGCTTCTGCAAGCCGCCCTGCTATCAAAACGTTAGCAACCGGCTCTTCAACTTACTCTGGTAGCTGGGTGCAGGTATCACGTTTGGGTATGCCATTAACCAACGAGGTAATTATACCGATTGGTATGAAAGACAAGTGGAATGCAAGCACTCCTGCAAACGATGCACAGTTTATTCCGTACTTCAAAAATCCTGAGTTGGCATTATATATGGACAATTCAGCGTACGGTTCTGCAGTGCCTGCATTGAATGCTTTACGCATACAAACCAATTCATTACACACTTTCGATTTCAGGAACGGCAAGCAAGGTTTATACCTGCTGAAAGGCAGCGCAGCTGTAGCCGGTACTGCACTTGATGATGCTGTTTTTGGTACTATTTTATTGCCAGATAATGCCAGCCCGCGTGCTGTTGATATCCTGCCAATATTCTATACCGGTGTTCCGAACCTTGCGCCATACCAATTGGCTACAGGCAAGCCAGCTAACTCACCACTTTCTGCCGGTAAGCCATTCATCAATAACTTTTTACCAACGCTTGGTGATATGTTACGCCTGAATATGGCCGTGCCAGCTACTCCTAGAAACGATCCTAATTTCAGTTCTTTGGGTATTATCAGTGCCGCGGTTCTAGGTCTTACAGTATCTCCGTACAGGAATGATGCGAGCCTGGTTATGATTCCTAATATGGATGGTTTCCCTAACGGCCGCAGGTTGGAAGATGACGTAACTACTATTGAGTTGCAAGCCGTTGGTGGCGTTGTACTTGCAGCAATAGGTCTGTGGTATGATGATTATCCTGGTTCCGGTTCTGTTGTTACTCCAGCGCTTTCCAATGTCTTGAGTTTTAATGCAGGTGTTACAGCAAATGATACAACCTTCCAGGCTTCATTCCCTTATGTGCAGCAGCCATGGCGTGGTTATGACTACACTTACCAGTCAAGATTTTAAGCCCAATTTATTCAGCAACTTTCAAAAACAAAAATCATGAGAAACATTATAAATAAACTGTTTGTTGCAGCGGCTGTTTGCCTGTTGCCGCAGATAAAAGCCACGGCTTCATCTCACAGGGAGGCCCCGCTGATATCGTTTGACGCACAGGCCGATAATACTGATCTGTACGCATTCAGAAGCCCTTGCGACACCAACAAAATTGTAATTATTGCCAATTACATTCCGTTTGAGCACCCTGCGGGCGGTCCGAATTATTATACTTTCGGCAACAACGTCAGGTATGAAATACACATTAAGAACAAGACCTCAACTACCGGTGATGATATCGTTTACAGGTTTATGTTTACAACGATAAATGAGGATACTACAACATTCTTCAACATCAGGTTGGGTAAGCAAAATCAAAAAACTACTTACACCTGCCAGCGCAGCCTTGACGGTGGTTCAACATTTTCTACCATCACCACGAGTGGTACAGTGCCGCCAGCGAATATAGGGCCGCGTTCTATTAATAGCGCAGTTGGTCTTAACCACACTGCAGGTTACGATAACCTGATGATGAGCGCTGTAACAACGGCTTCAACCGGTGAAAAGATTTTCTGCGGACCAACAGATGATCCATTCTTTGTTGATTTAGGTGGTGCATTTGACGTTGGCGGTTTCCGTGCTGCTGGCCGTGATGGTCTTGCTAAATTCAATTGCCACTCTATCGCTATCGAAGTATCAATTGCACAGTTGCAGGAGAACGGTCTTATGACGTCTGCTGCATCGAGCATCTTAGATTCAAGATTCATTATCGGTGTTTGGGCATCTGCCAGTCGTCCGGCTATCACTACACTCAGCACTACCGGTGCTGAGCCAACAACTTCAGGTTCATGGGTACAGATTTCCCGTGTCGGTATGCCGCTTACCAATGAGGTAGTTATACCAATTGGCGCAAAAGACAGGTGGAATAGTGCTAACCCATATACTGCAGATCTTAGCTATGCAAAGTTCTTCAAGAATCCCGAATTGGCTTTGTACATGGATGCATCAGCATACGGCGGCGCAGTTCCGGGTCTTGCTAATCTTCGCATTCAGACAGCATCTTTGGGTTCTTACGACTTCCGTAACACTCACAAGGGTTTATGGCCACTTAAAGGTTCATCTGCTGTAGCGGGTACCGCACTTGATGATGGCCTTTATGGTACAATACTTTTGCCAGATTCAATGAGCCCACGTGCTGTTGACCTTCTGCCAATATTCTATACCGGTGTACCAAACGTAGCTCCATACCAATTGGCAACCGGCAAAGGCGGTAACCCACTTGCTGCAGGTAAACCATTTGTCAATAACTTCCTGCCTACGCTTTGCGATATGTTGAGGTTGAATATGGCAGTGCCTGTAACAAGCCGTACTGATCCGAAATTCAGTTCGCTTGGTCTGGTTCAGGCGGCAGTCCTTGGTCTTACTGATGCCGCTTATAACACTACATCTGCGCTACAGTTTATTCCTAACATGGATGGTTTTCCTAACGGTCGCCGCCTGGAAGATGACGTGACTACAATTGAATTACAGGCAGTATCAGGAGTGGTGTTAGCTGCTATTGGTTTGTGGTATGATGACTATTCTGGTTCAGGTAGCCCGGTTACTGCTAACCTTTTGAATGTACTCACCTTTAATGCCGGTGTCACTCATAACGACACTACTTTTAAAGGTTGTTTCCCTTATCTGCAAGATCCATGGCCTGGTTTCACAGGAACAGGATACACTGGTCCGGTTTTAGGTATCAACGACCTGCAACACCTGCCATTGGCAACGCCGCTTATCGTGATGAATGCTTATCCTAACCCAATGGTTAACAATGTTACTTTCCGTTACAAACTGGAAGCTGCATCTGAGATCAGCATCTACATTACTGATATTAAGGGTAGCGTCGTTAAAATGATTACCGAAGGCAACAGATCAAAAGGTGAATATACCACACAGTGGGATGTTTCACAATTACCAGCAGGTAACTACATAGCAAATTTAATAGCTAATGGCCAGACTCAACAAGCTGTAAAGTTGGTTAAAACTAAATAAAGACGGTTTGATTTAATGTAAAAATAGACAGGCGTGCTTTCTAGCACGCCTTTATTTTTGGAACAAGCCCGAACAACAGTCTTCTACTAATTAAAGGGTTACGCACTTTTCTTTTGTTTTAAAAAAACGGTTTTACGGCTTCTTGCGTATGTCTACTAAAATCAAACCAATAACTCATTTACTAAATCAAACCAGATGAAAACAAATCATTTACTTATCGCCATACTGTTAGCCTGTTTTACATTCAGTATATCCGTGATGTCGTGTAAGAGCGAAAAGAAAGATGCCATTCCTGCTTTACTGGCAAGGGATAAGCAACTTGGCACAGCTGAAGAGCAGGCCAACATAAAGTCAGTTTACGATAAAGCTATAGCTGCCGTAAAAAAGAATCCTGACGACCTGCAGCAATACGTTAACCTGGCCACTGTATTTGTTGCAGAAGGGCGAGTAACTGGTAATAGCAGCTATTATGGCAATGCAGCTATGGAAATGCTGAATAAAGTAATTGACAGTAAGACAGCAAATAAAGATATCGTTTTCCAGGCTCTGAATATTAAGAGCGCTGTAGAATTGAACATGCACCAGTTTAAAGATGCACTGGCGACTGCAAAGCAGGGCGTAGCTATAAGCAACTACAACGCAGGCATTTTTGGCGCGCTTGTTGACGCAAACGTGGAAATGGGTAATTATGATGATGCGGTGAAGGACTGTGATTCTATGATGAACATTAAGCCAGATCTGCGCGCTTATTCCCGTGCTTCTTACCTGAGGCAGATATATGGACAGAATGCCGGTGCAATAGAGGCTATGAAGATGGCTGTTGATGCCGGCTTGCCAGGCAATGAGAGTACAGAATGGGCAAGGACCACATTGGGCGACCTTTATCTTAATTTTGGTAACCTGGATAGTGCTTCTTTAATGTACCGTTCGTCATTAGTGTACAGGCCCGATTATCCTTTTGCTTTAATAGGGCTTGCAAGGGTTGAAAAAGCGAAGAAAAATTATGATGGTGCTATAGATCAAACTAAAAAAGCAATTAAAGTGCTGAGTGAAGTTGCCTTCGTAGGGCTACTCGGCGACTTATACGAATTGAAGGGAGATGCCGCAAAAGCTAAAGAGACACAAATTGATGTGATAAGGCTTTTGGGTGAAGCGCAGAAAAGTGAGGAAAAGGATGCATTGGTAAAGCATAATGTGAGCCGCGAAATGGCTACGGCAAACCTTAATGCCGGTAACCTGGATGAGGCGTTGAAATTTGCTAAGACCGACCTTGAAATGCGCCCGAATAATATTGACGCTAACGAGCTGGCTGCATGGATATACTATGTGAAAGGTGATTATGCGGGTGCGAAAACGCATGCTGATAAGATGTTAGCGACGAATAGTAAAAACCCAATAACAATGTATAAGGCGGGCGCAATATACGTTGCTGCCGGCGATATGGAACGCGGCCAGAAGTTAATGGGAGAAGCCACCACCATGAATCCGTATATTGATGCAAGAATAGTTAGCGCAGCGAAACAACCGGTTGCAATGAACAAGCAGTAGTTCGGATAATCAATCCATGCTGGTGAAGCGTACATATTGCCAGTATTTGGTGCAGTATATTTTTGATTCTCTTTGGAGTGGTATCATGAAAAAAATCTGGTTGCTTATTGTGTTGATACTTTTAATTGTGCTGCCTTCGCAGGGGCATGTAATTAAGTATGAGCTGGAGAAGATGAGCGGTGGACAGGTGTTCTGGAAATACACGTTGGTGGGATATGAGCACATTATTCCCTTGGGCTTTGATCATATTTTGTTTATCGCCTGCGTCTTTTTATTGAATAAGAGCTTGAAGCAGATTGTGTTGCAGGCGTCAATGTTCACTATTGCGCACTCCATTACATTAGGGCTTGCCATGTATGGTGTTATCAGCCCCGCGTCTGTTATTATTGAGCCGTTGATAGCTATTTCAATAGTGTTCCTTGCACTTGAAAATATTTTTTTTACAGAGGTGAAACCATGGCGTTTGGTCATGGTTTTTCTCTTCGGCATGGTGCACGGTATGGGTTTCGCTGGTGCACTATCGCAACTGGGCATGCCGCAGTATGCGTTCGCTACAGCCCTTGTGAGTTTTAACGTTGGTGTTGAATTAGGGCAGCTCACTATTATCTTGTTATTGTACTTTCTATTGTCGAGGCCATTCTCTAAGAAAATATGGTATCGTCGGGCCGTCGTAATACCCATAAGCGCCATAATAGCCCTGATTGCAAGTTGGTGGACAATTGAGCGGATATTTTTTGTTTAGGGTTCCTCTTTTCCTTCGGTTAAATATTGGGTCTTTAAAAAAACTGTAATATGGCATTTGTACGTAGATAGTTCGGTTCTAATAATGGACTGTACCTACCGCTGATGGCACAATTAATAAATCACAGGAGTTTTAAAAATTACTACAGGTCGTTGTTGTCAGATCTTTCTTCTCTGGTACTTTTTATCCACCTCCTCAGGTTTAGAAACTGTTATTGCAGCAGCCAATGCTTACTGGCTGTTTATGGCGATTGCGTAGTATGCTTCAGCCTGTTTTCATTCAGCAGACGGGTGTTTTAGGTTACGTATTTCTATGGCTTTTGGGTGCAATGGAGCAGCAAGGGCACAAGATCAAAAAGCTTTTTGATTTCTAAATCACACGTAATGAGAACAATAATTACAACTTTAGTTTTGTTGGCTTTTTCACTTACTGCATTTGCACACAGGGGCAGTATGCGCGGCACCATTTTCGATGGTAATGGCCGCAAGCCTTTAGAAGGTGTGAGCATCTTTATTAAAGATGGGTCACATAGTGCTATCACAGACGCCTTAGGTAAATTCTTTATTAAGGGTATAGAACCGGGCAGACATACAGTTTTATTGACGCATCTTGGTTATGAAAATATTACTGCTGTTGTAAAGATAGAAGATGAAGTAACCACGGACGTGAGTTACAATGTGCAGTCAGCTACAGTGCAGATGAGCGCCGTTTCTGTTAATGCAAAACGCGATTTGAATTTTTCCAGCATCAGTGCATTGGATACGAAGCAGCGGCCGGTAAACAGCACACAGGATATGTTGAGACTTATACCCGGCCTTTTTATTGCGCAACACCAGGGTGGCGGAAAGGCAGAACAGATTTTTTTACGTGGTTTTGATTGTGACCACGGTACCGACATTAATGTGAGCATCGATAATATGCCGGTAAATATGGTTTCGCACGCACATGGGCAGGGTTTTGCAGATGCCCATTTCATTATACCGGAATCGGTGCAGGGGGTAGAGTTCGGCAAGGGGCCTTACCAAATTGATAAAGGCAATATGAATACGGCTGGTTTTGTTGCCTTCAAAACAAAGACTGATATTGAGAATAGCTTTGTGAAAGCCGAGGGTGGCACTTTCGGGTATTTCAGGTCGGTAGCCGGATTACAGTTGCTCAGCAAGGATGGAAATGCCGGTGGTCACCAGGATGCTTATGTAATGGGTGAATATGGGTATAACCGTAGTTACTTTGACCAGTCGCAGAATTTTAACAGGCTCAATTTGATGGGTAAGTATACCAACTATGTTGGCGCCAATAAAATACTTACTTTGACCCTGTCAGGATTTCATTCGTCATGGGATGCCTCGGGGCAAATTCCGACCCGTGCAGTTGATGAGGGTATTGTAGGCCTGTATGGCGGTATGGACCCGGAGGGTGGTGTTACCAGCAGGTATAATATGAACCTTCAGTATTTTCAGAGTATCAATACCAACAGTTACTTTAAAAGCAATTTTTATCTCACTTCTTATTCTTTCAATTTGTATTCTGACTTTACCTATTTCCTGGAAGATTCAGTGCAGGGCGATCAGATACGACAGGCGGAAAACCGGGTTATCGCGGTGTACAACAGCGAGTACAGTTCTTCTTACAATATTGGGAAGTTAAAGACGAAATCACAGTTTGGTTTAGGTGTACGGTATGATGCTGTTAAAGATGATGAGTTAACGCACACGATGGCAAAGACTATAGTTATTAACCCGATAGAGTTGGGCGATGTGCATGAAACCAATCTGTATAGCTATTTTAACCATTCTTTCTTTCTTACACCGCAACTTGTTGTAAATCTTGGTGCGCGCTACGATTATTTTATTCAGCAGTATGATAATAGGTTATTGGCTGACAGGCCTCGTTATACGTTCAATAATGGCAAGCTGAGTCCGAAGGCAGGCGCGTACTATAATTTTTCAGATAATGCCCGGTTGTATTACAGCTACGGAACGGGTTTCCATACCAATGATACGCGCACCCAGGCATTGGGCAGGCAGTTAGGTAGCGATGTCATTATACGTAATACTATTCCCGGTGCGTTCGGGCATGACCTTGGGCTAGTTGTTAAACCAGCAAAGGGGCTGTTGCTATCTGGTGCATTATGGTTGCTGGATATGCAGCAGGAATATACCTATGTTAGCGATGTAGCGGTAATAGACAGTGGCGGCAAAACCCGCCGCTGTGGTTTCGATCTTTCAGCGCGCTATCAATTGAATAAATGGTTCTATTTTGACGTTGACCTGAATTATTCGCATGGGCGGTATACTGATCTGTCAGCTGGTGCTAATTTTATTGCGTTGGCGCCTAACTTCACCTCAATTGGTGGCATAACGTATACCTACAACAAGAGCCTATCCGCAAGTATGCGATACCAGCATATAAGCAACCGTCCGGCCAACAGTGACAATTCGCTAACTGCATTAGGTTATACCGTTTGTGATGCCGTAATAAATTATTCCCGGCCGCACTATGAATTTGGCGCACAAGTGCAAAATATGTTTAATGTAAAATGGAGGGAAGCTCAGTTTGCTACAGAAACGCGGCTTAAATATCCGAATGGAACCATTGAAAATCAACGCATTAGTGATGTTTGTTACACACCAGGAACTCCGTTTTTTTTGAAGTTGAGCGCAACGTATAAATTCTAAAGGAATTACCCAACGTTAAGCCAATATTATGCGTCTTCTTTGAAGAAGATAGTAAATTTACATAATAGATATTATTTTATTTTATTTGTCGGTAATTTTTTAACCGGAAATTAAAATATTTTATATTAGCAGGAGTTTGTGTAGATTTTTTCTATCTGCAACGGGGAAAATAGGGTAGTTATCAAAAAAAATACATATTTTGGCTGTTGATTTCTCTTTTTCTGTGAGATGGGCTTTGTGAAGGAGAAATACGCTTGGAATTTTTTACGTTTATAAAGACACACAGTTATGAAAAACAGAGTTTTACTGTTACTAAGTTTCCTCTTCTTTGGCCTCTCTTACAGTTCGAATGGCCAGATCGCATGCCCCGATAACATTGATTTTGAGCTTGGTAATCTCTCTGTGTGGAATTATTATATTGGTAGCTGTTGCACTGGTGGTGGTACTGGGACTATGACAGGTTGGACTTCGTCTACACCGATAGCTACCCGTCACAGGCTTACTTCTGGCACAGCAACCGACCCTTACGGTGGGTTTCCTGTAGTAGCGCCAGGTGGAGGCTCGTACTCTTTCAGGCTGGGTAACAGTAATGTTAACTATGAGGCGGACAGGGCGCGTTATTATGTGCATGTGCCTGCAGGTGCAACCAACTATTCACTCGTATACCGTTTTGCAATCGTTTTGCAGGATGGTGGTCACTCTGCTTCTATACAACCGAGGTTTAATGTGACAGCAACAGACTCTGCAAGTGGCGTGCCTGTGCACGGCTCCTGCGCAGCATATTACTATACAGCCGGCAGTACTATGCCGGGCTTTACTACATCTTCTTCATCAAGCGATGTACACTATCTTCCATGGACTACGGCTACCATCAACCTTTCCGGTACCGGCGGCCGAACCATTACTATTGACTTTGAGAGCGGCGACTGCGGTGCCGGTGGACACTTTGGTTATGGTTACCTGGATATGAACTGTTCGTTATTTGCCCTTTCTACCTTATCGTGCGATTCTAATAATAATACATTAACGGCGCCGTCGGGCTATGCAAGCTATTTGTGGTATGACTCTTCAACGTTCGCCTCCGTGCTTGCCACTACGCAAACAGTTACCTTTACCACTACTACTCCAACTACTTATGCACTGGTGCTATTGCCCTATGCGGGCTATGGGTGTCCCGATACACTTTATACACGAATCACTCCATCTAACCTTCAGGTCCGAGGGATGCGTGACACAACATTATGCTTTAGTTCAGGATTGGTCATGGATATCGGAGCGACCGATATTATAGGGCCACTGACCTATAGCTGGTCGCCATCGTCAAGCTTGAGCTGCGATACCTGCGCACATCCTATTGCAACACCGAGTGGTACAACTACTTACTATGTTACAGTTACCAATCCGGCGGGTTGTACCAAAACTGATACCATAGTTGTGAGCGGAGATTTTATTCCTGTGACTATAACCAACACTCCAGCTTCGTGCTATGGTACGCATGATGGTACGGCAACAATTACAAGTCCGGTTTCGTTAAGCTATGTATGGAGCAGCGCTCCGCCACAGTATACGGCAACGGCTACGGGCCTTGCTGCCGGCACTTACACTTGCGTAATTACAGACTCCGTTGGTTGTACCGGTTACCTTATTACTACAATAGCGCAACCGCCTGCGAATATTTTATTCCTAGCCGATTCGACTGACCCTACTACCTGTGGCGGCAGTGATGGTACCATTACTATTGGCGGTTTAGTACCGGGATCTACCGATACTATCGACTATATTGCTAACGGTGTGCATGTTGTTGCGTACATTACTGCTTCATCAACAGGAACTTATGTATTTTCAGGTTTGGTACAAGGTATCTATGATAGCTTTACGGTAGTAACTTCAGGTTGCCCTTATACTATTACACGAAGTGTATCATTAAATGACCCGCTGCCGCCTGCCAGACCTTATGCGGGTAGCAACAGTCCGGTCTGCCTTGGCGATTCTTTAATAATGAATGTAATAGAAACGACTACCGGATGTACATTCCGTTGGTCAGGTCCTGGTGGGTACGTATCAACTACACAGAATCCATTGCGTAACCCATCGGCTTACAGTGATACCGGCAGGTATATTGTGGTAGTGAGTAAGGCTAACTGTTTTGTTTCTGACACAACTTATGTTTCTATTAAGCCAAAGCCAATTCCATTTGCTAATAACAACAGCCCATTCTGCGCTGGTAATACACTTAATTTAACCAGCTTCTCAAGTAATGGCGCTACATCTTACTCGTGGAGCGGACCCGCGTTCTACAGTTCTACTAACCAGAACCCTTCTATTGCAAATGCACAGACCGGCGTAACTGGTACTTATACAGTAACTATGTTCCTGAATGGTTGCAAGGATATGGCCACTACTAATGTTGTAGTAAACCCAATACCGGCAGCGCCAATTGTTGCTGACCTGGAATATTGCCAATACGATGTTGTTCCTGCTTTAACTGCAACTGGTACCAACCTTACCTGGTATACTGACGCGATTACAGGTTCAGGTACTGGCACTGCACCGGTACCATCAACAGCATTGCCTGGTACTTTTACCTGGTATGTATCTCAGACTACTGCTGCAGGTTGCATGGGTGACCGCGCTGCAATAAATGTGAAAATCAATCCATTCCCTCAGGTTAGCATGACACAGACTGACAGCGTATTCTGCGTGGGTAACAGTGTGACTTTCTTCGGTGGTAATTCAGGCGAGGCGACTACTGGTATTACCTGGCATTTTGGCGACGATTCTGTACTGAATGTTAACCCGGTTATGCATACGTTTGACTTTACGGGTACTTATACAATTACTATACAGTCTTATTACAAATTATGCCCTACACAAACTATCAGTAAGACTGTTACTGTTTATCCTACACCTAAGATTTACCTCGGTGATGATACCGTTTTATGCGGTGGAAGCGGCGTAATTTTGTTGAAAGATTACATCAATGCCAGCAACCCTGCAGCAAGGTGGCAGTGGAATAATGGAGATAGCAGATCAGGTATTACTATTACACAGCCAGGCTTGTACTTCGCTAAGGTTATTATTGATGGTTGCGAAGCTACTGACTCCATTTTAGTAGTAAAAGATTGCTACGTGAATATCCCTAACGTGTTTACACCGAATGGCGACGGTATCAATGATTACTTCTTCCCGCGTGATTTCCTTGCAAAAGGCCTTACATCATTTAAGCTTGACGTTTACAATCGTTGGGGTCAGCTGATTTTTACAACTGATAAAACAGAAGGTAAAGGATGGGATGGTATGTTGAATGGTATACCTCAACCAGAAGGTGTGTTTGTATACGTTCTTGATGCAACATTCCGTGATGGTAAAATGGAGCACCACCAGGGCAATGTAACCTTGATAAGATAATACTTAGGATTAGATGTTATAATGAAGAAGGAGGATGTTTCGAAAGAAAAATCCTCCTTCTCGTTTAAATGGGGCGTTATACTGGCGTTACAAACGCCGTTCCGTGGCTATCTGGGATGCAAACGCGGACGAGTGGAGTTAGAAGTCGCATAGTACGGGTAAATGATCGCTTTTGAGAAGCCATTCATCTCTTTGCCCAATTTCGAAATTTGTTATCTTATTGGCTATTTCTTTAGGTGCAAAAATATAGTCGATATGGTATGGTTTATTTAGGTTCTTCTGCAAAAAGAAAGTAGGATGTTGTTCTTCGCCTTGCAGAAAATTGTAGTGTTTATGGTAGAAACTAATGATGTCGATTTCAGCCAGTTCTTTTACAACATCTGAATGGTTCCAGATTCGCCATGGCTCATCCCAGATTTTATTGCTATTGAAATCTCCTACAATAAGACAGCCGCTCATATTGTGCTTATTGATTTGCAGATACTTCCAGAATTGGCCGATGTACCTATAAGTAATTGAATTGTTCCGTTTTGTCCAAACAGCCACAAGATTAAATTCATCGTTTACGTTGCAGGCTATAAACGACTTCAGACCGTCAGTTTCCCATTGCAAATCTGCAATCTGGATTCCCGGTCTTGCAAATATCCCAAGTCCTTTATGTTTGTTTTCACCCGTCCACAGAAAGTTGCCGGCCCACGCTCTATAATTTACATCATTTGATTTTTCCGGGTCTTCACATTCCTGAATTACATAAATGTCTGCATCATACTTCGTGATAGCATCGAACTTTTTTCTAAATGCCCCATTACAATTCCACGTTACAATCCGCATGAGTGTGTTTGATTTCTAATTCTTCCGGGTATTAACCGCAAACTAGTGAAAATTCACAGTTGCGATGCACTCGCCAGGATTAAGGTATATCGGCAGTATGGCAATGGCGCTTTTTTTGGTGGCTTCATACAGGCGTTACAAACGCAGTTCCGTGACATCCGCGTTGCAAACGCGGACGAGTGGAGTAGGAAGTATTATACAGGCCTTACAAACGCAGTTCCGTGGCATCCGCGTTACAAACGCGGACGAGTGTAGACAACACTCTATTTGTGGTTTCATACTGGCGTTACAAACGCCGTTCCGTGGTGGCATCCACGTTGCAGACGCGGACGAGTGAAGCGACAATTACTGCACCGTAACCCGCTGTGTTATCTGCTGGCCGTTGAGGTCGGCGGTTACCAGGTATATGCCCTTGACAGTTAATTGGATGGGCAGGGGTTCGTTGGTTTTGGCATGCAGGCGTTGTGCCTGGCGGCCATCCATGGCGGTAATGCTTACATCCATATCCTCATTCCTTTTGGCCGTGCAACGGATAGTGAAGGTGCCGTTGCTGGTTGGGTTGGGCGCTATTGCCAGGTTAGCCAATTCTAGCGGAGTAACATTGTTTACCACTAAAACAGGGTGCTTGATCTTGCGTATGCAGTAATTGTAAATATCGTTTATGTAGAGGTCGCCATTGGTGTTAAGTGACAGATGGGCAACGTCGCCACTCAGTTTTGCCGCAGTAGCCGGTCCGCCATCACCAGAAAAGCCCGCCGAATCCAGTATCCCTGCAACAGTAGTCAGTATGCCGGTGGGTGAAATTTTCCTCACAAAAGAACTTTGTGGCGCAGCACCACTCTGGTGGGTTTCTACAAAATAAACGGTTCCATCTTTGTCAACAGCTATGCCGCGTAAGCGATCAGACAGCGCGGCTGAGCTTGCCGGGCTCCCATCTGTGGTATAGCCGCCCACACCAGTGCCGGCAAGCAGGTGCAACACCCCTGTGGCATCAATTTTCACCACCCTTCCGAACGCGGAACTACCACTACCTGCTCCACCGGTATAATATATTGCGCCGTGAGCATCGGTAGTAATGCACGCAATTCCACCAAGACCTGTAGCAGTTGCTGGTGCACCATTGTTAAAGGTGGTGTCTGCGCAGCCCTGTCCGGCAACAATTCGTACAATACCGTCGCTGGCAATTTTTCTTATACACTGGCAACTATCTGCATAATACAACTGGCCTACAGAATCGACCCAGAGCGAAGAACCGCTCAAACCGGTAGACGCATAGCCGGCTGCCGTTGCCGGGCCATTTAGCCCCACAAAGTTGCCGCCGTTTACGCTGGTTATCATGGTACTCAATATACCCGATGGCGAAATTTTGCGGATGCCTAAGTACGTATCAAAAAACAAATTACCTGCATAATCGGCTCCAATGTTGCCAGTGTAAAATAACGATACTGCTGTTGCCGGATAGCCATCTCCGGTATCTGTTGGCGCGCCTACCCATACTCCGTTACCCGCAATTGTGTTTATAATGCCAAAACTATCCACTTTTCGGATACGCAGATAATCGGAAATGTAGAGATTGCCCCGGTTGTCGGTTGCAATGCCATTGGCGGATCCTGAGCCTCCTATTTTGGCATTGGTAGCCTGTCCGCCATCGCCTGAATAGCCATTTACACCAGGTGTGCCGGCAATGGTAGTAATAATTTGTGCACTTGAAAAGAATGGTGCGAACGTCAGCAACAACAGCAGAAAAGTGATTTGGTTTTTCATATAAGGATATCCATGCGACGTGCCAGTGTCAGGTTAGAATTAAGGTGTCTGGCAAATGTATTATTTTTCAATGAATCCAATATGATATTTTAGTCTGCGCCGGAACGGCGGCGCAGGTGTTGTGTTGCCGGCTTGCTTTAGGGTCGCTGCGGTTTGAATACTGGCGTTACAAACGCCGTTCCGTGGCATCCGCGTTACAAACGCGGACGAGAGTAGTGTTGCCGGCTTGCTTTAGTGTTGCTGCGGTTTGAATACTGGCGTTACAAACGCCGTTCCGTGGCATCCGCGTTACAAACGCGGACGAGAGCAGTGTTGCTTTCTTGCTTTAGTGTTGCTGCGGTTTGAATACTGGCGTTACAAACGCCGTTCCGTGGCATCCGCGTTGCAAACGCGGACGAGAGCAGTGTTGCCAGCTAGCTTTAGTGTCGCTTCAGTTTGAATACTGGCGTTGCAAACGCCGTTCCGAGGTGTCCGCGTTACAAACGCGGACGAGTGCAGTAAAAACACGGACGAGTGGGACACAAACCTGACGGCGAATAACTATGATAGTTAGCTTTTAATGATTTTAAGTGCTGCTTCCATGAGCTCGTCGCGGCCTTCTTTAATACCTTGTATGGTTGGTTCAACAACCTTGTTTATTTTAACCCCTTTGCGCTGGGTTTCTGTGCCATCAGGATATTGGATGCCAATACCGGAAAACATGGTTGATAAACCTCCCGGAAGTGATATTTCAGAAACATTACCATCGGCGCCAGCGGTAGTGCTGCCGATAACTGTGGCATTGGGTGCTGTGCTTAGCGCCATGGTCACATATTCAGCCTGGCTTTGCGTGGAAGCGTTTACGATAATAACAATCTTGCCTTTGTAATTATGCTTACTTTGCTTGCCGACCCGGGGGCCATCATGAACAGTAAAGAGCCCCGGCATAGTATTACTGCCTATCGAAAATTTTACGAATGGGGTGGGTTTGGGTGTAAACCATTCCGGGTAGGTAAACGTCATCCACGACGAGGGATAACACCTGAGGTCTATGATAATACCCTTTGTATTTTCAAACGTTTCTTTGATAGTATCCAGGTCGTTGTCCTGCAGCTTGCCGGGATAGATGTAGCCAATATTATCATGCAGCATTTCGAAGCTTTTGGTATGTCGACCGTCAGACTCGAAACTATAGAAATTGCGTTGTGCAGTAACACGCGGCACGGTTATATTGGTTGCAATGCCACCGCGTGAAATTGCCAGTTCGGCTTTGTCTTTATCGCTTCTCAGCAGCCACCCCCTGTAGCTGCAAATATCGCGCAACTGTGTTGCATAGTTTGATGCGGCTGCGAGTGGCAGGTGTTTCGTGAGCAGTTCCTGCACCGGAACGCCGTCTATTTTTTCTATGATGTCGCCCGGCTTTACAAGCGATTTTATATTAAGCGTGTCAGCGTAATAATCGACCACTACAAGTTTGCCTTCAATAAATTTTGCCTGGAACGGAGGTAATTTAGCTCCTGCTGACTTCACGAGTGCATCCGCTCCATCCCATAAATTGGCGTGCGTATCATGTATCCGGGCAATTAATTTCAGACATGCCCGCTGGTATTCCAGTTCATCTTTTGCGTTTACGAAGTCGGGTATCGATTCCGGTAAAACATTATTCCAGTTTTCACCTATGAGGTGCCGGTATGGGAAGTAGTATTGCACCATGTTCCAATACCTGAATAATGCAAGTAGCCTGGTTCCGGCATCAGGGTAGGGCGAGTCATCGTACTTTTTTTCATGAGCGAAGCCAGGGTTCCCAACACCGGCTGCAGGTGCATTATAGTACTGCTTTTCGCCCTTTGTTCTGTTTGCTTTTATATAGTCTAGCTTTGCTACCAGCGATGCCGGCAGGTTGCCTTCGGTGAATAGGGTACTATAGTCAGGTTGCAACTGAATATCTTCTTTATTCGGTTTTTCTAGGCAGTTGTTGCACTCGGGTTGTTTACTAAAACCATCAACCCATCGCTCCATTATTGTATTGGCTTCCCCGGTATTGGCGGCGGCATTTACTTTTCGCAATACCCTGAAGAGTTCTGCATCCATATTGTAATTACCTTGCTTTACGCCATCGTGGTAATATTTCATGAAACCCCAGATAAGCCCCAGATTAGTAAGGTCGGTTATTTTATCAGCGCCCGCAGCAATATAACCCAAGCCGGAGCCCTTGCTGAATGCAGTGTCGGCATCAGCCGGATAAGCGCTCTTAGCGTATACAGGAGCAACGGAAATGTCTTTGCCGTCTATAGAAATACTGAGGTCATCCATCCACATTTTACCCTTGCCGATAATAAGTCCGCCAACTACAATTTTGCTCACTACCTCTCCATCATAATCGAGCTCTATTGCATATTCTTTCCAATCAGTTGTGCCCTTGATGGGTCTGTCCATCATGTTGTCAAAACCGTTGTCGCCGCCACCTTCACCATCGAGCCGCATCCATAAGCCAACCGAAGCTGCATCTTCAGTTTTTACGAAGCCTTTCAGCACTATTTTTTTGCCTTTGAAAGATTTGTTGATCACATAGCTGGTAGCCGTCCATTCTTTAGGCGTATCGCTCCAGTCAATTTGAAGCGAATACTTACCTGCATGGTGCACTTTTTCATCTAAGCGATAAGAAGTGCGGAGCTTACTATCGAGGCTTTCATTTCTGCCGATACTACCCATTTTCCAGCCTTTGGGCCAGTTGGTTTTAGCGTCCACATCTTCCATGTTAAGGTTTAATTTTTCCTGGGCGGCACCGCGAAAGGAAATAAAGAACGCCAGTATGCAGCCTGCAATGGAAAGGTGTTTTTTCATGAGCGTGATTATTCATGCTGAAATTATGAAAAACACGCGAACGTGGAAGTTATTTAATGCAAATTATCGCAGCCCTGGGCATTTGCGTTGGTGCACATGCATAAAATCGCGTAAACAGGTATGATTTGTTTCATGGTAATTGTCGTTTTACGAAATTACCTGCATACCTGCACTTACTTTGTCGCCTGGCGGACTAAGGAAGTAAATGCTGCTGCTAATAGCCGAAATTGAATGCTAAATATTGAATACTGTAGCCGCAGGCTTTTGTTTTGCGAGCACTACAATTGTGTTGTGTAGTATTTCAGATGCGGGTATTTCGCTGCCACTGATATCGAATGCTTTATAGTCAATGGATAGGATGTAGTCTTCAAACATTTTACCGGTAATATCGTTAGTGGCAAGGTATTCCGGATGAATCTCTACAAGCACCGTAATGTTGTTGTGCTTTAGTGTTTGTGCCATGCCTTGTAACGCCCAGTATTCAGCGCCCTCAATATCAATTTTAATAACCTCAGGAATTACTTTGTGTTCGGCACAGAAAGAATCAAGCGCAATGGCATTTACAGGCAGTGTGTCGGCCCTGTTATCGGTTACTACATGGTTGCGTGTGGTGCGTTCCAGATTTGTAAAGCGCAGTACTTCATTCTTGTTGCTGATAGCATTGTTGAATGCGATAACTTTTGCATTCCCTTTTTGAACGCGCGCCGTGTCTTTTAAATAAACAAATGTCGCAGGTGCCGGTTCGAATGCATAAATGGTAGAACCCGGTTTCATTTTTTTTGAGAGTATAAGTGATATTACACCAATATTGGCGCCAATGTCAAACAGTATATTCGCATCTTTTGCCAGATTGCAAAGCAGTTTCAGGGGCAACTCATCAATTACGGGATTAATGCCGCGCGCGGTATGCGCCGACACTACATATTGCTCGTTGTTGATGGTGATAGCTTTTCCCGCCCTACCGTATACAGCATAGTAAAGACTCCTGAAAAGTACCCTGAAGGTATTTTTTAATGCACTCATATGGTCATCTATATTTTAACTGCTGCCGGTAAGAATAAGGAGGAGTTACCACCATTGCGAATAACATCGCGCACCAGGGTTGAAGAAATGGTGGAATACAATGGAGAGCAGGTAAGGAAGATGGTTTCAATTTCCGGTGCCAGCATTCTGTTCATATCAGCGATCGCCTTCTCGTACTCGAAATCGTTTACATAACGGATGCCGCGCAAAATGAAGTGGGCATTGAGTTCTTTACAACAATTAATAGTTAGGCCCTCATAACTGATAACTTTTACGCGCGGCTCATGCTTAAATATTTCCTGTATCCAGCCCGTGCGCTGTTCTACCGAAAACATAGGCTGCTTCGATGAGTTGACACCAATACCTATCACCAACTGGTCAAAAAGCCCTACAGCACGCTCAATAATGTCAATGTGGCCATTGGTAACCGGATCAAAGGTGCCCGGGAATAAGCAGATACGTTCCATAGTTAAGCGTTAGGTTGTATAAAAAAGGTAAAGACGGTAGTGCCGTAATTTTTCATGCGGCCAAAATTAGGGTGCTTCTGGTAATCGTTACGCGGAGTATGTTCATGCACAAATATGCCCTCGGGCAATAAAAGCTGTTTTTCAAAAACCAGTTGAGGAATCTCGTCAATATTTTCGAGTGCGTAGGGTGGGCCGGCAAAAATGAAATTGTATTGCTCCGTGCATTGCTTCATGTACCGGAATACATCGCCCTTTATCAGCTGCATGTTTTCTGCAATGCCCAGTTCTTTTGCAGTTTTCTTAATGAAGTCGAACGTTCTTGCATCGCGCTCTACCAAAGTAAGGTCGGTAGCGCCGCGTGATGCCAGCTCGTAAGATATGCTACCTGTACCTCCAAAAAGATCGAGTGTTTTAGCGCCATCGAGGTCTATAAGGTTATTCAGTATATTAAACAGGCCTTCTTTTGCTACTTCGGTGGTAGGCCTTGCCGGTATGTTTGCTGGAGGGTTAAATCTTCTTCCGCCAAAAGTGCCGCCAACTATGCGCATGATTCCAATTGTTTTATCAGTGACAAGGTGGGAGACCAAATAGAGCTTATGGTATGCCCGGTGCCGGTAGTAATTGCTGAAAAATACTGCGAGAGCGCATTAGCAACAGAGTATTCCGCCGCACTAACTGTATTGCAGGCTATGGTTATTTTATCGCCATTAATTTTATGTTCTTCGCACACCAGCCTTATTTCATAGGCAATATCTTCAGCCCAGCGGTATTCAAATATTCGGTGCCATAGTAATGTGCCGAAATGATAGAGCGAAACGCAGGCCTGGTCGTTGGTCAAAAAGCAATGTACCCTAACACCCCTGGTGTGGTTACTGGCGAACTGGTAGGCAGCCAAAGGTAAAATAGCAGCATTTACACAGTTTATTTTAACCAGTGCTTCAATATTTAGAGGGATGGAATATAGGTAATGCGCTTTATCTTCCTTTTGGTAATGTTCTTTTACAGCATCATTAGCGTCAATAAATTGCAACTGTTTCAGCCATTGCATGGCTTCGTCCTGGTCATATAGCTCGTCAGGTACTGTAAGTTGTGTTGCCGTAAAGAAAAATACTTTAGTTACTTTGGTTCGGTCAGCAAGAAGCGGTTCCTGCGAAAAAAGTTGTTCGAAAAAATCGAGATCCCAAACAGCACGTTCCCGGTTGTAACCCACAAAATGGACAGACAACAACTCATTGGCCGGGCTGAAAGCGGCTGCAAGCATACTTCTGCGGTTCAGCACACAGGTTACCCTGGCAATATCTGCCAGGATATTGATGTCGTCACTTGCATTATAAACCTGCCGGTATATATTCTGTTTTTCAGTAGCCATATAAAAGCACACAATTATAGAATAAATTTGCGAATCTTGCAGTCAGGCTGCAAAGTTAACACATTAAGTAAGAGCAAGGTATTTTGTGCCTGCCGGCGAGCAGATATTAAATAGTTACTTATAGCTATTTTACAGGAACTTAAACTAAACCATGGAGAAACTCAGCGTAACAGCTACTAATAAAGATATAATTAAACTTGCCCTGCCAATTTCGGTAGCGTTGCTCATACCCCAGCTCAGCTTCTTTACCAATAACATTTTTATGGGTATGCTCGGCCAGCGGGAATTAGGGGTGAGCGGCATAACCGGGGTTTTCTACCTTATCCTTTCTATGATAGGCTATGGTTTGAGTAGCGGTGTGCAGATACAAATGGCCCGCAGAGCCGGGGAAGAAAATAAAAAGGGCATTGCAGAGACCTTTATGAACGGGGCAATGCTTTCGCTGATGTTTTCGCTCGGGTTAATGCTTCTTACCATGTGGTTCGTGCCGCTCCTGTTTGGTTTCAGCCTGGATAGCAATGAGAATTTTGAATTGAGCGTCACCTTTATTTACATAAGGGTATGGGGCTTGCCATTCCTGATGATGGCGCAGTTATTTAACGCATTTTACATTGCCATCGGTCGTTCGCGGCTGTTGATATATGGTTCCGTAGCGGCTACAGTATTAAATATAGTATTTGATTATGTACTCATATTTGGAAAATTTGGCTTCCCGGCAATGGGCTTTAAAGGTGCAGGTATTGCATCGGTAATAGCCGAAGTTTTTTACGGGCTTACCATGATAGGCATCTTCTTTTCTCACAAGCTGCATAAGGAATATACCATATTTGACCACTTTTATTTCGATGTAGCGCAATCGTTGCAAACCCTGAAGGTTTCAGCACCACTTATTGTCCAGTTCATGTTTAGCATTGGTGGCTGGCTTATCTTCTTCTTTTTTATTGAGCATTTGGGGCAGCAGTCACTGGCCGCTTCGCAGATGCTGAGGAGTATTTTTGGCCTGGTGGGTGTGGGTACCTGGGCCCTGGCCACTACCTGTAATTCAATGGTGAGTAATATTATAGGGCAGGGTAAGCCCAAGCAGGTGATGGGGCTTATTATTAAAATTTCGAAGCTTAGCCTTATTTATTCCGCAATACTTTCGGTGCTGCTGTTACTTTTTTCGTCAGGTTTTTTATCGCTTTACAGTAATGATGAGTCACTGATACTGTTTACAATCCCTAGTTTAAGAGTAATAGTATTGGCCACGCTAATAATGTCGCTCTCTACCGTGGCCTTTAATGGGGTAGTGGGCACAGGAAATACCGTTATTAACCTTACCATGGAAATAACGTGTGTTTGCCTGTACCTGGTCTATTGCTATTTTGTAATACAGGTATGGCACAGTGAGCTTTACCTCTGCTGGGGTTCAGAATTTGTTTACTGGACCTTCCTGCTTATTGGCTCTGCCCTCTATTTAAGAAGCGGTAAGTGGAAGGGGAAGGTGATATAGTACCACTTTTTATTACCAGATCAGGAATTTTGAAATAACAAATTAGCTACCAAGCTGCTCGGCCAGGTCATGCATGCTTATGCCATTGTGTGTTTCTTCATAAACGCACTCGCCGTTTTTTATCAGCAACAGTTGTGGCGACTCGTGATGCACGGCATAATCAGCCGCTATTTTGTTAGAAATATCGCGGTGACGAAGCAAGTCAAGATAATAGAAACTTGTATTTTCTGGCGCAGTTTCGCGTTCCAGCCTGCTTTTTGCCATACTGCTTATTGAACACCGGGTACTGTGTTTAAAAATGACGACCGGTTGTTGTGCACTTTGTGCATTAATGGCTTCCAGTTGCTTTTCATCATTTAATTCTATCCAATTCATGCTACAAAATTACAGATTAAAGCCATGCTTTTAGTTGTTGCAAAATCTAAACGCGTATAGAGAAATGCAATATCGGCGACTAGCCGGTGCGCTTTAAGAATAGGTTTGGAGGGGATTTAGTGTTGCTGTGAATTATGTAAATATTGAAGGCGGTGATGTAAAAATGCCTGATGAGGGCCAACTATCTTTACCCGGCAATTGATTGTACGGTTCAACTTTTATATTTTAGCTTGCTGCCAATGCTGCCGGTGAATGAGACGGTTAAATCGATTTGTACGAAGATTTTAAGTACACCCGGTTTGCAGGGAAACGGATAGAATAAGGTTACACAGGGTTGAAAAAAAAGAAGTTAAATTATTGGTTAATCGCCTCGTCTAATTAACGTTTTCGTATCTTTGAGCGGGATATTATGGTTTATCCTGTGGTTAATACATTTTAAAATATATTTTATGGCTAAAGTTGGAAAGACAATTGCGAATTTATTGATTGGTGCTACTGTAGGTGTTGCGGTAGGGTATATACTGGCAACAGACAAAGAAACCCGTCAGGAAGACATGGAAAAGGTGAAGAAATCATTGAATTCACTGAAGGGCAAATTTGCTAAAAAGGGAATGGACGTAGAAGAAGAAATCTATCATTCTTAATCAATTCCTTCATACATCCTGGATGAACATATTCGGTTCCATTAAAGAATTAATAGCAAAGTATGCCGAGGTGTACATTAAGCTGCTGAAAGTAAATGTAATAGGCAAAACATCGGGCCTTGTAGCCTATGTTATGTATGCGTTTATTTTTCTGCTGCTGTTTTTTTGCACCATGGTATTGTTTGGCTTCGCGCTGGTAGAAGGTTTCTGTGCAATGGGGCTTTCCCGCGTAGCGGCTTCTTTTTTAACCTTTGGCATATACCTGTTGCTTATGGTTTTACTCGTGGCAATGCGCAAAGGCATAACCGGCTTTTTTACCAATACTTTTATTCGCATACTAACCGAGGACGATAACGAAAACAGCGAAAAATAACATGAGCCTCTACCCAAAGAAATTAAGCAATATAGAAGAACTGCAGCGGGAACAGGCGCAACTTAGAAAGCAGCTGGAAAAGCTGAGTTTTGAGGATGTGTTTTCGATGGATAACCTGCTGGGTCGCGATAAAGATAACGGGAAGAAAGAAAGTAAGGGCTCTGCCGCTGAGGAACAATCATCAGGTGGTAAATGGGATTTTGTACTGGAGCTTTTGCCTATGGCATATCCATTACTTGAACCAGCAGTGAATATGGCAAAAGAGAAATTTTTCGGGCTCTTTACATCAAAACCAAAAGGATATAAGAAAAAAGAAGCAGAGGAGGATGATAATGAGGAACAGGGGAGTAGCATTGTTAAAACTGTTGCCGTGGAAATTATTACCGGATACCTCAAGTGGAAGGCAATAGAACTTTCTTATAAAGGAGCAAGGCACCTGATAAAAAAACAACAACAAAAGAAAGCGATAAGGAAACTACAAGAAGAGATGGGCTAACGTCCATCTTTTTTTATGAATTGACGGATGCTGCCTACGATTTCATCTGCCTCCCAAACAATGGAAGTTGTGGCTATTTGCATGGGGTTTTGTACTGGCGTTGCAAACGCTGTTCCGTGGCATCCGCGTTGCAAACGCGGACGAGAAGGATTAAAATTTATTTGTCTGTCGTTTCAGAAAATTGAATACTATTGTAACGTTACCGGCTGGCTTTATGCGCATATTACTCTCCATAATTCTTTCATTTTTCATTACTACTGCTTGCTGTTAAACAGTAACCAAAGTGCTGGTGATAGATACGATTGTGGGGGATGTAAGCAATTTTGAGATTAATATAAGTCATCGTTTTGACTCAACGCCATGGAATAGCGAGATGTCTACTATTCATCCCCAAGTTGACACCCAAAACTCTCCTGCTGTTATCGTAAAATTTGAGAATGAATCTCCGACCTCAAGTTTGCGAATTCCTCTTGACGATTCAGGAGGATATATATCGTTTCACAATTTTTTTCGCCTTTCAGCAGACACAATTCGAATTAAAAAATTGCTAGTTTTCCACAACTGTTTTCCTGACACAGTAAAATACTTGCAGGGATGGTTCAGAAAATATCCTAGTGACACGTCAAGGCGATCTAAATTCTTAAAATCAAATTGTAGGATTGGAAGAATATATTTAAAGGAATGCAAAATGATATACCCTAAAAATATCTCAATAACTGTAAACAACCTCGAATATCTTGCAGATGTTCAAGTTGCCTCAGAATCGCCTAGTAAATGGTATCACGGACACAAAATGAGAAACGAAAAGAGATTTTACAGGCGGCTATCATCTGGG
Organism: Chitinophagaceae bacterium; assembly: GCA_947447265.1. Classification (GTDB taxonomy): domain Bacteria; phylum Bacteroidota; class Bacteroidia; order Chitinophagales; family Chitinophagaceae; genus Flavipsychrobacter. The sequence goes on from CANFKC010000007.1 coordinate 113,410, forward strand.
AAGCCATATAAGTGCTTTGCCGCAAAAGAAACATTAGTTCATTATATGCTTAAGATAAATATTGATTTGAAGCACTAAATATTATGCAACACCTCAGCTTTCTCCTCTCCTCACCTCACTTCCACACAACCCAATTGCGCTAAGGGACCAATTTATAATTTACCATTTATAATTTACAATTGCAAAACCCGCTTTTATCTTTTGATTTTTTAAAATACCTTTGCACCCGAATTTAAAAACTAACGATTATATGTCTTCAACAAAAATCCAGGAGTTGCTGGGCGACAAAGCCGAGTATTTTTTAGGGCATAAGTGCCAGACCATTGACAAATCTTCCATTCATGTACCTTCTCCTACTCATCTTGATGACGTATGGACAAACTCAAACCGCAACATACAAACGCTTCGCAGCCTGAATTCTATTTTGGATCATGGCCGTTTGGGTGGTACAGGTTATGTGTCTATCCTTCCTGTTGACCAGGGCATAGAGCACAGTGGTGGTGCTTCGTTTGCGCCAAACCCTATTTATTTCGACCCTGAGAATATTGTGAAGCTAGCTATGGAAGGTGGTTGCAACGCAGTTGCTTCTACTTATGGCGTTTTGGGTGCTGTTGCACGTAAGTACGCTCATAAAATACCAATGATCGTTAAAGTAAACCACAACGAATTCCTTACTTACCCTAATAAGTTCGACCAGATCATGTTCGGCACCATTAAGGATGCATGGAACATGGGTGCTGCGGCTATTGGCGCAACTATCTATTATGGCTCTGACGAAAGCGCACGCCAGATAGTAGAAGTGGCTAAGGCTTTTGAATACGCTCATGAATTAGGTATGGCTACAGTATTGTGGTGCTACCTGCGTAATGGCGCCTTCAAGAAAGATGGCGTTGACTACCATACATCGGCCGACCTTACCGGACAGGCTAACCACCTGGGTGTAACTATCCAGGCAGATATCATCAAGCAGAAATTGCCAACTAACAATGGTGGTTACACAGCTATGAATGCTGGCGAAAATGCTAAAGCATATGGCAAGACCCACAAACTGGTTTACGACAAGTTAACTACCGACCACCCGATTGACCTTACCCGTTACCAGGTAGCCAATTGCTACATGGGCCGCGTAGGCTTGATCAACTCAGGTGGTGAATCAAAAGGTGCTACTGACCTTGCAGAAGCAGTAACAACAGCAGTTGTGAACAAGCGTGCTGGTGGTATGGGTCTTATCAGTGGCCGTAAAGCATTCCAGAAGGATATGAAGGTGGGTGTTGAATTGCTGAACTCTATTCAGGATGTTTACCTGGATGCTTCAGTTACTATCGCTTAATTTTTCAGAGACATAATTCTTCAAAGGGCTTGCCAGATGGCAGGCCCTTTGTTTTTTGGCATTGTTTGCTTTTTCATTCTTAAATTTGTAAAAAGCCCACGAATGAAGTACGCTGATCTGGATCTGGATAAAGTTTATACTTATGCTGATTATTTCAGCTGGGATTTCGATGAGCGGGTGGAATTGATAAAAGGAAAGGTTTTTAAAATTAACCAGCCGGACCTTATTCACCAATTGATTTCTTCCCGAATCCATATAAAGCTTGGCTCCTACCTCGATGGAAAGAAGTGTGAGGTTTTCTCAGCCCCATTTGATGTAAGGTTACCACGTAAATCTAAAGAGGATAGAGACATCATTACGGTTGTGCAGCCAGATATTTGTGTAGTATGCAACCCTGAAATTTTGGATAGCAGGGCGTGCCTTGGCGCACCCGATATTGTTGTTGAAATCCTTTCTCCGTCAAATACCGAAAAGGAGCTCAAGTATAAATATGAAGTTTACGAAGAGGCCGGTGTAAAAGAGTATTGGGTAATATTTCCTGCAGGGGAATCAATTATGATGTACACGCTTGTAGAGGGTAAGTTTGTGGCTTCGAGGTTTATGTTTGCAGGGGACGTTTTTACATCGGCAGTTTTGCCAGGTTTCTCACTTGACCTTAAACAGCTGTTTGCAAACATACCTGGGAGGGAAGAAGAGTAGTTAACCATTTCAATACGTTAGTAATAATCAGGGCTGGCCATTTGTTTGACCAGCCCTGATTTATTTTGTCTGAACTATGATTTTAATATCATTCGTTTTGATTGAGCTGATTTGTTCTTTCGGAGACAGCCGACAGCCAATTGCCAACTGTAAACTAATTCAAGCTCCTAAAGTCAACTGGTACTAATTTACTTACACCCGGCTCCTGCATGGTTACGCCATATATTACGTCAACGGCAGCCATGGTTTGCTTGTTGTGGGTAACAATGATGAACTGTGAGTTGTCGGAGAACTTACGGATCATCTGTGTGAACTTACCTACGTTAGCGTCATCGAGCGGCGCATCCACCTCATCGAGGATACAGAATGGAGCGGGCTTAATGAGGTATATCGCAAACAGGAACGCAGTAGACGTAAGCGTTTTTTCACCACCCGAAAGCTGGGTAAGCGTACTTGGTTTTTTACCTTTTGGTTGCGCGTAAATTTCGATGCCGCTATCGGCCAGATTATTAGGGTCGGTAAGGCGGAGGTCGCAACTGTCTTCGGCGGTGAAGAGGGCTTTAAACACCTCTACGAAGTTGGTACGCACCAGATCAAATGTTTCGCGGAACTTAGCATTAGCTGTATTCTCCACTTCTTCAATGGTGGAAAGCAGGGAGTCTTTGGCGTTCACGAGGTCATTGCGTTGTTCTACAATAAAGTCGTGGCGCACTTTCATTTCGGTATATGCCTCTATGGCTGTCGGGTTTACTTCACCCATATTATCGAGGCGCTTTTTCATGCGCTCGGTTTCTGAGGTCAGCTCTTCTATGCTCTGCTCGCCTGTGCGTGGTTCGCCCAATATATCATCGAGCTTTACCTTGAATTCAATGGCCAGCCTTTCACTCATGCCTGCAACCTGCAGCTTCATGGTGTTGAGTTTATCTTTTATGGTTTGTAACAGTAATTCGGCATGTTCTTTTTCGCGACGTTTCTGGTTCAGCTGGCTTTCCTGTGCGCTGATGCCATTACGCATGGTATAGTAGTCGCGGTCTTTTTCATTAAGGGTGCGCTCATCACTTTCCTTGCGGGTCATGAGTTGGTATAACTCTTCATCGCCTGCATGGAGCGTCTTTTCGGTATCTTCCAGCTGTTTATTAATTTCCTGTAGTTGCTCGCTGTTGCTGCTTATCTGGCGCTTCAGGTCGGCAAGCTGGTTGTTGCGGAACTGTAGTTCCTGCTTCAGGCTTTCCAGTTTACTTTGCTGGCGCGTGCAGGCAATGTTGTGCTGGTTGTATTGCGCCGTTACTTCGTTAAACGTAGTTTCCACTGCGCGGAACTCAGCGTCGGCAGCCTGTATGTTTTGCTGTAATACCTGTAAGTCTCCAGTAATTTCTTCCAGTTGTGTGCGGGTATCCTGCACACTATCGTGCGTATCTTCCAGTTGCGCCTGCAGATCTTCCAGCCTCTTTTCACCACCCTGGTTCAGGTGTTCGAAATTCTCAATTTTGTTTTTGAGATTTACGAGGCTGTTCTGCAAGCGGTTTATTTCCTGCCTTGCCTGCTCTATGGCACGGTCGTTCAGTTCGCTGTTGAAGCCGGTTATTTTGGTCTGGGTATCAGCAATAAATTGTTTGAGTTCGGTTGTTGTGGTTTTGAGGTCTTCAATTTCTTTAGCCAGCCTTTCCAGATTTTTGCCACGACCTATTTTATTGCCCTCGAACAAACCTACCGAGCCACCGCCCAAGGTATATTTACCCCTTATCATCTTGCCACTCTTATCCACCAATACCGTTCCGAAATGTAAGTTGGCGCTGGTTATATCGGCACTGTTTTCTGTTATGTAAACATGGCCCAGCAAGCGTTTTGCAAGTTCGGCATATTGGTCATCCACCGTAACCAGGCTTAGCGCTGGTATTGCGTTGGCTGGTACTTCTGTTGCCGGTGGTGTGTATTCGCCCAGGTGATCAAGAATAAAGAAATTGGCTTTACCTTTTTTATTGCTTTCCAATAAAGACAGCGCCTTAGCAGCTTCGCTGGTATTAGCTACGAGGTAATAGTTAAGGTAGTTATCCAGTACGTTTTCAAGCGCGGTACGGTATTCATTTTTTACTACGAATACATCGCTTAATAATGGCGCTGTATTATCCCACTCTTTATTTTTCTTCAGGAACTTAATACTATCCGGGTAGCCTTCCAAACTATCCATCAATGACTTCAACAAATCGTGCTCATTGCGGCGGGAATCCAGCTTGCGGTTTTCTTCCACCAGCTTGGCGCGGTAGGTTTCCATCTGCGCCTGGCTTTCCAGTATTTTGGTTTTTACTTCTTCGTGTTTGGTTACGAGGTCTTCCAGCTCTTCCCGTTTATCTTCCAGTTTTTCCTCGGTATCTTTTTGTTCTACATTCAGTTGGCTGATCTGGCTGCCACGTTGGGCCTTTTCACTTTGCACCTGCTGAATGCTGCGCTGTATGTTCATAACAGAGGTATCTGCTATGGCTACTTTTTTCTCGGCTTCAAACTGGCTACGCTGCCTTTGCTGGAAGTCGTTGCGCATTTGTTCGAGTACGCGTTTCTTTTCATCGAATGCAATACGTTTTTCGTCAACCGACTTTCGCAGGTTTTCGAGTTCCGTCCGCATCTTTTCCAATGCTTCTGTTTCCTCGGTTATCTGCTGCTGCGAGAAGGCTATAGAGTCTTCCAGCTTTTGAGACTGGCCACCAGCGCCGGATAGGAAATCACGGAGGTTCTTCTCTCTTTCTTTAAGGTGCTCCAGCTTTTGCGCCGCGAGCTTTTTATCCCCTTCCAACTGGCGGAGACGATTCGTAAGGTCGTTGAATTGTTTCTGCAGGCCGTTAAGCTCCTGCTCTTTTTCTATCAGCTTTACTTTTTGTTGTTCTACCGATGCCTCTTCAGTAGCGACTATTGCTTCCAGTTGTGTGCGGCGGTCGGTTTCGGTATTGTTCTGGTCGTTAAGGGTTTTGTATTGTTCGTTGAAGTGTTCCAGCGAAGCCTTAGCCAGCTCGATGCTCACTTCTTTAAACTCGCCCTTTACGGCAAAATATCGTTCCGCCTTGCGGGCCTGGCTTTCCAGTGTGCGGAGGTTATTACCAATCTCGAACAATAAGTCCTCGATACGGGCAATATCCAGTTCTGTGGCTTCCAGCTTTTGCTTGGCTTCTTTCTTCCTTGTTTTGTATATAGATATACCAGCAGCCTGTTCCAGCATGCGGCGGCGGGAGCCTTCTTTATCTTTAATGATATCATCAACCATCCCAAGTTCAATGATAGCATAAGAGTCGTTGCTCACCCCTGTATCTAAAAACAGGTTGTGAATATCTTTTAAGCGGCAACTAACGTCGTTAAGACGGTATTCGCTTTCGCCGTTTTTATAAAATTTACGGGTAATGGTAACAGTGGTAAACTCCGTAGGCAACAGGTTGCGGGTATTTTCGAATGTAAGGGATACTTCGGCCATACCGGAACCAGAGCGGGTACGCGAACCATTGAAGATAAGGTCTTCCAGGTTATCGGACCTCAGCGCTTTAATTTTATGCTCGCCGATAACCCAGCGGATTGCATCCACTATATTCGATTTGCCGCAGCCGTTGGGGCCAACGATACCTGTTATGGGGTTATCTAATATAATGTGGGTCTTGTCGGCAAACGACTTAAACCCTTTTATTTCAAGCGATTTTAACTTCAAAGTAAATAGTTTTGGGATTGTGGATTGCAAATGTAACCATAATAGGGTTTTTTAGTAGCATATTTTAAAAATTTGCGAAGTATGGGGTGGACCTCATCCCCTGCCCTTTCTCCGAAGGAGAAGGGAGAGCGTACGTTTGCGCAGTCGCGCAATTGTAATTGCGGTAAATAGAGACGATAAATTGAATTTCTGTTTTTGTTAATGGGTTGTGAAGTGGTGCCTGAAAAAATGGAAAACGTACCGTAGCGGTTAGGGCAACCGCAAGGGATTTGCCGCTACGGATGTTGGTTAAGGGGTGGTTAAACGGTGCCTGCAAAATTGAAAAAGTACCCGTGTGGCCAGGGCAACCGCAAGGGATTGCCCCTACATTAGTTGATGGGTGGTTTGGTTTTAAACGGGTCAATGCTGCGTTCATAATGCTGAAATTATGGCGTTGCCGCGGAGTAGCAAAATTGCTTTAGAATGGTGCGTAGTAAAGTGCAAATGGTTTGCAGTTAAGTGCGTGGGATTTTTATATTCTGACACAGGGTTAAAAAGCATGGCATGAGCGGAAGGCGCTATCTGTTTGTAGTAAACCAGATTGTGTAGGACGAATACCAGTGAGGGCTATGTCATTGACTTATGGAGGTTTTTAATGAAAAACCCACTTTGACTTGTCAACGTGAGTCTCTATTCAGCGCGCTGCAATCAAGCTCCAATGACATTCCTGCATTGACGTGGCTGCACCGACCCTCAATAAACGGTCTTTGCGAGGCCCTTCGCCGAAGCAATCTCAAAATAGCATGGGAACTCCTTGTAAAGTCCAGCACTCGTGAGATTGCTTCGCTACGCTCGCAAAGACCAGCTTTTTTGTACTTGTCATTGGCAGCGCAGCGAAGGAACTGATACACGACGTTCTTGCACGACACGACTGCTTATATAAAGATACTTCGCTTCGCTCAGCTGACAGAGCAAAAACAGGGTAATAAAATGAAACTAATACCCGAGTACCCTGCCTTTGTCCTGCTGAGCCAGGAAGCACCTACAGTAAGATGTATAGACAAGCCGCATGTGAAAGATACTTCGCTGCGCTCAGCATGACAAAGCAAAAAATTGTCTGATGCAGTGGTTCAACACCTTCGGCGTTGGCGTTTATTTTGTTGGCACCCGCCGGTATCACCCACTAGTGTTCGAAACATGGTTTCTAGCACATTTTCCTACCAAAAATTGGGTAGTCCCTATGGGACATGAGCCCATTATTTTTATATTTTGCTACAGAGCGGTAGTTCCTAACGGAACATTTTCAACTACGATTACAGTGTTTCGAACACTTGTGGGTTGCACCGGCGGCTATTCATGTTTAAGTCCCTCGGACTATGGTGATATTTAAGGCTAATAATAAGCTGCTATCAATTTTAATAATTTATCCTGCGATTAACTTACCCAAACATATAGAGACGCAATATTTTGCGTCTCCACGTAAAACCTGAACAATAATATTGATGACTGTTCATTATAAAGTGCTGTTTTTGTATTGGGTAGCACCTACGGAGCATGGTGCCTAAACGCAAGCAAATACTACCAAGCGGTAACTCCTAACGGAGTATTACAATTGAGTGGTAGTGCATACTCTGAACGAAGTTGCGGCGCTATTCTTTTGAAAAATGTCCCTTAATCATTGCTTCACCCTAAACAACACACATTCCCGCAACCTTTCATCGTGCGCAAGTAAAGGGTGCATAAAATTATCTTGCTGCTGCATGCCTATTTTTTTCATGACGTGTATGGAGGGGAGGTTGATTTTGGGGGCTATGGCGAATATTTCGGAGAGGTGGAGGGTGGTGAAGGCATATTGCAGGCACCTTTGGGCGCCTTCGGTAGCGAAGCCATGGTGCCAGTGCGTTTTGGCAAGGCGCCAACCTATGTCAGTGCAGGGTGTGAAGTGCGCCTCGTAGGTAGGGTCGGCAAGGCCAATGAAGCCGATGAATTCACCGGTATCGAGGCGGTCAACGGCAAAGTAGCAATAACCTTTTGCTGCAAAAAGGGTTTGCATACGCGCTACAAAAGCCGCCGTTTGTTCGTAGGTATTTACCGATGGGAAAAACTCCATTACGTCAGGGTCTGCATTAATAGCCGCCATCAAGGGGATGTCTGCGGCCTGCCAGTTTCTAAAGCCGAGTCGCGCCGAGTGAAATACATAGTTGTTTGCCATTGACGTCAGTTTAAACAGTAGTGCGGCTTAAGATTTTCGTAAATCGCTTTATGTCGGTTTCGGCAAAAAGGTCGGTGCCCTCAATTAGGTGCTGTGCCATATTGTATGCAAAGTAGGGCGCTTGCGAACAGCCCTTTGCGCCCATTCCATTGAGTATGCCTATAGCAGGGTGGAGCGGGTGAAACCCCGTAAAGGGTTTATGATCGACCGTTGCAGGGCGGCTTGCAGCCCAATGCTCTTTTATGCTGAAAGGAATTTTTAGCCAGCTTTCCAGTTGTTGTTCTGCTTTTGCCCGGAAGGTTTCGGAGGGTAGGAGGTCTGTGTATTTCCAATCGAATGAAGAACCCACCCAGGACAGGCCATCTTCCCAGGGGGTTATTTTCAGGTGGTGTTTAAAAATGTGTGTGCGGGGCAGGTCGGGGATATCTGCAATCAGCACTTCGCCTTTATTCAGCGCAAATGGCAGCAAAGAAAAGTACGGGTTTTCCATGGCTGCGCTACCTTCGCAGCAAATCAGTTTTTTGGCCGTAATGCCTTTATAAGTAATGCCGCCAGATGTTGCGTTGAGCTGGCTCCAATCGAATTTTTCTTCTAGCAGGCTACCGGATTCTTGAAGTGCAGTCCGCCATGCGTTTTGAAGGCTGCGCATATCTATTATGCTGCATGGGCTTATCTCGCTTATGCCAAAATTAAAGTTGAAATAAGGGTCAAGGCTGGCGGTATCGGGGTACTCAGTCAGGTAGCTGGTTTGCAGCGCCCGCTCCCGATAAGTGTTGTGTATCTCGGGAGTTGCATGAAATTCCAACAGGCTGTAGGGTGTTACAATATTGATGCCCAACTGCCGTTCCAAGGCTGCATAGGTAGCGTCAGCAACAGGCAAAAAATCATCTATCATCCATGATTTTACTACCCGCATACCTGTTACGGGGTTTATAAGTCCGCTGGCCACTCTTCCAGCTGAAAATGGGTTGAACGCATCGATAACCACTACTTTTTTACCTGCCTTAATAAGGTGGTAGCTGAGTAAGGTTCCGCATAAACCCTGGCCGAGAATGATATAGTCTGCTTGCACCCTGCAAAGAAAAAGAAAAGGGCTGATTTGAGATAAGTAAATGTTTTGCGGGAACGGGGCATGCTCAAGAAAAAGGGTTTCATCCCAACAGAAAGTCGGGACGAGGACGCAATCTGAAGCTTATTTAAGGTTTCAAAGCCCAATTAAAAAGGGTGGGGCGTCATTAGCAGATTACCCCGTCCTTCCCGCAATTCTGTGAACCTTGTTTCGGGTAATATGATCTGTCACCGTCTGAAGCATTGCGGTTGGCATGTGTATAAATCGCTGGTTTTGCGCTAGAAAATATAAATAAAATTCATTAAACTTGCATCATATTTAAACCTGAACACTTTTTAGATAACTTATATAATCCATTGCGCCTGCCGGTATGAAGCAGATAAGAATATTTTTCGCGTTATTCGTTTGCTTTGCTGCATTTAACAGTGCTACTCATGCACAATGCCTTGTAAATTCTATTTACATTAATACGGCGCTTACGCCACCTACCTACTCGTCGCTTACGGCGGGTACTTCGTCAGCCCCGGTGCGCGATCCGCACTGGATCGTTACGGGTTTTTCATCGAGCACCAGCGGGGCGGCTGCAGTGGGCAGCCCGGCATATGTTATACCGGTTGCAGGGGCGTGGGCGGTAAACCCCGTAACCTATCCGGGCACCTGGATATCGGTTATCAATGCCCTTGGTTATAATACTTACGGAGATACCACGCACTATAGCATGATGCTGGGTCGTGTTTTCAGGACCTGCGCTAACGACAGTATTAAATTTACGCTCTACATTGCCAATGATAACTGGATGTCGTCGCTTGATGTTGATGGTACCTATAACCTCGGGTTTTCACAGACTGCGCCAGGAACAGGTGCATGCTTTACCGCTTTTACCGCGTATACGAAAACTATTTACTTACCTGCGGGCAGCCACGTTATGAACGCGGTTGTGAATAATTATAACCAGGCGACCTACAACCCTACAGGGCTTGATATGTATGGTACTATTTCTTCCGCGTCCGGCATACCTTCTATTGTTTACGATGCGGATACCAATTGCAATAGTTATGCCTGCGGCACGCCGGCAGCTACCTGCAATTCCGTTACGCTGGCAGATTCTGTTGCCGGTTGCACGGGCGCTACTGTTAGTTTTACGGCATCAGTTGCCGGGCCAGATTCTGTTATTAAAGTGAGGTGGAGCCCACCAGCCGGCCTTTCTGATACTACCGTGCTTAACCCTACATTGACGGTGGGTTCCACTTCCGGCTACTACACGGTTACAGTAACATCGCTTATACCCCAAAACCTGATTGTTAATCCGAAATTCGATTTTAGTAATTCCGGGTTTACGAATGATTATTTATGGTTGACAACAGCCATTTCGCCGACGCATTTTGGTATTGGTACTAATCCTACCGTTTATTCGGGTACGTACTCCGCCATAGGCGACCATACAACCGGCACCGGTAATATGATGGTAGTTGATGGCCACACCGCTGCAGGCAAGGCTTGCTGGCGAGAGAGCATCCTGGTAAGCCCATCGAGCTACTACGATTTTTCGGCATGGGTAGCGGCATTAACCGGCTCATCTTATCCGAACATCGCCTTTTACATTAACGGCACACAAATAGGCACAACTTTTACACCAACTGCTACTGGTGTCTGGCAGCAGTTCAGAAATACGTGGTACAGTGGTGGGGCTTCGCAGGCTGATATTAGTATTGTAGACCTGAATACGACTACGACGAGTAACGATTTTGCGCTGGACGATATTGCTTTCCGCAGGATGTGTATTGTTCAGGATAGCATCTATGTAAAAACGGCACTTCGCGATACATCGTATGCCCGTGTTATCCTTAGCCAATGCGATTCTGCGGGGGCCATCACGCTTACTGCGCCAACAGGTTATACCTCTTATTACTGGACAACGGGTAGTACTACACCATCCATTAGCGTGTCTGCATCAGGCACTTACATTGCTTACTGCACAACAGGTTGCCATACGCTGAATGATACTACGAAACTCACGCTTATACCCTACAACTATCTTTCCCGCAATATCGATACCTTCTTGTGTTTTCCTGGCAAATTTGACCTGGTAGCGCCTATCGGTTATAGCACTAATACGTGGCAGGATGGCACCAATAGCCCGAAGTACAGCATAACAGCGATCGGTACTTATTGGGTAATTTCGACTGGTAGTTGCATGAAGTATGAAGATACTTTCAACGTAAAATACACGCCGCTGGGTCTTTCACTGGGCCCTGATACTACCGTTTGCAGCAATTACCTGATACAGCCTTCGGTGAAAGACAGTACTGCAACATTCAAGTGGCAGGATGGCTCTACCGGTAATACCTATTCTGCATCACACACGGGCATCTATTATACTACTGCAATGATAGGTGGTTGTATGGCTACCGATACCGTTAAGGTGGATTTTTATCACCTGAGCCAGAACCTTCCTGATACATTTATCTGTAAGGGTTTACCAATTGAAATTCCTCTTTTAGCTCAGCCGCCAGCCGGTGGTAGTGTGCTATGGGATAATGGCAGCACCAGCCCGGCGCGGGTAGTGACGGATAGCGGCACTTATTGGGTGTATGTGAAAAAGGGAGATTGCCAGGTACTGGATACGATAAGGGTTGTGACCGGTTATTGTGATTGCTGGTACGATATGCCAACCGCTTTTACGCCAAATGCAGATGGGGTTAATGATATTGCGCGGCCGCTGATACAGCCTGGTTGTTCCGTATCGGGTTACCAGTTCAATGTCTATAACCGTTGGGGTGAACTTGTGTATACTTCTGACGTTCCTGGTAAGGGTTGGGATGGTAATTATAAGGGTCAGCCGGCCGATATGGGCGTGTACTATTATTCGCTGCAATTTTTTATTGGGGTGAAGGATAAACAAGTGTATACTTCGGGCAATGTTACGTTGGTAAGATAGTCTTTGTTACCATGGCAAATCACACCATCGTCCCGCAATTTTGCGGGACTTTGTTTCGGGTGATAAGATTTGTCATGGTGTTATTAGCTAATGCGAAAATACTCTAAGTTATGTGCACGATAAACCTTACAAATGCGCGAATTCCGCATTAATAGGCTCGCCGAAAAATATGGTGGCGTGTTGGTTAAAATCGGCAATATCGTCAGTAGTAAAAAAGCGCCTGGTGCCGCCCTGCGAAATTTTGGTTTCCATTTCTGAATGGCGTTGCAGATAATCGGTGAGGCTGTGCGCAACAATGTTTCCCTGAGCCACTATAGTGATGTGCGGCGGCAGGTATTTTTCAATTTTTTCTATCAATAGCGGATAGTGCGTGCATGCCAGGAGAATAGTGTCTATTTCCGGGGCTTTATTCATTAATTCATCCAGGTATTTTTGTACAAAGTAGTCTGCGCCTTTTCCCTGGTATTCGCCATATTCCACTATTGGAACCCACATAGGGCAGGCATGTGAATAAACTCTGATTTCGGGGAAGAATTTGCCTATCTCAATTTCGTATGATTGTGAGCTGACGGTTCCCTTCGTGCCTAAAACACCAACAGCATTGGTGCGTGTATAAGAGCCTATTACTTCAGCGGTAGGCCTGATGACACCCAGCACCCGGTTCTGCGGGGCAATTTCCGGCAGATTCAATTGTTGTATGGTGCGGAGTGCCTTTGCTGACGCAGTATTGCAGGCAATTATTACCAACGGGCAACCCATTTCGAAGAACCATTCCACGCATTGCAATGTGTATTGGTGCACGGTTTCGAATGACCGGTTACCATAAGGGGCGCGGGCGTTGTCGCCGAGGTAAATAAAGTCGTACTGGGGCAGTAATGCGGCTATAGACCTGAAGACGGTAAGCCCACCGTAACCCGAATCAAAAACACCAATAGGATGCGTTGTTTTCATTGCAACATAAAGGTAAGGAACGATAATGAAAGTATGGGCAAGGTGGAGAATGGGTTAAAGCAGTTGTGGTGAAAAAAGTAGTAAACGAAAACGGTACCGAATTTCGTTGAGCACAACTATGGTGCTGGCAAAGGCGCAATGTCAGTGAGGATACAAAAGCAGGAGATCTTATCCCCAGCCCATTTTCCAAAGGCTACCGTTAGGACACATCTTTTTGTCAACATATCCACATATATGTTGTTGTAAAAGCTAGATCTGATACATCTTATGCACTCAAACCCACTCTGGAAAAGCGTCTTTCATCCCTGCTTATTTACTTTTCTTTGTGCTGCTGCAAAGAAAAGTAACAAAAGAAAGCGGCACTTTTTCGTATCGCTCCGCGCGAAAAAGAAGCCCCCCGGCGTGTTTTGTTGAAGCTTGTTATTCTATACGTCCGCTTTCGCGGCATCTGTCATCCGCTAATTAGCAAAAAGATGTGTCCTGACGGTAGCATTTTCCAAAGGAGAAGGGAGATTTATGTCTGCGCCGTGGCGCAGGTGTTATGAAAGCTTCCTTGGGTAATGAAATTATCTAAAGGGCATCTCCCTGCGCGTAGATTGACGCTCGTTACGCTTTGCGTCAGTCTTTGATGTATCTCTTTGTTATGTTTTCGGGTTCGAAATGTTCAATTGAGATAGGTGGAATCGATTCGATTGCATTACAATTACCGAAGAATGAAGCGCAGCCAATTATACTACGGAACAATATTAACTTGCCTAATGCGTTATTTGATATATTTTTGGAGCATTGATTTTGATATGAAATTAGCAAAAAGCAGTTATTTAGTTTTAATATTTATAATGTGTGCTTTTGTTGCGGGAGCGCAAAATAAGCCTATAGGTTCGTGGAGTTCGCTCATGTCTTACAACATAGGGCTGGGCGTTGCTACAGATGGCAATATACTTTACGCAATAAGTAAGGATGCTTTCTTTACCGTAAATACACTTACTACAGAAGTTACGGGATACAGCAAGGTAAATGGTATGTCAGATATCGGGATGGAGAAAGTGGGGTATGATATGGCTACAAAAACCGCCATACTGGTATATTCCAACGGTAATATTGACCTGTTTAAAGACAATTCATTCACCAATATCCCGGATCTTAAATTAAAAACGGTTGCTGGCGCTAAAAATGTAAACGACATCTATACTGAAAATGGCAAAGCCTACCTGAGCACTTCGCTGGGTGTGCTGGTCATTGACCTTTCTAAAGAGAATATTGCAGAAACCTACCAGTTTTATAATGGCAGCCAGTTGCAATCCGTAACGAGTTTTATCGGGTCGGGCAGTTATTTTTATACGGTAACACCGTCGGGCCTTTACAGGGCGCCCAAAAACAGCCTCCAGCTACAGAATTTCCAGATATGGAAGCGCATAGACAGCACCCACACTTTCAGTACTACCAAAGCGCTGAACAATAAGTTGTTCCTGAGCGATGATTCTACCGTATATGTATTGCAAAGCGATACGGCAAAGGCCGTTTACCATGCCTCAGGTATTTCAGTAGTTAACCTTAATCCTGGTAATAACTCACTGTTCATCGGGCAGTTTCACCCTTATTCCAGCAAGGTGCATGTAATGGATAGTGCTTACCGCATAAGCGATTCGTTTTTCTTTTATGATAAAGTCAATCAACTGGTGCAGTTGATTGACGGATCAATTTGGCTGGCGGACGAATACACGGGGCTTAACCGCAGGATGGATACCGCTTACCGCACGACGATGGGTTACTTTAACCCGAACGGACCGGGCGATGTTACCTCGTTCGATATTTATGCGCACAACCACGAAATATTTGTGGCGCATGGCGGTTACAATCAGTCTTACCTTGCACTGGGTAATAGCAATGGTATTTCAACATATACCGATGGCAAATGGGTGCAGTACAAGCGCGACGTGAATTACCCATACCGGCCTTTCGCCGATTCTATGGCTGACTTTGTAGCGATAACAAAAAGTGAAAAAGACGGTGCCATCTATGCCGGCTCCTTCGGTGGTGGTTTATTTGAACTGCATAAAGATCAGAGCTATACAATATACAAGCAGGGCTCTACGCTTGACCATAGCATTCCCAATGGTGTGACTAACTACCCGGTAATAGGCGCGGCAATTGATAAAGATGAGAATTTATGGGTAACCATGTTCGGCTCTTACAATGAGCTGAATGTAAAAGAAGCCGCAACCGGCAACTGGTACAAATTCCATTTACCCTATTCGCGACCAGCATACGAAAATGCCGGCGGACCAATGGTATTTGATGACGCAGGAAATGTATGGTATGCATCAGCTTTCGGAGGCGGGGTTATTGGTTACAGCACCAATAATACGCTCAGCGATGCCAGCGATGACATCAGCAGGCATATGATTGCCGGAAAAGGAGTTGGTAATTTGCCCAGTAGTTCAGTAAAATGCCTGGCGCATGACAAAAGCGATAATATATGGATAGGTACCAGCGATGGTATCGGCATTCTCTACAATGCATCGGGTCGTATTTGTTCCGAACCTGAATGCGATGGGGAGATACCTATTGTACAATATGATAAGTTTGCCGGCTATTTCTTTAAAGACCAATCGGTAAATACTATTGCTGTTGATGGAGCCAACCGGAAATGGATAGGAACGGACAATGGTGTATGGTTATTATCTCCTGATGCAGGAAACAGCAGCATTATATACCGCTTTACGGTGGATAACAGCCCGTTGCCATCGAACAGGATTCAGAAGATAGCTATTGACGGCGTTACCGGCGAAGTGTACATTGGCACAGAGCAGGGCATGGTAAGTTTCCATGGGTCAGCAACAGAAGGAACTACACAAAACGAGACCGTTGTAACGTACCCTAACCCGGTGCCCAGCGGCTACAAGGGCACTATAGCCATTAAGGGTCTGGTTGCAAATGCCGATGTGAGAATCACTGATATTAACGGCCAGCTGGTTTACCGCACCACCGCACTTGGCGGGCAGGCGGTATGGAATGGTATGGACTATAAAGGCCACAGGCCGGCTTCGGGCGTATACCTTATATTTGCTACTAATAGCGATGGTACCCAGGCCTATTCCGGCAAAATGGTATTCTTGCAATAAGTATGCTGCAAAAAACACAGGGTATAGTGCTGCGTTCGGTTAAGTATGGCGAAACAAGCCTTATCACCACAATTTTTACAGATCATTTCGGTATTGAATCGTACATGATTAAGGGTGTGCGCACGGCAAAAATGAGTGGCAACAAAGCCGGCTTGTTCCAACCGGCTACCTTGCTTGACCTTGTGGTGAACCATCAGCAACAGCGCAGCCTGCAGCACCTTAAAGAATTCGAGGCAGCAACTATTTACCAAACCATTCAGGAAGATGTTGCTAAAAATGCAGTGGCATTATTTTCTATAGAGTTGTTGCTGCGCCTGCTGCCGGAAAATGCCCCAATGCAGGAGATATTTGAGTTTGCTTTTGCCTACTTTAATGTATTGGATAAAACGCCGCACCAGGATATAGGCAACTTTCCCCTCTACTTTATAATTATGTGCAGTCACCGTATGGGGTTTGAACTGAAGGGAGACTATAATGCGGAAACACCCTACCTTAACCTGCACGAAGGCGGCTATACCGCCCACCCACCAGCACTGCCTCCATTTATTCCGGAAAGCGATGTACGGATATTGACACAACTGCTGCACGCCCCCGATATTGAAACTTTTAAGCAGATAGCAATGAATGGCACTATGCGTGCACGCCTGCTGGAATGGTATATTGCATTTTTACAACAGCATAGCCAGCACATGGGTAATATAAGATCGCTGTCGGTGCTGCACACGGTGCTGCATTAATGGATAAGCCAGATACAGTCGTGCGCCGCAGTCATAGGTTTTTCTTGAATTGCATTTTTTATCCTGCCGGAGGCAATTATATTCCTGACTGGTATTTTGTAACTTGCACAGCTACAACCAGCAATTTGCATGAAAATTTCCCTGGCCCGTATACTGGCGGTATTTGCAGTAGTTATCAGTGCCTGGTTTTTTGTTGACTATGGAAAAGATACCTACCCTTTCTATGGAGATGCAATGGGCTACTACATGTATCTGCCTGCCACGTTTATTTACCATAATAATGATGCGCTGGATTCGTTGCCCGCTGACAGGCACTTCGACTACACCATACGTACCTATTTGACCACAATAGGTAAAGGCCCCCGCACCCCGAAGGGCTATATTATAAGCAAGTATACTTATGGTGTGGCGGCTTTGGAAATGCCTTTTTTCCTGATTGCGCATGGTATAGAAAAAGTAAGTGGAAAAGAGGGAAGCGGCTATTCGGGTACCTATGGAATGGCCATTAAATTATCAAGCATGTTTTATGCCCTGCTGGGCCTTATACTTTCTTATAAAATACTCACCACTTTTTTTAGTAAACAATTGGCGCTCACCGGCACCGTGCTAATATTTATTGGCACTAATCTTTTCTGGTTTGCTATTTACCAGCAGGGTATGGCGCATGTGCCGCTGTTCTTTTTGTATGCCTTGCTTATTTATCTCACCATTATACTTCACCAGCGGCCTAAGTTGCTATTATTTGGTTTGCTCGGCTGCACTGCCGGCCTGATAACAGTAATAAGGCCAACTGACATTGCCTGTCTGCTGATACCATTGCTATACAATGTATATAGCCGTGAATCGTTACGGGAACAATTGCGGTTTTTACGGGCCAATTTTATTGGGCTGTTGTGGATGGGGTTGGCGTTTTGTGTGCCCATAATACCGCAACTTTTATACTGGAAGCAATATGCAGGTAGCTTTTTGTACAACAGTTACGGCAGCGAGGGCTTTAACTGGACCCATCCGAGAATTTTAGATGGTATGTTCTCATTTGCCAATGGCTGGCTGGCATATACGCCACTAATGGCGTTAGCGTTGGTTGGTTTATTGTTGGCTAAGCAATTCAGGCATTTGGCACTCGCTATCATCGTTTTGCTACCCGTATACATTTACGTGGTTTATAGTTGGTATTGCTACAATTATATTAACGGGTTTGGCTCAAGGCCGATGATCCATTTATATGCCTTGCTGGCAATTCCCCTGGTTGCTTTGCTGCAATATGTTGCTACGTCAAAATTTGTGGTAAAGGTGGTTTTGGGATGTGTTATTTTCTTTTGTGTAGGCCTTAATCTTGCTTACAGTATGCAGATGATACATGGCATATTGCTCAGTGAAGAATCGAACGCCACTTACAATATGAATATGCTCTTTAAAATGAGGGCTACCTATAACGACCTCGTTATGTTTGACTTGCAGCAAAAGCAGCCAGATGAGAAAGCAATTACGAAATTAACTGACCTTGCCTGCCAAAATTATGAGGACTCTGTTTCCGGCTACTATGTAAAGGACACAACTGGCAAAAGCAGGTTTGTTTATCACATGACCGGAGATAGCGATTATCACCCTAAAAAAATATGGATAGTTTATGACCAGAAAAAATTTGCCGGGGCAAAATGGATAAGGTGCAGTGGAGATTTTATGTGTCCTCAACACTACATTTACAATAAGCATATTTTTACACTTTTAACCTTGCGGCGAGATAGTGTAACGAATTGGTATGGGTGCAAGATTGACAATAAAATTGGCCTCTGCGAGGGCAATGTACTGCCTTATGAATTTACGTTTGGTCATGCAGACATTAATAAGTGGGGAAATGTTCATTTCTATGTAAAGATGCCCAATAACCTTGCTGACGGAGATAGGATATTGCTGGAGATCTGGAACCTGGCCAGAACGGACATTTACTTTGACAATATTTGCATGAGCCTTTACGGGAATGTGATTGACTCACGGGGAAAATAGCTCACGCAAAGGCGCTAAGCCGCAATTCAAAAGTCATTCAAGATTTAAGAGGCGCAACTAAAAACGCAGTACAAGGCATAAGCAGATGACACTAACTCAAGAGAAACAGGTCACGCAAAGGCGCTACGCCACAATACAAAAGTGATTCAAGATTTAAGAGGCGCAACTAAAAACGCAATCTAAATCTCAATTCACTGAAAAGAACCAGTGTACGGGGGGCTGATTCGGGGAGCGGGATTCAAGCTCAGTGTTTGTTCACTCGTCATTTGCAGTTATCTTTAAGTCGTTATGGCAGAAAATGTTACCTCAAACCCTCCGCGTCACCTTGGCTATCTGGATGCTGCAAGGGGGCTGGCGGCTATAATGGTAATGGTTTACCACTTTATAAATTTCAAATACTTAAATACTACGACTGCAAAAGTTGCCGCTACTATATTTAACGGCAGTGATGCGGTTTCGCTGTTCTTTGTTCTGAGTGGTTTTGTATTGTCTTATAAATACGTAGTGCTTGACCAGCCGCTCGATATTAAGCGGTTTTATGTAACACGCTTTTTCAGGTTATGGCCGGCCTTTTTTGTTACTATAGTGCTGAATGCCATCAATACCAATAGGGCTAACCTTGACCTGCACACCCTTGTTGATATTTTCATTAAGAACAAAACCAGCTTTTGGGAAGAGGCTATCCTGATACGTAACCGGGTAAATTATTATGGTGCAGGGTGGACGCTCAATCTGGAATTGGCGTTGTCATTTTTTATCCCATTTTGGGTAGTGCTGGCTAAGAAGCATACTAAGGTCATATGCTGGATGCTGGTGGCCTACCTGCTTATTGGCAACAATATGCGCGACCTGTTCATGTTTCACTTTCATTTTGGCCTGGGTGTGCTCATCAGTTGCCTGTTTAACAGCATCAACTCGCTAAGTTTTAAAGAAACGAAGTGGTATAAATACCGTTTTCTATTGTTGCTTGTTGCGTTCCTGCTTTTTTCTATCCGGCATATTGACAGGATATGGCCTTTGCCCGGCAAGTATCAATACCTCGCAGGCTATTTTGGTATTGACTTCTTCCACTATACGGCGGTAGCATCGTTCGTTTTTATAGTGGCTATTATACAAAGCCCTAAGGCGCAAAGCATACTGGAACATGGTATACTGCGGTTTTTCGGTAAAATATCATTTGGCATCTACCTGATGCATTGGGCTGCTGTGGTTGATGTGTTTGATTATTGGGAACAGGCCAACAGGTTTTTCGGGCATAGGTCAATTGCATTGCTGGCGTTGTTTGTTGTTTATACGGCAATAACGTTCGGGCTGGCAACTATACTGCATTATGCGGTAGAGTTGCCTTTTATTAGTTTGGGAAAGCGCATTGCAACGAAGTTGAAACCTTCGTATAATTTTAATGGATGAGTCTTTGCTCTCATCGCTGTGACTACTGTTATTGTTATGTCATCGCAACGCAGGTAAGCGGTATACATCATTCTATTATCAAAATATACTAATTCTTTTATTTGTGCGTTATGTATGCGGCAAATGAAAAATACGATATCTTTTATCACCCTTATTGCTTTCACCTTTTGGTTGTCGTGCGGCTACGATACAGTCTGTGCGCAGGTAAATCATTTTTATGGGAAAATGTCGAGGCAGGAGTTGGAGGTGTATCTATCCCGCTCTATGGTCACCGATTTTGACCAGCTGAACCGAGGTAAAAGAGAGTATTACGACCTTATAAATTTAGCCGCAAAAAGTAATGCGCGTTGCATGCATAACTGCTACGGCTTGGGGTACGCGAGTGAGCTGCCCATTAACAAGGGCTATTTTGATAGTGTGCGGAATACGGTGCAGGATATTGGTGCAGCTTATGCAAAGCTTGGCCAGGAGCCGCCGCTGGTTGGCGCAGCAATATGGGAAAAGGTGACGCATGACGTGGATAGCGTTTGGATGAGTGACGAGGTGGTGAATACCTACCATGTGCAGAAACGGCGGTTTATTTTTGACAGCATTAAGTATGTGAACGATAAAACGACCGGACGCGCTACGCCTGACATCAGCAGGTTAGAAACCCAAATGTATTTTTACTATCTCGCAACAAGGTATATTGACTGCGGTATAGAGACCCTGCATATGGGTATTATTGAAGATGAAGACCATAACGATGCCGGCCATGTAGCTACATGGGGGCTGCTTTGTAAAATACGCGACTACGCGGCCAATCATAACAGGGGATTGGTACTCTTAAATGCAGATTCGTATGGCGTGCGCCTCAAAAACACCGATACGCTGCTTTATGACTATTGCATAGTACCGACAAGGGTATCGGGCTACTATTCAGGTAACGACAGTACCTGGACCTCTATGTGGAATTACCATGAATCCGAATTTGGTGGTCCAGGTCAAATAGCGCATACGGATTGCAGCCCCTATGGGAAAATACTGGGCGGCTTATCTCCTTTGGGTTGGTATGCTGAAACTATGCCCTACCAGGTGTGGCTGGATAATACGCTTACCAGTAACTGTAATTGCCTGGTAGCTGCAACCTGCTATACTGTCTATGGTTTCGATGAGATCAGCTGGTTTGCCTTGCAGACGGAAGAGTACCGCAACAAATGGTTGTGTTATGCGGCAGCCCGGGTAAATGAGCTGGATAAGAATTGCCATTTTGTAATGCCGGCCCGAAAGATATTTACGCGTCACTGGACGTATTACAGCGCAATGAACGGCTATGGCTTTAACCAGGAGAACGCTATCTACCACGCATGGAACGATAAACAAAACGATTGTGAACCTAATAGCAATGTGAATCTGCGCGAGCTTTGGGGCGATGGTGATGATGTAGGCGTTGTTGTATATCCTAATCCGGTAAAAGACCTTGCTAATATTGTGTACACAGCACCGCCGGGCAAGATTGTTACCATAAAAATTGTGGATATTATCGGCAAGACTGTGGCGCAGTTCACCAATGGAAATAATCGGGGTAATTGCACCTGGAATACCGCCGGTGTGCCAACCGGCGTCTATTTTTGTACAGCCTCCGCTGCCCAGGGAAAAGTGGGGAAATTCAGGATAACAATATTAAAGTAGTGGTACGAAAATGCCTGCAGTTTTTAGGTGCAGGCATTTTCTCTTTGTAACAATATACCGGTTGTTGTAATCGCGTCTCCATTACTTTATTTCGCTATCGTCTATTTTTCAGGGGCCTCAATGAGGGCTTGCGCCGTTCTTTTTTCGTGGCGAAAAAGAAAGTAACAAAGAAAAGCGCCACTTTTAGCTATCGCTCCGCGGCTAAAAGAAGCCCTGCGGCGTGTACTGTTGAATCCCGCAGAAAAAGCGGGACTGCGAAAAGCAGGACTCTAATGTCCGCTATCGCGGCGAATTTCGTTGGTTTTTTCAACCGGATTGACTAAAAAAGAACCGTTGATTTTTTCGCAGGACACTATTTGTTTGTATTTATTATTCAAACGAAAGGGTTATTCCCAAACGTATTGTTTCTTGTTCAGCAATAAAGCTTCGCCGGCAATGGTTTGTTCGCCTGTAGCAGCATCGTATACAGCGCACTCATAGAGTATGCGGTTCTTTTCTTTAAAAATCTCTTTCACTTTTACCACCGCTTCGTATTCGGTATTTACGAACATTGGTTTTAGCCATTTAAGGTTCTGGCTCATGTAAATGTGACCATCGAAATACCAGAGTGAGCCGAAAATTTTGGTAAAAACACTCGCACCCAGGAAGCCGTGCATAATATTGCGGCCAAACATGCTTGCTTTACCTGCCTCTGCATCAATGTGTAGTGGGTTGGTGTCGCCGCTAATGCGAGCGTAAGTGTCAACATCATCTTGCGTGTAGCTGTACTTGTGGCGGAATTCATCTCCTATCTGTAGCATATGTATCAATTTGGGCCTAAAGTAACAGATTTTAGGTAATTTGAATAGCGATGCCGGTAATTTTTGAGATCATTGGCCTCATACCCCCGGCCCTTTTCCCATTGGGCTACCGTGTGCCAAGATTTTTGCCATTAACATGCGTTACATGATATGCGCCTTAGGCGCTACCGCTTTGTAGCTAAATCACCACCCAATGGGCTATTCCCGCATAGCGGGATACCCTATTTTTGCCTGTATTGGGTAGCACCTACGGCGCATAATCCAAAGAAGATGGTGGTTCTACAGAGCGGTAGCGCCTAAGGCGCATTACAAATTTAGTATGATGATAGATGTAGGTACGCGATAGTCCATACCGAAGGGATTGCCAATGTCTGCACAGTCGCGCAGGTGTCCCAAATAATTATTGAATAAATATCGCGTTAGGTGTAAAAGCACTGGTTCGTAACTATAACTTAATAGTTAAAGCTTGTTTTAACACAGATTTTTACATTTGATTAGGAAAAGATACATACCTTTGCACCGCCTAAGGAAAACGGAGGGTAAACAATACGGGGAATTTGTATTGTGCAGCTAAGATAGGCAATGATTCAATTACAACAACAATTCGAAAATATTTTTTTAAATTAAATAATAAAAACCATGGCTTTCCAAGACAGCAAAAACTTAGTAGACACACTACTCGACACTCAGAAAAAGGTTGTTGAGAATGTAGTAGAAAGCACTAAGAAACTGACAAACGGTAATAACCTGATCAATGAAACCATTGAGAAAGGTAGTGATTGGTATAAGAACTGGCTTGAAACCCAGAAGAACTTATTCAATAAGACAACAGCACAGGCTGAAACAACTACAGAAACTGTAAAGGATAGCTCTTCAAAAATGACTGAATTTTACCAGAACTGGATGAATACTCAGTCAGCTTTTGCAAAACAGATATTTGAAATGGGCCAGGATTCTGCAAAGAACTTCACTAATGGTTCAACTACTAATAACCCGTTCGCTACATGGCAGAACAGCTTTACGAATGCTTCAAACCCATTCGCAAATATGTCAAATCCATTTGCAAACATGTCTAACCCATTCACTACTACGAACAATCCGTTCAGCAGCTGGATGAACAACATGAGCAATAATAACTGGATGAGCCAGATGCAGCAGGCTAACCCTTTCAGCAATGATATGTTGAAGAAATCAACCGACAACATGACGGCTATGTTCACTGAATATACCAACATGCTGGGCAAAACAATGGGTGATTTCCAGAAGAATTTCCAGAACGGTACTGCACAGGATGCTTTCAAAGGCATGATGTCAACTGGCGAAGGTTTCGCTAAGTTCGCTGAAATGTGGATGCCAATGTTCAAATCTATACAGGACAAGAGTTTCAACATGGATGCTTACAAGCAGATGATGAACCCTGAACTGTACAAAGATTTCATGGACAAGTTCTTCGGTTTTTTACCAGAAAACAGCCGCAAACAAATGCACGATATGCAGAACACTATCACTGATAGCCTGAAGCATATGACACAGGGCGCTATGGGCGGTTACAACCAGATGCGTGGTATGATGACCAATCTGGGCGGCCAGGCACAGGCGTTTGCAGGCATGAATGATGCTTACAACAACTGGAACAACATGATGACTGAAGCGGCAGGTCCTTTCGCTAAAATGGTTACTCCTAACGACCAGACAAAAGCAATACAGGAATGGAGCGAAATCTCTAAGCGTGTTACCCAGTACAACATTAAAAATGCAGAATTGCAGTACATGGTTTACAACCAGGGTACCAAGGTTATGGACAAGCTTGCTGAAAACATTGCCGCGAAGATTGAAAACGGTACTGAAGTGAGCAGCATGTTAGGTCTGTACCAGGAGTGGCTGAATATCAGCGACAAGGTTTATATATCATTGTTTGAAAGCAGTGCTTACAGCGAATTGATGGCTGAAGTTGCGGCTATGAAATTGAGGATTACCAAGGACGTTGAATTGCAGTCAGAAAAAATGTTGAAAGACATTCCGGTGGCTACAAGGAGCGAAATGGATGAGGTTTACAAAACCATTTACGACCTGAAAAAGAAAGTAAAGCAATTGGAAAAAATGCTGGAACTGGATGGCGAAATTAAGCCTGAAGTAAGCGCAGAAGAAAAAACTGCGAAGAAAGCTACTGCTAAGAAAGCATAAGTACAATTATTCTGATATAGAAATGGGCATCCTCGCAAAGGGTGCCCATTTTTTGTTTTAGTGAATTATCTCCCGTCTTCAAAAACTTATTTCACTTATGCATGGAAACACGAATACAGGTTAATGCAAAGAACGAACAGAGCTAAATTATACCATTTAGACATTAAATCTGCACTAAATGGCTTGTAAAATTAACCACCTCCCCCGAATGAACGCAGCTGAAGTAGCCGCGCTCATTCGGGTACTCCTCCTTCAAAAGGAGGAGACTGTGTAATTAGCGCAAAGTGTTATTTAAATGTCTAAATGGTATTATTTATCCCTTTTGACGAATGAGATTGCTTATATCATCAATCAACCTTAAAATGGGTAAGCTATAGCTGTTGTATTCCATTACATACAGAAGGCATCCCTTGCAGGATGCCTTCTGTACTTTCAATGTTATTTTGACTGCTAGCTCAATGCGTCAGTAACTGCGTCTTTTGCAATTTTATTTACGAGGCCCTGTAAAACCTTGCCTGGCCCTGATTCTGTGAAATGGGTGGCGCCATCTTCAACCATTTTCTGCACGGTTTGCGTCCAGCGCACGGGAGATGTTAATTGGTTAATGAGGTTTTGTTTTATAGTTGCCGCATCAGTGTAAGGCATTGCATCAACATTCTGATATACCGGGCAAATTGGGGTATTAAAAGTAGTAGCGGCTATAGCTGCTTCCAGTTCTGTCCTAGCAGGCTCCATTAATGGGGAGTGGAACGCACCGCCAACAGGAAGTGGCAATGCACGTTTAGCGCCTGCGGCTTTCAGCCTTTCGCAGGCTATGCGGATACCTTCATTGCTTCCGCTGATTACCAACTGGCCGGGGCAGTTAAAATTAGCGGCAACAACTACTTCGCCTTCAGCGGTAATTTCCTTACAAATTTCTTCTGTCTTCGCATCATCCAGACCCAATATTGCCGCCATGGTAGATGGGTTTATTTCGCATGCTTTCTGCATTGCATCGGCACGCTTGGCTACCAGCCTTAGTCCGTCTTCAAACGATAGCACTTTATTTGCAACCAGCGCTGAAAATTCGCCGAGAGAATGGCCTGCAACCATATCTGGTTTAAGATCGGGAGTAATTTCAAATTGTATAACGGAATGGAGGAAAATGGCTGGCTGGGTTACTTTAGTCTGAACGAGCTCTTCAGCAGTACCTGAGAACATAATATCGGTGATTCTGAAACCTAATATTTCATTAGCCTGTTCAAAATATTCTTTGGCAATTGAGCTTTGTTCATATAGGTTTTTACCCATCCCCACAAACTGGGAGCCTTGTCCCGGAAATATGTATGCGTGCTTCATTACAATAATTTTGCCGCTAAGGTAAATAAATACTTGCAAGTGGCGATGGTGTTATCCCCTTTGAGCAAGTAGTTGGTAAAATGAAAATTGTGGGTTTTTTTGCGTTTGTTTGATAATTCCAAGTGCTATTTAAACTGGACCTTAGCCATCCGACCCTAGCAGGTGACCTATAACGTAAGTCCATTTTATTGTTCTATACAGATACCTTCAGCAAAATACAGTATTCGACATTCTTTGGCGGCAGGGTATCCTATTTTGCGTAGTAATTGTTAGCCAGTATGTATTCTTCTACCGTGGCTGGAACGATGTACTTGATCGACTTTTTGTCTTTTATCTGCCTGCGGATGTAGGTTGAGGAAATCTGCAGCAGGGGAGCCTCCAGCTTAATTATTTTCGCGCCATAGGTATCTTCAATTTCAAAGCCCGGCCTGTTATATACTATGAAGGAATAATCGGCAACCAGCTGCTCGAAATTCTTCCAGCGGTGTATGTTCTGGAAACTATCTGCACCCATTATTATAGAAAAACGCTCCAGCGGAAATTTTTCGGTAAGGTAGGCGAGCGTATCAATAGTGTAAGAAGGCTTGGGCAGGTTAAATTCTACATTACTGGCGCGGAATTTCGGATTGTCTTCAATGGCAAGATTAACCAGGTGCAGTCGGTCGTATTCGTTCAATAAAGAATGCGAGTCTTTCAGCGGATTATGTGGCGATACAATAAACCATATCTTATCAACATCGGTGTGCTGAATAACGTGATTGGCAACAATTAAATGGCCGGTATGGATGGGGTTGAAACTGCCGAAATACAATCCGATGTGCATGTAGCAAAGATAAACAAAGTGGGTAGATTACAAATTCGTTTTAGCCGGATGCAACTCCTATAAATAAGGCATTTTGCATTTTTTTGACGCTTATATGTAGAGCTAAATCCTTGAATTATATAAACCTTAGGCACAATTGTATAAAAGAAGCCCCGCGTGTGGCAATATCTTTACATGCTGACGAACTTTATAATGTATTGCCCTTGCGCATGCTATCAATGAGTTTTAAGAATCGGCCCGCCCAAAACTAAAAAATGAAGAAATTTTTTAAAATAGTGCTCATAATTTTCTGCTGCCTGGTGCTCATCATTGCATCGGCCATTGTATGGCTCAATACAGCGCCCGGTATGAATTTTGTGAGAGGTAAGGCTGAGGCATTTCTAAGAAATAAGCTCCATACAGAAGTTACAATCGGTCACCTGGGTTATGGCCTGCCAAAGTACATACGGCTGGAGAATGTGCTGTTCAGAGACCAGGCCCGGGATACGCTTTTAAGTGTTGGTAAATTGCAGATAGACCTCGACATGCTGGCATTGCTGCACAAGCATGTAAATGTGCAGGAGATATTGCTGGAGAACGCCACCGGGAATATCAGCAGGAAGATGCATGATACCGACTTTAATTTTTCCTACATCATACACGCATTTGCCGGCGCGCCGGATACAACAACAAAAAAAGCAAGCAAATCATCTTCTCCATTTACTATAGCTGTGGAGCAGGTTAAGCTTAATCAAATTCGTTTCACATTTGCTGATGCAGCAGGTGGTAACCACCTGGCTGTTGGTTTAGAACACCTTGATCTGCGGATGAAAACGCTTGACCTTGACAGTATGCTTTTTCACGTAAAAAGCATTACGCTTACCGGGGTGCAAACAACTTACCAGAAAGATTCTTCTTACCTGCCAGTGTCGCACGATACCTCATCATCAAAACCAAGCCTCCGGTTAATTGCGGATAAAGTAAGCCTGCAAACTATTGCGGTGCACTATAATGATAACCTGAATAAACTGTTGTTCAATCTCGGTCTCGGCACTTTGGAAACCGGTGTTAAAATGTTTGATCTGGGTTCGGGTACCGTAGCGGTAACCCAGTTTAACCTGGATAATACCAATGTTGACCTGACTATTGGCAAATTCACCAAACCACCGGCAATAATAGACAGCATCGTAAAAATAGACAGTACCATGGGCTGGACCGTTACAACTACGGGCATGCATCTCGGTAATTTAAATTTCAGCATGGATAATGAAAACAGTGCGCCTACCAAAGCGGGGCTGGACTATGCTCACCTGCATGCAAAAGACTTGAATCTGGATGCAAAGAACGTACGCTATACAGGCGATACCATAATGGGCAATATTATGCACCTTGCGGTTAAAGAGCATAATGGACTAGTGGTCGAAGAATTGAAAACAGATTTCTTCTATGATATGAAGGGTGTGGTTTTGAAGAGCCTGCTGTTGCAGACCCCACGTACAACATTGCATGATTATGCTGAAGTACGTTATGCATCATTAAACGACCTTAAGCTGCACCCCGGAGCAATGCAGATAAAATTGAATTTTAAAAACAGTACGCTTGCAATACCTGATCTCCTGCAGTTTGCACCTTTTCTTATTGAGCAGGATTTTATAAGGGCCTATAAAAACGATAATTTAAAGATAGACGCTGCTATCAGTGGCCGACTAGATGGGCTGAATATTGCTAAATTAAATTTAGCGGGCTTTGATAATACACTGGTAATGCTGAGTGGGAAATTCAATGGCTTGCCTGACCCAAAGAAAATTAATTATGACCTGAATATCGGTACTTTGCAATCGTCGGCTAAGATGCTGGCATTGTTCGTACCTTCAAAGTAATTAGCATCAGTAAGGGTGCCGGATCGTTTTACTGTTAAGGGCAAAATAGCGGGCACTATTCTTGACTACAGGCCGGATGTAACAATTGTTACTACTGATGGCGATGCAGCTATAAAAGGTTTCTTATTGCTTTCGCCGGGAAGTGGAAGGGAGAAATACGACCTGGCTATAGTTGCGCGCGACCTGAATGTAGGCAGGATACTGAAGCAAGATTCTTTGATTGGGAAATTTACAGCGAACATTACCGCGAAGGGCACAAGTTTTGACCCTAAGAAGATGGCTAGTGAGTTTAAGGGAAATATACAATCTGCAGCATTTTATAACTACCCTTATAGCGGTGTGAGGTTTGATGGTAAGGTTTACAACCAGCAGGGAGATATTGCTGTAAACAGTAATGACCCTAGCCTGAGTCTGGACATGACCGGTCATGCTGACTTTACGGGAAAATATGTCGCTGCGAAAATGGATGCCCGCATAGATAGCGTGGACTTTCAGCAGCTGAATTTATATCATGGTCCATTCAGGATACATGGGTTAATACATGCCGATTTTCCGGAGCTGAATCCTGATTATCCGAGGGGGGTGTTTAGTTGGAAGGAAGCTGTTATTTCCATCAACGGTCAACGATATACACCTGATAGTCTTATCATCACTTCCAACCCTTCTGCCGATACCGGGCAGAATATTTATGCCTACCTCGATGTAATGCAGGCGCGGTTAATGGGTAAAATGCCGTTATCAAAAATACCACTCCTTATACAAGATCACATCAGCAGGCACTATGGTGTTTTGCTTACTGACAGTGCAAAAAATATTATCGCTGCAAAGACTGACACCACTCAGCTTGACGCTAATTACAACCTTAGTTTGCTGGCTACAATAACCGACAAGCCTATGTTGCATGGTTTTTTACCCAAGTTGCGGTCTTTTGATTCTATACATATTGATGCCAATATTACAGAACGTGACCTTGCGCTGAATGTGCTTGTTCCGGAAGTTGTTTATGATAGCAGCACTATAAAGGGCGCAGTCATTCAAGTGAGAGGCACGGACAGCGCGCTTACCTATGCGGTAACGGCAAACAGGTTAAGCTATAATAATTTCGACCTGTGGTATGCTGATATACATGGTAATGTTGATCATGACCTGATCACAACGAATATTAGCCTTTCTGATGCGGATAAAAAGGAACGTTTTTCTTTAGCCGCTAATATGCGGCAGCTGGGCAATGCAAGAATAATTCAGTTATCTCCCGGTTTAAAGCTTGACTATAATACATGGGCAGTTGCACAACCTAACAGTATAACATTTAGCGACAGCGGATATTTCGTCAACAACTTTGAGATCAGTAACCAGGGGCAATCTATAAAAATAAACAGCACGGAACAAAGGCCGGGCGCTACTGTAAAAGCAGAATTCAATAACTTTGCGATTGGCAACGTTACGCATGCAATAGGTAAGTCTGACACATCGCTTGCGGATGGCATAGTAAATGGTAACGCTACTTACGCTAATGCAGGCGGTGTTAATAAAATGACTGCGGACCTTACAGTAAAAGATCTGGAAGTTATGGGCGATACCCTCGGTAACCTGCAAGTGAATGCCGCAAGTGTTACGGCCGATGCAATGGATGCAAAGGTTACGCTAAAGGGACATGGTAATGATGTGGAAGTGAAGGGAACCTATTTTCTAAAGCCGGTTAACTACAACCAGTTCGATCTTGACCTCAAACTTACATCGTTAAATCCGCATAGTTTCGAAAGCATGTCAGGGTACCAGTTTAAAAATACAACGGGTACACTAAAAGGCGACCTGAAACTGGAAGGAAGCATAGAAGCACCTAAGATTACAGGGGCCTTGACTACAGATAAATTAACAACGACAATAAGCCAGGTGAACAGTGTATTTACCTTCCCTCACGAAACGATAAGCTTCGCTGACTATGGTGTAGTGTTTAATAATTTTTCAATTCAGGACAGTGCAGGAAGTAAAGCCGTTATAAATGGTAAAGTAAACATACAAGACCTGGTAAACCCGGAATTTGATTTTACGGTTACCGCAAAAAAGTGGCGTGCAGCCCATTCTGGTCCGCAACACAATAAGATATTTTATGGTGATCTGTACCTTAACACAGACCTGCATGTAAAGGGTACTACCTATATGCCGGTTGTTGATGGTAACATAAGCATACTGAATGGCACTGATATGACTGTAGTGACGCCGGAATCATACCCGGAACTACAGAGCAGGAAGGGTATAGTAGTATTCAGAAATATGCACGATACATCAGCCAAAACACTGCTTGCACCGCGGAAAGCCGATAGCACCAGGCGCCGTATTGTACACGGCAGTGGTTCCAATGTAAATGTGAATATTACTATTGATAAACAGGCGCAGCTGAGCATAGTGCTTGACCAGTCAAGCGGTGATTTTATTAAGGTAAGAGGGGTAGCTGCCCTGAATACGTATTTTCTGCCTGATGGCACAATTGGGTTAACGGGTAACTACGAATTACACGAAGGCGCTTACCAGCTTAATTATAATTTCATTAAACGCAAGTTCCTGATAAAGGATGGTAGCACGATCACTTTTTCCGGTGACCCGATTAAGAATACTAACCTTGATGTGACGGCAGTATACGCGACAAACATACCACCATATGACCTTGTGCAAAAAGAAATACAGGATCCTGTTCAGCTTAATTATTTTAAGCAGCGCCTGCCGTTTAATGTTGAGCTGAATATGAGAGGTCCGATATTGCAACCTGCACTTACGTTTGATGTGATACTCCCGGAAAATAAAGTTTATCCACTATCGGCAGACCAGATAGAGTTGGTGCGCGGCAAACTGAACCAATTACATGGTGATACGTCCCAGCTAAACAAACAGGTTTTTGCGGTATTGATACTTAACCGTTTTGTCGCTGATGACCCATTCAGCAATGGCGCCTCAACCAGTATAGGCACAACTGCATTGCAGAGTGTGAGCAGGTTTATTGGAGAGCAGCTGAACCAGGCGGCAGGTAGGTATATAAAGGGAGTGGATCTTTCAGTAGATCTTGCGACGACGGAAGACTATACTACCGGAGACCTTAGGCAAAGAACTGACCTTAACCTTGCCGCATCAAAGCGCTTACTGAATGACAGGCTGAAGTTAACGGTAGGGAATGATTTTGAATTGGAGGGCCCGCAAAGTGATAACACTAACCAGAGCAACTATATACCGAGCGATCTTTCGGCCGACTACCTGCTGAGTTCAGATGGAAAGTACACGTTGCAGGCATACAGGAAAAATTATAACGAAGGTGTACTACAGGGGTATGTAACGGAGACAGGGCTTAATTTTATTGTGAGCCTCGATTATAACAAATTCACGAATGTAATGAAGAAGAAAGACAATAAAAATACTGATACAAAAAATTAAAAAATTCCCGATCTCCTCGTATATGAAAGTTTTTTTTCTCCTGGTTATAACATGCGTGTTTATTTCGTGCAGCAATACTAAACACCTTGCAAAAGGTGAGACATTGTTCACGGGTACCAGGGTGCATATTATTGATCATGAGGCCAGTAAAAAGGAGCGCAAGATATTGATACATGATCTGAATGCGCTGGTAAGGCCAAAGCCGAATACATCCTTTTTCGGAATGCGGATAAAGTTAAGGCTGTATACTGCGGCGGGTGATTCAATAAAGAAAAAAGGCCTGCGGCAGTGGATAAGAAATAAAGTTGGAGAAGCACCTGTACTTGCCAGTTCCGTGAAGCTGAATACGAACCAGGAGCTAATGGATAACTACCTTCAGAATAAAGGTTTCTTTTTTGGTAAAGGCAGTGGCTCATTTAAAACTGATAGTTCTAAAAGGCGAACAGTTGCTGTGTTCGAGATAAAAACAGGCCCGCAGTATTTCATCAACAAGACGTTTTTTGTAAAAGACTCTTCCCGCATCAATGGAGACATAGACAGCGCCTTCGATAAAAATACATTACTGACCGCTGGCGCGCCTTACAACCTTGAATTGATAAAGGCCGAGCGCCTGCGCATTGACCGCGACCTTAAAGAGAAAGGCTACTTTTTCTTTAAGCCTGATTATCTGCTGATAATTGTCGACAGCACAATTGGTGATAAAAAGTTGAACCTGTATGTAAAGCTAAAACACAGGGAAATACCACCCGACGCATTTAGCCGATACCGGATAAATGATGTTTTTATTTACGCCAATTTTAAACTTAACGGTAGGGATGCCGATACCAGCAAAGATCAGGCAATACTATTCGATAGCTACCATATCATTGACCCCAAAAAGAAATACAAGCCTGCTATTTTCAGTGATGCGTTGCTGTTTGAAAAAGGCGAGATTTATAACCGGACGGACCAGAATTCATCGGTTAGCAGACTTATAAACCTGGGCACTTTTAAGTTTGTTAAGAACAGACTGGAACCGGTTAGCGATTCACTGCTGGATGTATTTTACTACCTGACGAGTTATCCTAAAAAGTCATTGCGTTTTCAGATAGGTGCTTTGACGCAGAACGATAACAAAGCGGGGTCACAGGCTAGCGTGAGTTGGAAGAGCCGTAACACTTTCAAAGGTGCGG
Source organism: Chitinophagaceae bacterium (assembly GCA_947447265.1). Taxonomy (GTDB): domain Bacteria; phylum Bacteroidota; class Bacteroidia; order Chitinophagales; family Chitinophagaceae; genus Flavipsychrobacter. Next base: position 146,822 of record CANFKC010000007.1, read on the forward strand.
AAGAGCTGAATGTAAAATTGCATGGCGGCTTTGAAATGCAGTACAGCGGCATAACCAGGCAATCGAATATATACAATGTAGGCACGGAGACCGATCTATCCATTCCACGTTTTGTGGTGCCCTTCATTAAAATACAGACATCGGATAATACGTTGCCGCATACCTTGTTTAAGTTGAAATATAATTACGAATCGCAGTCAATTCTTTTACGCATTAACTCTTACACAGCGGCATATGGCTACAACTGGAAAGAGGGCGTGCACAAAACACACCAGTTGTATCCTTTCAATTTTACCTACGTAAAAACCGATACGTTGGGCGATATCAGCAAGCTGAATGCCTATTACAGTGCACTTGTTTTTAATGTTATTATATTGGGCCCTACTTACGAGTTTACTTATAATTCCCAGGCTGGTCCTTCGAGGAAACACTCATTTTATTTTGATGGATTGATAGACCTTTCCGGTAATATTTTAGGAATCGTGCAGAAAGCAGATTATGAGAAAAATCCCGATTTATTGTTCGGGTCACCATATGCTCAATATCTGAAAGTGCAACCCGATTTTCGTTATTATTTCAAGGTGTCTAATTCTTTAAACCTTGCTTCGCGATTGCTGGCAGGCGTTGGTATACCTAACGGCAATTCAAAACAACTACCAAACATTAAGCAGTTTTGGGCAGGTGGTAATAGTGATCTGCGTGGTTTCCCTTCCCGCCTTGTCGGGCCGGGCACATTTACGGCCTATGGTGAATCGAAGCAGGGGAATTACTTCCAGACATTGGGTGATATAAAGCTGGAGGGAAATGTTGAGTTACGTCATCATATTTACAGTTTCTTAAACGCGGCTGTTTTCTGTGATGCAGGTAATATCTGGACCTACAACAGCAGCACCAGTTTTCCGGGCGGAAAATTCTCTACAGGTTTCTATAAGGAAATAGCAGTTGATGCCGGTGTTGGTTTACGATTTGATTTTAAGATACTGGTATTGCGGCTTGATCTCGGGATCCCTATCCGTAAGCCATGGCTGCCGGAAAACGACCGTTGGGTTATTAACCAAATACAGTTTGGCGACCCTACCTGGCGAAAAAACAATATGGTGCTGAATATCGGTATCGGTTACCCGTTTTAGTTATTTGGGGCTTTTTTTTTATTGCGGTAAAAATAATATGTTCGCCGGTGAAAGTTATGTGCTAACTATTAACTTTGCTACATGGCAAAAGCTAGAGGCAAAGCTAAGAAGACAAAATCGCGTGCCCCACTCCTAATTCTATTGGTTATAATTGCTGCTGTATTAGGTAGTATTTATTATTTTTTTGGCCCTAACAGCAGGAAGGAAAGGTTTTTGTACGTGCGTACCGGCGAGACCTACGACCAATTACTGACGGAGCTACGCGATAGTAACTATATTAATAATGCAGGCAGCTTTGATATTATTGCCAGACAATGGAAGCTGGCGCAACACATACGACCAGGCAAATATCTTATTTCGCGTGGGATCAGCAGTTTTGAGTTGGTGAGGAAGTTGCGTAACGGCAACCAGGTGCCGGTGAAAATTGTTATCAATAAACTGCGCACCAAAAATGATTTCATAGAGTTGCTGAGTAACAACCTGGAAGTGGATGCAGACCGTCTGCACGATATGCTTTCGCAGCCTGACTACATGGAAGAGTTCGGGTTAGATACCTCCACTGTATTGTGCGGCGTAATACCTGATACGTATGAATTTTACTGGAGCACCAGCGCGGATAAGGCTTTTCGGAAAATATTTAAAAATTACAGCCGCTTCTGGTCGGAAACCCGCAAACGGCAAGCTAAAGACCATGGCCTCACCCCCACCCAGGCAACCATTATAGCTTCTATAATTGATGAGGAAACCAACAAGCTGGACGATAAGCCCAACATAGCCAGTGTTTACCTTAATCGCCTGGAAAAAGGCATGAAATTACAGGCCGACCCGACCGTGAAGTACGCCATCGGTGATTTTACCATAAGGAGAATTACAGGCGCCATGCTGAAAACGCAATCGCCATATAATACCTACCAAAACACGGGGCTGCCACCAGGGCCAATTTGCACTCCTTCTGCAAGTTCGGTTGACGCGGTGCTGCAAGCGCCAAAAACGAATTACATTTATTTCTGCGCCAAGGCAGACCTAAGCGGGGCATCTGTTTTTGCAGCCACCGATGCTGAGCACCTTAAGAATGCGCATGCCTACCAGCAGGCGCTAAACGCAAGAGGAATCCACTAGGCAGTTGGCAGTTTATTAGTTGGCAATTGGCAGTCGTCCGGGTTGTTTTAATGGCTTTACGTTATTCCGCGGGAGATTTGAATTACTAATCGCCTGGGATTTTGTTCCGTTTTTTAGTCTACGATTTGCCTTTTGGATGGTAAATCGGGGTTGGTGGCTATGTGTTTTACTGTTTGCTGCTTACCAAGGTAGTTTCGGCGTTGATTTATAGCAATTTTTGTATGCTATCTACCGGATACTGTGTACATTTGTGACCTATTTTGTAAGTATGCTTCCTGAATTTGAGAATACCGAGATCGCTTTTAAATATCGCAGCGACAAAGACCTGAAACAGGCCCGTTTCCTTTTTTCTTCCATGGCCTCCCCAACGCTTACCAGTATTGGCTTAAAACTGACAGATTTTGCGATTTCGTGGAAACTGCCAGTAAAGGGCTTGATAAAGCGGACGCTTTTCCATCAGTTTTGTGGTGGTGAAACGATGGATGAGGCAGCAGAAACAGCTGAGGTGATAGGCAAGTATGGTGTTGGCACTATTCTCGACTACGGTGTAGAAGGCAAGGAGAGCGAAGCAGAATATGATAAAGCGGTGCCTGAATTTATCAAGGCGATAAAGTACGCTTCTAAAAACAAGAATATTCCTTTCATAAGCTTGAAGGTTACCGGTTTTGGCCGGTTCGATCTTTTGGCGAAGTCGCATGCAAATGAAACATTAAGCAGCGAAGAGCAGGCCGAGTTCAAGCGCATCTATAACAGGCTTGACCAGGTTTGCAAAGCCGCAGCTGAAAATAATATTATGGTGTTGGTTGATGCAGAAGAAAGCTGGATACAAAAGCCGGTGGACGACTTCACAGATGCCATGATGGAAGCCTACAACAAAAAGAAAGTTATTGTTTTTAATACCTTCCAGCTATACCGCCACGACAGGCTGGTTTTCCTGAAAGAATCTATTGGCATCGCGAAGGCAAAAGGCTACCTGCATGGTTCAAAGCTGGTGCGCGGCGCTTACATGGAAAAAGAGCGTAAACGTGCTGCGGAAATGGGTTACCCATCTCCTATACAACCTACAAAGGAAGCAACCGACAAAGATTATAATGAGGCGGTGCTTTTCTGCCTTGAAAATCTGGAACATAATGCGGTTTTCATAGGTACACACAACGAAAACAGCTGCCTGCTTGCTGCAAAATACATGGAGGGGCACAACATACCTGCAACTACCGAAAGGGTGTATTTTTCGCAACTTTATGGCATGAGCGATAACATGTCGTTCAACCTGGCCAACAGTGGTTACCATGTTGCGAAATATTTGCCTTATGGACCTGTTTATGACGTTATTCCGTACCTGATGCGCAGGGCACAAGAGAACACTTCTGTAGCCGGCCAAACCAGCCGAGAATTACTATTGCTGGATAAGGAAATGAAACGCAGAAGGCTATAAATTAGTCGTAAGTCGTAAGTCGTAAGTGGAGAGTTGTAAGTCATAAGTCGTAAATAGAGAGTCGTAAGTCGTAAGTAGAGAGTCGTAAGCGTTTGATAGTCGAGCCTTGTGAATTGTATGCCTTCCAGAGATGTGGTTTGATAGTACTTGTTTGTTTAAAAACTGAGGACTGCTGACTGCAAACTGAAGACTGCCAACTAAAAAACTGCCATGGGTTATGATACTGTTTCCTTCTTTTATGATGCATTGGCCAGGCTGGTGTTTGGCGATGCGCAGCTGAAGGCGCAGGCCAGTACTTTACATTTTATAAAACCCGGAGACAGCGTACTGATAGTAGGCGGGGGGTAGTGGCTGGATACTCGACGCAATTAATAAAATTAACTCTTCAGGACTTTCCATAACCTATGTCGATTCATCGGCGAAAATGATAGGGCACGCCAAACGACGCAATATTCCAGGAAGCATTATTTACCATGCTGCTGCAATAGGTAATGTGCAGTTGCTGCCCGGTTCTTTTGACGTCATCATTACACCTTTTCTGTTTGATAATTTTACGCAATGGGAATGTGATAGCGCCTTCCGGCTATTGCATCATTCGCTTGCGCATAAGGGCCGTTGGTTGTTTACTGATTTCCAGCAGACGAGAAGATTATGGCATAAGATGCTGCTGCGAAGCATGTATCTTTTCTTTGGTTTGCTGGCCGGGATAAAAGCCCGTAGCTTACCTGATACGGCCGGATTATTTTCAATGGCCGATTACGAAATATTGGACGAGCAAAAATTTATGAAAGGGTTTATTGTGAGTAGTGTTTTTGAGAAAGGTGAGTAATAGGATTGGGATATTGCAACTAACGGTGCTGAATGGTCGTCGCACAATGCAGACCGACCTCATGATACGTTTTGGAACATTACGGCTTTGTCTACAATTTGTTGCAAGTGTTGCTGTCATCCCCTCTTATGCCATTTATACGGCAAATTTCGGCATGAAGATTTAATAATAAACCGCTATCAATTTTATTAAAAAGCATATCCTTTAGACAGTTGCTTGATATCTGAAGCGCTAATGTGATATTGAGCGAGTGCATTGTTCAGAGTATTTTCGACGTCATCAAGGCTGTTGAATATTTTGTTGTGAAAGTG